>NZ_JACOIJ010000002.1 GCF_014692495.1 Sphingobacterium litopenaei | reverse complement strand
AGCGTTCATCCTGAGCCAGGATCAAACTCTCCATTGTAAAAATGAAGTTTGACTCTAACTATTTATAAAAAAATAGAATTGTCTTTTTAATATCTATTTCCGTTATTGACTAAGGTTTGATTTTTTTAACTTTCGTTGTTTCTCAAACTACTCGTTACGCTACATGATCATTTTCTTAAAGAACTTTTATCGAATCCGCATCGCGCTTCTTCTTATATTTCGAGCATTACTGCTGTACTTATCTTATTTTGTTTTCCCTTCGTTTCCGTCAGGACTGCAAAGGTAGAAAATTTATTTTAAACAGCAAATTTTATTTGAAGTTTTTTTTGTTTACCTCCCGTTAGGGATGGCTTTTTGTCCTCCCTGATTTCTCAGTTTAAACTGCTTCTAACCTCGTATTTCATGGTTACTTCTAACCGTTCCTCCCTTGCGGAGTGGTGCAAAGATAAGGAAGTTTTATAATACGAAACAAGTATTCAGGAAAAATAAAAACGAAGTACACCACAACTTATTGTGCAACTGGAATTTTATTTTTACAAAACTATTTGAATCTGTTTAAAACTATTCAAATGCTTCATAAACTTCATTTGATGGATATGAGATATTCCCAATTTCATCTACCACGACTAGGAAATAATAATTGGTAACCCCTCGATTCGGTTTGTTATCCACAATTTTTTCTGCAGTATCATTGGTTTCGCGACTAAAACAGCCTCTTGTCCACGAACAAAACGATAAACTAAATATTTCGCAATTTTACTTTGTGATGGCTGCCATGTCAAGACTACAACATTATCATCATCTATCTTAAAGGATTTTAAATTCTGAGGAGGTAAAATTTTAACGGTATTTGCGAAAGCGACCTATTCATTACTGAATTCACTCTCTATCCCTTGAATATTTTCAGCTGTGATTTTATAAGTTATAGGCAAGCTTCCCACTTCGATACTATCACGATATGAGTTCATATTAATTGGTAACAGCACCGAATTCAACTTTTCATAATTTCCAACGCCTATTTTTCTACATACATTATAGCCTATAGCAACATTCGCATTCTCTGCACTCAAGTTCCAAAAGATAAGGTTGCCAATTTTCTCCTGCATTACTTCCACTAAAAATGGAGCAACTGGTCGGCCTACATCCTTACGAACTGTTATAATATCAGACAAAATCACTTTCAACATTACTCAAACTCTCGGTAGTGATAGCGTATTGCACTAAATGATTATTGAAATGATTAGCTGTATCCACAAATTCCCCTAATCCATCCTTCAAATCAACAGCATAAATAAAATCAGATATTTTTTGCCACTCGCCATCCGAATTTCTGTAAACCCAATAACCTCGGGAGTCATGTTGATTATCTTGCCAAATAAGTTTAGAAACACTTTTGCTTGCTGTGGAATCCAACATAACCAAATAAGGAGGCTGAGGCTTTTTGTCTGTCTGCGTCAATCCATATACCTTGATGCTTGTCTCAGAAGTACGCGCAAAATAATCTACGCCTTCAACATGATAGTAATATTTGATACGAGCAATAATCTGCTGATCAGTAAATTCCATATCATTGGTAGTACCAAACAATTCATAACCATCTTCATATTGTGTAGAGCGATAGACAGCACTCATACTTATAATCTCTGGTTTGAAATAACCCCAAACCAGTAGATTTTTGTGATTAATCGTATCCGTCTGCAAAGTCACACCTTTCGGAATAATAAACTTTTCATAACTAATCAGTTCTATCGTTGCCGAACACGCATAAACTCCTCCGCCAAACTTATTAATTGCAACCTGAACATCTTTATGTGTTAACTTTTCTTGTGCTTGTATGCAACTCTCAAAACTACCCACAACATGTAATAAAGGAAATTTCGCCACTTCAGAAACTAAATGAAGGCGGGCCAAATCACTATCATCAATAATTATGCATATCTGCGGTTGATACTTGGGTTAATACGTGTTAGTTATACATTTTCTCAAGAATATGTATTTACACCAAATATACTTAAATACACAAAATAAATAATATTTTTAGTTAATAAATTACCCTGTAGTTATATAACAGAAAGGCTCAGAATAATAAAACCTAATAGTCTTGTCAACTATTAGGTTTTACATGAAGGTAAATGTATATTTAATTATTTGAAAGCATTCAACGCTTTAGTAGGACGACCGGCATTATTAAATGCACCTAAAGTATAGCCTTTCCAATTATTGTGAGCCAAAGGCTCCCAATAGAAAACACCTAGCACCTTATTATTGCTAATAGCTTGCGATTTCGAAAATAAATCTTTCAACCATGCCTCCGCCGCTGCTTCTTCATCCCAACTCAATCCTACTTCACAAATCATGACTTCTTTATTATAACGTGAGATCATGTCTCTAATATTACTGATACATTGCTCTGTCATTTGTGACCAATTATCTTTGCTTGGATAAAGGGACATACCTACTACATCCCACTTTGCACCATTACTTTTCAAACCATCAAATATCCAACGGAATAAATTGTTATCCCATCCGTTATGGATATGCACAATTACTTTTGCATTAGAGTAAATAGCTTTGACTGCATCATATCCTGCATTGGTCAATTGCGCATAGTTGGACATATTTTGGTCTGCCTTCCCTTCATTCCAAAGCATCCCATTTCCAGTTTCATTACCGACCTGCACCCAACCTACAGCGATGTTATTTTTCTTTAATAAGTCCAATACATCTTTGGTATGTGCATTGACAGCTGATTTCAATTGATCGAAGGATAAACTTACCCATGCAGCGGGTTTATTTTGCTGTCCTGGATCAGCCCAAGAATCACTATAATGAAAATTAATCATCACCTTCATCCCCAAAGCTGCAGCGCGTTTTGCTTTCACTAGCACATCTTCTTTACTGTTCCATCCATTAGTTGGGTTTACCCAAACTCTCAGACGAATAGAATTCATGCCCAGACTCTTCAATAACGCTATTCCATCCATTTGAACCCCTGCGCTGTTATAAAATTTCACATTGTTAGATTCCATTTCGGTTATCCAACCAATATCCGCACCTTTCGCAAAATTCTTTTCCTCCTTACCTGGATCGATATCAGGAAACTCATTTTTGTTGCCACAACTGACAAATAAAACAACATATGCTACCGTAAGAAGGGCTTTGGAAATTTTCATCACCGTATTATTTTATTGAATAGAGTATTTAAAAGCTTTTGGATCGCTCAGGTCCAAGATCAATGTATGAGTACCGACTTTGTCGTATTTGAAACCGCTCGCATCTGCACCATATAATGTACATTCACCTTCATTTTCGGCAGTTCCGAAAAACCAGCTCCAACTTTCATTCACCAAGATCTTCATACCCCATTGTTCTGGAGCAGTAGTCGTTATCGTTGCTTTCCATACTTTTGCTTGTGCATCATAAGTCATGCTGTTTGCCGAAGTACTCCAACCATTAAAATCACCAGTTACAGATAAGGAAGAAATAACAATTTCCTTCCATTCCAATTTATTGACATCTGCAGAAATATATAGGTATCCTCCATTATTCGTCCAACAGTTCCATCTATCATCACCTGCATGCAATTTGTATTGACCATTATCTGCGGGATAAGAACCATAAATTTTGCTAGCTGCTGCACTCGGCTCGTCTAGCAAATAGAAATTGTACCATTGATCAACCTGTACAAATCCATCATAAAATCCATTCTTATTACGAGAACATAATTTCCATGGAAACTGAGTCATATCTTTATTAGACATATGCAAATAGTCTGCATTCTCTGCAGGTTGATAGGCCTTTAAAGCAATGGGAATTACATTACTGTAAAGAGGCGTGATATTGTTGGCTAATTTTGAAACCACACGCGCATATAAAGTTTTACCTTCATTGGGAGCGAATCCTAATCCCAAAAGAATGCGGTTAAGCTGTTCATGTGTGTAGCTGATTGAAGATGCATCACTATCAATCGAACGACCTATAGTGGAGAAATTCTGATCTACGGATAGCTGTAAAGTATTCTTGATTGCTTTTTGTGAAATAGGCTGAGATGCATTCAAAACGGGCTGCTGCCAGACAATTTGCAAAGCTAAGTTTTGAGCATTTACTTCCTCTAAATCCAATTGAGTCTTTGTGCTGGATAAAGTCGGAGCTTCAAAACCACTTACAATGACTTTGTCCCCTTCTTTGGTACACGCACATACTATTAAAAGCAGCGTATATAATAAAATGAGATTTTTCATTTTCAATATTTTTAAATTTTAATAACCTGTCGTTGGAATCAAATTAGGGTTAGCGGAAAGGTCTGTTGTCGGAATAGGATACAAATTGTATTTGCTATCTACCGCAACTCCATCTACACTTCCACCTTTCCATTGCCATAAATAAGCATTGGTTGTGAATTTGCCAAAACGAATCAAATCCGTACGTCTTGTAGCTTCCCAGAAAAGTTCTCTACCTCGTTCTGCTAAAATGAAATCCAGATTCAATTGTGCCGTGCTAATATTACCGCTTGCATTGCCATAAGCACGTTGACGTAAACTATTTACCAATGCCAATGCTTCATTAAGATTGCCGCCACCATTACGAAGTGTCCCCTCTGCATAGGTCAAGTACACATCCGCTAAACGTATCATTGGAAAATCCGTGTTGACCATACCTTCATCTGTTTTAGATGTTCCATTGTCATACAAATTCGTGAATTTTATGACTCCGTAACCTTGGCTGATAGTCGATGGATCATCTACATCCAACGATTGTCCGTCTTTCCAAAACCTTCCTCTTTGGTCATTTGCCTCAAATAATTTCACAAACTCACGCAAGGTGCGGAAGCTATTCCATCCCGATAACACACCATAATCCGCTGCTTTCATCGAACCTACAATAGGTCCATTAACCAAATAGGTAGTTGCTCCCCAAGAATTCGTACGTTCTACATCTGCTTGTATGGCAAAAATGATTTCATTGGTGCGCTTGTCATTATCTGCATTGAACAATTTTTTGTAATCACTCTCTAAAGTATAACCAGCATCAATGACTTTCTTACTATACGTCACACAGTCATTGTACCTTGCTTTTCCTGTGTATATTTCTGCATTCAAATAATTTTTTGCCAATAAAGCCCAAGATGCACCTCTACTTACACGTCCATATTGATTTTGTTTTGGAGCAGGTAAAATATCTGAAATCGCTACAAGTTCCTTTTCAATAAAATCAAATAAATCGGAGCGCGTGATACGTTGTGGAAAAAACGCACTTACAGGATCTGTTTCCTGCACAAAAGGTACATTGCCATACAAATCCATCGCATGCGTATACGCTAAAGCTCTTAGAAAACGAGCTTCTGCCTTGAAAGATTGAATTTCACTTTTTTCACTATCCGAAAAACCAGCGATTTTATCATCTCCTGCATTTCTCAAAAATTCATTTGCCAACGCTATACTGTAATAAATCCGGTAGTACATCGCACTTACCCAAGTGTCTGATGCTCCCCAGCTCATGAATTGCAAATCCACCATATTATCACCTCCAGCCCACGAGTAAATAAGCTCATCTGTCGGTACCTCTTGCATATTGAAATACACACGCAAATACCCCCAAGAAGCTGTAGAGCTAGCCATGTCCGCGTCCCCATCACCTCTATTATTCCCTGCTACCGCAAATGAGCCATATAGTTTGGCCATCACGGATTTATAACCTTCCAATGAGGTATATACATTTTCTGATGTAGTTTCTATCGTTGGAAATTGGTCCAAATCTTTTGTACAGCTCATCATCAATATGACCGATGAAATAAAAGCTTTACTTAATGCTACTATCTTTTTCATAACCTACGTTCTTAATTTTTTTTACAACAGAATTTTAGAAATCTAGATTTAGGCTTACAGAATAAGTCCTTGATCTGGGATAAAATGAACTATCAAAACCATTTGAAAGTTCTGGATCAATACCTGAATACCTACTAATTAGGAATACATTCTGCACAATTGCACCTAGACGAAGATTAGCCACTTTTGCTACTCGACCCAGATTGTATCCCAAGGAAATATTTTCCATACGTAAGAAAGAACCATTCTCTACATAATAATCCGAGTAATATTGTCTAGTCTGAAAACCCGTATTCAAATAATCACGGTGCAGGTTATTAATAGCGGGAGAAACATATTGCATTGTCTCCCACGCACTCAAATCCATTTTGGTATTATTAAACACGTAATTGCCAACATTGGCACGTAAAGTTGTAGCTGCTACCCATTTTTTATAATTCACTTGTGTATTAAATCCAAAGATCCACTCTGGAGCAGGTGATTGATATCGATACAAATCTGACTCATTAATCACACCATCATTATTAAGATCGGCATACATGCCCTCTATAGGTCTTCCTGCTTGGTCATAAACTTGCTTATACACATAATACATATATGGCTCATAGCCAGAAGTCAAAATCTGCAAATTGCGTCCACTTACAATTGGTCCAACAAAAGATCCGATAGCATCTGCATTTTGCACAAGCGCAATGTTGGTTACCTTCATATTTTGATTGGTCGCATTGAAATTCACATCCCATTGAAAATTTTCCTTTTTAATAGGGGTTGTCAACAGTTGGAATTCAAATCCACTACTTTCTACATTGCCCACGTTTATGGTGGCATTTTGATCAAAGTTCGTTCCTGCTGCTACAGGTACATTTGCGATCAAATCATTGGTTTTACGCGTGTAATATTCCACTGAACCTGAAATTCTGTTATTCAGAAAACCGAAATCTACCCCATAATTAAATGCTTTGGTCGACTCCCAACGTAAATCTTGATTGTATACTGATGGTCTATAAAATTTGTGGTATTGATCTCCAAATCGGTATTGTGAGGCCTCTGTACTTAATTTGTAAACAGGCAAATATCCATAGTTACCAATTCCTTCTTGTTGACCTGTTTCTCCATAACTTGCTCTTAGTTTCAAATCCGAAAGAATGGTGCTTTCTTTCAAGAAGCTCTCTTCAGAAATACGCCAACCCAATGCAAAAGATGGAAAAGTTCCCCAGCGATTGTCTTTACTGAAGCGAGATGTACCATCACGACGTACTGTCGCAGTAAATAAGTAACGGCTATCGTAATTGTAATTCAGCCTCGCATAAAGCGACATTAACGTATGTCGCTCATCCGAACCTACGCCCGTAGAACGTACATCACCTTTTGCATTGTAATAAGTAATTTCTGGACGAGTACTACTCCAATATTGATAATCATGCCCTACAGTAAGATCTACTGTACTTTTAGCATCGGGATAATATTTATTGTAGTTCAAATAGCCTGTGAACAGTTTGTTTTTCAAAGTTTGCTCGTATTCATCCGATTCACCTCCATACAAAAATGCAGTAGCCGCAGTCTCCGGAATAAAATTCGAACCCTTCCCCTGCGCATAATCATAGCCTAAAGTAACATGAGCTTTCAAGCTTGGCATAAAATGGAATTTATAATCCGCATCAAAATTCCCTATTAAGCGATTTACATTACTCTTATGGTTTTCTTGGAACAAAAGTCCTAATGGATTAATATTAGCACCGGTTGCTGGCAACCCAGCATTGTCCAAACTTTCGTAATATCCACCATAAAGATCAACCCCTGAATAGATGGGTTGCGTCGGATTGAAGGCTAATGCCGACCATATGGCATCATTATTTGCAAAAATATTATTATTACGCGCCCCTTTTAAATTCACATTCAAGGTCAAATGATTCTGTAAAAAAGAAGGATTTAAAGTCAAAGCTCCAGTTATACGCTCTGTTTTGTCTGTTTTCAATGTCCCTTCTTGGTTGTAATACCCCACAGAAGCTCTAAAGGGTACATTTTTTAAGAAATTGCCACTCAAACCAATATTATTGTCGGTACCTAATGCTTTCTGAAAAACTTCATCCAACCAATTTGTTGTTGCCGTACCGATTAACGCTTGTTGCGCAGCATTTCCTTCTCTTTGAATCAAACTTCTGTACTCTTCAGGATTCATCATATCCGCCACACCCAAAGCATGTTGAGAGGAAAGTGTAGAAGAAAAACTCACTTTCAAGGCTCCTGAACTTCCTTTCTTAGTCGTAATCAACAATACGCCATTCGATGCACGTGAACCATATATGGCTGTAGCTGAAGCATCTTTTAGAATAGTCATCGATTCAATATCATTTGGATTAATCAAACTCAAAAAGCTATTGCTATTCCCACTGATACCTCCGGCTTCTAACGGTACACCATCCAATACGATTAATGGATCATTGCTCGCGCTCAAAGAAGCTCCTCCTCGAATACGAATAGTACTCCCTGCCGTAGGTGATCCACTATTGGATGTGATCTGTACACCAGCCGCCTTACCACTGATCAATTGCTCCGGAGAGCCTACCAACCCATTATTAAAGTCCTTGCTAGAAACTGTATTCACCGATCCTGTCAAATCTTTTTTTGTTGTACTACCATAGCCCACCACCACTAATTCTTCTAGCGCAGTACTCGCACTCACTAATACCACATCTAATACAGCCGATGAAGGGTTAATGATTCTGGTTTCATAACCCAACATCGTAAACTGTAATGCACTGTTTACATTTGGTAGATTGATCTTATAAGTTCCGTCTGAATTTGTTGCTGTTTTAATATTGGTTCCACCAACACTTACTGTCACATTCGAAAGCAATTCCCCGCTATCGTTTCGAACAACACCTCGTATTTCTTTTTGCTGCTGCAAAACGTAAAGTTCAGCTGGCAGCTTATCAACCGAAATTGATGTGGCCTGTAGTGGTGATTCTCCATACAGAAGGACCAATCCCACTAAGCTAACTTTGATTTTCGACCTTATCATATAGTTTAATTTATGTTATGCTAAATTGGTTATCTATAATTGTCTTATCTACTGAAGCCAAATCGCTCCTATTCGTACATCAGCTTGCCCTTTAGGCAATTCTGAAGTTGAAATAATCACCTGTTCTATATCCTGCACATCGAAAGGCTCTTTCACTTGAGGCACAAAATATCTACTCAGAAATACGGGATACGGCGCTGGTAAAATAGGTGTCGGAACTAAGGAGAGTTCTTGTAAATTCACTTCAACCTTATCATAATTCAAGGCCGAAACAGCCATATCTTTCACATAAGTAAACCCTTTACGTGTAATGAAACCAATCTGAATTGTTCCTTTAAAATCCTTCACTTCTAGTGTCGCACCCACTTTATTGACATGCTGCATCCCTGTGGCACGTTCTTCGATTGTTGGACGTACATATTTCTTCCAAAAGAATCTACTTTGTGAATCTTTACTTGTCAATTTATACTGCCACGAAGCAGGTTTCGTGAAATCTCCTTCATCTTTTGTGACCCAAAGAAAAGAACTGTCGGGTATAGCATAATGCTCTAGCGAAGATTCCTTTTCAATTCTTGCATCCATCAGCATAATTGGTGCTGAAGCAGAAACAACCTTAGCTGTATAATAATTTTTAGATATATAGTCCCAGTCCAAAGGAGTTCCTTCTTTTCCCTCGGGATAGGTGTATTTCTTATTTTGCGTGTATACGGTAATTGTGTAAGCCAAATCTTGCTTCGACAACATATCTTTTGGCAAAGAAGCCGTGTAAAGATTTCCATTTTTATGCAATTTGAGATAAGGATTTTTATCCTTCCAAAAAGATATTTGATCCGTCTGAAGGATTACAGAATCAATCTTTGTATTGGTAAGTACTTTCATCGAAATCTCAGCACCTCGCTCCATTTCTATAAATTGTGGAGCTGTGTGAATCACGATCGGAACAGTAAAATTAGAAGGCTCTGGAGCATAGAAATCACCCAATTTTCCAGTTTTAAATTTGCTTTCTGCATTCCAGCTTGAGCCAGATTTATTTTTAGCCTTTAGAATATATACACCGGGGCTCACTGAAAAAGATGATGCTTTAGCAACTGTTTGTTCTCCACTATTTAATTTTAGAACTTGGAAATCTACGCCCAAATCCTGTAATCGAATTTCAATAGGTTGATTGTTCCAAAATATGGCTGCTATTTCCTTATTCAAGGAAGGTTTTTCAAATGGATCGGACGTAATTTCCACGTCAGGCATGAGCTCTAAACGCCAAACACCAGATTCCAATTGATCTAGAAAATACGCTCCTGTTCCGTTATAATTTACAAGAGTAGAATTACCAACTCCAGCCACTTGTCGTAATGTATGCTCCGATTTGGGAACGATCTCATGAGATCGGGTATAATAATATTTTACACCATCATTCAGGACCGATAAATCTTGTTCATAATTCACTGTAAAATCACCAAAAGTCGTATTCTCGGGAAAAGGAGCAAATACTTGTTTTCGAGGAATTTGAAACGCCACTTCTGCAGCTATCATCGTGCTTATAGCTTTCGATGGCGTATATGCTAAATTTAGAAAATGCGTTTGGTATTCGGTATTATACCTCGCGATATCAATCGGGTCATAAGCAAACTGTGTAATCCACTGAAAACCTGTGGATCGAAATGTACGAACCATAACTGGATGAATATAACTGCTCAGTATATCCGCAGGGTCATATTCGTAAACCGCCAAAGTCTTTTTGTCAAAATCTTTAACACCCGAAAACGAGATAGGATAGCTATCTACGTAAGGTAAAAAATTTCCTTTACGTTCTTTTCCTGCTACCAAACCTATAGGATACCATTGGTATGTTGTGCCTTCTATTCCGGGCTGGTAATATGCAGAGACATGCGATTCATTATGGCTTACATTATAGAAAATTGGCTTTTTGTTGCCCGCTGCTTTCAAAGCATCAACCATGGTTCGCACATAGTTTTTGGTTATCGCAATATCTCCCGTATGACAAGGCTCATTGTTGATTTCGAAACCAACAATGAAAGGATCATTTTTATATGTTTTTCCATTGTATGGGTTTTTGTGATTGACCAATTGGCTGATATACTTTTGCTGTGCTTTTATAGCTTCCGGATTTGCGTGTACATTGCACTTATCGTACAAATATGTAAACGCTCCTGTATTTACATTTCTTTCGGGATATCCATTCCCAAAATTGGTCATCATAGTAACCAAGCTATAAATGCCCTTTTCTTCTAACTTAGCAAATAAATAATCTAATAAATCTAAGTGTACATTGGTTAATAAATTTCCAGTACTATCTGAGATCTCTACATCCCATATGTGTATACGGTAGGCATTATAGCCCATTCGGGACATATGATACACATCACGGTCAATGGCTTCTTTAGGATTGACACCCTTATATTTTAATGCACGGTAAGCATGTGCAAAAGGGACGGTATAATTTACTCCGTAAAATGAAGCTTCTTGGTTCGTATGATTCCAACGTAAAACGCCCGATTTATCAATATAAACCGTAGGAGTTTTATCCTGTGCAAAAATTGTTGAATAATAAAAGAGTGCAGCAACAAATAAAAATAGATGCTTCATTTCTAACGATTAAGTTTATAATAAAATAGGTTATCTAATTACAAACTTAAGGTTGAAGTACAACTAAAAGACGAAACATATAAGACAAATACTAACACAAAATGGACAATAACAACGGCCAATTGACTGCAAACGCACATTTTAAGGTCTTGAATCATTTTTTGAATAGCTGCTTCTGTTGTTCCACATAATTTTTTGGACTCAACCCAAATTGCTGATGAAAGCATTTAGAAAAATAGGACGCATTTGAGAATCCAACCATGTACATTACTTCAGCTATACTGAAATTTCCTTTTTGCAAAAGTATAGCCGCATTATTTAATCGGATTTTACGAATATATTCCACAGGCGTCAACCCAACAATATTTTTGACTTTACGGTACAATTGTTTGCTCGGAATATCCAATACTTCACTTAGCCGTTGAACCGAAAATTCAGAATCATCCAAATTATCCTCTATGCAAGCCGTAATACGGGACAAAAATTTCTCATCCGCTGAACTTACATGCACATTTTTTGGTTCCTGAATATTTTCAAGCATGACCTTTTCTAACAATTGTTCTACACGATTTAATAGTTGAGTCACTTTTGTTTTTAAATACGCTACATCGAATGGTTTAGCGATGAATGTATCCACTCCCAATGCAGCGCTTTCGTATTCTGTTTTTTTGTCTCGTTGTGCGGTCAGCAAAATAACTGGAATTGTCGCTGTGTGCTTTTTCTTCTTGACAGCTTTTATAAATTCTAGGCCATCCATTACCGGCATCATATAATCCGAAATTATCAAATCAGGATTACCTTCTTTTTCTAAAAACTCAAGTGCCTTGAGCGCATTATCGCATACTACACAGCGGTAATCTTGCTCCAAAATTTGCTCAATAAAAGACGAAAGCTCTACATTATCTTCTACCAAGAGGATTTTTTTCTGTTGCGTTTGAGCAGAGAATAATTTATCCAATTGCTTGACATCAAAAGATACATCTTCCGCAGGAATAGAAATAGTAAACTTTGACCCTTCATCTACTATAGATTCAAGCTGTATTTGCCAGCCCAATTGCTCCACAAAATCTTTTACAATATGCAATCCTAATCCTGTACCTTCTTTCTGCTGTACAATATTTCTATTCGATCGATAAAATTTGCTAAAAATATAAGGTAGCTCTTCTTCCGAAATTCCAATTCCATTATCTGTTATAGCGATGCGCAACACATTATTTATCGCTTCGACTTGTATGTCGATACGTTTTATTTTGGCAGTGTTATACTTGAAAGCGTTGGATAATATATTTGTTAGTATTGATTCCAATTTGATAATATCAGTTTTCAAATAAATCGTGTCTTCTTGAGTGAAATTCTGAATGTTAATTTCAGCATCCTTTTCCACAGCTTTAAATCGTTCCACAATTTGTTCAAGTAGCACCAAAAGCGACACCGAAGAATAAATGCGCTGATTTTGTTTTTGTTCTGTAATCGTTGCCTTATCCCAATTGCCAACCTCTTCAACTAACGAATGAATTTTGTGCGCATTTTTCTGAATGAGCTCCAATTCCTTTTTCTTCTCCATATTTTTTGTCTGATGAATAATTTGGCTCAAAGGCCCAATTATTAAGCTTAAAGGTGTTTTAAGATCGTGTGAAATTGTCGTGAAAAAGTCTAATTTCAGCTTGGTAACTTCTTGAATATTTTTTCGGGCATGACGTTCTAGCTTTAATCTATTTTTTACTCTAAAGAAGTTTATAACCCACCAAATAAAACCGATGAGTAATATGGAATAAATGACTTTTGCTACAGTGCTAGCATACCATGGATAACGTATATAAAAATTGAATTCGTGAATGGAAGAACGTTCTTCTCCTTTCATATTGATTTTACAAACTTCCAGAATATACTTCCCTGAAGCCAAATTTGTCAAAAGCAATTTATTCTCCCCCACTTCTAAAGGTGCCCAAACTTCAGATCCACCTTTTTTAAACCGATAGGCATAGCGCATTCCTGCTTCATCACTATAATTTAAATCTGAAAACTCTAAACGTAGGTTGTTCTCCTCATTTTCAAACATAAATGAGTTCAGGTAACGAATTCCCTTATTATACTTATCGACCAGGACATTATTGACAAAGATAGATGTCAGGTAAATGGACGAAGAAGTCACTATTGTATTTTGTACATAATCGGACAAAGAAATCACCCCGTCATTTCCGCCCAAAAGTACCTGCTTAGTGGTTACATCATGATATAATGCATTTACTTTCGCATTATATTTGGCAATCCCAACGGTATGATCTTGCTTATTCACCACCCAAATACTATTTGAACTACTCACCCAAATATATTGGCCAACATCAGCGAGAGAAGTAATTTGAGCATGATCAGATTTATCTAATGGGATTGTCGTGAAGGTGTCTTTGGTATCTATTTTTAGAATCTCACCAGCTAGTGCAACCCAAATATTACCTGTAGCATCCTGAATAAAATAGGATGCCTTCTGAATAGAATTCCCCTTAGCATCTTTTATTTCAGTCATTTTTCTTGTTGAAGGATCAAACAACACTATTCCAGCATGGTAAGAAAGTATCCAGATTCTTCCTTTTTTATCTTCTACAATTTGGTTAGCAAAATCAACAGGCAATCCATTTTTCTTGGTGAAATTTTGATCGGCGACAATTTGCGTATTACTCGAAAGTAATTTTTGCTTGTTCACCACAAAAACACCACCTAAATACGTTGCTACCCAAATATTATCATTACAATCTTCTATAATATCATACGCCCATTTGGCATTGCGGGTACGGGATGAATCTGTTATTTCAAAAGGTCTAAATCTATTTGTGTTCCGATCATACACGTTGACACCTCCATCAGAGGCTATCCACAAATTGTTGGATTTATCTTCATAAATTCTTCGTATGCGATTATGCGGCAAAGATGTTGTATTTTGATCTACACTAAACCATTGCGTATTTTGATCATACTTATCGAGATATTTTGTGCGAATCAATCCATTATCCCCACCCAACCAATACCATCCTTGAGAATCTTTATAGATATGGTAAAAATTATTACCATCATTAGTTGGTGAAAAAGCATATATTGGAAAATGCTTTTCTTTACTCTGTGGTCGCCAAATTGAAAAACCGGCCTCAGTTCCCACCCAAATATTACTTTTCTGATCTACAAATGTCCGCCAAATAATATTATTTGCCAACGAAAAATAATTCCTCGAATCATGTGTTATCTTTTCATAATAGGAACTATCCCTTTTCCAAATAAAAAGGCCATTATCAGTTCCTATCAAAAGCTGATCTGTCTGGTATCCTTCTAAAGATTTAATGGAAACATTATTAAAAATCAAATTCTTATTTATCGTATTGCTTGATAAAGAATACAATCCATTTTCTGTACCTATCCACAAGATATTGTCTTGAACATATAATGCATTTACAAATTGATTGGATTGAATTTTATAATGAGGTAAGACGTGCTTTTTCGATGCTTTATTTTGTGTATTTAGTTCGAACAGTCCATTGTATGTGCCCAAGAAAACTTTATTTGCTATTTTTTTTAACGCATAAATCGGTTGGTTTTGGATTGGTACATTGATATATCGCGTAAGTTTTTTGGTCTTCAACGCATAAACATAAAGACCATTCAATGTACCAATCCACAACTTATCCTCATCTAACAACAAACTCCTGACGTCAACATGTGCTAAATCACCTACCACTTCATGTACATCCTTTATATAATCATAAATGAATAGACCATCACCCGTACCAACAGCCAAATATTTATTGTCTAGCGTCAAAAGCGCATGAATGAAAGTTTTGAAATTTTTGTCTGGTATGGGTGCACTCTTAGCAGTATAACCGTCATAATTATAAAGTCCATTATTTGTGCCCACCCATATCATACCCAAACTGTCTTGTACAAAACAATTTGCTGCTATATTCTGGTGACCAAATGAAATATTCTTTAATACATGATATGCAAAATTACTAGATTGGGCTCTGCATGGCATAGAAATGTATACAAAAAAGATAATCAGCAAATAATTTAGTTTCATAGGGCAATTGGATACTAGCTAAATATAGCAAAGCCTACTGAATTTTCACAGCTCCACCCAACAAAAAAGCCTTCCCATGATGGAAAGGCTTTAAATATTTTCAAGATCCAATTACTTCTTAAAGACCCAAAATTTCTGCAGGGTAAAGTTGAAACCCAAGGAAACTATTACTTCAACAAGTAATTTTGATAAAATACCATCCCACTGCAATCTATCCACAAAGAAATATATCCCAAGCGATTTTAACGTGATACTTCCAATGACAACGAGGATGAATTTCCAAAGCTGATTGGCAATAGGCGTCTTCTGATTGTTAAATGACCAATAGCGATTGATTAAAAAATTAACAATTGCACCTAACGCCCCGCTTATTGCATTGGAAAAAGGTGCTGAAAAATTCAACACCTTATAACAAAAAGAATAAATTCCTAGGTCAGTCATTCCACCCAAAAAGGCAGAAAGCTGTGCTTTTAAAAATTCTTTTAGTTTGAAGCCCATTCTTTAATCTTTATGCTGTTTAGCAAGTTTCTCCGCTTTATCGCGTTCATCACCCAAATCCAACAATTTCTTCGTATCCGCTAAATTGATAAAAAACAAAATCACACAGATTACAATTACACTGTAATTAATTGAGAAAGGAACTAAAACTTCCAATAATAAGACCAAACCAATAATCACACGAATCTCTGTAGGTCCTACAAGACCCGCATCAATAGTATATTTATCAGTGATTTTGTAACGCAATTGTGAAATAATCATTGCCCAACCGTACAATGCTACTAAAGCAAATCCAGAATATTTAAAATCTTCGGAGGCATAAAACACATATCCCAAACCGATTAATACGGTACTCACCCAGTCCATGACAATGTCTAAGGCAAAACCATACCACTTACGTGATTTGTTCCTAAAGAAAGCAATACGTCCATCCAAAGAGTCACCAAACCACTGCACGAAAAAACCAACGATACCTAATAATAATAACGAACGATCCACATATTCTGCAAGCAAAAAACTAATCAGGATCATCAAAGAACCAAAAAATCCTATTGCCGTCAGTCCATCAGAAGAAATCCAATTAGGAATCTTAGGTAGTAGATAGGTAATAAATTGTTGCTCAGGGTTACTTAAAATATTCGTTCTTTTTCTGTCCTGAAACAACTTCTTGTCAATTTTTCCTTCACTCATTACTTTATATTTATAGCCACTTATTGTCTTTATACCACAATAATGTAGCTGTCAAACCTTTTTCAAGATCAAATTGGGGATTGAATCCCAATTTTGTTTTGGCTTTACTGATATCGCAACTCCAATTTTCAGCCGTAAGCTCTCCTAAACGTTCAGGATAAATCACGGGTGTTTTAGAAGAGTTTTTATATAACATTTGGGATACGCGCGCAACAAATGCCACCACTCTGTATGGTATATGCAAACGAAGTGCCTTTTTCTTAAATGTTTTGCGAAAAATATCAGCCATCGCATATTTCGAATATACGTGACCATCTGAAATATTATAAAATTCTAATGCAAACTGAGGAACTTCACAACCTTTCAAAAGCACATCTACTAAATCTTTCACATAGATGAAACTAAGTTTCTGTGGATTGGAACCGATGTAAGGATCAAGCCCTTTATTTAGTGTGTCAAATAAGATAAACAAATCTTTTTCACGTGGACCGTACACAGCGGTAGGTCTGAAAATCGAAATGGGTTTATCTGCAAATCTCTTCTTTATATTTAATTCAGAAGTACGTTTACTACGACCATATACTGTCAAGGGACGATAATCTGTATCTTCTTGAATATCTTCTGTACTATTATATGCGATAGGACCAATAGCAGCCAAACTGCTTACATATACAAAACGTTTCAATTGGACGCCCTCTTCAAAAGCTACTTGCATCAAATTCTGTGTCATTCCGACATTGACGCGCAAAATTTCTTCCTCCGATTTGGATTTTGTTAATGCTGCAGCATGTATGATATAGTCGTATTGCTCTTGAAGAAAAAGATGCTTAAGCTCCTCGACATTGCCAAAATCTGGATGAACAAATTTGTCCACATAAGTTTTAATATCGTCAATCTTACTTGATGACCGGACTGCAGCATGCACTTCCCATCCACGATTTTTTGCTGCTTCAACAAGGTGCGATCCCACAAAACCACTTGCACCTGTTATGAAAACCTTCGTTGTCATATTAATTTTTCATAGATACGGTAACGTTTATATAAATTACCGTTTATCTGCTCTATAGCGTGATTCATCATATAATTATGATCCAACATCCAGGAACATTCTGCCCCTTTGATACCATGCTGCTTCGCATTTTTGATAATTCGTCCATACAAACATGCTTCGATGCCCAATTTACGGTACTCTTCCAAAACTCCAAGCATCATGACGCGCAAAGTTTTGATTTTTTTACGACCAAACAACAATTTGAAAATACCTGTTGGCAATAAACGTCCACGTTTGATCTTAATCTGTATCTCGTTAATATTAGGAATTCCGACAGCAAAACCTACAATCTCATTATCTTTTTCTGCAATAATACAGTAGTTCTGATCTACAATCATTTTGAGGTCCTTTGCGATGTAGGCAAATTCCTCATCAGTCATCGGAACAAAACCTAAATTTTTGTCCCAAGCCTTATTGTATACTTTTTTTATTTTTTCGGCTTCGCTTTTGAAATTTTTCAAATCAATCAAACGTAGAATTATTCCTGAGCGCTTTAAGCGTTCTTCTAACTTATCTAATAATAAAACAGAACGAGTGTTCGCATTTTCTGTCAAGATTTCATACGCGCGAAGGTCTACCTGCTTTGTAAAACCATAATTATCAATTAAATCCATATAATATGGATAATTGTAAGTCATCATCGCCACAGGAGGGCGATCAAACCCTTCAATTAATAATCCGCAGGTTTCGTTTGTAGACAAATTAATCGGACCGACTATCTTATCACCACCTTTCTCTTTCACCCAAGCCTTTGCCGTATCGAAAAGTTTATTGGCTACTTCTTGATCATTAATACAATCAAAAAATCCAAACTGCCCTTCGTTAACTTTATTAAACTCATTGTGGTGAGGATTCCATATTGCCGCAATTCTTCCTACTATTTTATTATCCTTGTACGCTAAGAACAATTGTGCCGAAGAATGTAAGTAAAATGGATGCTTGTTGGGATTTAATAAATCGTCTTGAGCTACAAAAAGCTCAGGAACATAATTCGGATCCCCCATATACAAATCATGCGGAAAATCTATGAATTCCGCACGTTGTTTTTTAGTAGTAACAGGTATGATATTAATCATGTCCTTTTTATGTTTTAGTGTAAACTTAGCCTACAAATGTTTCCACCTCAGCAGTTTTAAATACTTTAGCCATTTTTTCAACAGCCTCGTCGATTTGGTCGAAAGTATGTGTTGCCATTAAGGAGAAACGAATCAATGACTCTTCTGCTGGAACAGCTGGAGCAACTACTGGATTGACAAATACACCATTGTCTTGAAGCGTTTTTGTAACATAATAAGTTTTATCATTATTACGAACAAAAATAGGTAAGATCGGACTTTCAGTATGTCCTAAATCAAATCCGCTGTCTAACAATAATTTTTTAGCGTAGTTCGTATTAGCCCACAATTTCTCGATATGCTCTGGTTCTGATTGGATGATTTCCAAAGCTTTCAATGTAGAAGCTACAGAAGCAGGAGTCATACTAGCTGAAAACATTAATGAACGTGCTCTATGTTTCAAATATTCGATAGTATCTTTATCAGCAGCTACGAAACCTCCTAAAGATGCTAACGACTTACTGAAAGTACCCATGATCAAATCAACTTTGTTTTTCAAACCAAAGTGACTTTCTGTACCTGCACCACGCTCACCAATCACACCCAAACTGTGCGCATCGTCACACATTACTGCGGCATCAAATTCTTCAGCTACCTTGATTAATTCTGGAAGATTAACAATGTCACCTTCCATACTGAATACACCGTCTGTAGCGATTAATTTGAAGCTTTCTTCTGGAAGACGAGCAATTTTAGCACGTAAATCTTCCATATCATTGTGTGCATACTTAATTACTTTTGAGAAGGACAATCTACTTCCATCTATGATGGATGCGTGATTGCGTTCATCCAAAAGGATATAATCATTACGTCCTGTGATACATGACAAAGGACCTAAATTGGATTGGAAACCTGTACTGAATAATACCGCTGCTTCTTTCCCTACATAATCAGCCAATTTTTCTTCCAATTCTACGTGAATATCCAAAGTTCCATTTAAGAATCTAGAACCTGCACAACCTGTACCGTATTTTGCTAATGCATCTTGAGAAGCTTTAATAATGCGTGGATCGGTAGTAAGACCTAAATACGAATTCGAACCAAACATTAACACACGCTTGCCATCAATTATAACCTCCGTATCTTGTTTGGATTGTATGGGTCTAAAATATGCGTATAAGTCGTTTGCTTTTATAGGCTCTAGTTGTTCTTGAAGAAACTTATTTGTTCTTTCACTTAACTTTCCCTTGCTCATGCTATAGATATTTCTATTAAAATGCGATTTTTCTTACTTTTTGACTAAAATCAAATAATCGTCAAAAATACGGATTAAATATGAAGTTGATACGGTACATTAAAACTATGACTTTAATCTAACATACTAGAGCTTCCATTGCTTAGTCCATTTTTTACGAATCATTAAACTCTAACCAAAACGTGCAAACTTACAAAATTTTGGTCGGTTATTAGCAATTTTATAAACTTATAAATATCATAAAGTTAAGTTATTGTTAATACACTAACAAGTATTAAGAATATTAAATTCAATGCTTTATTTTATTAAATTTGCAGCATAGGAAGAATTAAAATATGGCTATATCATCCCAAATAAATATAAAAAACAAAAGAGCATCGTTCGAATATCATCTTCTTGACAAATACGTAGCAGGGTTGCAATTGTTGGGGACAGAAATCAAATCTATACGTGAAGGCAAGGCCAATATTAACGATAGTTTTTGTTCATTTTTTGAAGATGGATTGTACATTCGTAACATGCACATAGCCGAGTATTCGTTCGGTTCCTTTTATAATCACGAAGCAAAACGCGATAGAAAATTGCTTTTAACTAAAAAAGAACTCAAGAAATTAAAAGAAAAAGGAGAAGAACGAGGTTTTACTATTGTCCCCTTACGCATCTTTATAAATGAGCGTGGATACGCCAAAATAGAAATAGCTTTAGCACAAGGTAAAAAAGATTTCGACAAACGTGAATCCATCAAAGAGCGTGATACAAAACGTGAACTCGATCGCGTAATGAAATTTTAATTCTAAACAGAAAGCAAGAAAGCACCAGGAGTAATACCTTCTTTACTCTTAAAAATACGTACAAAATAATTTACATCACTGAATCCTGCTCCAAAACAGGATTCTTTGACGGATTTAGTCATTTTGAGCAACTCTTTAGCTTTGCTGATTCGCTCACTGATAACGTATTCCATTGGACTTACACCAAGTTCTTTCTTAAATAGACGCGTCAAACTCGATTTACTCATATTAGCTACTCTCTCTAGAGATTCTATCGAAATTCTCTCAGTAATCCGTGTACGAATAAATTCCTTTAAGTGCAAAAGTACCGCATTCGCAGAATTGCCAATTTCTAATGCCAACATAGATTGCGCTTGCATGAGACGTATCATGACTTCTTTGAAGGTCAAATCCGCATACACACTTTTGAGCGCATTCGAATCCATCATTATGCGAAAAAACTTATTGAGTAGATCGGTCAATTCAGGTGTATTATATAAATGAAAGATATTAGGATCAAAATTCCATTCGCCTATCATTTGATGCTTTGGACTAAATTCATTGAGATAATTCAATATTGAATCTATTTTCGTTTTACTTACGACCAAAGCAGTGCATTGTGTTGGTTTATGCAATGTAGCTTCTGGAAAATCTATCAGCATTTTGGTATAGGATGGAAGCATGAGCATTTGTCCCGGCTGATAATCAAATGCATCTAATTGGCCAATATGCATAACTTTTTTGCCTTCCAACATATTAATCAGAACAATATCGCCAAATTGTAATGGTACAAGGGAACTAGCTTCATATGTTTCGAAAACATGAAGTTCCATTTCGTCTACAGCAAAGGAACGCTTATTCTCTATCAAGGTAGTTAGCTCCTTTTCCTTCGCGTACGGAAGAGTATTTATAAAAGATTTGTTCATCATAACATTAAAAACTTTTATAATTGGCTCGTAACCAAATATAATAAATTGTTACAGACCTTGAAACAATAGTCCTGCACTTTGACACAAATATGCTATAGCACCCCTTTCGTGTTCGGTAAATTTGAATAAACAGATAACACAAATAAATAAACACTAATATGGGTACAATTCAAAGACCGACGTTCAAAGAGCGTTATGACAACTATATTGGAGGAAAATTTGTACCTCCAGTTCAAGGAAAATATTTTGACAACATCTCTCCTTTGGATGGAAAAGTTTTTACACAAGCTGCTCATTCTACAAAAGAAGATTTAGAATTAGCGGTAAATGCTGCAGAAAAAGCTTTTCAAACCTGGGGGAAAACTTCTGCTACAGAACGAAGTATCATTCTGAACAAAATAGCCGATCGCATCGAACAAAATCTGGAATATATCGCGGCAGTAGAAACTGTTGATAATGGTAAAGCCGTACGTGAAACGTTAAATGCCGATATTCCATTGGCAATTGATCATTTTAGATATTTCGCGGGTGTAATCCGTGCAGAAGAAGGTTCATTAAGTGAGTTGGATGCTAATACAGTTTCATTAATTGTACATGAGCCGATTGGTGTAATTGCCCAGATTATCCCTTGGAATTTTCCTTTATTAATGGCGGTATGGAAATTGGCTCCAGCCCTAGCGGCAGGTAATACTGTTGTATTAAAACCTGCAGAAAGCACCCCTACATCTATCATGGTATTAATGGAATTGATTGGGGATCTGATTCCTGACGGTGTGGTCAATGTTGTGAATGGCTTTGGTGCTGAATTAGGCCGTGCCTTAGTAACTAATCCAAAAGTTTCGAAAGCTGCCTTTACAGGATCAACAGCAACCGGGCGATTGGTAATGCAATATGCTACAGAAAACATTATTCCAGTTACGTTGGAATTAGGCGGAAAATCACCAAACGTATTCTTCGAATCGGTAATGGATCATGACGATGCGTTCTTAGATAAAGCTGTAGAAGGCGCAGTTCTATTTGCCCTGAATCAAGGGGAAATCTGTACTTGTCCATCGCGCCTATTAATCCAAGAATCCATTTACGATAAATTCATTGAGAAAGTAATTGAACGTGTAAATGCGATTAAAGTGGGTGACCCACTAGATCCAACAGTAATGATGGGTGCGCAAGCTTCGAAAATTCAAAAAGATAAAATTTTATCTTACATCAAACTAGGTAAAGAAGAAGGAGCAGAAGTATTGACTGGTGGTGATGTAAACAACGTAGGTGAAGGATTTGAAGATGGCTATTATATCAAACCTACCTTATTCAAAGGACACAACAAGATGCGTATTTTCCAAGAAGAAATTTTCGGTCCAGTGTTGGCTGTTACCACTTTCAAAGATGAGAAAGAAGCCATTGAAATTGCAAACGATACAATCTACGGCTTAGGTGCTGGTGTCTGGACTCGTGATGCACATCAACTGTATACGGTTCCTCGCGCCATACAGGCAGGACGTGTATGGGTAAATCAATATCACTCCTACCCTGCTGGTGCTCCATTTGGAGGCTATAAGCAATCAGGTATTGGTCGTGAAAACCACAAAATCATGCTGGATCACTACCGACAAACAAAGAACATGTTGATTTCTTATAATAAAGAAAAATTAGGATTTTTTTAGACACACTATCTATGTATTGGGGTTTCCAAGGAAACCCCATTTTTATAAAAAACTGAATTATGATAAAACGATTAGATGTATCAGAAGAAGCAAAGCAAGTGATTCAACAGTTAGCAGCGCAACATGGAGATTTGATGTTTTATCAAGCTGGTGGGTGTTGCGAAGGGACACAACCTCAATGTTTTGAAAAAGGCGGATATTTTCCAAGAATGAATGACGCCATGATAGGTCTAGTCGAGGGTTTTGAATTTTGGATTGATAGAGACCTTTTCGAATATTGGCAATATTCTCATTTTACTTTAGATGTACTAGACGGTTTTGGACCTGGTGGCTTTTCTTTAGAAACACCTCTCGGCAAAACCTTTAAAGTACATTATCGATTATTCTCCGAAGACGAATTAAAAGATTTAGAACCTGTGAAACGGAGTGAGTAAAAAATTATTATCTCTACTCTTTAAAAAGCTCCTTATAAATCGTTTGTCTAAAAATACACAGACAATAATAAGTAAGCTGAATCTCATTCCACAAAAAAGCTCAACCTTTTTTGATTGAGCCTTTATAATATTATGTTATTGAAAAATTAAGCTTTTGGCGCTTCAGGAGCTGGAGCTGCTGCAGCTGGCTTATCTTCTCTTCTTGGTTTGTCTTCACGTGGAGGACGAGGCAATAAAGCTTTGCGAGAAAGTTTCATTTTACCTTGTTTGTCAATATCTAACAATTTAACAGTTACAATATCACCTTCTTTGTAGATTCCGTCCATAGATTCAAGACGTTTCCAATCAATTTCAGAAATGTGTAATAAACCATCTTTACCTGGCATAATCTCAACGAAAGCACCGAAAGCCATAATAGATTTCACTTTACCTTCGTACGTTTCACCAATTTCTGGTTTTGCTACGATATTTTTGATACGTGTAGTAGCCGCGTCGATAGAAGCTTTATTATCTGCAAAAATTTGAACGATACCTTTGTTATCTACTTCTTCAATAGAAATAGTAGCGCCAGTTTCGCGTTGCATTTCTTGGATGATTTTACCACCTGGACCAATTACAGCACCGATAAATTCTTTATCGATAGTCAATTGGATGATACGAGGAGCGTGAGGTTTGTAATCTTCACGAGGCTCTGCGATAGTTTTCTTCATCTCACCTAAGATATGAAGACGAGCTTCTTTCGCTTGATCCAACGCTTGAGTTAATACTTCCCATTTCAAACCATTGATTTTTAAGTCCATCTGACAAGCAACGATACCATTTTCTGTACCCGTTACTTTGAAGTCCATATCACCTAAGTGATCTTCATCACCTAAGATATCAGAAAGAATAGCATATTTACCTGATTTTTCATCCGTGATTAAGCCCATTGCAATACCAGATACTGGTGATTTTAATTTCACACCCGCATCCAATAAAGCTAACGTACCCGCACAAACAGTCGCCATTGAAGAAGAACCGTTTGATTCTAAGATATCCGAAACAACACGAATTGTGTACGGATTTTCAGAATCAGCAGGCAATACTTTTTTCAATGAACGCATAGCCAAGTTACCGTGACCAATTTCACGACGACCAGCACCTCTATTAGGTCTTACTTCACCTGTTGAGAAACCTGGGAAGTTGTAATGTAAAATGAATTTGTTGTATCCATTGATAAATGCACCATCAATCATTTGCTCATCGTCTTTAGCACCTAAAGTAACGGAAGTCAATGATTGTGTTTCACCACGTGTAAATACTGCTGAACCGTGTGCTGCAGGTAAATAATCTACCTCAGACCAAATAGGACGTACAGTACGTACATCACGACCATCTAAACGAATTCCTTCATCCAATACTAGATTACGAACCGCATCGTATTGTACATCGTGGAAATATTTTTTAGCTAAAAATTTAGTCTCGTCGTCGATTTCTTCACCTAATGAATCAATTACTTCTTGACCAATAGCAGCAAATTTTTCAGAACGTTCATGTTTAGAAGAACCAGATTTTGCAATCTCGTATACTCTATCGTAAGTAGCACTGAAAATTTGAGCTCTTAACTCTTCATTCGAAGGCTCGTGGTTAAACTCACGTTTAGTCTCCGAACCTACTAATTTTGATAATTCTAATTGTGCAGCAACTTGCTTTTTGATAGCCTCATGTGCAAAAGCAATAGCCTCTACCATTTCAGCTTCCGAAATTTCGTTTGCTTCACCTTCTACCATCACGATATCTTGTGCAGAACCAGCAACGATAAATTCTAAAGTCGCTTTATCTAATTGAGATAAACGTGGGTTGATTACTAACTGACCATCGATTTTCGCTACGCGTACCTCAGAAATAGGACCGTTGAAAGGAATGTCAGACACAGCGATAGCTGCAGAAGCCGCTAAACCAGCTAATGCATCTGGCATAATATCTTTATCAGCAGAGATCAACGAGATCATCACTTGCGTGTCTGCGTGATATGTTTCGGGGAATAATGGACGTAAAGCTCTATCTACCAAACGAGAAATCAACACTTCATAGTCTGATAATCTTGCTTCACGACGTAAGAAACCTCCTGGGATACGACCTGTAGCCGCATATTTTTCTTGGTAGTCTACAGAAAGTGGTAAGAAATCCACACCTGCTTTAGCTTCTTTTGATGATACTACTGTTGCTAACAACATCGTATCACCTTGCTTTAATACTACAGAACCATCAGCCTGTTTAGCCAATTTACCTGTAGACAATTCGATAGGAGCAAGTCCGTTGCCTAAATCGATTGTTACTTTTTTTTCGTTATAACTCATTGTTTTGTAATTCGAGATGCATTTTTCCTCTTTATTCTACTGATGCATCGATTTTTATGACCTTTAAAAATTCTGAACAAAGTTACGGATTTTTTATTCTATGTAAGCATAATACAAAAAAAAGCCATCCAAAAATGGATGGCTTTTTAAGCTTTTCACTGTATGAAGCTTACTTGATGATATCACGTAAACCTAGACCTTTGATGATCGCACGGTAACGGTTGATATCTTTTTTGTACAAATAAGCTAATAATGAACGACGTTTACCTACTAATTTTTGTAGAGAACGTTGTGTATTAAAATCTTTTCTGTTTTTTTTCAAGTGCTCAGTTAAGTGAGCAATTCTTTTAGTGAATAAAGCAACTTGTCCTTCTGCAGAACCAGTGTTTTCAGCTGCACCAGCAAATTCTGCGAAGATACCAGCTTTGTACTCTTTACTTAAATACATTTCGTGAATAATATTAAAGCGTTAAAAATTTAATTAATTGTCTGCAAAGGTAAGCATTAAATTTGAAAATGAAAAGAATTTGGAAATTTGAAAATTACCTTATCTATGAGCAATTATCTCACAGTCAGATTTCCCATATATTTAGACAACTATCTATACTATTTCCAAATTTACCTAATTTCCAAACTTTCATATTACTTACACCTTCACGTAAATACCTTTTTTATCCATGAAATAACCGATAATCCACATCAGCGCCAAAAACAATAATGAATAAACTAATGACCCGATTTCAGGTACTCCCGGCATTTGCGCACAAACATTTTGATAAAACCAAGATAAAGGCGTGATGTATAATTGTTCTCCAGCATCAGACAATCCATTCGGTATACGAATTAAAGCCATAGCTTTTGGAAATAAACCACTCAATACAAATATGAATAATGGGTTTTTGCCAAAGACATCAAAAAATTTAGTTAACCAATTCTTAACACCTTGTACCTCGATATACCATATCATTCCGCCAATCGTCATAATTCCCAATCCAGTTGTGTAGAGCACGTACGAGCTAGTCCATATCTTTTTATTAATTGGAAATCCTAATGACCATGCCCATCCCAAAACTATAAGGATAAATCCTGTCACAAAAAGTCCAGACAATAATTTAAAATGTGGTTCATTGGAAGCAGGAACTTTAGTCCACAACCAATCTACCTGACCTTGTTTCTTAATAAACACTCCTATTAAATAACCGAATACAACTTGTACTACCGCAGGCAAGGCACTCATCAGTCCTTCTGGATCAAAAGGTACGCCTTCTCCTTTATACATATGCGGTACACCTAAAATATTTTTATCTATTTCAGTACCAAACCATCCTGCTAATGAATAAGGATCCTCACCACCTAATGCCGCGCATATCCCCCAATAACCAAACAAAATTAGAGCTGAAATATAAATTAACGTCCGCGGTTTAAAGTAATATGCAAGTATAGATGCAAAGAAGTAAGCAATAGCAATACGTTGTAATACCCCAAGAATTCGCACCCCTTTTGTAGGATCGACACTACTCATCCACTCTCTGAATTGGAGTGTACCATCAATCCATTGGACAAATGGGAACCAATTTAATCCCAATCCTATTAAGAAAATAAGAATTGTTCTTTTAATCACCTTTTTCCAAAAAATAGCATCTCCTGCTTCTTGTAATCGAGGAATAACGAATGACATAGCATTTCCTACTGCAAATAAAAAAAAAGGAAACACTAAATCCGTTGGCGTACATCCATGCCAGGGCGCATGTTTCAACGGAGCAAACATAATTCCCCAAGTCCCTGGATTATTGACCATTATCATAAGTGCAACTGTAGCACCTCGAAACACATCCAGCGAATAATAACGTTGTTTCATGTAATTAGATAGAGTTTAGTTTCCCGAAGATAAAAAAATGATTTGACAAGTGACTTAAAATAAAAATGCAGGAAACAAGTACAACTTATTATATTTTTTAAAAAGTATTTGGAATTTAAAAAATTATATACTTAACTTTATAAAACATTTACAAGAACCTATTTATGATGGACCAGTTTTATACGCAAATTATAAAATCCTTATATTTTTCTGGACCACAATCAATAGCAGAGATAAGTAATTCTATTGGGAAAAGCGTTCCAATTATTGCTAAATCGATACAGTCATTGATTGACCAAAATTTTGTTATTCCAGACGGCCTTAGAGCCTCAACTGGTGGCCGTAGAGCGGCAGCCTACAAATTGAACAAAGAAAAAATTGGAAATACGCTTACAATCAGTATAAATAGGTATTCCATTATTATGGGCTTATATAATATTTTCAACGAACCGTTGATAGAAAATATAGATATAAACATTAATCAGTTCGATGACTTGACTATATACCACAGTATAGTTGTTTATGCTGAAAAAATTATAGAAACCTATAATACATATCCAATTTTTGCTATTGGCATTACTACTCCAGGATTTGTGGACTCTCACAAAGGTGTAAATAATTCGTATTCAAAGGAATCTCCATTATACGATCTACCTCGTAGATTAAAAAATGATCTTAAGTTAGACGTTTATATAGAAAACGATTCATCAGCCATCGCAATTGCGGAAAAAAACTTTGGGAAAGCGAAAAACACAAATCATTCACTAATAATCAATTTAACTTGGGGCGTTGGATTAGGAATTATAGTAGATCAACAATTATTCCGAGGCTTCAATGGGTTTGCTGGTGAATTTAGCCATATTCCATTGGCGGATGAGAATAAACTGTGCTCATGTGGCAAAAAAGGCTGCTTGGAAGTAGAAGCTTCACTCGAATCCGCAATAGAATACATAAAAGAAAGACTGAAAGAAGGCGAAGTATCGTTATTAGCACCTCATGTGGAGAGTAAAGACAAGTCACAATTTCTAAATTCACTTATCCAAGCTTACAAACTGGGCGACCAATTAAGTATTCATGGAATAAAGAAAATGGGGTTCATGCTAGGTAAAGGTATAGCCACGTTAATACATATTCTAAATCCTGAGAAAGTAATCATTAGCGGCATTGGAGCTGCCTTTGGAGCTATCCTGTTACCAGAGATTCAATCATCAATTCACATTTTTTGTATTCCAAGACTATCACAACGTACATCTATCGAAATATCAAATCTAGACAATATACAAACTATTGCATCAGCTTGTGTAGCTGTCATGCAAAGTGACAACTTAATAAAAAATCAATAACAAACATTCATTACTACTAACAAATTATGAGCACATTTTACAAACATTGGAGCATTTCGCTGTTGATGCTAATATGTAGCATTACAACAGTGTTTGCACAACAGACTGTTACTGGGAGAGTAACAGATTCTAATGGAGGCTTGCCTGGTGTGACAGTTTATGTCCTTGGCACAAATAGAGTCACCCAATCTAACACAAATGGTAATTTTACTATTCAAGCTAACAATGGAGAAAAATTAAAATTTTCTATACTAGGCTACCTTTCTCAAGAAATCACTGTATCGGGCACAACAGTAAGTGTTACTTTAGAACAAGATGCTAGCGGCATCGACGAAGTCGTAGTGACAGCAATGGGTATTAAAAGAGAGAAAAAATCCTTAGGATACTCATTTCAGGACATTAAAGGGGATGCATTAGTAGAAGCAAGAGAAAACAATATCGCTAACGCCTTGACGGGTAAAGTGGCAGGTTTGCAAATTATCAAAGGTTCAAGTGGTCCCGCTTCATCATCTAAAATTGTTTTGAGGGGTTTCACATCCTTAACGGGAGACAACCAACCTTTAATCGTTGTGGATGGCGTTCCTATGGAAAACTTTGCTGGTGCGTCGAACAATGATTTTTGGAACCCATCTGCAGATATGGGTAACGGTATCGGAGATTTAAATCCCGAAGATATCGAAAGTATGTCCGTATTAAAAGGTGGTGCTGCTTCAGCTTTATACGGTTCAAGAGCCTTAAACGGAGTAATCTTAATCACCACAAAATCAGGTAAAAGTTCTAGAGGAGCGGGTATTTCTTATTCGGCTACCGTAGGATTAGAAAATCTTTTCATTACGCCAGAACTTCAAACGGAATTTTCTCAAGGTACGGATGGATTATTTAATGCACAGTCAGGAAGTAATTGGGGAGAAAAGATTACCGGTCAAAGTGTAACAGGCTGGGACGGAAAACCACACACTTTACAGGCATATAACAATTTAGATAATTTCTTCAAGACAGGTGTAAACACAACTCACAATTTAACTTTCCAACAATCTTTAAGCGAAGGCACTAGTTTGTATACTTCAGGCACCTATCTACATGACGATAGTAAAACGCCAGGCGTAAAATTGGATCGTTTGAACCTAATCTCTAAACTGACATCACAATTTGGTGCAGAAAAAAGATGGACCACAGATTTGAAAGTTCAATACATGAATACAACAGCTAATAACAGAGCTGTTGGTGGTTCAAACGCAGGTAACTATTATTCTACGGCATTATTAATACCTAATACAATTGATATTACGGAATTCGAAGCAGGCATGGATCAACCTGGGGCAAATCAAACTTGGTATAATAACAGTAATACAGTAAATCCATATTGGGCGGTAAATAATAAGTTAAATAAAGATTCGAGAAATCGCTTTTTATTAAATGCGACTATCAAATACAAATTTAATGATTGGTTAGATGCGGACTTCAGAGCTGGTTCGGATCTATATAACACGAAATTCGACAGTAGAACCTATACAGGATCTTCATTAACAAACTCGTATAGTGTAGGATCTGACAACTTCAATGAGCGCAACTACATTGTAAGTTTAAATGCACGTAAAGACAATTTATTTGGTAAATGGAATGGTTCAGCTTCTGTTTTCGGACAAATAATGAAACAAAGCTCAAATTGGCTCTCCTCATCGGCAGGTTCGTTGACTGTACCGAATTTATTCACAATTAGCAACTCAGAAGGAAATCCAGGAGTGTCGGAAGGTATTCGTGAAAAACAAATCAATTCATTATTCGGAACTGCTGAAATCAACTACGATAATTTCTGGTTTATCAACGTGACAGGTAGAAATGACTGGTCATCAACTTTAAGCAAAGCGAATAGATCATATTTCTATCCTTCAATAAGTACATCATTGGTCGTGTCTGATATGATTAGCAAAACTGGAGGTTCAATCCCTACCTGGTTAAATTTTGCTAAACTACGCGCTTCATATGCGGAAACTGGAGGCAGTCTTGCTCCTTATGAACTATATAACACATATTCAATCGGAAAAGATCCTAATGGAAACACCACTGCTTCTAAAAACCCAACTTTGTATAATCCAAATGTACTAAGTGAGCTCCTAAAATCATTTGAAGTTGGTTTTGACATCAGAGCATTCGATCGCTTCTCTTTAGATTTTGCTTATTACAAAACTAATGCAACCAACCAACTTATTAAATTGGCTATGAATCCTCTTTCAGGATATCAAAACTATATGGCTAATGCGGGTAATATTCAAAACAAAGGTTTAGAAGCCGTATTAGGAATTAATGTTTTAAAAAATGCTGAAAGTTTACTTTGGGATATTAATGTCAACTACTCTAAAAATGTAAACGAATTGATCGAGCTTACAGAGGATCTAAACATCTATCAATTAGGTGGCTTTGACAATTTGCAAGTTAATAGTACAGTTGGTCAACGTTATGGTACTATATACGGAACAAAATATGCGCGCGTGGAGGATACTAGCAGCCCTCATTATGGCAAAATTATCGTAAACGGTGATGGACTTCCAACAGCAGCAAACGGTTCTCATTTATTAGGTGATCAAAGTGCAAGAGCTTTATTGGGTATCACAAACTCCTTCTCTTACAAAAATGTTGGATTATCATTCTTAGTGGATGGTAGATTTGGCGGAAAATTCTTCGCTGGTACTAATCTAGCATTGCAACGTGCTGGACTTGCAGCAGAGACTGTAGTAAATGGCGATAGACAACCATTTGTGGTAGATGGTGTAGTGAGTGATGGCAATGGTGGTTATACTGCGAATACTAAAACGGTAACCCATCAACAATATTGGAACCAAGTGACTAACACTTCTGGAAACCTAGGTATCACGGAGCAAAATCTATATGACGCGACGAATATTCGTTTAAGAAATATACAATTGAGCTACAGTATTCCTGGAAGATTATTGAATTCTTCAATAGTAAGAAGTGCTAAATTTTCTTTATCCGCTAACAATGTTTGGATGATTAAGAGCCACGCAAATGGTGTGGATCCAGAATCAGTATATGCGATTAGCACCAATGCTGTGGGATTCGAGTACCTATCATTCCCAACTTCACGCTCATACTTTTTAAATATTTCATTGGGCTTCTAAAATCTAAGAAAATGAAAACGAAATTAACAAAACTTACTATAGCAATTGCATTAGCAACCGCAGCATCATTTTCGAGTTGTTCGAAATTTGATGAAATAAATACTAACCCTACGCAAGCAAATGAAAATCAAGTTCAAGTAGAGTATTTTATTAATAATTCAATAATTGCAGCGCAACAAGATCCACATATTGCTGAACGCGTATTTGTATTGTATTGGAAAGCTGCTGGCCGTCAACACCTTTCAGGAGGTATTACCAGTGGTGGATACAATGATGATTGGACAAACGATTATTGGCGCTACATCTCAGAATGGTTAAATCACGCAAATACAGCACTTCAAATCGCCGAAATGAAAGTTGTAAATGGCTCTGCGCAACCTTATAACAATAACCTTACTCAGGTAGCTAGAATTTGGAGAGCATATTTGATGAGTGAATTGGCAGACAATTTTGGTGCTATTCCTACCGAAGCATTTGCTGGCCAAAATCCAGAATTCAAATCAACACAAGATGTGTACTACTTCTTGTTGGCCGAACTGAAAGATGCTACAAGCAAAATAGATGCTAATATAACTCGTCCTGACAAACTTCAAAACCAAGATCCCGCGTACAAATATGATTGGGACAAATGGATTCGATATGGTAACTCAATGCGCCTTCGCTTAGCTATGCGTATCGCTGAGGTAGATGCTAATAAAGCAAAATCAGAATTTGAAGATGCTGTAGCATCCAACAAATTAATCACTACAGCAGACCACAATTTCAAAGTAGCAGAGCGACCAGGATGGGATCCACTTTCTGGTGTGATGAGTAGAGAATGGAATGGTCAGGTAATTTCTACAGCACTAAATAATATTTATGTGGGTTTAGGAGGTGTTAAATCCGAGGATCAGTTAGGCGATCAATATCATTCAGCTATAAAACCAGAAAACTACATTGGAAAAAGAATGTTAGGTCATTATTCCACTCGAACCAATGATCCAACAGCGGGATATTTCTTTGATGGTTTACCTAATATTATAGACCCACGAGCCTATAAAACCTTCTATATACCGGGAGATATTAATAGCAATACTTGGTCTAATTATCCTTCATATACGAGCGATGCTTCGACTACCCAAGTTAAATTTCCTCCTGTAACAGGATTCAATACGGATACTATTAGGATAGATACGAAATTCACTTGGAGCACGGCAGTAAGTGGTGACTTTGGAGCCAAAGGCGCTGTGAACCCAATTCGTTCGATTCAAGTCGGAAAAATGCCTGCACTTGCCAAGACTTATAGAACAAGTAACTCTTCCCGTATATTCTTCGCGAGCTGGGAAACTTACTTCTTACTTGCTGAGGCTTCGCTAAAAGGCTGGAATACGGGAACTACTGCTCAAGCGGCTTATGAAAATGGCGTGAAAGCTAACTTTGATTACCATGGAGTTTCCCAATATGCATCAGCATACTTGAATTCTGAAACCTACAATAGAGTGGGAACATCGGTAAAATTCACCCATACAACAGAGCCGGGTGCTTCGAGAACGATGAATTATGTAGACGGCTACACAGGAGTGGCAGGCACCGCAACTATTCAATATCCTGTCAATAGTATTTATAAAAACGGAACTGTTCGCAACGATGCTTTAACAAAAATCATAACCCAAAAGTATATTGCAAATATGCCATGGTTGCCGTTAGAAGCATGGTCAGATCACAGAAGATTAGGTTTACCTTTCTTCGAAAATCCTGCGATTGAAAATCCTTTGCCAAATTTGCCAGCATTGACAACTGCAAATTACATGACCAATCAGATCAAATTTTTCCCACAAAGGTTAAAATATCCATCTAGTCTAATGAACTCCGACAAAGATGGCTATGATAAAGCCGTTTCTTTGTTGGGTGGTCCTGATGCGGTATTGACACCATTATGGTGGGCTAAACAAAACTAAGTTATCTTTTATTCATATGAAATGCGCTCCATTGGGAGCGCATTTCTTTTTTGGACTATAAAAGAATACAATCCTAAAGGATACAATGGAAAAGAAAAAAGAAGAAAATTTTTACTAAAAAGAAAAAAGTAAAACTTTTTTTTAGTAAAATAGCTATACAATTATTTTGATCTTATAATCCACTAATTGCAATACCAAATAGTCTCTCAGTAAAGTTTTAATTTTACATTTTTCTAAAAAAGATAATATTTAGCCTTATTAAATTTTAATTTTATTAATTTTTAATTTATATATTTACAAAAATAAAAACCAATTACCATGAATCTAAACACTAACATCCTTAAAAATTTGTTCTTTTTGGGCTCTACCTCCATCGGCGATTTAAGCCTTGCTGTAGAAAAAAGTATACCTATTACTACCAAAGGAATCAAAGACCTACTAAAAAAAGGATATATTATAAATTTAGGTCTCACAGATTCTACAGGTGGTAGAAAAGCATATTTATATAAAGCCGATAAAAATAAATTAGGATATATAATTTCGATTTCGATAGAAAGGAAACGTACTTTGATTGATGTTTATAATATGGATATCGAAAAGGTTGTAGATACGGTGAAAATTCCTTTATTAATCACCGCGGAAAACGAATTACTGGAAGAAATTGTTAGTGCTGTTGAAAATATAAAGCAACAGTTTGGTAAATCAGCCTTTTTGGGTATTGGTATTATATGCCCAGGTTTCGTAGATGCTGAAAAGAAAATTAATTCTTCGCACTTACCTGATTCTCCTTTGTATAATGTAGCGGGCATTTTAGAAGAGCGCACATTATTACCTACTTATATTGAAAATGATTCAACAGCGATTGCTTTGGTAGAAAAACATTTTGGGAAAGCTAAAAACTCTTCTCATACTCTTGTAATCAATTTGACATGGGGTGTGGGATTAGGAATTCTTATCAACAATAAGATCTTTAAAGGTCATAAAGGTTTTGCTGGCGAATTTAGTCATATCCCATTAGCAGATAGTAATAAATTATGCAGATGTGGCAAAAAAGGCTGTTTGGAAGTAGAAGCTTCTCTCCAGACTGCTATTGATTATATTGAAGAACGTCTTAATGCAGGAGAAGCTTCCATTCTAAGTACCAAAGATGGTCCGATTACTTACGAACAACTAGTGCATGCTTACAATGTAGGGGATCAACTGACAATCGAAGCAATTAAAAAAATTGGACATATGCTGGGGAAAGGAATTGCAACGTTAATTCATATTCTCAATCCAGAAAAAATAATTCTGGCAGGAAAAGGAATAGTTTTTGGCGATATTATCCTTTCAGAAGTACAATCTTCGATTCATCTTTATTGTATTCCTCGTCTTTCTGATCAAACTAAATTAGAATTATCTGAATTAAAGCATGATTTAACAGTGGCTGCAGCAAGTACATTGATCGAACAAATTCCTAAAATTTCGTTGTCTTAAAAGAAAAATTATTCTAGGTTATATTAATTATTATACAGAATTAATCACTAAAAATTAACCAATATACCTTTATTTCAAAAGTTTTTTAAAAACCATTCGTTCATTTCCAAAAACTGTTATCTTTAAAGAGAGGTTAAGTAAAAATTTGATAATAACACCTCTAATTAAACAATTTAGCTGGATATTAATGTTTGAAAATGACTCTTTGGATAAGTTCAAGGTAGAAGGAATATTACGGATAAATACCACGGGCTTTATCATAGAGCTCACTCCTGAAGCACAATATTTATTATCCATAGCTGATGTGGATAATATAAATGTGCTTGAAGAATATTCATTCTTAGATTACAACTCTTTAAGACCAGTATTATCCGAAATCCCTCTCAGTAACGACTCAAAGTACATTATCCAAGTAAATACAAACAAAAATACGAAGTACCTTTCTGCTCATTTTCAACTATGCCAATCTGAAGATGAATATATAGTTTCATTGTATGATAATACATTTTTAATAGAACAACTTATACAATTAAGGAAACAGGAACATCATTACAGGCTTTTAGTATCTTCGATTAATGATATTATTTTCGAAGTAAATAAAGAAGGAGTGTTCTTAAATTATTGGACAAATAAACCAGAACTACTAATACTCCCTCCCAGCACCTTCCTTGGAAAAGTTTTAACGGATGTTCTTCCTCCAGCAATTTCAACTAAAGCTAGTCCTCTAATACGGGATAGCCTCGAAAACAGAACTGAAAATACCTTAGAATATAGCTTTGCTCAGGGCAGTGAAAACATCAAATGGTATTCATTAACGATCAAACCTATTCCTGATAACGCGGAAATCGTTGCCGTTGTCATTACCGATATTACCAAGCAAAAAGAATATCAAGATCAATTGATCTTTTCAGAACGCAAGTTCTATCAGGCTTTCCATTTTTCGGGTGTAGGAACTACGCTCACCTCTATAGACGGCTACGTGGTAGAAAGCAATCATACAGTTTCAGAAATTTTAGGTTACTCTAAGGAAGAGCTTCAAAAGATCCGCTCGAAGGATATTACACATCCAGATGATAAGAAATATGATTTATTGGTGCGAAATGAATTAATCGAGGGAAAAAGAAATTACCAAACATTTTTGAAAAGATATCTACATAAAAGTGGCTATTATGTATGGTGTTCTATTACCATTTCTTTAGTTCGGGATACCCAAAAGAATCCTAAATATTTCATAGTTCAGCTTGTAGATATGACAGGTTTAAAAAGAAATGCAGATGAATTAGAAATCAAGAGAAATCATTTAGAAACAATAAAAGTACACTTAGAATCCAAAATTCTGCAAATAGAAGAAGCCAATCATATCATAGCGCACAACTTCCTAAGTCCTATAGCTAATATTAAAATGTTAATAGACAGCATCAAAGAATCTCGGGAAAAAGAAAGCATAGATGTGTTTCTGGAACTTTTAAAATCAAGTTGCGATGAATTGGATGAAACCGTAGAAGATTTAATTGTGATTACCTCCGATATTAATCCGACTAAGGATAAAAACGAGATAGAACTTTGCAATTTTCATGCTGTCTTGGAAAAAATAATCAACATACATAATCCAACTATACTACAAAAAGCAGCAACCATTACTAAAGATATAGAAGTTAAAGAAGTAAAAACCCAAAGAGTTACTTTATACAGTATCATTGACCAACTTTTGGATAACGCTTTACAGTTTTCAGATCCTAAAAGAAAACCTCTAATTCATGTGAGAACCTATCACGATGGGAATTATGTTACTTTGTCTATTCAAGACAACGGCCTGGGAATGGAATTGGAGAAAATGAAATCACAACTTTTTATGTTTAAAAAGATATTTCATCGGGGATTTGAAACAAAAGGTATCGGTCTTAACATCACAAAATATCAAGTGGAGTCTCTTGGTGGTAAAATAGATCTTATAAGTAAGGTGGGCGAAGGCACAACATTTTTTGTTAAATTTCCAATAATATAATATACAATGGCCGATTACAACGTAGTTCTCATTGATGATAATGCTATTTTTCGATTCATATTCGAAAACATGGTAAAGAATATTGAAAATATAACTATAGATTTTATAAGTTACGAAAATGCATTAGATGCATTAGGAGCTTTGACCGCGCAAAATCAAATGAATAGTAAAATGCCAGATTACATATTTGTAGATATTAATATGCCTTATATGTCAGGATGGGAAATGATGGACAAAATTCAGGAAGAAAGCTATCGGTTTATACTAACTTCTAAGATTTTCATTATTAGTTCTTCTCATCTGGAGTCGGATAAACAAAAAATAAATCAATATCCTTTTATTTTAGATTATGTTCAAAAACCTTTGAACAAGGAAAAATTAAAAGAACTATTAACAAACGCTTAAACTTTTATTGCGCCTTTAATTGCTTTTACTTCCATCCCTACTGTCGTATCACTTCCATCAGTGATAGCAGAAGAATGAAAATAAGAAGCTCCTGTTTCGTACAGAATATGCTGCACATTAGTAGAACGCAACCCACCACCAGGCATAATGGTGATTCTGTCATTAGCCAATTGTACCAGCTCCCGCAAATTACCCAGCCCTATATTCACATTTGGCTTACAACCTGATGTTAAAATAGTCTCAAAACCACAGAATATAACCTCTTCTAATGCTACTTTAAAATCTGGAACTTCATCAAAAGCCCTATGAAACGTACAAGAAAGTGGTGAAGCCAATTGTACCAATTCGCGATTTTGCGCAACATTAACCGTGTTGTCTTCGTTCAAAACACCAAACACCAATCCATCTACACCCATTTGTTTAATACGCAATATATCTGCTTTCATTTGTTCGAATTCAGCTTCTGAATACACGAAATTTCCGCCACGAGGACGAATCATAACATGAAGTTTATTTTTTAACTTATCACGTGCTTCTTTGATATCTTCATCCGAAGGAGTCGTCCCACCGACATCCATTCCCGCACACAATTCAACGCGATCTGCACCAAATTCTTGTGCTATCAATGCAGATTGTACATTAAAACTTGCTATTTCTAGTTTAGCCATTATTCTTCAAATACGATTTTCCCTTTATTAATTCATTTCCTTTTGCATCATACTTGGCATAATTAAATCCGCCATGTATGCAATACGCGCCATACTCTCCTTGTTTATTTAAAGCGATAAAGCCAACTTGTATATTATCTAAGGTTTTGCCTCTCTTTTGCGTAAACTTAATAATTCTTTGCACCGCTTCTTCACAAGCTTTTTGCGGAGAATTTCCTTGACGCATTAACTCTACAACCAAATGACTGCCCACAGTACGGATAACTTCTTCGCCATGCCCCGTAGCCGTCGCTGCGCCAATTTCATTATCTACATACAATCCCGCACCAATAATAGGCGAATCTCCTACTCGACCGTGCATTTTGTAAGCCATACCACTCGTAGTACATGCTCCCGAAAGGTTGCCCTTCGCATCCAATGCAATCATACCAATCGTATCGTGATTCTCAATATTGACTACAGGTTCATACTTTGCTGTTTTTAACCATTCTTTCCATTCTTTTTCAGATGGTTCGGTCAATAGATTTTCTTCCAAAAAACCTTGCGACTTGGCAAATTGCAAAGCACCTTCACCTACTAACATGACGTGTGGTGTTTTCTCCATAACCGCTCGTGCCACAGAAATAGGATGCTTTATATTTTTCAAAGCAGCTACAGAACCAATATTAGCATTTTCATCCATAATACAAGCATCCAAGGTGACTTTGCCATCACGATCCGGACGTCCTCCATATCCCACACTGCGCTCTTCCGGGTCTGCTTCTGTAAGACGCACACCTTGCTCTACTGCATCTAAAGCTCTGCCTCCCTGAGATAAAATTTTCCAAGCTTCTTCATTCGCTTTTAAACCGAAATCCCAGGTTGATAGGACTATCGGCTTATTCGATTTAGCTTTTGTGCCAAAAGAAAAAGCTTGTGATGCCGTCGTAAATAAGCCAACGCTAAGCGTGGAGAGTCCTATTTTTTTAATAAAGAATCTTCTTGAATGCATAATATAGTATAGCCTTTATATTGATTAGCTAAATATATCAATTATAAGTCCATTTAAAAGAAAAAATGCTACTCGATTGAGTAGCATTTTTTCTTTTAAATGGCTTTTGTTTTATTTGCCAACCAACTTGCTTCTGCAGTTGTCAAATGAGGCGATAATTTATCAAAGACGAATTGGTTGTAATCATTTAACCAATCGATATGTTCCTGCCCTAATAAATCTTTATTTACTAAATCTGTATCGATATAACAGATAGTCAGCGTTTCAAAGTTCATAAAATCGCCAAAAATGCTGTTATCATGTTTTTTAGCCAAGACTAAGTTTTCAATACGAATACCGTGTTTTCCTTCTCGGTATAAGCCCGGTTCTATAGAAGTAATCATTCCTTCTTCAATAGCGATATCTGTCGGAGTAGGATTGAAAACATGAGGACCTTCGTGCACATTCAAGAAGAAACCAATACCATGTCCTGTTCCATGACCGTAATTACGTAAGGTAGCCCAAATGGGTCTACGTGTAATGGCATCTATTTGATACCCCTTAGAACCTACTGGAAAAATAGCTTGACTTCCTTCTATTGTTCCTTTCAACACAATTGTGTAATCATCTTTCTCCTCTTGCGTAATATTACCCAAAGAAATCACGCGCGTAATATCGGTTGTTCCTGTTTTGTATTGGCCACCAGAATCGACCAGCAATAAACCTTCTGGTTTCAATGTATAATTGCTTTGTTCCGTAGCATGGTAATGTGGCAAAGCTCCATGATCTAAATAACCTGCAATAGTGCTGAAACTTACATCCACAAATCCGTCTTGCTCTGCACGAAATCCCTGTAACTTCTCAGCAATTGATATTTCGGATAATTCCTCTTGACCAATAGCCTCTTCTAGCCATTTGAAAAATTTAGTCATCGCGACACCGTCATTAATCATTGTCTGACGGATATGATTAATCTCTACCTCATTCTTAATTGCCTTTAAGGAAGTAGAAGGATTGATTTTTTCTACAATCTTAACCGAAGATGGAATACTATCGTAAATAGCGAAACAAGTACGTTTTGGATCGATAACTATAGAAGCTGTATCAATATTCTTCACAAACTCTAATGCTGCTTCATAATCAGCAATTTCAACACCTTGGCTATTTAAGATAGCGATATCTTCAGGAGACAGCTTACCATCAGCAATAAAAAGTATAGCTTTATCTTGTGACAAGTACACAAAAGATAAGACCACTGGGTTACAAGGAACATCCTGTCCACGGATGTTTAGCAACCAAGCAACGTCATCCAACGAAGAAATGAAATGACTTTCTACTCTTGCTTTTGCTAAGATTTGACGAACAGCAGCCAATTTCGAAGTTGTTGATTGTCCCGTTGTGCTTTCATCCAAAAGAAAAGCTTTTACTTGCGGAAGTTCAGGTCTATCATTCCAAATTGCAGAAAGTAAATCTACATGTCCATTCACCTTAATTTGCAAAGGCTCTAGAATACTTTTGACGGTGTGAGCTACTAATAATGAGGCTAAGTTGCCATCAAAAGCGACCTGAGCACCTTCTTCTAATTGCTCACTTAACCAATCGGCATATTCAGCTGCCCCTTGTGTTTTTAATTTTACCAATTCAAACCCCGTACCCGCCAATTGCTCATTGGCTTGTACAAAATATCTTGCATCCGTCCATAATCCTGCAAAGTCCTGAGTAATAACTAAAGTACCTGCAGAACCTGTAAACCCAGAAACCCAAGCAATACATTTATACCTTTCTGGAAGATACTCACTTATATGCGGATCAGATGATGGAATGATATAAGCATCAATTCCTTGGCTTTTCATAGCCGCTCTGATCTGTGCTAATCTTTCTAAATGTGACATAGTTTTTGATATGTAAAAGTAATGCAAGTTAAACATTTATATTCCCATAATGGAAATCGAACACAAATGTGTGTACCTTTTTTACAAATACGGTACATAAGGGATAGTTTTGAAAAATGTATATTTGCTCATATACCCAATACTATGAAATTACAATCTATTTTACTAGCAAGCATCCTAAGTTTGGGCATTACGTGTACTACGCAAGCGCAAACAATCAAACAAAAGTTAGAACAGAGTTTTTCAACTTTTACGAAGCATCCTTCTCTTACAAACGGTATAGCGGCGTTGCATGTAATCAATAGCGAAACAGGGGAAACGCTTTTTGAAAAAAACACGACCGTAGGACTTCCAACAGCTTCGACCTTGAAAGTCATTACTTCTATTACGGCCTTAGATATTTTAGGAAAAGATTACACGTATAAAACGAAGCTGTATTATACTGGAGAAATTGATTCTGTCGGCATCTTGCATGGAGATATTGTAGTGCATGGTGAAGGAGATCCCACTTTAGGTAGTCATCGATATGCACACACCAAAGAAGATGTGATTTTAGCCAAATGGAAGAAAGCAATTATCGATGTTGGTATTACATCCGTTGATGGGCGTATTATAGCAGATGATAGTATGTACCAAGGCATAGATGTTCCAGGAGGGTGGATTTGGACAGATATGGGCAATTATTACGGTGCTGGTATTTCTTCGTTGAATTGGCGTGAAAATAGCAGCGGAATTAATTTTCAAGCGGGAAGAATTCAAGATGATGCCCCTATTTCGAATACCACATCGGATTTAAGTTATTTGAAACTGGTAAATCAAGTTAAAGTAGGCCGTCCCGGCTCAGGCGATAATGTATATGCTTATTCTGCACCATACAGTGAGAAAATTGTCATTAAAGGAACTTATGGTCAAAATTTGAAAAAAACAATTGAGATTTCTTTACCTGATCCAGCTTATGATTTAGCTTTTAATTTTCAAAAAGTTTTGGCAACGGATAGCATTGAAATCCTGCAAGGAATCACTACAGGCCAACGTATGGCTGAAGAAGGACAAAAAGTACCACAAGCTTCTAAAGAATTGGATACTCATGTATCGCCTCCTTTGCACGAAATAGTACATTGGTTCAATCAACGCAGTATCAACTTATATGGAGAAGCTTTATTAAGAAGCATTGCATTTATTAGCGGAGGCAAAACATCAACTTATGATGGCGCACAGTATGTAAAAAAATATTGGGAGCAAAAATTGAATCTCAAATCCAGTGAATTGGATATTGTGGATGGCTCCGGATTGTCTCCTCAAAACAATGTGACTACTAATGCTATGAACCAAATTATGCAATATGCACTCAAAAGACCTTGGTTTAGTGAATTCCAAAAAAGTCTGCCAACTTATAATGAAATGACCATGAAAAGTGGAACTATCAATGGAACTTTAGGCTATACTGGCTATCATACTGCTAAAGACGGCAAGAAATACACTTTTTCCTTATTAGTTTACAACTATGATGGTGGAGCTTCGCAAATGCGTCAACGCATGTTTACACTACTAAATACATTAAAATAATAGTGAATATTTTTCGTCCATATTAATATATAATAATACTTTTGTGGATTAAGTAGATTACAAAAAATAAATTATGAGCAATATTAACAGAAAAAAGGATGCCCTAAATTATCATGCAATGGGTCGTCCTGGGAAAATTGCAGTCGTTCCAACAAAACCGTACAACTCACAGAGAGACTTATCATTAGCGTATTCACCAGGTGTGGCAGAGCCTTGTTTGGCTATTGCAGCCAACCCCGAAGATGCATACAAATATACCACTAAGGGAAATCTTGTGGCAGTAATCAGTAATGGTACTGCTGTTTTAGGACTTGGGGATATCGGCGCACAAGCCGGAAAACCTGTAATGGAAGGAAAAGGTCTTTTATTTAAAATTTTTGCGGACATTGATGTTTTTGATATTGAATTAGACACAAAAAATGTGGATGAATTTGTCAATATCGTCAAAGCATTAGAACCGACTTTTGGTGGTATCAATTTAGAAGATATTAAAGCACCAGAATGTTTCGAGATTGAAAGACGTCTGAAAGCTGAAATGAATATTCCTGTTATGCACGATGACCAACATGGTACAGCTATTATTTCAGGTGCAGCATTGATAAACGCTTGTGAATTGCAAGGCAAAAATATCGCTGACGTGAAAATCGTTGTTAACGGTGCTGGTGCTGCGGCTATTTCCTGTACAGCGATGTACGTGGCAGTAGGCGCACGCAAAGAAAATATCGTCATGTTGGATAGTAAAGGTGTAATCCGAAAGGATAGAGAAAATCTTGATCCAACAAAAGCAGAATGGGCTACAGATAGAGATATTTATACTTTAGCGGATGCCGTAAACAATGCTGACGTATTTATAGGTTTATCCGCTGCGGATGTTCTGACACCTGAAATGTTGAAAACAATGGCACCAAAACCTATAGTATTAGCGATGGCTAATCCAAACCCAGAAATTGCGTATGATTTGGCCGTTGCGACTCGTGACGATATCATTATGGGTACAGGACGTTCAGATTATCCAAACCAAGTAAATAACGTATTAGGGTTCCCATACATCTTCCGTGGAGCATTAGATGTTCGTGCAACAGCTATCAACGAGGAAATGAAAATTGCTGCGGTGAAAGCCATAGCTGAATTAGCAAAAGAACCTGTTCCTGAAGAGGTAAATCAAGCGTACAACACTAGCAATTTACGTTTCGGCACGGACTACGTTATACCAAAACCTACAGACCCTCGCTTGATTACGGAAGTTTCTATGGCCGTTGCCAAGGCTGCTGTAGAATCAGGTGTAGCACGCAAAACCATTGAAAACTGGAATGTCTATAAAGATGAATTACGTAAACGTCTAGGAAAGGATGATGGTATTATGCGTCATCTTTCTGCAGTAGCAAAAAACAATCCTAAACGTGTGGTTTTTGCAGAAGCAGATAATTACAAAACTCTCCGTGCTGCTCAGATCGTGAAAGAAGAAGGCATCGCTATTCCTATTTTGTTGGGAAATAAAGAAAAAATCACTTCTTTGATTGAAGAATATGCCTTCGAATTAGACAACGTTACCATCATTGATCCACGTAAAGAAGTAGATAGTCCTCGTTTCAACGAATATGTGGAAAACCTGTATAAAAAACGTCAACGTCGTGGTTTATCCAAATTTGATGCTACACATCTTATCACAAACCGCAACTATTATGCAGCAAGTATGGTGGAATTTGGTGATGCGGACACATTGATTTCAGGTTTGACACGCAACTATGCTTCTACAATTAAACCAGCTTTACAAGTTATTGGTGCAAAACCGGGTAGTCGTATTGCTGGTATGTATATGATGTTGACTGAAAAAGGACCTTTATTCTTTGGTGATACTACCGTGAATGAAAACCCAACAGCTGAAGAGTTAGCAGATATTACGGTTTTAATTGAGAAAACGGTACGTCGTTTCAACGTGAAACCTCGTGTGGCCTTATTGTCGTATTCTAACTTTGGATCAAACGATGGCCCTACTTCAATCAAAACTCGTGAAGCGGTAAAATTATTACACCAAAATCATCCTGACTTAGTAGTAGATGGCGAGTTGCAAGCGAACTTTGCATTGAATAGTGAATTGTTGAAATCTAACTTCCCTTTCAGCACATTGAATGGACAAGCGGCGAATACACTTATTTTCCCGAATCTAGAATCAGGTAACATTGCTTATAAAATGTTGCAAGAAGTGGGTAATGCAGAAGCTGTCGGTCCTATTTTATTGGGAATGAACAAGCCAGTACACGTATTGCAATTAGACAGCTCGGTACGCGAAATTGTGAATATGGTAACAATCGCTGTTGTGGATGCGCAATCATACGAAAAACAATAAAAATGTACGATTATTTTAACGGTAAATTGGTATTCAAAGCCCCTACGCATGTTATTCTTGAAGTAGGAGGAATTGGATACCATATACATATTTCATTAACAACGTATTCGCTGATCAAAGATCAGGAGAACTCCAAGTTGTTTATTTCTTTTCAAGTAAGAGAAGATTCGCATACATTATATGGCTTTGCGACAGAAGGTGAACGTCATTTGTTTAACCATTTGATTTCCGTTTCTGGAATTGGTCCGAATACGGGGCGGATGATGCTTTCTTCAAGTACTCCGGAAGAGATACAATCTGCAATCGTGAATGGTCAGGTGGCTATGATCCAAAAAATCAAAGGTATTGGCCCCAAGACAGCACAACGTGTTATCCTGGAACTTCAGGATAAATTGAAAAAACAAGGTGATGATGCTTTATTGCCTTTACCAATTGCAAAACAATCTGTGCCAGAAGAAGCTTTAACAGCTTTAGTTATGCTTGGCTTTGCCAAAAATCAAGTCGAAAAAGTATTGGCTTCTATTGTTCAAACTAGCGAATCACTTTCCGTAGAACAAATTATCAAATTGGCTTTGAAAAAGCTATAAAATACAAAAGGGGGAAATTTTCCCCCTTTCTTTTCACACACCTGATACAAACTTAAATTATAGTTTGATTAATCTCCATTTTTGTGCATTACCCGTATTGGCATTATAAATTTGAATTTTAGTACCATCTGTAAAAGCTCCTTGGTTGACATCCAAATTGGAAGTTAATTTATGTGCTGGGCTTAACGTATAATACCCATTTCCTACATTGGTTATTTTCCATTTTTGTGCATTTGTACAGTTATCGCTATATATCTGTACTTGCGTACCATTGGCTGTTCCAGCATTCGAGACATCTAAACATTTTGTAGGAGCAACAAGAGGTTGAAGCTTATAAAAACCGTTTCCTACGCTGGTGATTTTCCATCTTTGGGCATTACTATTATTTGGCGACCATAAATGAACTTTAGTTCCGTCAGTAGTTCCACTAAAATAAACATCTAATACACTTGAGCCATTCGTAGCGGATATTAATTGATAGGTAGATCCTGATTCGATATCCGTAGTGGGCGTTGGATTGTAGTACCATTATCAAAACTTGTATTTTGTCCATAAAGAATATTTGAGGCACCCGATAAATAAGAAGCAATATTAGTAGAACGCAAATCATAATAAAGAAATACACCGTAGCCATCTGTTTTTGTTCTGTTGGCAAAACTTGTCAGTGTTGAACTAGAGGTGGAATTCACATCAATAGCAGCGGCACCTAACCTTGATTTATCCAGACCAGGAATATTTGGTGCCGAATAAGTACTATAATACGGATTCCAAGCATAATCTACTTTTGAGCCAACTGTTACCCCGTTAAAAGAAAGGCGAGAAGCTGATGGACCAATATTATAAAACGAAATGATTTTGTCTGGCATTAAATCCCTTAATGCGGTAACCAAATACACAAAAGAAGAAGAATTAGGTTGATCAGTACCATTTGCACCATAGTTAGCATATTCATTATCTAAGTCTACCCCATCCAAATCCTTCTGACAGCCTACTTGGATAATAGTGGCTAAAGCGACTCCAAAAATTGCAGTCCATCTTTGAATTGTGCCTCGAACTTTCATAACACATTAATTTGGTTTATAAACTAGATTTATTAAGATAATTTGGTTATCATAAAAAGAAATAAACATCAGTTCCATAATTTCCCATCATAAAACCCAACTAAAACGTTTTATCTGTTTAATCAAACTTAAACAAAAGTTTATTAAGAAACAAATTCTTTGTTAATTATTTTTCTTTAAAGAATATTTTAGATAATCATAAATTAACATAGAAAACTACTAAATCTATTATAACAGATCACTTTGTTATTCTTAAAAGAAATCGTATACTTATAAGTAATTAAAAAATCAATTGTAAAGTCCTTAATTGGCATTAGCCTTGGCGAATCGTAGATTCTATTTTCTTCTCTTATTAGTATGCTTGCTGTGCTTACAAAGCAAGGGGCAAACATTTTTGTCTTTAGGAGATACACTGCGCTATTCTTTACCGCTATCTAAAGTTCATATATTGCCAACCCCTTTTACCTTTTTCAAAAAATCCCAATCTCAAACTCCTTCATATCTAACATACAGTTACAATCCTAAGCATCAGCTTTTTCATATACAAAATAACGCACCATCCATTTTTAGTTACCCACAATACCTTAAACGTATTGAATATAATGCGTTAGCGACTAAAATAGCCATACAGAATTATTGGGCTAGTACCTCTGCCTCTCAAACAAAATCCGATACTTCCTCTGGATTTATCAAACCTATAACTATTAATAGTCCTGCTTTTGAGCGAATTTTTGGGGGCAATAAAATCGAAATCACGCCAAAAGGGAGTGTGGATATTTCATTGATGGCACAACGCAACAAAAATGATAATCTTCTACTCAACGAGCGTCATCGTAAATTATGGGGCTTAGATTTTGACCAAAATTTCAACCTCCATCTGAATGGAAAGATTGGCGAACGTGGAAACGTACTAGCAAATTTTAGTTCAGAAGCTGAATTTGACTTTGAGAATCAAATTAAATTCGATTACATCGGTAAGCCTGATGACATTTTACAAAGATTAGAAATTGGAAATGTAAATTTCATCACGCGCTCTCAATTAATGGGAAATGCAGAAGCACTTTTTGGAATCAAGACGCAATTGCAAGTAGGAAAAGTAAATTTTACGGGAGTACTCTCACAAAAACGTTCGGATAGCCATGAAATCATTATTTCAAACGGGAAAGCTAAGAGAGAATTAAATCTTTCATTAAGCAGATACGATGCAAATCAGCATTATTTTTTAGCCCAGTATTTTAGAGAAAATTACAACAAAAGCTTACAAACTGCACCTATAATTAATTCTCCTGTGCAAATTACAACCATAGAAGTTTGGATAAGTAATCGTACAAATAAAGTGGAAGGCGCAAGAGATATTGTAGCGTTTCTGGATTTGGCGGAGAAAAATCCGTTCAACAATAACATTATGGGGAATGCAAATGCTCTTTTCCCTAACTCTGTTTCGGGAAATCAAAGTGGAACGCCCTTAGCAAACAATCTAACCGAACTTCTAGGAGAAAATGGGCGATATTCAAACAGTTCTTTCTTATCCTCTTTTTTTGGTAATAATGGAGCTACAGATAACTATGCGAGACTTCAAACTGCGCAAAAACTCCTGGAAGGACAAGATTATATAGTCCATCGGCAATTAGGCTATATTTCTTTGAATTTTCCGTTGAATGAGGATCAGGTTTTAGCAGTAGCCTATCGTTTCACAGCGAATGGTAAAGAATATCAAGTTGGAGATTTATCAACAGATATTCCTTTTGATGCTGCGAATCCCAAAGCTTTATATACCAAACTACTAAAGAACGAAGTAGTGAAAACCAATCTTCCCATTTGGGATTTGATGATGAAAAATATTTATTCTTTGGGTGGAAACAACTTCAGCGAACAGGATATACAACTTCAGATTGTTCGTACCGAAACACAGAACAGCACTAAAAACCCACTTCTGCAAGAAGGAAATAGCACGGCAAACAAGTCTTGGCTAGAATTGACAGGATTGGACAAATTAACCAGCAACAATAATTCAGGTCCTGATGGAATATTAGATTTTATTTCAGGAATCACAATAGATAATATACGAGGAAAACTCATATTTCCATCGATAGAACCCTTTGGCAAGGACTTAGAGGATCAATTTTTAGCTTCAGAACAAGCATTAAAACAAAAATATTCCTTTCCAGAATTATATTTACAGACTCAAGCAGATGCCGTACAACTATTTCCAAACAAAGACCGCTATAGTCTTAGAGGTTCAATTCAATCGAACAGTAGTGCAGAATATCAGTTAGGAATTTTTGATATAAGTCCTAATTCCGTCAAGGTATATGCAGGAGGCTTACAGCTACAAGAAAACTCGGATTATGCATTAGACTATGAATCTGGTACTTTGCGCATTTTAAATGAGGCTCTTCTATTAAGCAGTGGTGATTTGCGCGTAAAAATAGAAGACAATGGTATTTTTGGGTCGCAGCAAAAAACTTTTATAGGAGCACGTTTAGAATACAATGTCCATGATAAACTGGCATTGGGAACAACTTTTATGCGATTGAGCGAAAGACCTTATTCCGAAAAAGTACAGATTGGTGCAGAATCTATTGCCAATATGATGATGGGTGCAGATATACATTATGCTACGAGTTCAAAATGGTTAACACGCATTTTGGATAAATTACCTTTTTACAAGACCAATGAAGAATCAACAATTAGTTTGTATGGAGAAATCGCGCATTCCAAACCTGGATATGCCAAAGCGTTGAACGCTGGAAATGAGCGCAAAGGAATAGCCTATTTAGATGATTTTGAGAATAATTTTAGCTTTATAAACATTAAAAATCAACAAGGCTGGCAAATTTCGGCTACTCCCCAATTATTTCAAGAACATGTATTAAGCAATGATTTAGCTTATGGATACAACAGAGCTCATTTAGCTTTTTATAATATCGATCCTATTTTCTATCAATCTTCCTCCTTAAATCCCAATGTGGATGTACAGTTTTTGACAGATCATCGTACGCGTCGCGTCACCGAACAGGAAGTTTTTCCATTCAAGGAAATCAAGACTGGTATAGATGCTTTTCTTCCTACTCTGGATTTGGCTTATTACCCCATGTTGCGTGGTCCTTATAATTATAGTACTTATCTCCTTGATGCAGAAGGAAAATTACTTCAACCGCGTACCCGATGGGCTGGTATATTCAAAAAACTTGAACAAACTGATTTTGAAACCCACAATATTGAATATCTGGATATTTGGATGATGGACCCGACGTTGACTAATCCAAATAAAGACGGAGGTGATTTGTACATCAACTTAGGCAACTTGTCGGAAGATATTCTCAAAGATGGAAGAAAATCGTTAGAAAATGCTATCCCAGCTCATGGAGACAAAACAGGTCTTGATAAAACGGTGTGGGGATATGCAGCACGTTTGCAACCTATCAACTCAGTTTTTGAAAATACGGATGCAAGCAGAAAAACCCAAGATGTAGGTCTCGATGGACTATCCAACGAAGAAGAAGTCCAATTTCATCGTGATTTTTTGAATCAGATGCGAAGTCTTTTAAGCCCACAGGCTTTCGAGAAATTAGCAAAAGATCCTTCGAGTGATGATTATACCTATTATCGTGGCAATCATTTTGATCGAAGCCAAGGAATTTTAGCGCGTTATCAACATATTAACGGCACAGAAGGCAATTCCAAAACGCAAAACCAATCTGTAGAAGCTTATGGCATAGAAAATGCAGCGCGTACCCTCCTACCTGATGCGGAAGACATCAGTCGTGACAATACGATGAACGAACCCGACAATTATTACGAATATAAAATCTCCTTACGTCCTCAAGATATGTATATAGGAAATAATTATATCGTGGATGAACAAACTTCCCAAACTATTGTCTTAAACAAAAAAATGGATGTAAAATGGTACAAACTAAGAATTCCCATTCGAGATTTTGAAAAGAAATACGGAAATATCAATGATTTTAAAACCATCCGATTTGTGCGGCTTTTTCTCACCAACTTTACCGATACGGCTATAATACGTCTTGCACAAATGCAGTTTGTAAGAAGTGATTGGCGACAATACAATCTTGAAAATACTCCCCAAAGAGTTATCGCTGACCCAAACCTAGGGCTCAATCCTCCTGCTGACCACTCCAAAATAGAAGTTGCACATGTCAATATTGAAGAAAACGGAAAAAGAACACCTATTCCCTATGTGTTACCTCCAACCATTAATCGACAAGTGGATTACAGCAACAACAATTTGGATGTGCAGTTGAACGAACAGTCACTTAGCTTAACCATTAAAAATCTAAAAGATGGCTATGGGCGGGCAACTTTCAAAAATGCTTCTTACGACCTTAGACCTTATGGCAATATAGAATTTTTCGTCCATGCTGAAGGTGAAACTTTACGCGATGACGAGGCCTTCACTTTTATTCGACTGGGCACGGACGACCAACATCATTACTATCAATACGAAGCTCCGCTAAAAGTAACACCAGCTGGAAGCTCCGCTCCGCAAGTTATTTGGCCTTCAGAAAACAATATTATTGTTAATTTAAATAGCCTTCTTGATGCCAAAATGGCTCGAGATAATGCCTTTAAAGATGGAATTCCTTGGCCATTGGATGTTCCTTATGAGTATAATGACGGAGTGAATACAATTACTATCAAAGGCGTACCAGATTTGTCCAAAATTCGTTTTTATATGTTGGGCATTAAAAATCCACTAAAGTCTAAAAACTCTGCTAATCCATTAGACGATGGAAGAGAAATTTCAGGTGAATTTTGGTTCAATGAATTACGGGTAACAGATTTTGAAGATAAAAGTCGTTGGGCTGCAACGGGGCAGTTGCACGTGAAACTAGCCGATTTAGGTAATATTTCCGTATCGGGAACCAAAATGTCGTCAGGCTTCGGGGATATTTCTCAACGCATTTCCGAACAAGATAGAACTGAACGTATTTCCATGGACTTTATGGCGAATGCAGAATTGGGGAAATTCATTCATCCGAAACATGCGATTTCGATTCCGCTCTATTTCAACTTTTCTAAACAAATCGGCACACCAGAATACAACCCATTTCAAGGGGATATTTTACTTAGCAAAAGTTTGGAGAGCCTTTCTGAAAGCAGTAAAGACTCTTTATTACGACGTATTCAAGATTATACACAACGTAAGCATTTTAGTATCATAAATGCAAGAAAGGTTTCTCATTTCGCAGAGAAAACTTTAAAACCATGGAATGTCGAGAATTTTTCGCTTTCCTATTTGTACAATGAATACGCTCATCGTGATTTGTACACCGAATCTAAATTGCAAAAAACCTATAAAGGCTCCTTGGATTATACGTTTAATAATCCCAACAGCACATTTAAAGAACCTTTTAAAAAGAGCAAATTATTCCAATCCTTCAATTATAATTTAATGCCTGCATTGTTGAGTTTTCGAATGGATGTGAATAGAATTTATCATGAAAACACTTTTCGGGACAATGCGAATAACAACGTCTTGCCGACATATTATAACAAAAACTTCAACACCTACCGTATTTATGGTATCAGTTGGGATCTGACCAAATCATTGCGACTGGATTTTAATGCGACGAATTATGCCATTATTGATGAGCCACATGGCCGATTAGACGGAGCGCGCAAAGATACACTTTGGAACAATTTCTGGCGTTTGGGACGAAATATGGATTACAACCATATGCTCAACTTCACTTACACATTGCCAATTCATAAAATTCCTTACCTACAATGGATAAATATCACCACACGGTATGGTACGCAATTCAACTGGCAAAGTGAGCCTTTGAATCTATTGAAAAATGAAAACATCAATTTTGGCAACAGCATCCAAAACAATAGAACCATACAAGTCAATCCATCTCTCAACTTCAACACCCTCTATAGTAAATTCAGATTTTATAGAGATTATACAAAGCCAACAGACCATAGCTTTACATCGTTTCTGGTGAGGATACTCACCGGAATTCGAACTATCAATGCAGCTTATACCAAAATTGAAGGAACTTATTTGCCTGGTTATCTTCCGAATTCCAATATACTAGGTTACAGCTTCCAGCAGAATGCGCCAGGACTAGATTTTATTTTGGGTTCGCAAGTGGATATTTTACGAAGAGCTAAAGACAATCAATGGTTGACTACTGACACGTTACAAAATGGAATATTTACGAAATCATATTCGGAAAATCTATCCGCTATAGCACATACCGAACCTATAAAAGGGTTAAGGATAGATATTACATTTTCGCGTATTTCAAACAGAAATAGTACTCTGTCTTTTCAGTCATTCGATACACAGAACTTTTACGAAACAGGCAGTTATTCCGTCTCGCAAGTAGCTTTCAAAACATCCTTCAAAAATACAGCGATCTTATTTCAAGATTTTGAAAACAATAAATTGACAGTCTCCGAATTATTAGGTACCTACAACCCTAATTCAACGGGTCGAGATGCACAATATTTTTGGGATGGATATAATGAAAATCAACAGGATGTCATTCTTAATGCTTTCTTAAAAACGTATTTGCATAAGGATTTTGTCCTGGATAAAACTAACAAACCAACATTTCCTTTGCCAAATTGGCGAATAAACTATTCGGCTTTAGCTCAACTATTAGGCATTGAAGATATCATTCGTTCTATCAATTTGAATCACCATTACCAATCGCAATACAGTATATCGAATTATTACACGAATCTGCAATATAATCGGGAAGAAAATTTTCCTTATGTGCGAGACAGAAATAATAATTTTATTCCAGCACAACAATACAGCCAAGTGACCTTGACCAACCGCTTCCTGCCTTTGATTGGTGTGGATATGCGTTTTGATAATAATATGAGTATCACGACGGAATATCGCAAATCTAGAGACATCGCGCTGAGCTTAGAAAACAGCCAACTTTCTATGTTGGAAGAAAAATCCTATATCGCTGGACTGGGCTATAGAAAATTAAATACCCGCTTGCCTTTTGGTCTTTTTGCACACCGCAATTGGAAAAACGACATAAACCTCCGAATGGATTTTGCATTGAACGACAGAAAAGTCTTGATGTATCGTACAGGAGTTGATTATGACGAAGTAACTGGTGGAAACAAAAATATCACGTTCAATCCTTCTATTGATTATACCATCAACAGGTTTTACAATGTACGTTTATTTTACAATTCCAACGCTGTGCGCCCTTATACTTCCCAAACTTTTGCCACTTCTTATACGTATTTTGGCTTCACGTTCAAATTATTATTCCAATAATTACGCACAAATTATTTTCTACTACTAAGCTTAGTGTATATTTGTTGCTACTTATAAAAAACATGTATGGCGGAAGACTTAAAAATCATTTCAGGAGATAGAGAAGAACAATACAAAAGTTTAGTACCTCAAATCAAAGCATTATTAACTGGAGAAACGGATTTGATTGCTAATCTTGCAAATATTGCCGCAGCACTAAAAGAGCAGTTTAACTTCTTTTGGGTAGGATTTTATTTAGTGAAGGAAAATGAATTAGTGTTAGGTCCATTTCAAGGGCCTGTTGCTTGTACTCGTATTGCTTACAACAGAGGAGTATGTGGCACTTCATGGGCACAAGAAGAAACACTAATTGTTCCAAATGTAGAGGAATTTCCAGGACATATTGCGTGCAGTTCGCTTTCTAAATCTGAAATAGTTATTCCTTTTTATCTAGGTGAAAATTTAATGGGGGTATTGGATGTGGATAGTGAGTTATTAAATTATTTTGATAAAATAGACGAAAAATATCTTAAAGAAATATTAAATTTACTAAGCTAACTAACTATTGACAGAATAGACGATTATTTACCTAAATGAAAAGTGCGAAACAAATAGCTTTTCTAAACTTATTATTTATTGTTATTAATTGCTTTTGGATTATAATAATAGATGATAAGAAAGTATATGGATTATCCATTTATGAAACCTTTTCGACGAATTGGTCCTACCTTACTCCGCATATTTCGACTTTCAACATTTGGAAGGTGATTACTATTGGCTTGGTTCTGACAGCTGTTTTCTATTGTATTTTATTAAAAAGAGAAAGTGAAGAAGATGCTCCCTTAGCACAACAAATCGAAAAGTCTGGAAATTGGATGATAATAAACCAATTATTCTTGGGTATGAGTATGGTATTTAAAGTGAATAATTATTTGTTAATCGCGTATTTATGCAGTTTAGTGACATATTATTCGCTCGTGAAATTAAATATGATATTCAGAATACGAGATGTTGATAATCCTACGTATATACATATTTTCACCAGAACTTCATTGGGCTTGTATAGCGGATGGTTTGTTTATTTATTAGGATTTAATGGAATCCCCACTTTAAATAAAATTTTAAGATTACCAGCCGACCACGACATCCTATTCTATCTTGCGCTAATTTTTATCCTAACCAGTTTTGGTTTTATTTGGTATAAAGCCATGCTTTGTAAACTACCAGCTATTTTGGTTGGATATACTACAGGTATTTTAGGATCTTATTATTACAATATGCAAAGCGAAACCTCCAACCTTAATCATACCATGATGCGATATACTTTTGTCCTGATATTATTTTGGTCAATTTTTACTGTGGTCTACTTAATCTATAAAAAACGAAAATTCTATTTAATGCAAGATTAGAAAGTAAGTTTCCACACCTTTACCAACTTATCGTCTCCAGCAGTACATAAAAGTTGTAACGAACTATTATATACAGCAGAATTAATGGATAAATGATGAGAATCTATACCTCTATCTCTAGAAATATTTTTCTGCAATTTAAATTCAGTATCCCAAACTTTGATAGTCTTATCACGACTTACTGTAGCAAAAATTGATTCACCTAACGGAATTATTCCATATACTGTAAACATATGCGGCGTCACTTCGGCTACTTTTGATAAATCAGTAACAGAAGTCTTATACATCTTGGCATCACGACCTCCTGAAATCAAGAAACCATCTACAAAAGCTAAACTTGTTACGGATTGCGTATGAATTGGAGCAGAATTAATTTTATGATAATCACGAGTATCAAATAAATGAATATAGCCATTCTTATCACCTACCGCTAGAGTCTGATTCTTTTCATCCAAAACTAAACTACGAACTGTTGTATTTGATACTTTGAATGAATACAATAATTCAAAATTATCTAAATTCCACACGTAAGCTTTTCCATATTCATCGATTGCTAGCAACTCATTTTTGGTAAGAATAGCTTTAACTACAAAAGCCGCGCCTTTTTCAACTGCTAATTTCGCAACTAATTCAGGTTCAGATTTCCGAATAACCAAGATACCACCTGTTCGTAAAGTTGCGACTAACAAATCTTTCTCTGGAATAAAACATAAGTTATAAACAGAAGATGGTACTGTACACAAAACACGTTTGAACTTCATAGTATTCAAATCCCATTCAACAATTCCCTTATCATTACCTGCTGAATACAACAAACCATTTTGCTCATCAACAGCCAATGTATAAATAGGATTCTGATGTCCAATCAACGTGTTTTCTAATGTAACTTCTACCATATATATAAAATAAATTTTCAGCAAATATACATCAAAGATTAAAAACAGGCAAAACGGTTGTAAATAAAGGCTTTACAGCCGTTTTATGATTTTTTGGTAATGTGGTAAAACGCAGGAAAAAGCAACGATTGGCAAAAGTAAGGTTACTAAAACGTTACTTTTAAACATCGGAAACAATCGATTCAAAATACTGTATTTCAGCTTTTTGCGCAATCTTTCATATTGTTCCGTGGCTCACATAAGTTTAATTTTATCATTAAGAATTGTGAGTATGGAAACGACAAAAAAATCAACATTTAAGGTGCTTTTCTACCTTAAAAAGAACGCCCCGAAGAAAAATGGAAAAGTTACGGTTATGTGCAGGATTACTGTAAATGGTAAACAGTCTGCATTCAGCACAAAGTTGGATATTTCCGCATCGAATTGGGATTTGAAGTACGGCAGGGTTTTAGGAAAAAGCCGAGAAGCACAAGACACAAACAGCAAACTTGACAAAATTCGTTTGGGTATTGAGGAATGCTATTCCAAAATCCTAAAGAACGAGGGAGCGGTAAACATTGCTAAACTTAAAAATGCCTTTCTCGGAATGGAAATCGGAGAACTGACCTTTTTCAAATTCTACGAGCAGTTCCTCTCTGATTATGAAAAAAAGGTCAATAACGGACTTCGGGTAAATGGTACACGCAGTAAGTACAAAACACTTTTAAAGCACCTGCAAAATTTTGCCCTTACAAAATACGGTTACTCCGATGTATCTTTTAACGACCTTACCCCTGATTTTGTGCAGGACTTTGATTACTACCTGCGTGACGACCAAAGTTTAACCCACAACACCATTTGGCTGTATATGATTGGTTTTACTACGCTTTGCCGATTGGCAATTAGCAGAAAGCACCTTGCTTTTAATCCGTTCAGCGAGTACAAGAACACCAAAAAGGATAAAGACAGAGGTTATCTGTTGCGGAACGAGTTGGAACAGCTTGTAGCGTTCAACTGCGAGAAAAAGAAAGACGAATTGGTTAAAGACCTGTTTGTTTTCAGTTGCTTTACAGGACTTTCGTATTCGGATATAAAAGGGCTTAAAAACAGTAATATACAAGAGTTCTTTGATGGCAATCAATGGATTATCGTTCGCAGGAGAAAAACGGCAACATCGTCCAATGTAATGCTGTTGGATATTCCGAAAATGATTATCGAAAAGTATACAGGATTGTCAAAGGACGGCAAAGTTTTTCCTGTTCCGTCTAATAGTTCCTGTAATGATAGATTAAAAGTAATATCCCAACAAATCGACTGCCTTAAAGAAAAGAAAGTAACCTTTCATTTGGCACGCCATACTTTTGCCACCCTGTTTTTAAGCGAGGGCGTTCCGCTTGAAAGTTTGAGCAAAATGTTAGGGCATAAAAACATAGCCACCACACAGATTTATGCAAAAATTCTTAATGAGAAAGTTGGAAAGGATATGCAAAAGGTATCGCACAAATTTAAAGGTTTGGAACGCTCTTTTGTGTCACAATTGTAGAAATTTTAAAGAACTGTCAGTCCTGTTATTTATAAATAACAGGACTGTTTACTTATACTTAAACAACCAATTCACATTAATAAAAACACGTATTTTTTCACAGCTTTATTTTCTAACCGCCATGTAATATTTTCCGTGTTTCAGATGATTAGAATGAAATCATAACACTCAATTTAATATCTTTGTCCAAATCAAAATGTTGTATTGTAACAGTTACCTGGCATATAAGTATGGACAATAGGCAATCATATTTAACTTTAATTGGAAGAAGATTAGCATACCTTAAAGCAGAGGTAGAGCTACTCAATTCCCTTAATTTAACAGATATTAATGTCTATGCGGAAAATTTTTACCGAGATTTTTTCAATTTGTTAGGATATGAGTTTGAGAACACTAATTTCATTGAGAATAATTTTGCTCATATTGACCTAATTGATACTAAAAATAAGTTGGCTATTCAGGTAACTTCCCAAAATGATAATAAGAAAATTAAGGAGGCTATTGATGGGTTTTACAAAGATACCAATCGTAAAGACTATAAATTAAAACTTTTGCTAATCGCTAAGGACGCTAAAGATTATAAAACAAAATTTGGTAATAACTTCAACCATAAGGAAGATGTCCTTGATATAAAGAAAATCTTAGCAGTAATAAATAATATTACAGATTTGAATAAGATTAAAAGTATTGCAGATTTTCTTAACGAACAAGTCTTACAAGAAAGGAAGAAGACAGAATCCAACGAGGTAGAAACAATAATGGCTTTGATTGAATATTTAAGTAAGGATGACAATCGAAGTATATCAGAGAAACCTGAAAATGTAGACCCACAATTTAAAATCTACAATAGGTTCTCTGAACATAGTGGTTTTTTGATAAATTTATATGCTGAACTATGTACTGTCTATCAACAACCATTATTTGAAGCTAAACAAGGAATTGACAGTGTAAAGGCAATTAAAATATCAAGTTATTTAAAAGATGAAAGCGATAAGATTTTAACGGCTGAGGCTAATAATCCTCAAATGGCATTAGAGAGGTTAGTTGAATTGTTTTATGGTAAACTTTCAGAAAACGGCATTAAGTTCGATAAAATAGCCATAAAATATTATTTATTGGATGAATTGATTAACTGTAATGTGTTTCCAAATAATTAACAATGTTAGTATCTAAAGACGAAAATATAAAAACATCATCTGTATATGTAGCTTCTTTGATTTTGAAAAATATTCAACGTCAAAAAGTTGATAAGATTTCTATTTTCGAGTTATCTAAAGACCTAAAAAAATATAATATTACACGTTACCGTCATTTATTTTTTGGACTTGCGTTTTTATATTCATCAGGAATCATTGATTTTAAAGAGCCTTTTATTTATGTTAGAAAACAAAAATGATTAAAATTAATAGACTATATAGCGAGCCTCAAATATTTGCCCCAATCACTTTTGAATATGGGATAAATATTATTATGGGAGAAGAGGCGGAAAGCACCAATAAGAAAATTGGTGTGGGCAAGTCTATTTGTATAGAGTTTATAAACTTTTGTTTACTTAAAAGAATATCCGACAGTAGGTTAAATCTGATTCCTAAAAAATATACTGAAATAACAGAAAGTCAAATCAAATTAGACCTTGACTTTGATGACAAAAAAATGACTATTTCTCGTTCAATAAAAAATCAGGAGCAAATAACCATTTTCGTTAATGGAGAAGAAAAGAACTTTGATAGATTGGATGATGCTTCGGACTATTTAGGGAATTTATATTTTGAACGTTTTCCTACAAGCTTAAAACGGTTAAGTTTTAGAAACTTGTTACAACCAATTATTAGAGATGAAAGGTCGGAATTTAAAGATTTAATTCAGTGCCACGATACAAAAAAAAGGATACCACCAGATTTTGGACCACATCTTTTTTATTTGAATTTGGGACTTGAAAAATATTCAGAAATTAAATCGTTGAACGATAATCTGAAAAAAAAGAAAGACTACTTTACTGAAATAAAAAAAATAGTGACTCAAAATGATGAGTTAAAAATTCAGGATGCCAAAGCCCATTTAAATGAGTTAGAAAGTGAAGTTTTAAAAATCAATAAATCTATTGAGGGATTAAAGAATAATGAATCCTTTGAATTACTTCAGGAAGATTTGGTAAAATTGGAAAGTAGATTATCTGAACTTAGAACACGTCAACAAGCCATTAAATACGAGATTAAGCAAATTGATTCTTTACCAAAGCCAGAGAATATTAATGAAAATGAAATTTCTATAATATTTAATCAATTCAAACAAGGACTTGGCGATTTAGTGGAGAAATCTTTAGATGACCTAAAAGAGTTTAAAAACAAAATTGATGGTTTTAGAAGCTCTATTGTAAATGACCGATTAATTGCTTTGAAAAAAGAACTTAATCAACTAAATGAAGTAGTTAGAAAATTAGATAATGATTATTCTCAAAAAATTAGTCTTATAGATAATGGAGAAGTTTTAAGAGATTTAAAGACTTCAATAAAAATCTTCAATGATAAGAACAGTGAATTGAGTAATCTTCGTTCGTTGATTGAAAGATATGATACCGCAGAAAGAGATAAAAAAATATTAGAGGCAGAAAAAACTGTTCTAATTTCTGATTTTGATGAAGAATTATATCAAAAAGCTAAAATAATTAAAAGCTTTAGAGAAACGATTTTAGAAATTCACGAAAAAATAATGGGTAATAGGGAAGCTCATTTCGAGATTAAAACAACAAAAAATAAAAATGTTGTCGAATTTGTTATGAGAACCGATGATGATGGTAGTCATTCTACTGAAAGAATGAAAGTATTTATCTATGATATTTCATTGATGCTTAATGAATACACAAAACAATATCACCCAGGATTCTTAATTCACGATAATATTTTTGAAGATGATGATTCTATTGAAAAAAGCTTAAATTTTCTCTCTGGCTACAATGAAAAGAGTCCTAATGAATTTCAGTATATCGTTACATTAAATAGTGACCTTATAGAATTAGCTTCCCAAAATAATAAATTATCATTCAATGTCAATGACGTAAAAAGAGCATCATTTACAAAAGAAAATAGATTTTTAGGGTTAAAGTATAATGAAACCAAATAGCAACACAGCCCACCGCTTTAAGCAGTGGGCTGTTTCTTTAATTGACCGATACGGTTACGGTTTCAAAGCATTCATTTATTCGGCTAACGCTGATAGTTGTCTTCCAATACCTTGATAATATCGCTTTCACGGAAAAGAATTTTCCGTTCAAGTTTGATAAAAGGTATCAGTCCGTCATCCCTGTACTGTTGCAACGTCCGTTTGCTAATGTGTAGCTTCTCACAAACCTGTTCGCCTGACAGGTAGATTTCCCCTTTTAACAATGGGTGGAAATATTGCCTGATATACAGCAGTTCATTTTTGATGCCTACCATAGCTTCGAGCAGGGCAAGCATATCCTCGTTTGAATTTCCAATCTGTTTCATTTCTTTTGCTTTTTTAATGGTCGCTCTCCCTGCATAAGTAACTCCACATCGGATAATCTGAAATAAGTCTTCCGATTGATTTGCGCTGCACCAAGAATGCCCTTTGCCCTGTATGTCTGTAATGTTCGCTTACTGATATTAAGCAGTTGGCAGGCTTCCTGCTGGTCGAGCCATTTTGTTGCCTGTTGCAATGCTTTGTAGGGCAATGTAATTTCCTTAACCAATAAGGATACTTCCTTTACTTCCCTGTGCAATGCCTTTAAAATCTGAATGTCTAAAACTGTTATTTCCATATCTACATCATTTAAACTTCAAAAATATAAGGTGCTTATACAAGGTTTTCCAATGTTGTAGTCAAAGGTTGCATTTGGCGTTCAGATGCTAAATACTCGGTTATAATCCCAACTTTGGTTTTTTGTTTTTTGGGCGAGCCTGTTGTATTTTGATTGAATTGTCCATTTTTAAAGCAGGCTTTTTATTGGTCTGTATGGTCTGATTTTCAGCATTTTTATAATCCGAACGCATAACAGTTTTTGTCGCACCTATTACGCTTTCGGGTTCGGCCGGTTGCTTTGGTGGTTCAGCAGGTTTGCCCCCGAACAGCCTGCCAAGACCTAAACCCTTTGTGTCTTTGAATTGACGTTTAAAGTTGGCAACGAAATTGGAAATTGGGTCGCTGTTCTTATCGACCTGCATAAAAGGTGTGTTCTTTCTTTGCTCGGATTGTTCTTTCTCTTTCCGCTCTTTGTCGGTAATTACTTTTTGTGCCATAGGTTCAAAATTTTCCCCAATGTAAACCATAGAAGTTTACTCCATTTGCCTTTGGCATTTAGTGGCAGTCTTTGGCAGTCAAAAGCATTTTGATAAAAGGAGTATTTGAAATGTGCACCCAAAAAAGAACAAAAAGGCAGCAAAGGTAAGGCGGACAGCCACCACACCGCCCAACCAAAAGCTTACGGCATAATGGCAGGGCAAAAAGGTGGCTTCGCCGAGTTGTTGTGTTTGCCCTGCCACCCTTCGGGACTTATTCCGTTTCCTTTTGGTTTTCCGCTTGTCCGTCTTGATTGAACAGCTTTCTTTTTTTTCTGTTTTTTTCTTTGAAAAGAATTTTACGAAAAAACCTTTTGTGTTTGAATTTATTATCGTAATATTGCGATGTATAAAAACAAAATATGGGACTTACCAAATCGGAAATATTCACAGACGAACAAAATAGATTAGCTTCTCTGTTTAAGGTTCTGGCACACCCTGCAAGGGTTGCCATACTTCAATATATCATCAACCAGAAAGCCTGTATCTGTAATGATTTGGTCGAGGAATTGGGCTTGGCACAGGCAACTATTTCACAGCACTTAAAGGAATTGAAAAACATCGGTATCATTCAGGGGACAATCGAGGGCAAATCTGTTTGCTATTGTATTGATGAAAATGTTTGGAAAAAAATCCAAACGGATTTTAATACTTTTTTCAATCAGGAAGTAAAGGTAAACAAGTGCTGTTAGCCGTTTTTTTTAGTATTTAACATCGTTATATTGCAATATATAATTTAATAAATCTTTTTAAAATTCAAAAACAATGAAACTATCAGAAATCAAAGAAATCTTGCCAACATTAGACAATGTTGAATTTCAATTAGAAAACGGAACTTTTGTTCCCGAACATTTCCACATTACGGAAGTAGGTATTATTACCAAACACTTTATTGATTGTGGCGGAACTATCCGAAATGAAAAAGTTGTCAATTTCCAATTATGGAACGCCAACGATTTTGAACACAGATTAAAACCGACCAAATTATTAAACATCATTAAATTATCCGAAGAAAAATTGGGAATTGATGATGCCGAAATAGAAGTAGAATACCAGAGCGAAACAATCGGTAAATACGATTTGGATTTTAACGGAAACCATTTTGTACTGAATAACAAACAAACCGCTTGTTTGGCAAGTGATGCCTGCGGTATTCCTGCCGAAAAACAAAAAGTAAAATTATCAGAGCCGAACAGTGCTTGCTGTACACCTGATTCGGGCTGTTGTTAAACCCTATAAACCAATCGTAATGTATAAAAATTTAGCTGCAACCATAAAGGGAATAACTGATGTTCAGACCATAAGCGAGGAACGTAAAACCGTATTACAGCCGTTGGTAGATTACATACAGCAAAAGGTAAATAGCGGACAGGAAATAAATCTAAATTTCATCTGTACCCACAATTCACGTAGAAGCCATTTGTCGCAGGTTTGGGCACAGGTGGCAAGTGTATATTACCATATTCCGAATGTGCATTGTTATTCGGGCGGTACGGAAGAAACGGCACTATTTCCAAAAGTTGCAGAAACATTGACTAATCAGGGTTTAAACATCTTTAAAATTGCAGACAATAATAATCCTGTATATGCTATAAAGTATAGTGAAAATACTTTACCTATAATCGGTTTTTCAAAAAAGTACGATAGCCCTTTCAATCATGTATCGGCATTTACAGCCATTATGACCTGTTCGCAGGCAGACGGAGGATGCCCTTTCATTGCAGGTGCGGAAAAAAGAATACCTATCACATTTGAAGACCCGAAAATTTCAGACGGTACAACAGAGCAGACAAAAGTCTATACAGAGAGAAGTTTGCAGATAGCAACTGAAATGTTCTATGTTTTTTCAATGATTAAAAAATAACCGATGCAACCAAAACTAAAATTTCTTGACCGTTACCTAACCCTATGGATATTCCTTGCAATGGCATTAGGTGTGGGCTTGGGCTATTTCTTTCCCAATATTTCCAAGGTAACAGATAGTTTGTCCGTAGGCACGACCAATATTCCTTTGGCAGTAGGTCTGATACTGATGATGTATCCGCCATTGGCAAAGGTTGATTATTCATTATTACCTATGGCATTTAAGGATAAAAAAGTAATCGGTATATCCTTATTGCTCAATTGGGTTATCGGCACAGTACTGATGTTCGGGTTAGCCGTTCTGTTTTTAAGGAACGAACCCGATTATATGACAGGCTTGATACTGATAGGTTTGGCAAGGTGCATCGCAATGGTAATCGTTTGGAGTGATTTAGCTAAAGCAAACAGAGAATATACAGCTATGTTAGTTGCATTAAACAGTATCTTCCAGATACTTTCTTATAGCTTCTTAGTTTGGTTATTCATCAACGTACTACCTGCAAAATTAGAATTAGCCAACTTCAATGTAAGCGTATCAATGAAAGACGTAACCGAAAGCGTATTGATATACTTAGGCATTCCATTCTTGGCAGGTTTTCTAAGCCGTTACTTCCTTGTAAAATCAAAAGGTATAGAATGGTATAACAGGAAATTTGTACCCCGAATATCGCCCATTACATTGTATGCTTTACTGTTTACAATCGTATTAATGTTCAGTCTGAAAGGTGATAAAATATTGGAGTTGCCAATGGATGTAGTAAAAGTAGCCATACCGTTAGTAATCTATTTTGTACTGATGTTTTTTGTGAGCTTCTTTATCAATAAATCCCTTAAAGTTCCTTACGACAAAAACGCATCTATCGCATTTACAGCCACAGGAAACAATTTTGAATTGGCAATAGCCGTAGCCATAGCGATTTTCGGTATTCATTCGCCACAGGCATTTGTGGGCGTTATCGGACCATTGGTCGAAGTGCCTGTTTTGATACTATTGGTAAGGGCAAGTCTTTGGTTAAAGAAAAGATATTACAATTAGATTTAATGCCCTGCCACTTTAGTATTTAAAACAATGGCTTGTGCTTTTCATTATAGATTTCCTTAATCAATTCTCCGAACTCCTGAAAATGGTATTCGATAATGTTATCCAGATACGCATAAGTTGTGAGTTTGTCGATACCCATAATGTTTGTAAGCCTGTTGAATGTTTCGTGGTGTTCCTGCCGAACATAGACTGATTTGCCTTTGCTTGCCGTAGTGTTCGGAATTTTAAAAAACTGTCCGCAGTAGTCCTCTTTGGTCAGCTTCTTTGGCTTTGAGGTCGTTCTTTTGACGGTGTTCGCTGACGGTCTTGTCTGTTCCGTTTCCGTAGGTTCTTCTCCTGCCATTACACGCATCATCGCTTCTTCGTCAATTTCGGGTTTGGCAAAATCTACCTGATGCGTTACTTCCTGTTCAGTTTTTTTCTTTTCACTGCCAAGAAAATTTTCAATAGAAAAATCCTCTGTTTTGGGTTGCTGTTTTTTGTTTTCTTCGTGTATCATATCTATCGTTTTTAATATTGTTTCAAATTAGTTGTTTGGTTAGATGAACAATTAGTTATACATATCATTGGACAGATGCAACTATCTATGTACCTACATATTTTTCATTAGCTAAAAAGCCAGTGGATTTCCAGCAATCACTCACGCTGATTTGCTATCTAAATTTATGCTGTTTAGTTACTTCATTAAGGGTATAACCAATCAGCCAGCTAACCATATACAAAGGAAATAAAAGCAGTCCAAATCTGCCATAAGGGGGCATTCAGTGGCACTATTTGGCGTTTATTGTCGTGTTTATAAATAGCTGTTATTCAAACACTCTTACCGAACTTTGTAATAGAAACGGTTGATTTTTTCGGCTAACCCTAATCCGTTTGCAAAACGGATTTTTCTGAACCCCTGTTCAGAGCAAGTTATCTTTTGAGGTACTCTAAATGAATTTCGGCACTCAAAAGCACTTGCCCTTGCAGGGAGCTGAAAACCGCTCCGAAGTCGCAGTTTTGTTTAACATTAGAAATGGATTTATTATGGAAGAAAAGAACAGTAAACAAATTAGGAAAACAGGGAGAAAACCGAAGAATGACCCTGCCGTACATCGGTATTCTATTAACCTGAATGCAGAGGAAAACGCCAAGTTCCTTGCCCTCTTTGACCAATCGGGGATAAGTGTAAAGGCACATTTCATTACGGCTTGCATCTTTCAAAAGACCGTAAAGACCGTAAAAATTGATATGAATGCGGTAGAATACCACGCAGGACTGACCAAATTTTTCAGTCAGTTTCGAGGAATAGCAACCAATTACAATCAGATTGTAAGGCTATTGAACGCCAATTTTTCGGAGAAAAAAGCATCTGCATATCTCTATAAATTGGAAAAACAGACCGCAAAAATGAAAGAACTGTTGCTAAAGGTTTTAATTCTTACCGACAGATTTGAAAAGCAATATCTACATAAAGAGTAAAATTATGATTGCAAAAATCGGAAAGGGAAGCAATATGTACGGAGCGATTTTGTACAATCAGCAGAAAGTGGACAGGGAAAACGGAGCGGTTTTGTTGCTGAACAAAATACCCGACACAATGGACGGCAGGTATTCCGTAGCGTATTTCAATAAATGTTTTGAGCCGTATTTGTCTGCAAACATCAAAACAGAAAAAACGGTACGGCATATTTCATTGAACCCAGACCCGAAAGACGAGGTAAGCGATGAGCAGTTTACGGAAATGGCACAGGAATATATGGAACGTATGGGCTACGGAAATCAGCCTTATATTGTTTTCAAACATACGGACATTGACCGAATGCATATCCATATCGTTTCGACCTGTGTAGGCATTGACGGTAAGAAAATCCCCGATGATTACGACCACCCACGTTCAATGGCAATCTGTCGGGATTTTGAAACGAAATACAACCTGCACAAAGCAACCGAGCAGGAGCAGAAACAAGCCAACAAAGTTTTCAAACCTGTGGATTACCACAAAGGCGACATCAAAAGTCAGATTGCTTCGGTAGTACGGCATTTGCCGAAGTATTACAGCTTTCCGACTATGGGAAGCTATAATGCTTTATTGTCGCTGTTCAACATCACAGCGGAAGAAGTCAAAGGCGAGCGGAACGGTCAGCCGGTAAACGGATTGGTCTATGTGGCAGTGGACGAAAACGGAAACAAGGCAAGCAATCCGTTTAAGGCATCGCTTTTCGGAAAAGACGCAGGAGTTGCACAACTACAAAAGCATTTTGAACAGTCAAAAGAGAAAATGAAAACCAATCCTGTAAGGTCAGTTTTAAAGAATACTGTTGAATTGGCTATGCACACGACAAGCAACGAAATAGAATTTAGAAAACAATTGACCGAACACGGTATTAATACGATTGTTCGCAGAAACGACAACGGACGGATTTACGGAGTAACTTTCACTGACCACGAGAGCCGTAGTGTATGGAATGGTTCACAGTTAGACAGAAACCTGTCTGCAAATGTTTTTAACGATTGGTGGAACAACGGCAACAAACCCGAACTGAAAACACAGGATAACCCTCTTTCCAAAACGAATACAATAGACAACCAACCAACGAAAGACCCTTTTTGAGTTTATCCCACAGGAACATTCTCAGAATTTCGATATAGGATTATTCAGCCTTTTACCTGATGCACAAGGCGTGGATTATAAAGAAGAAACATTTGCTAAACGGATGAAGAAGAAAAAGAGACGATTGCAATAAACAATGCAATGCCATTGCATTACTTTTTTACTAACTTTGCAAAAGAATATGAAAGTCTTTTACTCCATATTGGCAATTTATATGATGACGGTATTTTTAATGCCGTGTACCGATATGTATGAAAAGGACAACTTTCAAAACCATAACCATTCGGAAGAATTAACCCATCAAGGAAGCCACGACCATCAGGAAACAACTGATATGTGCAGTCCATTTTGTTTATGCGGTTGTTGTGGAATAGTTTCAGGTATAGTGCTTCAATGGAATGTATACAGCTTAGTTAAGGCGAAGACTTTTGACCTTTCTAAGCCTAAAGTTTATTATAAATGTACCTTTATATCCCACTATCTGGGGGGAATTTGGCAACCGCCAAAGATTAATGCATAATTTTTAATGTTTTAATGATTATAGCTTTTTGCGTACAGCAACAAGCTGAATGTTTTGGGTCATACTTCGTATTTCTCGTATTCATAATCATTGCAATTTATCATTAATTATTCATCATTAATCACAATAGAAGTGTTAAATAGTATTATAAAATTCTCTATAAAGAATAAGTTCATTATAGGATTGATGACCTTGTTTCTCATCATTTGGGGGGTATGGAGTGCCAAGCAAATCCCCATTGATGCCCAACCTGACATTACAAACAATCAGGTTCAGATTATTACCCTGTCGCCTACATTGGCAGGACAAGAAGTAGAACAATTAGTAACATTTCCCGTAGAGCAAAGTATCGTTAATCTTCCAAAAGTAGAAGAGATAAGAAGTGTTTCAAGATTTGGATTATCTGTTGTAACCGTTGTCTTTCAAGATAATGTCGATATTTATTTTGCACGACAGTTAGTAAGCCAACAGCTGAAAGAAGCACAAGACCAGATACCTGACGGGATTGGAACACCTGAACTTGCTCCTGTCAGTACAGGTCTTGGCGAAGTGTACCAATATATTCTTCATCCCAAAGAAGGCAGTGAAGACAAATATTCCGCAATGGATTTGCGGACAATGCAGGACTGGATTGTTGCCAGACAACTTTACGGTACTCCGGGAATTGCAGAAGTCAATAGTTTCGGTGGTTTGCTTAAACAGTACGAAGTTTCTATCGACCCAAACCGCATCAAGGCAATGGACGTTAGTATTTCCGATATTTTTACCGCCCTCGAAAACAACAACCAAAATACCGGAGGTGCATATATCGATAAGAAGCCCAATGCTTACTTTATTCGCGGGATTGGTCTGGTTACTTCATTGGAAGATGTAGGAAATATCGTCGTTAAAAATACAGGTAGCGTTCCGGTATTTATCAAAGATGTGGCAGAAGTACAATTTGGTCACGCAACCCGGTACGGAGCATTGACCTATAATGGCGAAGTAGATGCTGTGGGTGGGATTGTAATGATGTTGAAGGGAGAAAACACCTCTGAAGTTGTAAAAAGTATCAAAGAAAAAATACCGGTTATCCAACAATCTCTACCCGAAGACGTGGTCATAGAACCATTTTTAGACAGAATGGATTTGGTTGATAGAGCGATAAGTACGGTTCAAAAGAACCTCATTGAGGGCGCACTGATTGTTATTTTTGTATTAATTCTATTCCTGGGGAATTTCAGAGCAGGACTGATTGTAGCCTCAGCCATACCGCTATCTATGCTTTTTGCGTTGGGAATGATGCGGCTGTTTGGTGTAAGTGCCAACCTGATGAGTATGGGGGCTATTGATTTCGGATTGGTAATAGATGGTTCCCTGATTGTTGTTGAAGCGACAATGCATCATTTGGGCTTGCGGAAATCCACACAAAGACTTACGCAGGCAGAAATGGATGAAGAGGTATATGAATCTGCACGGAAAATTCGTACGAGTGCCGCATTTGGCGAAGTTATCATCCTCATTGTCTATATCCCTATCCTTACTTTGGTGGGTATAGAGGGTAAAATGTTTACGCCAATGGCACAGACTGTAAGTTTTGCCATTTTGGGAGCATTGATTTTGTCCTTTACCTATATCCCGATGATGAGTGCTTTGTGTTTGTCTAAAAAGCCGATTACCAAAAAGAATTTTTCAGACAAAATGATGGACTATCTTCAAGGGGTTTATAAACCATTGTTAGAAAAAGCCATTCGGATGAAATATGTGGTTATTGCGGTTGCCGTTGGGCTGTTTACCATAAGTATATTCTTTTTTTCACGGATGGGCGGAGAGTTCCTGCCAAAATTGGGCGAGGGCGATTTTGCTTTCCACTGTATCCTGCCACAAGGAACATCGTTAAGCCAAAGTCTGGAAACCTCTATGCAGGCATCAAGGATAATCAAGGAATTTGACGAAGTGAGAATGGTCGTAGGCAAGACTGGTGCTGCCGAAGTACCGACAGACCCGATGCCTCCCGAAGCCACTGACCTGATGATTATCCTAAAACCGCAGGACGAATGGAAAACAAAAAAATCCTATGACGAGCTTTCCAATGAAATGATGGAGAAACTTGAAGTTATTCCCGGTGTATTCTTTGAAGCCAATCAGCCGATACAGATGCGGTTTAATGAACTGATGACAGGTATCAGGCAGGATGTAGCCGTTAAGATATTCGGAGAAGACCTCGACAGTTTGTTGGTTTATGCCAATAAAGCGAATGCTATTATTCAAACAGTAGAAGGTGCGACTGCTCCGCAGGTAGAACGGGTAGCAGGTCTTCCCCAAATCAATATCGAATATGACCGTACCCGAATAGCCAATTACGGCTTGAATGTACAGGAAATAAACGATATTGTCAGCACTGCGTTCGCAGGTAAATCAGCAGGTGTGATTTATGAAAACGAACGAAGATTTGATTTGGTGGTACGGCTTGATGAAGCCCACCGCAGTTCCATTGAGGATGTGAGCAATCTGTTTATCCCACTACCAAACGGCGACCAAATACCGCTTTCACAGGTTGCAAACATTGATTACAAATTAGGGCCCGCACAAATCAGCCGTGAAGGCGGTAAACGCAGGATATATGTCGGCTTCAACGTACAGGGGCGGGATGTAGCCAGCGTTGTCAATGAAATTCAGGATAAATTGGCTGAACAGATTAAGCTACCGACAGGTTATTATTTTACTTATGGTGGTCAGTTTGAGAACCTCCAAAAAGCTACCGACAGATTGCTGATTGCTGTACCTATCGCATTGCTTTTGATTTTTATCCTGTTGTATTTCACATTCCATTCGTTTAAGGAAGCCGTTTTGGTATATACAGCTATCCCGATGAGTGCCATTGGAGGCGTATTTGCCCTGTTATTGCGGGATATGCCATTCAGCATATCAGCAGGTGTCGGATTTATCGCCCTGTTTGGTGTTGCTGTTCTGAATGGGATTGTACTGATTGCCACGTTCAATAGACTGGAAAAAGAGGGTTGGAACGAGATTATTCCGAGAATTATCGAGGGAGCTAAAACAAGGCTTAGACCTGTATTGATGACGGCATCTGTGGCAAGTTTAGGTTTTTTACCAATGGCGTTGAGTACAAGTGCAGGTGCAGAAGTACAAAAACCGTTGGCAACCGTGGTTATCGGTGGACTGATTTCGGCAACTGCCCTGACATTGTTCGTCCTGCCATTGCTGTACCTCGTATTTATGAGAAACCAAAAACCTCCGAAAAATAGTAAAACGAAAGCCATAGCACCCGTGCTGTTGCTGTTTGTGTTCTTGGGTTTTTCTCAAAACGGTAAGGCACAAACTCCGATGAGTGTAGATAGAGCTATTGAAGTAGCTGTGGAGACCAACCCTCAGCTACGTTCCAAAAATATGGATATTCAATCTGCCCAAAGCCTTAGCAAGACGGCGTATGAACTACCGAAGACCGATGTAAACTTCCAATACGGGAATAATGAGGGATTTGAATATAATGACGGTTTCCAAATTTCACAGACCATTCCCTTTCCGACACTCTTTGGGGCAAAGAAAAATCTTGTCAAAGAGCAGGTAAAAGGTCAGCAGTGGGCGAAGGCTCTGACAGAAAACGAACTGAAAAAACAGGTAAGAACCTATTATTATCAGTTGGAATATTTGGAGCATAATGCTTCGGTTTTAAAGTATCTTGATAGTATTTATGTAGACTTTATCCGTGTTGCGGAACTCCGGTATAAAACGGGAGATATAGGTAAATTAGACGTTAATACTGCAACTACCAAGAAAGGGGAAATAAGTCTTTTGTATCAACAGAACGAGGTTTTAAGGCAGAACGCCTATCAAAGCCTTAAAAATCTGATGCAGACACAGGAAGATTTCTTAATAGAACCTCAACCGGATTATACACCATTGCTGTTAAGTTCTTTCATTGACAGTTCGGCTGTTGCAAATCATCCGAGCATCCAGCTATTGTACCAAGAGGCGAAAATTGCCGAACAGAACAAGAAATTGGAACGGGCAAACAGCCTGCCTGATTTTACGTTCGGCTATAATAACATATCGCTGATAGGAATGCACAGTAAAAATGGTGTAGAGCAATTTTATGGCAGAGGACAGCGGTTTAGTTTTGTTGATGTAGGTATTACAATCCCCATTTTTACAACCACCAAAGCAAAAATTCGCTCGCTTGATTACAAGAAACAATCATTGGAATTAAATGCGCAATGGCAGGAACAACAGCTTAAAACGGAATTGGCAAACGCCTTGAAACAATACGAACAATATGTAGCGCAGTTTACCTATTTCAAGGAGCAGGCACTTCCCAATGCTGATGAGATTATCAATGCTGCAAAGCTGGGGTACAGTACCGGAGATATTTCTTATGTGGAGTACCTATTTGCCTTGCAGACAACAGCAGACATTCAGCTTAATTATTTAAATAGCATTCAGCAAATCAATGAGGCTGTAACGCTTATCCATTCATTAATCAGTAAATAATACAATATATGAAACGTATCATAAATAATATAGTTTTTAGCGTTCTTGTCCTCGTAGCATTCTTTGCTTTCAACGCCTGTACAAATAATCATAAAGAGGGCGATGGGCATAATCACGGAACGGAAGCAGAAACAACAACGGACGAACACGAAGAAGAAAATGTTGCCGTGCTGACCGATGAGCAGATGAAAGCCGTTGGTATCGAAATAGGGATGATTGAACAAAAACAATTATCCGCAACATTGAAAGCCAACGGAGGATTGAGAGTACCCAACAGCAACAAGGCAAATGCAACTTCAATGTTTGGTGGCGTTATCAAATCCCTCAATGTGGAGATAGGCGATTTTGTAAAGAAAGGTCAGGTCATCGGCACAATTTCCAATCCGCAATTCATACAGTTGCAGGAAGAATACCTAAGCATTAATAGCCGGATAGAATTTGCAGAGCAGGAAGTGGCAAGACAAAGAGAGCTGAACGAGGGAAATGCAGGTGCAAAGAAAAACCTGCAAAGTGCCACATCTGAATTGAACACGTTGAGAACACGAAAAGCATCGTTACAACAACAAATCCAAATGATGGGTATTAATCCGGCTTCCTTGTCAAATGCGAGCCTTAAATCCTCGTTGGTCGTTACAAGCCCGATAAGTGGCACTATAAGTAACGTTTTTGCCAAAATCGGAAGCTATGTAGATGTGTCTTCGCCTATTGCCGAAATAATAGAGAACACAGCATTGCACTTGGATTTACAGGTTTATGAAAAGGATATTCCCCTTATCAAAATAGGTCAGAAAATAGATTTTGTCGTAACCAACAATCCCAATAAGACCTATTCTGCCGAAGTGTACAGTATTGGTTCATCTTTTAGCGGAGAGAGTAAGACCATTGCCGTTCACAGCAGAATTACAGGCGATAAAACAGGATTGATTGACGGAATGAGTATAACCGGAATGGTAAGTTTAGATGATGTATTAAGTACGGCTGTACCCAACGATGCTATTGTCAATGCAGACGGAAAGTATTACATCTTTTTGGTCAAGGAGCAGGAAGAAGAACCCCACGAGCATAAAGAGGGAGAAGCTCACGACCACGATGAAGAGGAGGCTCACGACCACGGTTCTGAAAAGGGAACTCGATTTGTAAGAATGGAAGTCATTAAAGGTGCTTCTCTATTAGGTTATACGGCAATTACACCTGTAAGTGAAATTCCTCACGGAACGCATATCGTGGTAAAAAGTGCATTTTTTGTGAATGCAAAAATGGATGATTCGGGAGAACACGCCCACGCTCACTAAAAAACATTGGATAATGAAAAAAAACATTGAACAGAAGCTGTTGTCAAAGAACACCAATCCGACCAGTATGCGGATATTGGTTTATGATTTCTTGGAGCAACAGCAAACAGCAATGTCCCTATCTGAAATCGAGAGCCATTTTTATAAAGCAGACAGGGTTACGATTTACAGGACTTTGAAAACTTTTGAAGAAAAAGGCATTGTACACAGTATTCAGGAGAACACTACGGTCAAGTATATTCTGTGCCACGATGGGTGTGATGAAAATACACACAAGGATTGGCACTTACATTTCTATTGTAAGATTTGTAAGCAGACAACCTGTAAGGAGGATTTTATAATACCGCAGAATGGAAGTCAGAATTACCGTATCGACGAACTAAAATTATTTGGTAAGGGAATTTGTGAAAACTGTTTAAAGGAGAGTTTGCAATAGCATTGCAGGCTCTCCCTGTGTAACTTTGTTATAAATATAAATGTGTTATGGACACCTATCTTAAAGAAACAAAAATCCTTGACTACTCCAATGCTTCCATACAAAAGCTATTGGAGCAGAGAGGGTGGGAAAACTTGGACACCGTTGCCAAAGTTCAAGCCATTTACAATTTTGTACGGGACGAAATAAAGTTTGGCTATAATGTTTCTGATTATATTTCCGCATCGCAGGTGCTGAATGACGGGTACGGACAATGCAACACAAAAGCCACTTTATTAATGGCTTTGTTAAGAGCAACAGATGTACCTAACCGTATTCACGGCTTTACCATTGACAAGGCATTGCAGAAAGGAGCTATTACAGGTATTTGGTACAGACTATCGCCTAAGAATATCTTGCATAGCTGGGTTGAAGTTTGGGTAAACGAGCAATGGTATTTTTTGGAGGGCGTGATTTTGGATAAACCGTACCTCACTAAATTACAGGAACAGAACAGTGATTGCAAGACCACTTTTTGCGGTTTCGGGGTTTATACCGATAATTTTGAGAACCCGCCGATTGAATGGAACCTCAATAATACATTTATTCAGGATAAAGGCATCAATCGGGACTTTGGCGTTTTTGATACACCCGATGCGTTTTATGCAAAACATCAACAAGAACTGAACGCTTTCAAGAAGTTTATTTTTCAGCATATCGTGAGGCATATAATGAATAATAATGTAGAAAGAATAAGAAATAAAAAAGTGTAACGAACCTAAAAAATTAAAGGCTATGATAAATACAGACAAAAATCACAAGCATACTTACGATGCACAAGGCAAAATGACTTGTTGCACACAGGAAGAAAAAATCTACACCAAAGCAGGTGCTAAGGAATTGGTAAAAGGGCATCACAAAAATGACGGGCATAATCACGACCACAGTGATGATGACGGACACGACCATTCGCATTCAGGAGATACTGACAATGTTTTCAAGATGTTTCTTCCCGCCATTATTTCCCTTGCGCTGTTGCTTGCAGGTATTGCAATGGATAATTGGTTTCCGCAGACGTGGTTTACCGATTGGGTACGGATTATTTGGTACGTGGTGGCTTATGCTCCTGTTGGACTGCCCGTACTCAAAGAAGCCGTTGAGAGTATTCGCAAAGGCGAGATTTTCTCGGAGTTCTTTTTGATGGGCATTGCAACTATCGGGGCATTTGCCATTGGCGAATATCCCGAGGGCGTTGCGGTAATGTTGTTCTATGCCGTTGGCGAAGTTTTTCAGACAATGGCTGTTTCGAGGGCAAAATCAAACATCAAATCTTTGCTTGACCAAAGACCCGATGAAGTAACCGTTTTAAAAAACAATGAACCGCAAACCGTAAAGGCAGAAACTGTTGCCGTTGGCGAAATTATACAGCTTAAACCGGGAGAAAAATTAGGCTTAGACGGAGAACTGTTGTCCGAAACGGCATCTTTCAATACATCGGCTTTAACAGGCGAAAGCAAACCAGATACAAAAAACAAAGGCGAAACCGTTTTGGCAGGGATGATAAATCTCAACACCGTATCGCAGGTAAAAGTTACGACCGCATACACCGACAGTAAGTTGAGCAAGATTTTAGAATTGGTGCAAAACGCCACTGCACAAAAAGCACCAACGGAATTATTTATCCGGAAATTTGCAAAAATCTATACGCCTATTGTAGTGCTGTTAGCCATAGCCATTTGCCTACTGCCTTATTTCTTTGTGGAAAATTATGAGTTTAGAGATTGGCTGTACAGGGCTTTGGTATTCCTGGTTATTTCCTGCCCTTGTGCGTTGGTTATTTCCATTCCCTTAGGTTATTTCGGTGGTATTGGTGCTGCGAGCAAAAATGGAATACTGTTCAAAGGAAGTAACTTTTTAGATGCTCTTTCCGATATTCAAAACGTAGTGATGGATAAGACAGGTACAATGACAGAGGGCGTTTTTAAGGTTCAGGATATCAACTTCAATCCCGAATTTGATAAAGCTGAAATTCTGGAATTAGTCAACATTTTGGAAAGCCATAGCACACACCCCGTAGCAACCGCTATTCACGGATACGTGGGGAGACCGAATAATGAAATTCGATTGGAAAATACGGAGGAAATCGCCGGACACGGTTTGAAATCAACGGTAAACGGTAAGGATTTATTGGTCGGGAATTTCAAACTGATGGGTAAGTTCGGCATATCATACGACTTAGACCCGAACAGCATCGTTTATACAACTATTGCCGTTGCATACGACAGCAAATTTGTTGGTTACATCACGATTGCCGACAGTATCAAAGAAGATGCACAAGAAACCATAACCCTATTGCATAAGCTCAATGTTAAAGCAACGATGCTTAGCGGAGATAAAAGTACCGTTGTGAAATATGTAGCGGAGCAGTTGGGGATAGACAATGCCTTTGGAGATTTATTGCCCGAAGACAAAGTAAACAGAGTTAAAGACATCAAAGCCAAAGGCGAAAGCGTTGCTTTTGTGGGCGATGGTGTAAACGATGCTCCTGTTGTGGCATTGAGCGACGTAGGTATCGCAATGGGTGGATTAGGGAGTGATGCCACTATCGAAACCGCAGATGTGGTCATACAGGACGATAAGCCAAGTAAAATACCTATGGCAATCAACATCGGTAAACAGACAAAGAAAATCGTTTGGCAAAATATCGGTTTGGCTTTCGGTGTCAAAGCTATTGTACTCGTACTTGGAGCAGGTGGATTGGCGACAATGTGGGAAGCTGTTTTTGCGGATGTTGGCGTAGCGTTATTGGCAATTTTAAATGCGGTAAGAATACAGCGAATGAAATTTTAAACCCCTTCAATTTATGAGTTTTGAAAAGGAAAAAGAAAATACGCAAAAAGAAATATATCCCCAATCGGCATATTTCTCAATCAAGAAAGCCTGTAAAAAGGGTAGAAAGATTGCATCACCGAATACTTAATTGGACAATGCTGATTTTCCTCTCTGCCATATTGATATTCCTAATTTTTGCTGTTGTCCGTCATATTTATCATCATTATATAGGTAATTTTCAGCACCATCAACACCAACATCATCATCATCGTTGAAATGACAGATGTTTTTGATGAGGGAACAGCGCTGTTGGCAATTCACTACTCATAGTGCGCTTAAACATTTCAAAATAATCGAATGAATAAATTTTACAACGAAACATTACATAGGTTAAAAACAACAGTCAACGAATTGGAGGTTGAAGCTGATTGCTCCATACAACGGATAGAAGCTGTTATACTTCTTATTGTAGAATGCCTATCCGAATTAAAGGAATATGTGCTAAAAACAGGGTTCAGCGATGAAGACGAAGAAATCCGTTTTTTCAAACATCAGAAACCTACCATCGTTGCAAAGCTCATTTATTACAATGCTGTGTATAAGATTGAAGCCAAAAGACCTTATGGCGGAAAAGAAGTTTTGGAAGAATATTTCAATAAAGAATTATCAAAGCTCAAAAGGTTTTTTGATAACAATATGGCGTTTTACAGCTATTACAGAACCGACAGCACTTATCTTGACCACACCTATTTTGTTCGTGGCAAGCACAATGTTCAATTGAGTTTGGACACATTCTATTTTGAAACCGACCACAGTTTTTCCACTTCCCACGATTACAAAGTAGCAAAGATTATTGCCAATGATTTGATACAGGACTACCTCGAAGACCAACTATCAAAAACAGCCACAAGCGACAAACCGACAACCCTGCATTGAACAGGTAGCAAGACCGCTTTAACCGAATTGATTTATGCACTACATTCACAAGGCATATTCAATAACGCCAATGCAGATATTAAACCTATCGTCAAAGTCTTTGAAAGCACTTTTAATGTTGATTTGGGAGATTTCTATCACACGTTTTTAGAACTCAAATCCCGAAAAATGAACAGAACTAAATTCCTTGACAGCCTTAAAGAAAGCCTTATCAAAAAAATGGACGAGCAGGACGGTAGGTAGGGTTTGCTATATCTGTACAGCGTAAAAAGGGTTTAATAAAAGCCCTTTTTTCTTGTCCTGTTTTACCAAGTGTAATAATCGGATATTAAAATCCTTTGTATGGTTTTGAGAATAATAAATTTTGTATATTTGCTGTGAGCTAACGGAAACGTGTTGAAAAGCAAAGCAATAAGCACCGTTACCAAATCGTTACTTGACTATCTTTGATAACCCACATAAGAGCCTTGTATTCAACCGAAAAGGCTTTTTCCTGAAAACTTTAAAATAAAAAGTGCCGTACGAAGATACGGCACTTTTATAAGAATATCATCTTAAGAATGTCTTACTGATGTCTACTTTCTAAATTTTTAGCGACAGTCTCTAACGAAAGACCTTTTGCACGTAATAATACAATTAAGTGAAACAGCAAATCTGACGCTTCATTAATCAAATCAGTTTCTGTTTCAGCTAAAGCAGCAATAACAGTCTCCACACCTTCTTCCCCTACTTTCTGTGCGATCTTATTAAGACCTTTTTTGCGTAAGCGGTTTACATAAGAATCTTCCGAAGGAAATTCAAAACGATTTTTCACAATACGTTCTAATTCCAACAAAAAGTTTTGATTATATTCTGTATTAAAACAACTGCGTGAACCGGTATGACAAGTAGGACCTACAGGCTCTGCTTTGATTAAAATAGTGTCTTGGTCACAGTCGATATGATAGCTTTTTACCAATAAAAAGTTACCACTCTCCTCACCTTTTGTCCACAATCTATTCTTCGTTCTGGAGAAATATGTAACTTTCTTTTCTTGTTGTGTCTTTTGCCAAGCCTCTTCATTCATATAGCCTAACATCAACACTTCTAATGTTTGAAAATCTTGGACAATTACTGGAACTAGTCCATTTCCTTTTTCAAAATCTATCATAGCTTTCTTTATTTTGCTGCCCTATATCTAAAAGGACTAAATCTATATCAACGTCATTTCGATAAGGAGAAATCTGTTATTAGATATCTCACTACACTTCGTTTCATTCGAAATAACGAATATTACCTAACAACAATACCGTTTTTACGTAATGTTTCTTTCAAGTCTGGAATCAATATCTCACCGTAGTGGAATACTGAAGCCGCCAAAGCAGCATCCACATTCGCTTGTTGGAATGTATCCACAAAATGTTGTTGATTTCCAGCACCACCTGAAGCAATCAATGGGATGTTAATCGTATCATTGATTTTCTTTAACAAACCATTATCAAAACCATTCTTAGTACCATCATGGTCCATCGAAGTCAATAAGATTTCGCCTGCACCACGACTCTCGGCTTCTTTAATCCAATTTTCTGTTTCGATGTCTGTTTTATCACGACCTCCGCGTAGGTGCACATAATTTTTCCCATCTACCAAGCGTGTATCCACCGCAACAACTACGAATTGTGTTCCGAAAGCTTTTGCCAAATCATCAATCAATTGCGGATTGCGAACTGCAGCCGAATTAATCGAAATTTTATCCGCACCACTATTTAACAAGATTTCAGCATCACGCATTTCGTTGATACCGCCACCAATTGTAAAAGGAATATTAACCTGACGAGCTACTGCTTTGACCAAGTCAATAGTAGTTTTACGCTTTTCGTGTGTCGCTGTAATATCCAAAAACACCAATTCATCAGCGCCTTGTTCCGAATATTGCCAAGCCAACTCCACTGGATCCCCCGCATCACGCAAGTCGACGAAGTTCACGCCTTTTACGGTACGGCCATCTTTGACATCCAAACAAGGAATGATACGTTTTGCTAGCATCTTAGAATTTAATTAATGCTTTCAAATTCCAATCTTTAATCTCTTCAATCGTGATTTTGTTTTCGTAAATCGCTTTACCAACCACTACTGATTCGATGCGCCCCAAATCGTTCAATTCTTCGATATCTTTCATCGAAGAAATACCTCCTGAAGCGATTAATTTGATAATTGGCGAGTGATCTAACAATTTTTTGTACAGCTCAACACCAGCGCCACCTAATTTTCCGTCTTTAGAAATATCAGTACACAAGAAACGGAAGAATCCTAATGCCAAACATTTATCAATATACTCAACCAATTTGATTGGTGAACTTTCTAGCCAACCTGAATATTTAATAACCTCATCTAATACATCAATCGCAATAACGATGTGATCTGCGTATTTGACAGGACCTTGATTTAAGGTTGCTAATTCTTCCAAGAAAGAAGGATTAGTAATCGCTTGCGTACCCACGATAACACGGTAAACACCTGCATCTACCAATTCTTTTACTTTCTCGATACTGCGTACACCACCACCATATTGTACCTTCATATCCGTTTTTTGGATAATTTCAAAAAGGTATTCTTGGTTGGAGAAATCGCCTTTAGCACCGTTCAAATCAATAATATGTACCATTTCAGTACCATTAGCATAGTAATTTTTGATTTGTTCTTCTAAAGAGATATCGTAAGTCGTCACGTCTTGGTAATTTCCTTCTCTAAGACGTACTACCTTCTTGTCTAAAACATCAATCGCTGGAATGATATACATAGTAATATTTTTATTTAATTAAAATTTAGAAAAATTTAATAACAACTGCTCGCCAAACTTACCCGATTTCTCTGGGTGAAATTGTACGCCATAAAAGTTATTTTTTTGAAATGCTGCCGCAAAATCCAAATCATACGAACATGTTGCCGCAACAGTCGATTCTTCGCGCTCTATAAAATAAGAGTGAACAAAGTAAAAGTAGCTATTATCTGGAATATCCGTAAAAAGTGGACTGTTGTTTTCTTCGCGAACACTGTTCCAACCCATATGCGGAACTTTAGCTCCTATACGTTTGTCAAAGTGTAACGTTTTAACAGGGAAAATGTTCAGCATATCTGCATTCCCTTCTTCCGAGAAAGAAGTCATCAGCTGCATGCCCACACAAATACCCAATACAGGTTTTTGTAATGCCAAAATGGTATCCACCAAGCCTGTATCCTGCAACTTTTTCATTGCAGCACCAGCATGTCCCACACCTGGAATAATAATGTGGCTATATTTTTCGAAGTCTTCTTGGGTATTAATCATTCCATGCTCTACTTGGATTCTATCCAACGCCGCCGTCAATGAAAATATATTCCCTGCTCCGTAATTTACAATTCCAATCATATTTATGAAGTAGTGAGTATTGCGTATTGCGTATCAAGACTAAATTGGCTAAGTACGCAATTCTCAGTACTCAATTCTCAATACTATAAAACTCCCTTCGTACTTGGCAACTGCATATTGTCTGCGTCGCGGCGTACAGCTTTTTTGATTGACTTCGCAAAAGCTTTGAAAATCGCTTCTATCTTGTGGTGCTCGTTATCGCCTTCTGCTTTGATATTCAAATTTGATTTCGAAGCATCAGAGAATGATTTGAAGAAATGGAAAAACATTTCTGTCGGCATATCTCCGATTTTTTCACGTTTGAATTCCGCATTCCACACAATCCAGTTACGTCCACCGAAGTCTAAAGCTACCTGCGCTAGACAATCGTCCATTGGCAAGGTATAAGAATAACGTTCAATTCCACGTTTATCGCCTAAAACTTTCAAAAAGATTTCACCTAAAGCGATACCTGTATCTTCGATCGTATGATGCTCATCAATATGCAAATCACCTTTCGCTTTCACAGTTAGGTCAATAGCACCGTGACGTGCGATTTGGTCCAACATATGGTCGAAGAAAGGTAAACCTGTATCGATATCCGCTTTTCCCGAGCCATCCAAATTCAACTTGATATAAATATCAGTCTCATTTGTTTTGCGGTGGTGCTCGCCAGTACGTGTTCCTAATTTTAAGAATTCGTAAATCGCTTTCCAGTCCGAAGTTTCTAAAGCTATAAACTCCTCCGAAAATTCAACTCCTTCATGCTTACCCAACTCATCATTATTACGCAACCAGATAGCTTTAGCGTCTAAATTTTCAGCTAATTTCACATCATTTACGCGGTCACCGATGACGAATGATTCGGCCAAGTTATATTTTGTAGCATCAAAATATTCACCTAACATACCAATTCCTGGCTTACGTGTAGGTGCATTTTCATGCGGGAAAGTACGGTCAATATGTTCTTTGGCAAAAGTTACACCTTCACCAGCTAATGTTTCAATAATAAAATGATGTACTGGCCAAAAGTTCGCTTCAGGATGTGAGTCTGTACCCAAACCATCTTGATTCGACACCAATACTATTTCAAAATCCAGCTCCTTCGCAATACGCGGAAGATACTGCAATGCGCCTGGATAAAACTTCAATTTTGCAAAAGAATCTATTTGTTGGTCTTCGGGCTCTAAGATTAAAGTGCCATCACGGTCAATAAATAAAACTCTTTTAATCAAATCTGCCATGGTTAGTTATATATAAAATTGCTTGATAGCCTCTATTAATTTAACATTTTCGTCCGCTGTACCTACAGTGATTCGTAGACATCCTTCACACAACTCCACTTTCGAACGATCACGTACAATAATTCCTTTATTTACTAAGAAGTTATACAATTCACGTGGTTCTACCAATTTAGCCAAGATAAAGTTCGCATCAGAAGGTGTGATGTGGTGGATTTGCTCAATTGTTGCCAACGCTTCAACCAATTTTTCACGTTCTGCAACCGTATCTTTAATCCAAGTATTTACTTGTTCTACATTTCCCAAAGCTTCCAATACTAAGTCTTGTGTAGCTTGGTTGATATTATAAGGAGGTTTTATCTTATTAAATACAGCAATTATTTCTTTGCTGGCGAAAGCCATACCCAAACGTAATGCCGCTAATCCCCAAGCTTTTGACAAAGTCTGAAGAATAACCAAATTCGGAAATTCGTTCAATTCTTGTGTGAACGAACGTTGTTTTGAGAAATTGATATACGCTTCATCAATCACCACGATTCCGTCAAAATTCGTCAATACCGTTTCTATATCTTGGCGACGAATGCTATTTCCTGTTGGGTTATTTGGTGAACAGATGAAAATCAATTTTGTATTCGCATCAATTGCTGCCGCAATACCATCCAAATTCAACTGATAGTCTGGAGAAAGATTTACTTTACGAATCTCGACATCATTGATATTCGCAGAAACCTCATACATACCGTAAGTCGGCGGAACCAAAATCACATTGTCCACTCCTGGCTTACAAAAAGCTCTGTACAAAATATCAATAGCCTCATCGCTACCATTTCCTAAGAAAATATTGTCTGCTGGTACGCCTTTGATAGAAGAAAGTTTGCTTTTAACTTGATGCTGCAATGGGTCTGGATAGCGGTTGTAATGATGCGATAATGGTGAACCAAATGAATTTTCATTCGCATCCAACAATACCGACGCTTCTCCTTTGAACTCATCACGAGCGGAAGAATATGGGACCAATTTCTTGATGTTGTCCCGTAAAAGATTTTCTAAGTTAAAAGACATAATAAGAGCCTGTTAAAATTTTGGCGTAAAGATGGTGAAAAATCCACAAAAACGCTAGACATTATACCATTTTCCTTCTGAACTCAACTCTGTATTGACAAATTCTAATTTTGCCTCCTGAAGTAATGGAGTTAGTTCGCGGTAGCGGGCGGAGTAATGCCCAAGCAATAATTTTTTAGCTCCCACTTGTTTAGCGATTAGTGCAGCTTCTAAACAGGTGCTATGAAACGTTTCTATTGCACGTGGTAACATATCATGCATAAAAGTACTTTCATGATACAGTAAATCCACATTTTGAATGCTAGAAACATACGATTCGAATGCTCTTGTATCCGAACAGAATGCATAGCTGCGTGGTGCAGGTGCTGGTTTAGTTAATTCAGAAGCCTTATATACTGTTCCATCCAAATCCACACAGTCAATTCCTTTTTTTAACTGCTGAAAGAAAACAGTAGGCATATTGAGATGCTGGATTTTCTCACGGATCAACGAAGCGCTTCTTTGCGCCTCATCAAATCGGAATCCTGTGGTAGGAACTCGATGTTTCAAAGGAAATGAAGTAACACAAATCGTATTATTCTGAAAAATCAATTCTTCTTTTTCAGGATTAGTCGCATGAAAAATAAGATTGTATTGTAAGTATGTTTCCGAATGCTTCAGCTGAAGATTAATAATATCAATCAATGGCGCTGGACCATATAAATGAAGATCACTATAGCGACCGTGTAAGTTCATTGATGACAACAAACCTACTAATCCCAAATAGTGATCTCCATGTAAGTGACTGATGAAAATATGCGATATTTTATTGCTTTTTACACCATAACGGTGTAATTGCATTTGCGTACCCTCACCACAATCTATTAAGAATATCTGTTCATTGAAATTTATTATTTGGGCGGTTGGATGGCGTTCAAACATAGGTGTAGCCGAACTGTTCCCCAAAATCAAAACTTCAAATCTCATAAAATATTTATCCTCCTATTACGTCACGCTTAAGTTCATTCCCAAAAATCAAATCCTCCGCTGCGGCGATTGACTTCAGAATAGTAAAGTGTTGATCCAAACCTAAAGCTTTTAGCGTTTGCATCACTTGTGGATTAATATTTATAATGATAAAATCTCCACCAACAGCATGACACAAACGATGTGCTAAAAGTCCCATTCGGATACCCTCTTCGCTAATTTCCTTTACCAAATTAAGATCTAACACAATATTACGCTGTCCGGCGGTATTCCGCAACATGAACTCACCTTTTAAATAATTGGCAGCAACGCCATCAATAATTTCACGCAACGGTTCGATAACTACATATCGCTCGTGCTTATCAATTGTGTATCTCATAATGAAGTGTGTTGTTTTTTATAATTCCAATAATGCCTTATTGATATTACTTTCAACACGCGCTAATACTTCGCCATCAGCAGGATATTGGAATTTCTCACCTGTTATATGCTCATACAGCTCAATATAACGCTCAGAGATAGATTGAACAATTTCGTCAGTCATTTCAGGTACTTGTTGACCTTCTTTTCCTTGGAAACCATTCTCAATTAACCATTGACGCACAAACTCTTTAGAAAGTTGTTTTTGCGGTTCTCCATTGGCTTGTCTTTCCTCATATCCTTCTAGGTAGAAATAACGCGATGAATCTGGTGTATGAATTTCGTCCATTAAATAGATTTTTCCATCCTTCTTACCAAACTCATATTTCGTGTCTACTAATATCAGTCCTCTTTCTTTAGCAATTTCCGTACCTCTTTGGAATAATGCATGCGCAAATTTCTCTAATTGCTCGTAATCCTCTTGACTTACAACCCCTTGCGCAATAATATCTTCTTTTGAAATATCTTCGTCATGACCTACTGCAGCCTTAGTTGTTGGGGTAATAATAGGTTCTGGAAACTTATCGTTTTCTTTCAAACCTTCTGGTAAAGTTACACCACACAATTCGCGACCACCATCGCGGTAGATACGCCAAGCATGACCTGACATATAACCACGTATCACCATCTCCACTTTGAATGGTTCACACATATGACCTACTGTAGCCGAAGGATCTGGTACTGAAATCACCCAGTTTGGGAGAATATCTTCCGTAGCTTTTAAAAACTTAGCAGCAATTTGATTTAACACCTGCCCTTTGTAAGGAATTGGTCTAGGCAATACCACATCAAAAGCCGAAATACGGTCTGATGCGACCATTACCAAATACTCATTGTCAATCGTGTAAACATCTCTTACCTTACCTCTGTAAAAAGCAGTTTGTTTGTCAAACTGAAAATTAGTTTCTTTTATCGCACTCATCTTATTTAATATGACATCTTGTGATGTCTTGTATATTTATTTATTATTGTTCAAATCTCCGTAAGCTTCCAAAATACGTTTCACCAATTTGTGACGTACCACATCACTCCCTGTTAGGTGGACGATGTCAATCCCTTGGATGCCATCTAATATCTTCACAGCTGTGGCTAAACCAGATTGATTTTTCTTAGGTAAGTCGATCTGTGTCAAGTCACCTGTTACAATAAATTTGGCTGTAGGTCCCATACGCGTTAGAAACATTTTCAATTGCATATCGGTAGCATTTTGAGCCTCGTCTAAAATCACAAAACAGTTGTCCAGTGTACGGCCACGCATGAAAGCTAAAGGCGCAACTTCGATAGTTCTGTTTTCCAAATAACCTTTCAACTTTTCAGCAGGAATCATATCGTCAAGGGCATCGTACAAAGGTCTCAAATACGGATCCACTTTCTCTTTCAAATCTCCAGGCAAAAAGCCTAGATTCTCTCCTGCTTCCACAGCCGGACGAGTTAAGATAATACGTTTTATTTCCTTATTGCGCAAAGCACGAACAGCTAACGCTACTGCTGTATATGTTTTACCCGTACCTGCAGGACCAATAGCAAACAAAATATCATTCTTATTGATACTATCCACCATCTTACGTTGGTTTGGCGTACGCGCACGTACAATTAGCCCATTAGGACCATAGACGATGGGTTCACCTTTCAATGCTGCAGAAGCATCTGTCTTTTCTTTTTCAGCAACTGATTCCGCACTTGGTTTAACGCCCAAAAGTTCTTCTAATTGAATAGGCTCAAGATTGTGGTATTTAGAAACGTGATCTATAATGGTAGAGAATACAGTTTCAAAAGATTTCTGTTCATTATCTTCACCTAGCACCTTAAGTTCTGTACCCCTAGCTATCAAACGCAATTTTGGGAATCTTTCTTTAATAGACTCAAAATTCTCGTTTTGCGCACCCCAAAGCGAAGCTAAGTTGACGCCGTCCAAATTGATTATTAATTCACCCAAACTTTTATATTTTTAGTGTAATGGTTTCATAGTAAAGATAAATATCTTTGTTTACATCGATAAATGATTTTTATCTTACTAAACAAAAATACAAACTAATATTCTGACTCTCACTAATTCTAAAAAATATTCATTATTTTGAAGAAATATGAGGTATTAACATGGGTAGTTTTTATACCTTTGTAATCTGTTTTTAGAAAATATTAAGGAATAGCTATAGCGCGTCTCTCTTAGCGCACTAACAAACAAACATGAGTGTAATTACATTAACAACTGATCTTGGGTATCGCGATTTTTATCAAGCGGCACTTAAAGGAAGCATCATCTCTTTGCTTCCTGATGTCAGATTAATTGATATCACGCATGAAATCCCTTCATTTAATATTCAAAATGCGGCTTTTGTATTGCAAAATGCCTATCATTATTTCCCGAAAAACACCGTTCATCTTATCGGTATAGACACAGTATTTCAAGAAGGTAGTCGTTATATTGCCATGAAATACAACGGACATTATTTCGTAGGTGCCGATAATGGTATTTTCAGTATTATTTTGGGTGAAGACCAAGCAGAAGAATTGTATGAAATTGAAATCATGCAAGATCTTCGCTTCTTACATTTTCCTTTGGCCGATATATTAGTTAAAGCAGCTTGTCACATCGCTTCGGGAAAAGATATTGCCGAGCTGGGAACTAAAATTGATGCGCCTCTTCAAAAGGTAACCTTACTCCCTATTATAGAAGGAAATATTATCAAAGGTCACGTCTCCTATATTGATTCTTTTGGCAATGTAATCAGCAATATCAGTAAAGATTTGTTCAATCAAGTCCAAAAAGGACGTAATTTTATCTTGCACTTCAAGCGTAACGAGACCATCAACAAAATGAGCTGGCATTACAATGAAGTTTCCGAAGGTGAAAAGCTATGTCTTTTTGGAATATCCAACTTCCTAGAAATCGCTATCAACAAAGGTAACGCCAGCACTTTATTGGGACTTTATCCCGATGAAATGATTATGATTGAGTTTATATCTTAATTAAAACCCAAATCCCAGCATAACAGATAACCGATGCATATGATACTTATCATAAGAGTAGTTATCATATCCTTGTAGGAGTGAATTATCAGCATTCCACAATACAGGTGAATCTTCAGTCCACCGGTAGTTGTAATAATTATCTTCTTTTAAAACTTGGTATTTGTAACCAATTGCCAAACTAAAATATTCTTTATTTCGTTTGGATTTCCAATGTATCCCAAGTTGAGGAGAAGCGAGCACACCTCCTTCATAAGATATTTTGGAGAGATTAGACACTTCTTTCTTATTCAAATTAATACCATACCCTAAATCAAAAGCTCCAAATAATGATGTCCTTTTTTCTGGTTTTAATATATATTTAGCTTGAATAAATATGGGTATTAACTTGAACGTTTTATCATCCACTTCATTGAACATATATTGCTCATAGCCACTTCCTATTCCAAAATAGGCACTTGGTGAAATATCATAAGAACTTATTCCTCTAAAGGAATACCCCAACTCTTTTGTAGCAACGCCGTAAGTTAAAATTCCACCTTCAAGCTGGGTTAAATATTTTTTTGTCTGTCCATAACCAGAACTAATCCCCATCAAGATCAGAATCAAATAAAGAGAAATGCGCATATTAATCTTGAATAGGTTTTACAGATATACAACTTAATAATTTCAAAGACTTTTTGTTCGAATAATCATATTGACACACACCCTTCTCTCCTATTATGATTAAGGATTTTGGACCTGGAATCACATCAGTGCTGTTTAATTGAGACAGATGCTCGATTGGCGAATAGCCGATATTGTTTACATCCGACGCCTCAAAACTTTTAAATCCATATTTACCTTCACAGATATACAATACATCTCCTGACAATCCTAAGCCATGAGGATTTTGCATTTGAAAAGTCTTCACTAATTTGGGGGCTTTCAAATCTTTAATATCTACTACTTCTAAAACATTTACAATGCCTGCGCAAACTGCACCTGTGCGCAACGTGACAAAAGCATAATCGTCATTTACCACGACAGGATCGCAAGCACGAACGTGCTCATATCTCGATAATTCTTTTGGTGCTGAAGCATCTTCGATATTATAAATATACATCCCTGAATTTGTTCCGATGAAAAGATTGTCTTTATAAGGAAAGATGGTTTCGATACCCCACCCCAACTTAATATTTTTCTTAAATGATGGTTTCGTTTTGTCCGAAACATCAAATAAGTTCATAGATGAATGATCTACAGCATACAAGTGTTCATTGGCTAAGGTAAATCTCGCCATCGAACCTCCTTGACCATAACTTCCTCCACCATCGGAATTGGAGTAATTCACTGTCTCTTTATAATAGTTTATATAAGGATTATAAGTCCGAAAGTATTCTCTACTCACTACCGTATCCACATACCTCACCACTACACTGTTCAATGTTTGATTTTCATAATCATATTGATAGACATTCTTGAAAACCTCTTCAATACGATTCAATAATGTTGGTTTTGTAGGATTAGATAAATCAAAGGCTAATAAATCTACATAGCTATCTGCATAAAGCACGTTGTCTTTTACAGCCATGTCCACATTTCCAGGAATATTCAAGAAAGCAACTGCGCTTGGATTGGAAGGGTTTACATTATTAAAAATATGAATCCCCTTCATTGGCTCATTTATGAATAAGTAATCCTTGAAAATATAGATTTTACCTGTTTGCTCGATAGCTTGCGGCTCGACTACTGATGTCATTTGAGTGCGAATAACCGACATCTTTTCAAAGACAGGCAAACGAGTTTTGAAATAAGTATTACTCTCCACTTTGTCGCAACCCAGCAATACGCTCATAGCAAGCCCAATAAATAAAAAAGATTTTATTAAATTCATAATCTGGTTGTTTAGTATATCTGTAAAACGATATACATTTTTGGATTGCTACAATCCAAAAAAAAATTAAACTAAACCTAAACAGTCAAGTCTTAATCAAGAACAAAATCGTAACAAATGAAAAACTTGCTTTTTGCACTTTTAATTTTATTCACCACTACAACTTCTTTATTAGCTCAATCTCCTTTAGACAATTCCACTTCTTTCGAGGATCAACGCAAGCGTGTCAATAATCTACTAAATGCACGTAATCAGAAATTTGGAGAATATGATGTTTCACTTCAACAAAAGACTGGAATTTTTGGTCTCTTCAAATCCAAAAATGACATGCAGAAATCCATTGATATTTTAAAACAAATCGTCGTCACAGACAATAATATTTTCATAGAAACACGCAAACTTTTGGATCTAAAAGACAGTGAAAAAGAACGCTATGAGCAGCTGGCGAACGAATATGATCAGCAAGTCACAGCCTATATGAAAACAATCTCAAAATTGCAGGCTGAAAATGACAAGTTAAAAGATAAAATCAAATCATTGGAAGAAGAAGATCTCAATAGCAGCAAGTATATTTATGTATTTATTTTGATAATAGTTGCACTTATTTTGGGTTTACTATACCAATACAAGCAATTGAAATCGAAAAATGTGACGAAAGTCTGATGTCATCCATTGGGAATATATGTACATTTGTCGCCATTAAATAAGCATTGAGTTAACGAAAATGGCTAGACAAAGACTGAATAGTGGCAATACCCAAGCTGAAGAATTACCAAAACCAAAAATTAGCAAGGAACTAGTAAAAAAAGCTTTAGAAATTTTTACATACCTGAAGCCTTTTAAGTTCAAGTTTGCTATGGGGATGGTATTTTTGGTACTTTCAAGCTTGACAATGCTAACGTTTCCAGCTTTGCTAGGAGCCATGATCGATGCAGCTCAAGGAAAGCAAATCTATCCGTGGTTAGAGCCAAGCGTTTTTTACATTGGCGCTTTATCTTTGAGTATTTTATTATTCATGTCGATAATGTCTTTCTTTCGCATTCGACTATTTGTAGAAATTGCAGAGAAAGCTCTAGCCCACATCAGACGTGATTCTTACCTAAAACTTATAACTCTTCCTGTCGATTTTTTTGCAAATAGAAGAGTTGGGGAATTAAACAGCAGATTATCTTCTGATTTATCTCAAATCCAAGATACGTTAACAACGACTTTAGCTGAAATAATCAGACAAATGTTAAGCCTTTTGATCGGTGTGTTATTATTGGTTTGGGTTTCACCAAAATTGGCCTTAATGAATTTAAGTATATTACCAATTTTGGTAGTTACAGCAATTTTCTTCGGAAGATTTATTCGTAATCTATCACGCCAAACTCAAGATCAGTTAGCGGATTCCAATAGTATAGTACAAGAAACCTTATTAGGTATTTCCAATGTTAAAGCGTTTGTAAATGAATTTTATGAAGCACAACGATACAGCAAAAAATTAGATAATGTGGTGAAGCTAGCTATTAAAGGTGCTACTTTCAGAGGCTTGTTCGCTTCATTTATCATCTTCTGTATTTTCGGTGCTGTAATCGCGGTAATTTGGTATGGTGCATCCTTAGTCTCTACTGGCGAAATAACAGTAGGTGATTTAACCACTTACATTTTGTATTCCATGTTTGTAGCTGGTTCTATGGGAAGCTTCCCAGAATTATATGCTGGTATTCAAAAAGCATTGGGAGCAAGTGAACGTGTGATTGAGATTTTGAATGAGAAGACCGAAAACATCATCGTTAACGAGGATAACAAAGACATCATTAAACCTATTGCGGGTAAGTTGACATTTTCTTCTGTACAATTTGCTTATCCATCTAGACCTGATATTAATATTCTAAAAGACATTTCATTTATAGCTAATGCGGGAGATAAGATAGCAATTGTGGGGCCTAGTGGCGCTGGTAAATCTACTATTGCCTCTTTAATCTTACAATTCTATAATCCTACGAAAGGCCAAATCTTATACGATGATTTGGACGCTTCCCAATATTCATTAACCGATATTCGTAATCAAGTGGCTATCGTACCTCAAGATGTCCTCTTATTTGGAGGAACTATTCGTGAAAACATCAATTACGGCCGTCTGGATGCCAATCCTGAAAGTATTATTGAAGCTGCAAAACGCGCGAATGCACACGACTTCATTATGGGTTTTCCAGAAGGATATGATACTATTGTAGGCGAACGTGGGGTAAAATTATCTGGCGGACAACGTCAACGCATTGCTATAGCAAGAGCTTTATTAAAAGATCCTTCCATTTTAATCTTAGATGAGGCTACTTCTGCCTTAGATTCAGAATCCGAAAGATTAGTTCAAGAAGCTTTAGAAGAGTTGATGAAAAATCGTACTTCTATTATCATCGCTCACCGACTATCTACCATTAAAAATGCAGACAACATCGTTGTAGTAGAAGACGGTGTAGTAGCAGAGTTTGGTAATCACGATGAATTATTAGCTAAAGGGTCAGGACTTTACCATCATTTATACACTTTACAATCCGCTAAACGCACAGTGGAAAGTTAAATAATGTTAATGCAATAATCTCAAAACTTTTTGGAATGATGCTTGTTTTATAAAGACACTAAATAGGTAGTCATTATATATACATTCAAAATTTCAATATTATGAAAAATAAAAACGGATTAGTAGCATTTGCATTATTAGGTCTTGCGGTGGGTACAGCTGCTTATTATTTATTAGCGACAGAAGACGGTAAAAAAACTTTAGATAAAGCAAATTGTGGCATCAAAGATTTAACGAAATCCCTAAAAGAGCTTTCCAAAAAAGAATCTAAAAAAGCTTCAAAATTGGCTGCAAGTGCAAAAGAAGAATTAGAAAATCTTAAATCAAAAGCGAAAGACGCAAGTAAAAGTGTATTAGACAAAGTATCTGACAAAGCTTCTTCATGGGCAAACAAAGCTTCAGATGCTGCGCAAGGATTAGCTAATCAAGCAGAAGATATTGCTGACAAAGCAAAATCAGATATTTCGAACGCTTAATCTAGCATTCAATCGGCTAATTTCAAATTATGTGTATCTTTGTAGCACATGAGTCTTTTGAAAGAAGTCAAAACTTTAGTCCATAAAGATCTTATCTTAGAATGGCGATCAAAACATGCTATCAATAGCATATTTCTATATGTAGTATCTACAGTTTTTGTTTGCTATCAAGCATTCAAAACTGTAGATAATGCTTTAATGTGGAATGCCCTTTTTTGGATTATTCTACTTTTTGCCTCTATTAATGCTATAAGTCGTTCTTTCGTCCAAGAAAGTCAATACCGACAACTGTATTATTATTCTATTACAGGCCCCAAAGCAATCATTCTTTCGAAAATTATTTATAACACTATTCTCATGGTGTTACTGTCTATTATTGCTTATTTCACCTATTCTGTAATCTTCAAAAACCCTGTTGGTGATGCCCTACTTTACTTTGTAGCGGTTTTGTTAGGAAGCATCAGTTTTGCTACAGTCTTTACGATGGTATCTGGCATTAGTTCTAAGACAGGCAATAATAGTACTATAATGGCGATTCTGGCTTTCCCTGTCATTATACCTTTACTAATCGTATTGATTAAGTTGTCGAACAATGCATTACAAGGATTAGATCGCGGAATTAGCTACGGTGAAATCGCGGTATTACTCGCAATTAATGTCATAACTATTACTATTTCTTTATTGTTATTTCCTTACCTTTGGAGGGATTAAAATTATTAGTAAATAATGAGAAAAAATTGGTGGAAAATCCTTGCGGCGTGTATGGTAAGTGCGTCTGTTGTCGCTGGTTTTATCGGTCCTGTACCCGAGCTTCACATTCTAAATGAATCCATTCGTAACGTTTATTTTCACGTGCCTATGTGGTTTACCATGTTGACACTGTATTTGATCTCTGTAATAAACAGTATCAAATATTTGAATAGTGGAGACATAAAACATGATATGCTTGCAGTCGAAGCTGTGAACACAGGAATTATTTTCTGTGCTTTCGGTCTTTTGACAGGTATGCAATGGGCAAATATTACCTGGGGAGAGCCATGGCCAAATGATCCGAAATTAAATGGTTCGGCTATCGCTACATTAATGTATTTGGCGTATTTGGTATTGAGAAATGCCTTGGATGAAGAACAAAAACGCGCTAAAATATCCGCTGTATACAACATCTTCGCCTTCCCTATAATGGTCGTATTGTTGTACATCTTGCCCAAATTAACAGATTCTTTGCATCCAGGAAATGGTGGCAACTCCACATTTGGAGACTTAGACATGGACAATTACATGCGTCCTGTATTTTACACAGCTGTAATTGGCTGGATATTGACTGGTTCATGGGTTTGTACATTACGTTACAGACTACGTCTATTAGAAAACAAAGCAAATAAAATTCAATAAATAGTAGAATGAAAAAAATTAGCCTTGCATTAGCATTCGTGCTATTCTCTATATGCACTTTTGCTCAAGACAACACGGTAGAAATGGCTACAGGATTGAGAAGTTCGGGAAAGATTTGGGTTGTAGTCGGCGTAATCTTGACAATTGTAATTGGTATGTATATTTATTTATTCACCATTGACAAAAAAGTAAAAAAATTGGAAGACAAATAGTCTTTCCAATTTTTTGATTTGCCAAAACTATGATTATCAATCAACACAGAAAATTCACCCCTATCAACATATTTTGGGTATGTGCCGTGGGAACTATACTGTGTTTGGGGGCTTTTTTTCATTTGCCTGCAGAACTCAAACCTTTCTTTCTAGAACCTGCTGTTGATAATCTCCTTAACATTGAATTTGGAAAAAATCTTGAACCTCAATCTAATGTGTTAATCACATTAGTCTTGACGTTGTTACAAGCTTTTCTCCTCAATAAAGTTATCAACCACTTCAATTTTTTAGGCAAACCTACTTTCTTAACAGCACTGATGTTTATGACATTAGTGAGTTTGTTTTTGCCGTTTTTGGTGCTATCTCCTACGTTGATTTGCAATTTCATCACTATATGGATGATGGGCAAATTATTCAATATGTATAAACAAGCTGATGTCAAAACGTTGATGTTTGATTTGGGTATGATTGTAGCTTTAGGAAGTCTGATTTACTTTCCATTCATCGTCATGCTGATGTTGTTATGGATAGCTTTAATCATATTCAGACCTTTTATATGGCGTGAATGGGTAACACCTATTTTGGGCTTTAGCGTGATCTATTTCTTATTGGGCGTGGCTTATTATTGGGTGGATCGATGGGATGAATTCTTGGAAATATTTAAGCCTTTCGTCAATTCCTTGCCTACTGGACTAAAGGTTGATTATCACGATTATTTTGTTGTTTTTCCTGTAGGAATTGCAATGTTATTGTTTCTTTTGGTCTTGAAAGATCAATATTTCAGAAGTATAGTTCATATCAGAAAAGCCTTTCAATTGTTGTTCTATATGCTACTTTTGATTATTGGATCATTTTACCTGAATAGCCAAATTACAATTAACCATTTTTTATTATGTGCGCCGCCGTTGGCTATTTATTTGGCCTATTATTTTGCCTACGCTAAAATAAAATGGCTTTATGAAAGTATTTACATTATAATCGTTGCAACAATTATTTATTTCCAATTTATGTAATGAATTAATATTTAAATGATTAACCTTTTTTAACAAAATAGACTCAGGTATTCATTTAAAAATAAATAGTTTTGTATCCAATAAAAGTTAGTATTATTATTGACCTAACAGTATAAAAGAATAGTCCAATATCGGATTTTAATAAATATATGTATAGACAGTCAAACATATTGAGTGCCAAAAAAGCGATAAAAGTTATGCTCGGAACAGCATTGTTGTTGTCGGGAACACAGACTTTCGCTCAAGAAACTACTTCGCATTCGCCCTATTCTAAATTTGGTATTGGGCAGATGCGCGAAGATTTGTTGCCACAAACACGTTCCATGGGTGGTATTTCTACTGCCGTAAGATATCAAGCTGGTTTGCCTATTCTGAACATCGCCAATCCTGCAAGTTATTCAGGATTGAACAGAACCATTTTGGACGCAGGTCTTTACGGAAATATCACGCAATTGAATAAAGGTACTGCGCAAGACAACACAGCGGACTTTGCCTTTTCACATTTTGGATTTGGTTTTGCTGTTGCACGTAATCATGGTATTGCGTTTGGATTGATGCCATACTCTGATCTGGGTTACAACATCACTGAAACTCGTACCATGGGAACAATCACTACCCGCCAATCAAAAGAAGGTGAAGGTGGTCTGAATAAAGCTTTTGTAGGTTATGGTTTTTCTCCTTTCAAAGGATTCAGTATCGGTGGTAACGCAGGTTTTCTATTTGGTGAATTAAAAGATAATCTTACTGTAAGTTTTCCTTACGATTATAATTCTTTAAATGCTAAGAGTCAAGTGACACGTTTGGTTCGTGGTTTAATCGTAGATTATGGTGCACAATATTCGTTTCCTGTTAGCAAAAAGCACAATATAACTTTAGGCTATTCCGGGTCGCTTAATAACACAGTAAAAGAGAATACTTCGCAGTTGATCACGCGTACGCAACCATCTTTGGATGAAGACTTCGAAAATGTAGCCTTAGATTCTCTTCCTCAAGTAGGCGATAGAACACGTAATATCAACCTTCCAATGAAACATAGCGTGGGTATTACAGTATCTAAAGGTTATGATTGGATGATTGGCGCAGATTTCAAATACGCAGATTGGACTGAATACCAAACTCGTGCCGGCGAAGCACCTCTAGGCAAAAACTACGGTGTTGCTTTAGGTGGTCAATGGAAACCAGATGCTAGTTCAAATAGATATTGGGATATCGTGGATTATAGATTAGGCGTAAGATATAATCAAGGACACATCACGACCAACAGTACACGTATAGATGATATGGCAGTAACAGTAGGTTTTGGTCTTCCTCTTCCTGAAACAAATTTTGGCCGTACTTCTTCTAGAATTAATATTTCGGCTGAATTTGGTCAACAAGGTACATTGAACAATAACTTAGTGCGTGAGCGCTATATCAATATTAGTGTAGGATTTAATATCAATGATCTTTGGTTCCAAAGAAGAAGCTATGATTAATAAATTCCGCAAACAAAATATGGCATCCCTATTCGCTTTGTGTGTAATAGGGATTTTGCTGTTTACGGCCTGTGAGAATGAGATGAAGGATATTAATGCGATTGAAAACATCAAAGCCGAAGAAGCTGTCGATTTATATAAAGATGTTAAAATCATATATAGCGATTCCGCAGTCGTAAAAGCACAGTTGACAGGTCCTGAAATGAAAATCTATCACGATACCACGCAAGGCAAGAACAACAATTACGAATTCGAGAAAGGCCTCCAAATTATTTTTTATGATGCTACTGGAAAAGAAACCCAAAGAATTCGTTCGGATTACGGAATTCAGCGTGCTTTACAAGGCATTACGGAGTTTCGCAAAAATGTGGTTATCAATATGGCTGATGGTTCTGTGATCAAATCTGAAGAGATTTTTTACGACGAAAACCAAAAGATATATTACAACTCTGTACCCATTACGATGGATTTTAAGGACGCTAGAGGTAGTATGCAAGCCACTTCTTTCCGTTCAGATACAGATTTTAAAAATATCCAAGGTGAAAATATGACAGGTTTTTATCTACCATCTAACAATAGCCAGCTACCTGCTTTTGGGCAATAAAATCTGGTATAACAAAAAACTAAAAAAGATGTTTTGAATTAGCATATATTTTATATGCTTTTTTTTTATAAAAATTGTATCTTGCGCCTTGTTTAAAAACAAAGTCAATTAAATAACTAAAGAACAAACACATAAATACAAATTACGGAATATGGGATTAATGGGTAATTTGCGTAACCGCGCGGGATTAGTAATCTTCGTTATCGGTTTAGCAATTGTTGCGTTTTTGCTAGGTGATGCTTTAAGATCAGGAGCACCATTTTGGGCTCAAAAGCAAAATGAAGTAGGGAACATCAATGGAAACAGTATCGATTACCAAAATTTTAATGCGTTGGTAGAGCAAACTTCCAATCAGTATCAACAACAAATGGGAGGTGCTGAAACACCGCAAATCAAAAATTTTGCTGTTCAGCAAGTTTGGAATCAAATGGTTTCTCAAGAATTGTTGAATTCTGAAATTGAAAAAGTAGGTATTACATTAGGGAAAAAAGAATTGAATGATTTGATTTCTGGTCCAAATCCAGCACAACAAATCGTACAGGCTTTCACTAATCCTCAAACTGGTCAATTCGATAGAACTTATTTAGCTCAAGTAATTACTGAAGCAAAATCAAATCCTCAAATTGCTCAACAATGGGAAAGCATGTTAGAGCAAATCCGTTCACAAAGATTAGCTGAAAAATATTCCAATTTAGTAGGTTCATCTGTATACGTTACAGCATTAGAAGCACAAGATGAATACACAGCTAAAAATAAATTGGCTAATTTCAAATATGTTCTTTTGGATTACTCTTCTGTAAACGAGGCTGAAATCAAATTAACTGAAGCTGATTACAAAGAGTATTACGATAAAAACAAAAACTTATTCAGAAACGAAGAAGAAACTCGTGCTGTAGAATATATTTTGATCGATGCAAGACCTACGAAAAAAGATTCAGCGGCTACTCTCGCATCTATCCAATCATTAAAACAAGAATTAAGCGCTTCGAAAAATGATTCTTCATTCGTAACTATTAATTCGGACAACAAAGCGCCTGTTACTTACTACAAAAAAGGTCAATTAAGCGCAGCTTTAGATTCAGTGGTATTTAATGTACCTGTAGGTACTACAGTAGGCCCTTACGCTTCAAACGGTCACTATGAGATCGCAAAAGTAATAGATTCTAAATTCAGTGCTGATTCAGTAAAAGCAAGTCATATCTTGTTAAACGCAGCTGCTGAAGGTGGTGTTGAAAAAGCAAAAGCGAAAGCTGATTCGATCAAAGGCTTATTAGCAAAAGGCGAAAAATTCGAAACTTTAGCTATTGAATTTAGCCAGGATCAAGCAAGCAAAGTAAATGGTGGTGATTTAGGTACATTTACAAGAGGTCAAATGGTTGGTCCTTTTGAAGAAGCTGCTTTCAACAATAAACCTGGTGATGTTGTCGTAGTGGAATCTCAATTCGGTGTTCACGTATTGAAAATTGAAAAACATATCGGTAACTCTAAAATCGTTAAAGTTGCTGTAGTTGATAAAGCAATCGTAGCAGGTAAAGAAACTACAGATGCAGCTTATACAAAAGCAAACAACATCCTTTCGGAAATTAACAGCAAAAACTTTGCTGATGTTGCTAAAAAACATAATTTAACTGCAGAAAGATCTGTCCGCCTACGTGCTATGGACAATACGTTAAATGGTGTTGAAGTTCCTAGAGAATTAGTAAGATGGGTGTATGAATCAAAAGCTGGCGACGTAACAGACAAAATTTTTGAATCAAACGATCACTTTATCCTTACTAAAACTGTATCTGTAAGCCCTAAAGGTATCCAACCATTAGAAGCTATCAAATCAGAAATTCAATTGGGTGTAACAAACCTAGTGAAAGCGCGTATGTTGAAAGAAAAAATGAATAACGCGTTGAATGGTGCTACATCGATTGATCAAGTAGCTCAAAAATTGGGTAAATCTGCTATCAATGTTGAAAACATCGTATTAGCTAACCCAGTAATTCCTGGTGTTTCTTTCGAAAGCGCAGTAGTAGGTACTGTATTTGGTTTACAACCTAACAAACCTTCAAAAAGCATCGAGGGTACGCAAGGCGTTTACGCTGTTCAAGTTTCTAGCTTTGTAAATCCTAAAGAGATGGTAGAATCTGAACGCAAAGCACAACAAAAACAATTGTTGGCAGCGAAACAACAACGTTCATGGGGATCTATCTTTAAAGCGTTGATGGACAATGCTGATATTGATGACAATCGTATTAGATTTTATTAAGATATTATAATTATTTTTATAGCCGAACACCTAAGGTGTTCGGCTATTTTATTTTTAGAGAATATGGAAATTCAAGAAAACATTGTCAACAAGGTAGCTCAAAGTGGGTTGTTAACGATAGATTTGGCAAAGTATTCACCAAATCAGGAAGATATCATCGTATACGATATAAAAAATAATTTATTTCACGGACTTATATTACGTGAAAAAGATTTCCGTGATTTTGTAAAAGAACACGATTGGTCTCAATATCAAGATAAGCATATCGGAATCACGTGCTCCACTGACGCTATTGTACCGACATGGGCATATATGATTCTGTCGAACAAATTAACACCTTTTGCTAAATCCATTACTTTTGGAACAAAAGATGATGTAATTCGCGAACAATATACTTTAGCTATCAATGCTATTGATTATTCCCAATATCAGGATCAGCGTGTAGTAGTAAAAGGTTGTGGGGATATATTCATTCCCGAAAGTGCTTTCGTCACTTTTACTTCACGCCTTACTCATGTAGCCAAAAGCATCATGTACGGTGAACCGTGTTCTACTGTACCCGTATTCAAACGCAAAAGTTAAACTATTTGACTACCAGACTGTCCTATTTATATGAAAAAATTTTACGCAGCATTATTACTTCTTTTTACTGGTTTAACCCTTGGGTATAGCCAGACTTTGCCTTATCTTAAAGAACCAACATTCAAAGAAGGTGAAAAATTATCTTATAAACTGAAATACGGGATTCTTTCTGCCGCAAATGGCGTGCTTTCGGTTAACAAATCGAAATTACAATTCAGCAACAAGAATGTATTTCATTTAAGTGCTTATGGACAGACTTCTTCAGGTTTCTCAATTTTTTATACGGTAAAAAATAAATATGACAGTTATATTGATGGTTCGACCTACCAACCTTATTTGTACACGGAAGATATTCACGAGAACAGTTATACGCGTAAGGAATATGCAACTTTTGATCACCGGAATCATACGGTAAAAGGTGCTAAAGGAACTTTCAAAAGCCCTTCATCTCAATTATTTGATTTAGTTTCCGCCTATTATTTTGCAAGAAACCTGGATTTAGCTTCGCTCAAATCGGGTGACTCGTTCAAAATACCTTATTTCTTAAATGATGAAGTTGCTGAGTTGCGTGTGACTTATGTGGGAACCGAAAAAATCAAAACAGCATTAGGTACATTAGATTGTATCAAACTTAATCCAGAAATTAAGCCTGGACGTATTTTCAAAAAGGATAGTAAATTATATCTTTGGGTGACCAATGATGGAAACAGAATACCCGTAAAGGCACAGGTGGAAATCTTAATCGGCTCAGTAACAATGGAATTAACAAAAGCTGATGGTCTGAAGTACGAATTAGGGAAAAAAGTAAGTTATTCAAAATAAATAAATTAATGATTGAGGTTGGTAATGTACTTGTGCATGAAGATATTATAAACAATGATTTTGTTTGCAATATATCGAAATGTAAAGGTATTTGTTGTGTAGAAGGTGATGCTGGAGCACCACTAAGAGAGTCAGAAAAAGCGATACTTGAAGAGATTTATCCGAAAGTAAAACATTTGATGACAGAAAAAGGAATTGAAGCGGTAGAACAATACGGAACAAGTGTTATTGATGCTGATGGTGATCTAACGACTACCTGTGTTGACGGTAATAAGGAATGTGCTTACGTTACCTGGGAAAACGGAATAACAAAATGTGCTATTGAAAAAGCATATGAATTAGGGGATGTAAGTTGGAAAAAACCAATTTCTTGCCATCTCTATCCTATCCGTACTACACATTATCCCGAATTTGATGTACTACATTACGATCGTTGGCACATTTGTCATGACGCGTGTACCTTTGGCAAAGAACTTAAAGTACCCGTGTACAAATTCCTCAAAGATCCCTTAATACGCGAATATGGTGCGGAATGGTATGCTGAATTAGAAAAATCAGTTGAATCCATCTAGTGTAATTTTGCTATATTAGTTAACTATAATTGATGCTTATTGGTACGTACCATTTTTCATGCGAAGTTTAAAAGAAATACAAAAACCCATAGCCACAGAAATAGCTTCTTTCGAAAGAAAGTTTAAGCAATCTATGCAGAGTTCTGTGCCGCTATTGGATATTATAACTCAATATCTTTACAAACAAAAGGGCAAACAAATGCGTCCTATGTTTGTTTTTTTTGCGGCAGGCCTTTGTGGTACCATCAATGAGTCAACGTATCGTGGTGCTTCCTTAGTGGAGTTACTTCATACAGCATCTTTGGTTCATGATGATGTTGTGGATAATGCCAATGAACGTAGAGGCCTATTTTCGGTTAATGCGTTATGGAAAAATAAAGTAGCCGTGTTGGTGGGTGACTTTCTGTTGGCGAAAGGATTATTACTTTCCGTAAACAACAGCGAACTGAATCTCTTAAAGATAGTTTCTCACGCCGTAGAGCAAATGAGTGAAGGCGAGTTGCTACAAATTGAGAAAGCACGCAAATTGGACATTAAGGAAGAAATCTATTACGAAATTATCCGTAAAAAAACAGCTTCATTAATTGCATCATGCTGCGCGTCTGGAGCCTCCTCGGTTGGTGCCTCTGATGAAGTGGTCGAGAAAATGCGACTTTTCGGAGAAAAGGTAGGATTAGCTTTCCAGATTAAGGATGACTTATTTGATTTTGGATTGGATGATGTAGGAAAACCTGTTGGAAATGATATCAAAGAAAAGAAAATGACTTTGCCTTTGATTTTTGCATTAAACGAGACTAGTACATCACAAAAAAGAAACATTATCAAATTGGTCAAAAACCACAGCGATAATCCAGAGAAAGTAGCAGAAGTAATTCAATTTGTGAGAAGTAGTGGAGGCTTAGATTATGCTACAAATAAAATGTTGCAGTTTCAACAAGAAGCCTTTGCTATCTTGGATGAATTTCCGGATAATGAATATAAATTAGGCTTACAACAATTAGTAAAATTTACCACAGAACGTAATAAATAAAGATGAGTCACGAACTAATGTTTTTTGGAGGATTTATAATTTTTATTATCCTCATGCTCGCTATTGATTTAGGATTATTTAGCAAAAATGATAAACCCATCACCTTGAAAGCCGCTGCAATTATGTCCTTAATATGGGTTTTATTTGCACTGGGTTTTGGGGCAATTTTATATTTCTGGGGTAATGAATTGCACAATGTTCATGATCTCGCCCGTCTGAAAGAAGTCGTAGCCAAACATCTTCATGATGTGAAAATAACAGATGATGTAGTTGCGAGTATACAAGCCTATAACAAAAATTTGACGTTAGAATATCTTACAGGATATGTTGTCGAGTATGCCCTATCTGTAGATAATATCTTTGTAATGGTGCTCCTATTTTCCTCATTTGGTATTCCAGAAAAATATTACCATAAGGTATTAGTATGGGGTATTATAGGCGCTATTTTGATGCGTTGTATATTTATCTTTGTTGGAGCTGCATTGATAGCTAAGTTTGGATGGATTCTATACGTTTTCGGAGCTTTCCTAGTATACACAGGTATCATGATGTATATCAACCGCAACCAAGAAGAAGAAGTAGATCCTCAGAATCATGCTGTAGTTAAATTCGCATCTAAATATTTCAAAGTAACACATAAACTCGAAAGTGGTAAGTTTTTCGTAATAGAGAATGGGGTGAAATATGTTACTCCTCTATTTTTAGTGTTATTAGTGATTGAGTTTACAGATTTAATTTTTGCTGTGGATTCTATTCCAGCGATTTTCTCCGTTACCAAAGACCCTTATATTGTCTTCTTTTCGAATATTTTTGCTGTATTAGGTTTGCGTTCTATGTTCTTCCTATTAGTAAATATTATAGACAAATTTCACCTTTTAAAGGTCGGATTAGCTTTCTTATTAGTTTTTATTGGCGCAAAAATGTTATTGCATAGCTACCTAAAAGAATGGGGTTTTACGACGTCGCACTCGCTAATTATTATCGTTGCGATCTTAGCTATTAGCGTTATTGCTTCATTGGTATTTCCGAAAAAAGCAAATTACGAATCTTAATAGAAATATAAATATTATACAAAAAGGCTTATGTAATAAAAACATAAGCCTTTTCTTATGTCTTAAGGCCTATAGCAATTTCTTTGTTTCTCTACATATCTGATGGTACTAATTAGATAAGATATATAAAGGAAAAGAATAGCAGCTGCTGGATATGGTTCGAAACGCAGATAGCCTTAAATAAAATGTCCCTCTCGTATATCAAGAAGGACATTCATATTAATAGTATAATGAAGTCTAAACTCCAAAAATTATTTGAGTACTACACTAGATCTACCCATAATAGCATTATCAGCATAGAGAAGAACCGTATAAGCACCTTTTTTCAATTTCGTCTGATCATTCCATAAGAATGTATATTCTTCTCCATTATTGGTAAAATTTATATGCTCTTTAAAAGTATACTGAAGTTTATCTCCATGAACATAGAATACATCATTACTGGCTGCTATTAAATTTCCTTGTGGGTCTATGACTCTAGCAAACACTTCTTTTCTACCTTTTTTAGCCAGTGGATTATCCACTATAGTAAATTTTATCTGTAATTTATCTGCTTTTTTTGCTCTATTCTCTATTTCCAAAGTTCCATTTTTCTTTTGCTCCACTCCATTAATCACAATATTGGAAACTTTTAGCGAGGAAGCAATCAGAACTTTCTCACTCAATACAGAATTATCGTTAGCCAACTTCTGCACTTTGTTCGTAGTTTCTTTAACTGTACCTTGCAGTTCTACATTCTCTTTTTTCAGTATTTCGTTCTGAAGCTTGAGATCGTCTACCTCCGTTAACAATTTTGATACATTACTTTTAAGTGACTCGAGTTGAGAATTGGCTAACTGAATTTGGCTATCTGAAACGTTGTTTTCTTCTAATGCACGACGTAAATCAGCTATCAATTGACGTGCCTTCAGTTGTTGATCTATTACTTCTTGTGGCAAACCTTGAATATTTTGACGATCGATATTATCCAATTCCGCTTCTATACGATCTATTTCTATTTGAAGTTTTTCCTTTTGAAGTGTTAAAGTATATAGTTTCTCACCTGAAGATTTATATTTTACATAGAAGTACACATTCGTAGCTAACAATGCGATAATAGCCACAATAAAAAAATAAATCTTCGATTTATCTTTATTGCTTTTTATCTCATTGTCCGATTTTGTGCTCGGAATATTTGCTACTTTACCTTCCATAATCCTGCCCCCAAATTAAACATAACTAGTAATATTATTGTATTTATTTTGTTTTTCGTAGATGCCTAATGATAACAAAAACTATTCCAATTTATTAGCTTTTATTTCTTTTTTTAAGCTTTTAACTCACTAAACCAATTTAGTAGGACAAAAGCCTCATTTACATATTGTTATAAATTTTCTTTTTAATTAACCTTTTGATTTTACCTTCTAATTCTGCAGATAAATTTGAATCTAAAGAGTTCAAATTCTGTCCCTTTAACTTTTCAAATAAACTTGAGTCATGTAAATCGTTGATTTTTAATACTGTATTACCCAAGCGTATCTTCTGACTCCCCAGGCCATGGAGTGACAAAATTTCTTCTTCATAATCCACAATAACTCCTCTCTCCTGCTCACCTTTACCGCAGAATTCTAACTCTGCACCCAACACTTCGAAATATATTTTTAAGAGATCTCTAAAAGTAATCCTGTTTGAGAAATTATCAGCATCCGAATTCGAATCAAGAATGTCTTTCACTATTTCATCTATAAACATATTCTTACCACCGACAAACCAAACAATATCTAAGGAATTTACCATCAACCTCTTCTCATTATTTTTAAAAAAAGAATTTAAGTAATCTATTATTTCTTCTATAAATGATAATTCACAATGATGAATTTTATTATAACAAATCTCAATTTGATTTTCAATTGCGAATCGTTCTATACCATGTATAAACTCTGCAAAAAGCGCATTATTCTCTTTAGTATTTGGTACCGTAAATATTGAATTTACACTCTTAAGTGTATTTAAAACATAAAATTTTTTAGAAAATTTTAAATCATTATTAGGTATAATATTGTTTATGCAACCATTTTTAATATCAAGAATTTCTAAATCATTATTACTCGATTGCCTGGTGGAAATTACATCAACTTCAGAGTTTGCCGTATCACCAATAACGGAAACATAATAACCTATAGAAAGCAATTTTTTAGCTAATAGTATACCATCCTTAAGGTAAGGATCAACGAGAATGAAATGTTTGGTAGGTTGATTTTCTAGCATACTGCAATATTATTTATTTTAAATAACATTACATATTGTAATACTAAGGATTTAGCGAAAATATCGCCTAATCCTTAGTAAAATGAGATTATTTTTATAAAACTGCTAATGCAGCTTCATAATTTGGTTCATCAACTATTTCTGAAACTTGCTCATGGTAAATAACTTTACCTGTCTCATCCACCACGACAACCGCTCTACTTAATAATCCTTCCAAAGGACCATCGGTAAAACGAACTCCGTAAGAATCTGAAAATGAGCAGTTTTTATATTCAGATAATGTAATCACATTTTGTAACCCCTCACCAGCGCAAAATCTTCCTTGCGCAAAAGGCAAATCTTTGGAAATACAAAGCACTACCGAATTAGGTAATGACGAAGCAATTTCATTGAATGCACGCACAGACGCAGCACATGTACCTGTATCTATACTTGGAAAAATATTTAAGATAATTCTTTTACCTTCGAAATCTTTTATTGACTTTTGCGACAAATCTGCTGACGTTAATGAAAAGTCTGGAGCTCGTTCTCCTACCTGAGGTAAAGAACCATTTGTACTTACAGGTGTTCCCTTAAATGTAACTTGACTCATGATGTTATATATATTTTGATTGTTAAGTTAATCATTTCAATTAATCAAAAAAAGACAAATAATTATTTTATTTATAAAAAAAATACTATGTTAGCATATAATTTTATTATGTCAGCATACTAAATTCTAATTAAAAAAACCTCACGCAATATGAGAAAATTACTTTTTGCCCTTTTACTGGCAAGTCCAACACTAACGTTTGCTCAGGGTTCCCAAGTGAACACTCAGGGCATAAGAGCGCTAGGAATGTCTGGAGCTGGGTCTGCATTATTTGTTGATGAGACCAGTATCTTCTATAATCCTGGAGCACTCTCAAAAGCAGAAAATAATTCGATTTCGTTCGGTGCTTCTGCTGTCATGTTCAGATCAGCATTTAAAGAAGTAAATAGTGATGTCCAATACAACACTAAATTTCAAATAAGTCCGCCTTTTTCTTTATTCGCGTCTTTTGGCCCTAAGAATAGCTGGTGGAAAGCGGGTATTGGCGTATACACACCGTATGGTGGTGCTGTAGACTGGGGAACAGATTGGCCAGGCAGATTTGAATTAAATCATTTGGCATTGCGTGCTATCTATATTCAACCTACTATCAGTTTTAAATTGACTGAAAACTTCGGTATTGGCGGGGGCTTTGTATACAATGTAGGAACAGTTGACCTTTCGCGTTCACTACCCGTATTTGATCAAAATGGAAATGCAGGACGTGCTGAACTTACTGGAGTTGGAACAGGTATGGGATACAATGTTGGTGTGCACTATAACCTAGAAGATGATTTTGCGGTGTCATTAAGCTACCGATCCCACGTGAGAACAAAATTAGAAGATGGAGATGCTAAATTTACTGTACCAGCAGCTTTGGCTACGTCTTTTCCTGACACCAAATTCTCCGCTGAATTACCATTACCATCATCTTTCAATTTAGGAATAACATTCCCAGTAGGAGAAAAAATGGACCTAGCTGCGGATGCTACATTAATAGGATACAGTATTTACAAAAAACTGGTTTTCGATTATGAAGATAATACTCCTGTGTTGAGCGACACGGAGCAAACTAAGAAATACGAAAATGCCTTTTCAGGAAAAGTAGGTCTTAATTACAATGCTTCAGAAAATTTAGATTTAAGAATTGGTGCAGGCTATGTCTATACACCTGTTCGCGCTCAATATGTATATGCGGAAACACCAGATAATAACCGTGTAATGGGCTCGGTAGGTTTCACGTACAATCTTTCTGACAAATTTGATCTTTCAGGAGCCTATACTTTCCAGCGTATTATTGAAAGAACCGTTACGAATGTAGAAACTGCATTAAGCGGAACATTTAAAACTAATATACACGCTCCAGGTATTTCTTTAACCTATAAATGGTAATAAACTATGAAAACGTTCAGAAAAAATATAAAACTATACTTCGGGCTTGCTTCCTTAGCTTTAATTGTATCATGTAAACCTGAAATCAGCAATGACTTTGAACCAACACAAAACGGGAATGTTGATTTTTCGAAATATATCTCGATAGGTAATTCATTGACAGCGGGATTTTCAGATGGGGGATTATATTTAGAAGTGCAAAAAACAGCCTTTCCAAATTTAATAGCAGAAAAATTTCGTTCACATGGTGGTGGAGAATTTAACACACCATTTTTCTCGGAAGCACAATCTAATGGCTCTGGCTATATTAGATTAAAAGAATTAGTTAACGGAAATCCCGTAACAGAATCTGTTACCGATAAATTGGCATATACTGGAGCTAATACCTTAGCGAAATACGAAGGTCCCGAAATCCATAACCTTGGTATACCAGGCATGAGAATCGATCATTCGGGAGTAGGACAAGTAAGTGCTGCAAACATGTATTTTAAACGTCTTATTGCAGATAACGAAGTGGGTACAAAGAATTACCAACAGTTTGTTGCGGGAAGAAATCACACCTTCTTTACTTTCTGGTTAGGAAACAATGATGTATTGGGTTATGCTTCGAATGGGGGCTATGAAGATCCTTTAGATCCAACTACCACATACACTTCGGAAGCGGTATTCAAAGCGGTTTATACGAACTTTATTAACCTTTTGACAGATAAAAACCAAAAAGGAGTGTTAGCGACAATTCCTGATGTTACTTCAGTTCCCTTCTTCACAACAGTTACAACAGCAAGAATAGAAGCTGGTGTAAAAGCATCAACAGGTGGAGCTTTTGAGAAAATTTACATTACCACAGCGAATGGTGTTCGTGCTGCTACAAGTGAAGATTTATTTACTTTGCGCTTCCCAACTGATACTTTAGGAAAAGCTGTTGTTTACGGAAATCCAATGACTGCGGGCTATGGCTTAATTCCTCAGAATCCTCTACATGACAAATTTGTGTTAGATAAAGATGAAATTGCTGACATTAAAGCTCGTGTTAATAATTTGAATGCATTTATTAAAAACCTTGCAAAAGACAAAAACTTAGCTGTTGCTGATGTTAATAGCTTATTGACTAAGTTGAAAACTGGAATAAACTATAACGGTGTAGGTGTTAGTTCAGCCTATGTTACAGGTAATGCCTTTTCACTAGATGGTATTCACTTGACTCCAATGGGAAATGCTATTATGGCAAATATGATAATAGAAGCTATAAATTCAAAATATGGCACTAAAGTAGGTAAAGTAGACGCTACGGGATTCCGAGGTGTAAAAATGCCTTAAGTCATAGCTTCGCTAAAAATAAGGGAAAAGGTCGCTTTTACAGCGACCTTTTCTTATTTTAGTAGTATTATAATTTACAAGATATGAAAGTAGCATTACAACGTATAAATAAAGCAGTACATTTCGAAGCTTCAAGTGAATTGTCTTCTGTAAAAGTAAATATTGATGGTTCTGAAGGTATCGGAGGAGAAGGTAAAGGTGTAAGACCAATGGAATTAGTATTGATGGCCTTAGGTTCTTGTAGTGTTTTTGACTTAACTACTATTCTTCAAAAACAACGTCAGGAAATTGAAGAAATTCAAGTAGAAGTGGAAGGAGATCGTAGAGAAGAGATTCCTAATATTTTCACTAAAATCCATATCAACTTCCTGATGAAAGGAAAAATTGATGAACTCAAAGCACAAAAAGCAGCAGAACTAGCTGTTAAAAAGTACTGTTCCGTACATGATATGTTAGCTGCCGGAGGAGTAGACATTACTTACAGCATTAAAATTAATTAACAACAAAGCTCTTCTATTCCGAAGAGCTTTGTTGCTTTTTCCAAATCTTCTCAGACCATCGTCCAACAACCCAAAAAGAAATAGCTAAAATTAAGAAGAAGATAGTTCGGTTTATATTATCCCAAAGATATTCCACGAAACGTGTATATAAATTGATCAAAAAGAATACAAAACCTATATCTCGAATAACAGTATCCTTCCTTTTCAATCCATATAGAGCTAACCCTAATGATAGCGCAATGGCTAGTAATCCCCAATATAAAATTTCGTATTGACGAATTTTTGTCCATGCTTCAAAATCACTGTAATTTCCAAAAATGGATAAACACCACAACGCTATCATCGTGTATAGTAATCCGATAATAATACTTGTAGATTTGAAAGGCTTCAGTGAAGCAAACTTAGGCTGCACAAAGATAGCCGCTGTCGTAAGTATAGCCCCAAAAATGGTAAAGCGTAAAGGATAATTCATTCCCCAAAATTTCCACCCCCAATCACTATGATAGGCTGTTTCAGTTGCAAACCATATTCCCAGAGCGACCAATGTAAAGATCCATATCAATTTGGAACTCAACTTGACAGATAAAACACCGTAAATTAATATCGATAAGAAGAAAAGTATACTGAAAAAATGATTTTCGCGATCCAAGACTTGTCCCAAAAAACCAATACAAGCCGCCGTAGAAAAGGATCCCGCGAGCATTAATGTTTCATTTGAAAAAGTTTTCTCAGGATAACGTTTCTTATTCCGAAAACCTAAGAAGTAAAAAGCGAAAGCTAATCCGGCAAAGAAAAAACAGAATATAACATTAGGCGTATCATAAAACTGCTGAATAAACTTTTCTAAAGCATTATCCGAAAACAAGGAAACCACCGAAAAAATTAAGGAGGCCAACGCAACCCAAAAGGCATAGCGCGCCAAAACTTTCCATTCGAAACTTCGCTCGTCTATAGTAGTTCTTAATTCCTGTACTTTCTGATCATCCAAACTTCCATTCGCTTTCCAAAAGTCTAGGGCTTGGTCCACTATTTCTTTTTCGTGACGACTTAAATCTAATTTTTTCAAGGCTAGCAATTTATACAAGCAACTTACAAAAATTATTCCATCATCATCTAAATATAATATTAGGTAATAACACCTACGCTACACGTATAAAGTCCGCGTAATAATCAGTAACTTTGCAAGTTCGTAAATTTTTAAGCTCAATATGTCAAAAACAAAAGCAGTCGATTTAGGTGATCAAAGTGAAGTAGAAGTATATGGTGCACGTGTACATAATTTAAAAAATATTGATGTTTCCTTTCCGCGAAATGAATTAGTGGTTATTACTGGGCTAAGTGGCTCAGGAAAGTCCTCTTTGGCTTTTGACACGATTTATGCCGAAGGTCAGCGCCGTTATATGGAAACATTTTCGGCCTACAGTAGACAGTTTCTGGGTGGATTGGAAAGACCTGATGTAGATAAAATCTCTGGACTAAGTCCTGTTATTTCTATTGAGCAAAAAACGACTAACAAAAACCCGCGTTCTACCGTAGGGACGATCACCGAGATTTACGACTTTTTACGACTGCTGTATGCGCGTGCGAGTGAAGCTTTTTCATACGCTACAGGTAAGAAAATGCAGCGTATGTCCGAAGAGCAGATTGTAGATCGGATCCTTACTGACTTTAAGGACGAAGGAATCAACATACTAGCTCCTGTGGTCAAAGGCCGTAAAGGACATTACCGCGAGCTTTTCGAACAGATACGCAAACAAGGTTATGCTAAAGTACGTGTAGACGGAGAAGTACTAGATTTAGTACCTAAAATGCAGGTCGACCGCTACAAAATTCACGATATAGAAATTGTCATCGATAGACTGAGAGCTACGGAAGATGATAAAAAACGTTTGTATACTTCGGTATTACAGGCAATGAAAGCTGCTAAAGGGATTATCAAAATTGCAAACCGCGAAAATACCAAAGAACAGTTTTTCAGTAAATATTTAATGGATGCGGAATCGGGTATTTCCTACGATGAACCGCAACCGAACACCTTTTCTTTCAACTCTCCTTATGGAGCCTGCCCTAAATGTGATGGATTAGGATATATTTTCGAGATTGATAAAAATATAGTTATTCCAGACAAAAAATTAAGTATTCAAAAAGGAGCAATTGTTCCTTTAGGCCCACTAAAAGAAAGCTGGAATAGCGCAATTATAAAAGCTGTAGCAAAGAAATTCGAAATTTCATTAACCAACCCGGTTGAAAAGCTGACAGACGAGCAAATTGATTTGATGCTTTTTGGCGCAGAAGAACCTGTAACATTAACGGTGTCTTACGGTTCGTATGGAGCTAGAGAATATAAAGTTTCTTTTTCGGGTATCTTCAAAATGTTGGAAGAACACAACGGCAAATATTCTGATGATGCACCTGCGTTGGAAGAATTCCGTACGCAAGTAGTTTGTCCAACTTGTCATGGTGATAAATTGCGCAAAGAATCCTTACACTTTAAAATTGCAGACAAAAATATTGCAGAATTAGCTGCAATGGATATTTCGGTATTAGCCAAATGGCTCGAAAATATCGAAGATAAAATGGACGAACGCCAAAAGACTATTGCTGTTGAAATCCTTAAAGAAATCAAAACACGCCTTGGGTTTCTGTTGGATGTAGGACTAAATTATCTAACATTGAACCGTTCTTCCAAAACTCTCTCAGGTGGTGAAGCGCAACGTATTCGATTAGCTACACAGATCGGTTCACAATTAGTAAACGTTCTTTATATCTTGGATGAACCAAGTATTGGTTTGCACCAGCGTGATAACGAAAGATTAATTAATTCTTTGAAAAATCTGCGTGATATAGGAAATTCTGTTTTAGTTGTGGAGCACGATAAAGACATGATTTTGCATGCTGATTATGTCATAGACATGGGACCTGCGGCTGGTATAAATGGAGGTACAGTTGTTGCCGAAGGCACACCTAAGCAAATTCTAAAAGCTGATTCTTTGACTGCGGAATATTTGAATGGTAAAAAGGAAGTTGCTATTCCTAAAGAACGTAGAAAAGGAAATGGTCATGTATTATCTCTAAAAGGAGCCAAAGGCAACAACCTTAAAAATGTTTCTGTTGACTTTCCTCTTGGAAAGTTAATCTTAGTAACAGGTGTTTCTGGATCCGGAAAATCCAGTTTGATTACAGGAACTTTGTACCCCATTCTGAATAAACACTTTTTCCGTGCCAAAGCAACACCAATGCCACACAAAAGCATTGAAGGATTAGAGCATATCGACAAAGTGATTGAGATTGACCAAAGTCCTATCGGAAGAACACCACGTTCGAATCCTTCGACTTACACAGGTGTTTTCTCGGATATTAGAACGCTATACGTTCAGCTTCCCGAAGCTAAAATTCGCGGATACAAACCTGGACAGTTCTCTTTCAATGTCAAAGGTGGACGTTGTGAAACTTGTCAAGGTGCAGGAATGAAGATCATTGAAATGAATTTCCTACCGGATGTTCAAGTACCTTGCGAATCATGTAATGGCAAACGCTATACCCGAGAAACGTTGGAAGTGCGCTATAAAGGAAAATCTATTTCAGATGTATTGGACATGAGTATCAATGAAGCGGTAGATTTCTTCGAACATATTCCATCGATTTACCGTAAGATTAAAACTTTGCAAGATGTTGGATTGGGCTATTTGACCTTAGGACAATCGTCCACTACCCTATCTGGTGGTGAAGCACAACGTGTCAAATTAGCAACAGAACTTTCGAAAAAAGATACTGGTAATACATTCTACATTCTTGATGAACCAACAACAGGATTACACTTTGAAGATGTAAACGTATTATTGGGCGTTATCAATCGTTTAGTCGAAAGAGGAAATACAGTATTAATAATTGAACACAACTTGGATGTAATTAAAACAGCCGATTGGATTATTGATATGGGACCAGAAGGTGGCCGTGAAGGTGGAAAATTACTTTTTGCAGGCACTCCAGAAGATTTAATCAAAGTCAAAAACTCCGAAACCGCTCGATTTTTAAAAGAAGAGATGAAATAAAGCAAAAGCTCCATTTGTGATTCAAATGGAGCTTTTTTTTTAAACCCTCGCAAACTTTGCATACAATTTCCAAAAGGACTGCTTATTTTCTTCGTTAAACACAGCTTCCTTCCAATCGTTCAATTTCAGTTTTATTTGCTTATCCGCAATTTCAAACTGTCCGAAGAACAAATCTTCATCTTGCATATAAAAACCGATTTTAGATTCCAATGTATGCAAAATATCGACTTCTACATGTTCGAAAAATAGCACCGCACCTTCTTCAAAAGGAAAATCGATTGGATTAGGAATTAAATCCGAATTTTCCACAGCAAGCATACTATGCTTATTATATACAGGAAAGTAAATATGCGGCAGTTCACTTATATCTACATTGGAAGATTTTTGTAAATATTCTCTATTTATAAAAGGAATATCCGTCAAGTTTTTAACATCCGCTCTGGTTGCTTCTGCTTCAAAATGGTCTTCGAAATTCAAAATTTCATTCACCGTAAGTTGCTGCTCCAACAATTCTGCCACAGGTATGCTAAAATATTTTGCAATCTGCAAAATAACCGAAATTTTAGGTTCGGCTCTAAATTCCTCATACGAAGAAATATTCCCTCTTGTTAAGTTAAATAAATCTGCAAAAGCCTGCTGACTTAGCCCTTTCACCTTTCTTAGCTTCTTAATATTATTTCCAATTTGACTCATTTTCAAAAAAATCGTAAAAATATTTTGCAAAAATATTTTGCATTTATTATCTTTATGCTAACAATATAAGCAAATATATAAATTAATTAGCCAATGAACTTCAAAACTGTTGAAAAATTTATTCTCGATTTGGATTATACCATAATCAGCAAGAATGGGAAAGAAGGTTTTTTTCTCATTGAAAACAATTTTGATGGCATTAAGAATCTGATTGTAGGGGTTACACCGCCGATTATCATTTTCGAACAACATCTATTTTCATTGCATACGGATAATCTGCACATCTTCAAATCTCTATTAATTAAGAATAGGGATATCATTCACGGTGCATTCGCGCTAACAGAAGATGGTAAGCGTGTAATTTTCAGATACACCCTGCAATTGCACAATCTGGATCAAAATGAATTTGATGCGGCTATTAATTCACTTTCGCTATTGCTGAGTGAGTATAACAAACAATTAATACAATTTTCAAAACAATAACATATCGTGATGAATATTTTCAAAAGACTTTTAAAAATAGGACAAGCTGAGATTCATGCTTTGGTTGACAAAATGGAAAACCCTATTCATTTAATTGAAAAAGGAATAGAAGAAATGAAGGAGCAGCTTTCGGAATTGACCGAAGCTTATATTTCAAACAGAGCACAGCTTATTAGAAGTGAAAATCTAGCTAAAAACAAATTGGCTGATGCTGGAACGTATGAAGAAAAGGCTTTGCTACTCTTGCAAAAAGCACAAAAGGAAGAGATAGAGGCTAAAAAAGCTGATCAGCTTGCACTGGAAGCACTTAGTATCAAGAAAAAATTGACAGAAGAGGCTGCAGAAATTTCAACAGAAAGTATAGTATATACAGATAAAATAAATTTGATCAATAATAAAATTGATGTATTAAAGTTCAATATCTCAAAATGGGAGAAAGAGCTAGCCACTTTGAAAGCTAAACAACGCATAAATCATGCTTCCGAATTCGCAAACAAGCAAATGGCAAACATTGACAACAACAGCACCATTGAACTTTTGGAAAAGATGAAATCCAAAATAGAACAACAGGAAGCGTACAATGATGCTTTTGAGGAACATACCCAGCAAAAAGCAGAACAAGAAATTGACTATTTGCTAAAGAGAGCTGACACACCTAAAGATGAATTGGAAGAATTAAAACGGAAACTCAATAATACATAACACAATGGAAAATTTATTATTCATAAATCTGGGAACTGCTGAAATTTTTATTCTAATCGTTATGGGATTTTTCACCTTGCTTCCTTTGATTTTCGCTATTGGCGCATTGTGGGATTTGCAAAAAAGAGATTTTACGTACAAAAGCACAGATAAAGTGTTGATTATACTTCTGATTCTTTTTGCACCCTTCATTGGAACATTAGTTTACATCTTATTAATACGAAATAATTATCCACCAAAAATCAGAATGACATGAAACGATTTGAATATAAAACATTAAAGATTGAGCCTAAAGGCTTTTGGGGTACAAAATTGGACGCTGATGAAATTGACAAAGTCCTCAATGAGTTAGGAAGACAAGGATGGGAACTGGTCAGCATGCAAGACCTTTCTGTGAGCGGCAGTTCATGGACATTCCATTATACTTTCAAAAGAGAAACCATTTAACAAATAAAAGCTATGACAGAAGTAATCAACATTTTATTCCATCCACTGCCAAATGCAATAATGACGCTTTTGACAGGCTTGTCGCTTGTATATTGGCTATTTACCATGCTATTGGGCGATGGTTTTGATTTTGGCGATGCAGATGTCGATGTAGATTTTGAGGGAGCTGACATTCAAGATGTTGAAAGTGATACAGATTTGAATGCAGAAGGGGAAGCAGAACCATCTTTTTTATCGAAAGCAATGGACTTTATCAATATAGGTAAAGCACCTTTTATGGTGATTGTTACCTTATTCAAATTCATTGGCTGGATGATTACCATTGCTTCTTCCCTACTTTTTCAGTTAGGCAATTATGGTTGGAAATCGGTTTTTATCCTTATACCAATTTTTGTTTTGACATATTTCCTGATGCATTATGTGACGATTCCCGTTACCAAACTTTACCAAAAGGTAGGTTATACTGGCGAAGAAGCACATGAATTTTTAGGACGAATAGGCACCATGCGTTCGACGATAAAAGGAGAAAAATTAGGTTCAGCAGAAATTATTATCCAGAATGATGTGATCCGGTTGAATGTCAAAAGTGTGGATGGCAAGGAAATCCAGTATGGTGATGAAGTCCTTATTGTGAATGAAACGCAAGACAAGAAATACTATTACGTACAAAAGAATATTAACCTCAACAACTTTTAAAAAATATAAAACTTAAATAAAATATGACTACTAATCAATTATTATTAATCGACGGACTAACAGGCATAGTGCTTCTAGCAGTAGGTGTCATAGTCTTTATTATTGTAGCCTTTTTTGTAGTACTGAGTATGTTCTACAAAAAGATTCCTCAGGGAAAAGCTATAGTTCGTACGGGTGTAGGAGGCACTAAAGTTGCTTTCAACAAAGGTATGTACGTGGTTCCAGTATTCCACAAAATGGAAATTATGGATATTTCTGTTAAGAAAATCGAGATTAACAGAATGCAAGGAGATGGTTTAATTTGTAAGGACAATATCCGTGCAGATATCAAAGTAGCATTCTTCGTACGTGTCAACAAATCAGTAGATGATGTTATCAATGTAGCCCAAAATTTGGGTTGTGATCGTGCCAGTGAACCAGAAACGTTGAAGAATATTTTTGAATCGAAATTTTCCGAAGCGTTGAAAACAGTAGGTAAAAAATTCGATTTCATCGAATTGTACGAAGCGCGTCGTGAATTTCGTGATGAAATCCTAAATATCATCGGCACCGATTTGAACGGCTACATCTTGGATGACTGTGCGATTGACTATTTGGAGCAAACTGAATTAAAGTTCTTGAGCCCTGACAACATTTTAGATTCAGAAGGTATTAAAAAAATCACGGAATTGACGGCAAAACAAAATATGAATGCCAATCTTATTCGTCGTGAAGAAGAGAAGGTTATCAAAAAGCAAAATGTCGAAGCACGTGAAGCAATTTTGGAATTAGAACGACAATTGGCAGAAAAAGAAGAAAAGCAACGTCGTGAGATTGAAAACATCAAATCACGTGAAGAAGCTGAAATCGTTAAAGTACGTGAAGAAGAACGCTTAAAAGCAGAAACTGTTCGCATTTCTACAGAAGAAGCATTAGCAATTCAAGAAGAAAACAAGATGCGTCAGATCATCATCGCAGAGAAAAATAAACTCCGTACGGACGCTGTGGAAACAGAACGTGTGGAGAAAGACCGTGCTTTAGAAGCTACAGAGCGTGAGCGCATCGTAACATTGGCGCAAATCGACAAACAACGTTCGGTAGAAACGGAGCAAAAAACAATTCAGAATGTCATCAAAGAACGTGTACAATTAGAAAAAGGAGTTATCGAAGAGCAACAAGCTGTTAAAGATTTAGAAGTTTTTCGTGAAGTAGAGCGCAAGAAAAAAGCGGGTGTTATTGCGGCATCGCAAGAAGCCGAAGAGCGTTTAATCGCTACGGTGAAAGCGGCTGAAGCAGCGAAAATTGCAGCAGAACAGGAAGCCGAGAAAAAAGTAATCGATGCCGAAGCTGCTCGTAAAATAGCGGAGAAAAAAGCACAAGAGTTATTAATCGAAGCGGAAGCGAAGAAAGAAGCGTCTGCAAAAGAAGCAGAAGCTCGTAAAATCATTGCGGAAGCGAAAGCAAAAGAAGAAGCGGCAATCGGTTTATCTGAAGCTGAAGTGATGGTGGCAAAAGCAGAGGCAGAAGAAATACAAGGCACGAAAGAGGCTGCAGTTATTGAGAAAAAAGCAGAAGCCTTACGCAAAGAAGGTTTAGCTCAGGCAGAAGTTGTTCGTGAAAAAGCTTTAGCGGAAGCTAAAGGAATTGAAGAAAAAGCTTCGGCGATGAAACAACTGGATGGCGTAGGTAAAGAGCACGAAGAGTTCAAATTGCAATTGCAAAAAGAACGCGATGTGGAATTGGCACATATCAATATCCAAAAAGACATTGCTGGTGCACAGGCATCTGTGTTATCAGAAGCATTGAAATCAGCAAAAATTGACATTGTCGGCGGCGAAACATTGTTCTTCGAAAATATCGTTCGTCAAGTATCCAATGCCAAAGGTTTCGATAAATTGATTGATAATTCACAACACGCCACTGACATTAAAAATTCCTTGTTAGGTCCTGATGGAAAAGGTGATTTAGCGGAGAAAGTACGTTCCTTAGCGGATAAGTATGGTATTTCAACTAATGACATTAAGAACTTAACGGTTTCAGCTGCTTTAATCAAATTGCAACAAGCAGCTTCGGCAGAAGAAAACGAAGAAGATAAAGGCTTTATTAATTCATTATTCGGTATTGCCAAAAATTTAGGTATTTCGAATAAAAAGTTAATTTAAAAAAGAGAGCATTAGTAATCCTGACAAGTCAGGATTACTACACTATTATAAAAGCCTCAAAAACTCATATCCATGCAAGAAAACAAAGAGGTACCTATAAAACAAGATTCGCTAGATACAGGCTCGTACGAAATCATTCGCAAACGCCTATTGACACAACGCGATAATTTGTCCAAGCGTGTAGGAGCGCTCAATTCAGCGCGTAAAGAAGTTTTTAATTCTACAAGCTTTGTGTTGAAAGCCAATCAACGCATTACCACCGAAAACAACTGTGTGGCGCGTGGCATTATAGCACTTGACAACATTTGTATTTTCGGATATAACGTACATTTTGGTCTTCGTACCGAGATTAAATTGGAGGATGTTTTTAGTATATATAAGTTTGAAGACAACCACTTCATTCCACAATCGCTAGAACTAATCAACGATTCTAATTTCGTTACCGATTACCAAAATCTTTATAAATACTACCGAGATTCTATCTTTTCAAAATTCCGCAGAACAGAAAATTATCTTTACATGATTTTCCAAACGTCTAAAAATGCGGAAGACAGAAAAGCTTTCAAGTGGCTAATTAAAGGGGATAAACTTATTTATCAAGACGACAGAAGCATTCATGAAGTTAAATTGCCGCTGCAGCATGAGTTTTCGTGGACCAAAACCACTTTAGAAGATCGCCGTTTAGGGAAATTTCCGCATATATCCATTTTAGACAAAGTCTTTATTGAAGCTTTACACGGGGATATCACCTTCAAAATAGAAGATAACACAGATTCTGGCAAAGGAATTTATGCGGAAAAAGTAGCTAATACCGACCAACAATTGGATGATGCAGATTACTATTATGCTGATTTAGGGAATTTGATTGCCGTACGCATTAAGCCATATCAAGAAGAATTTAGGGCCTATATTTTCAATCAACGTACTAAAGAGGTTGTTAACCTCAAATCGTTGAATGAGTCGGCTATTTTGCTGCCTGACAATCAAGGTGTCATCTTTTCGAATGGATATTATCTTCAAAATGGAACTTACAAAGTTTTTGATAATACCTTCGAAAATGTAAGTTTCCTACGCAGAATAGCTTCGCCAAATGGCGAAGATTTCTTTTATATCTTTACGCAATCGGAAAGTAACACCTACATTCTGATGTCGTACAACATCATCCAGCAAACGGTAGAAACACCTATTATATGTAACGGTTTTACGGTATTTGATGATGGCTCGCTGATTTATTTCCGTACGGAAGCCGAGGCTACACGTCATCATCAGGTACAAATATGGCAAACGCCATATATGATTGTGCTACAGGAAAATTTGGAGCGTAGAGACGACCCTTTATACAAAGTCGGCAACAAGCAGATTGTACAAGCGATGGCTGAAGTACAAGAAGTCGTGCAATTAGTCAATAAGGAAGATAGTTACGAAGGTTTGTATGAGGATATTCTTCGTAAAACGAATGGGATTTTAGATAGCTACTTTTGGATTCATGATGCCGCTTTAAAAAATTTAGGCGAGCCCCTAAGACAGATTGCGGAAGTGGCTAACACTGCGATTGATGAATTCGTGAAAGTACAAGCTTTGCGCAAACATGCGCTTGATGTAGTAGCAAAAACCCACCAAAAGTTAGATCAACTGGTCTTTAATATTAACAGTACCACTGTTGAAAAGCTGGATCAATTGGTTCATCAATTGGCGGATTCGCGCAAACTCCAGGGCGAAATCATAGACCTGAAAAATGTAAAATACACGGAAGATGCACAAATAGCGCTACTTTCGGAACAAATAGAAAAGATTTCTTCCGACCTGTCAGAAAAGACAGTTGCTTTCCTTTTGAAGGATGAAGCACTACTACCCTATGAGCAACGTGTCATTGAGCAAAAGAAAAATGTTGAGGAAATTACCAAAGCTTTTGATGCAAAAGAAGTTGAAACAAACAATACAGCCATTTCTTCCGAACTGGAATTGTTGATTGATATTCTAAACAGCTTAAAAATCGATGATGTCACACAGACGACCAAAATCATTGAGAAAATATCGTTGATATTTTCATCACTGAATGAAGTTCGTGCACAACTGACGCGCAAATTAAGCTCGCTAAGAAGCAAAGAAGCTATTGCAGAATTTTCGGCACAATTGACTTTGCTCGAGCAATCCGTTACAAACTATTTAGAACTTTCGACTTCTGCTGATAAGGTTGATGAATATTATACCAAAATCGTCGCTCAACTGGAAGAGTTGGATAGCAAGTTTTCTGAATTTGATGATTTTGCATTAAAAATTGCCGATAAACGTGATGAAATCATCAAAGCATTCAATGGGCGTCGCGAACAAATTGTTGAGCAACTCAACAAAAGAAGTTCTTCTTTAGAGCAAATCGGTCTTCGAGTACTGAAAAACATTGAAAATAAATCCAAAACTTTCAATTCGCGTGAAGAGATTTTGAGTTTCTATGCTTCGGATTTGATGATTGATAAGATTCGCGAACTTATAAGCGAATTGAAAACATTACAGGATGTTTCGAAAGCCGAAAATCTAGAAAACTTACTTAAAAAATCACAAGAAGATGCCTTGCGGATTCTACGAGACAAAACTGAACTTTATGTCGATGGCGATAACATTATAGCGCTTGGAAAGCATAAATTTACGGTTAACAAGCAACCGCTGAGTTTGACCTTATTACGACGCAATGAGGATTTATATTATCATCTGACAGGCACAAGCTTTTATCAAAAAGTCAAAAATCAAGATATTCTGACTTATCAGGATATTTGGGAGCAAGAGCTTGTGTCGGAGAATAAAGTGGTGTATAGAGCTGAATATTTAGCTTATAAAACATTTTTGGCTTCGCAAAACCAAGATTCTTTTGATTCGGAAAGCTTTATTACACAAATTGTTGAGCAAAATTATTCAGAGAATTACATAAAAGGTGTACACAACTTTGATGCGCTACAAATTTATCAAGGTATCAAAAGTATGGATGATAAGATGGAACTTTTGCGGTATGCACCGAAGGTACGTGCTGCAGCACATCTTTTCTGGTTTACTTTAGCCCCTGTGACTAGACAGAAACTAGAGGCTTTGATTCATTCTACATCGAATGTGTTGAAAGCATTCCCTAAAAGTAACCGCTATCAAAGCACGGTAGAAGAAATTTCAAGCATCTTCCAAACTTGGGATAATATTGTGGATAATGTGGGGATTGTCGCGAAAAATGTCGCTACATATATTTTTAAAGCGATTTCACAATATAGGCAAATGGTTTTAAGCGAAAGTGCGGACCATTTGAAACAAGATTTCCAACGTGCCCTAGAAAATAGAAAGACTTACAAATCCTTTCATGATGATTTGGAGAGTGAATTTTTCAGTGTAGCAGATAAATATTACCTGACCCTAAATTGGTTACACGCGTTTATAGATGAAGATCCTCAATATAAAACACACAGACAGTATGTAGAAGAAGCTGCAGTAGAATTATTGTTCCCTAAAGAAAGCTACCATCTTCATTTTGCACATGACACAGTTTCGTTAGAAGGTCTAAAAGGAAATCATGCTGTTTTAGAAGATGGAAAAATCACAATTCATTATCATGATTTTATTCAAAAATTACAGTCTTTCGTGGAGAATGATGTACTTAGATTTAATGGTTTTGCTGCACTAAAAGAGCAATTGGTAAAATCGTATGAGAAAGAATTGAAAATTCAGGAGTTTGAACCCAAGGTGCTCACATCTTTTGTTCGCAATAAGCTTATCAACGAGGTGTATTTTCCGCTAATTGGAAACAATTTAGCCAAACAATTGGGTGCTGCTGGGGACACCAAACGCACAGCTCGAATGGGCATGTTGCTTCTAATTTCTCCTCCAGGATATGGTAAGACGACATTGATGGAATATTTAGCTAAAACGATGGGTTTACATTTTGTAAAAGTTAATGGTCCAACGATAGGACATTCGATTACATCTATTGACCCTATCGAAGCAAAAACTTCCGGCGAACGCGAGGAATTAAAAAAAATCAATCTGGCTTTTAAGATGGCGGACAATGTGATGCTTTATCTTGATGATATTCAGCATTTAAATCCTGAATTTTTACAAAAATTCATTTCATTAGCTGATGGACAACGCAAGATTGATGGTATTTTTGAGGGAGAAAGCAAAACCTATGATTTACGTGGTAAACGTTTTTGCATTGTGATGGCAGGAAATCCTTATACAGAATCGGGTTCTAAGTTTCAAATTCCAGATATGTTGGCGAACCGTGCTGATGTGTATAATTTGGGTGATGTGATTGGCGATACAGAGCATTTGTTTAACCTCAGTCTTATTGAAAATGCCGCTATTGAAAATCCACATCTCGAAAAGATAGCGAGCAAATCATTTAAGGATTTCTATGCACTGATAAACTTTGTTCAACAAGAAACAGAACAATTACCTGACTTAGAAGGTAATTATTTGAAGCAGGATATTGACAATTTCGTAGCGGTACTGAAGCATGTATTGAAAATTCGGGATGTGGTAATCAAAGTCAACAAAAACTATATTCAATCCGCAGCGATGCAAGACTCCTATCGTACAGAACCTCCATTCAAAATGCAAGGTTCGTACCGTAACATGAGTAAATTGGTTACGCAAATCGTTCCGATGATGAATGATAAGGAAATTGATGATGTGGTGCGTGCGCATTACGAAAGTGAATCGCAAACTTTGACTGCTGACACGGAAAGCAATTTATTGAAATTAAAAGAATTAGCAGGCTTAATTACACCCGAAGAGCAAAAACGTTGGGAAGATATCAAAACTATTTTCCTTAAAAACAACAAACATGGCGGTCTTGGTAAAGACGATAAAGTCTTTGCACAACTTTTAGAATTTAACGAAAACTTAGAAGGAATTATTAAGGCAATAAAAGGAAATAAATAATTTGAGATTTTGATAATTTGAAGATTTGGAAATAACTTAATACAAAACTGATATGATGAAAAAAATTTTATTACTAGCCACATTTCTTTTGGCCGTATGCGCCATAAGTTTTGCGCAAGACAAACCCTTAACTGGTGTTTGGGAATTAAAGAAAACAAAAGATGGTCAAGGAAATATACATGATATGACCTTCGGAGCCTACAAACTCTTCTCAGATGACGGAAAGTTCTCCAATATGCGCGTGACCGAGCAAGGTGCTTTATTTACACATGACGGCCTTTTTAAAATAGATGATAAAGGTAACTATGCAGAAAGTGTATTTAATCATATTACAAGCACCTATCTTGATGAAATTCAATTGAAGTATAAGCTGTCTGAAGATGGAAATACGCTTACTATAGAAGGAGAATTAAAACTGGGTAATGATAGCCCCTATAATCTTTATGAAGAATGGAAGAAAGTAAAGGTTGGTGAGTTTTAGTTTTAATCATAACAAACGCCCAATTATGAAAATTGGGCGTTTTAAATTCTACCTTTGACTAACCTTCCTTTTATCCACAAGAATACGGTCTATCTTAGTACCTTCTTTGAAATCAGCAATACTCAATTCATTCTTATTTCTCGAGAGACTAATCTTTTCCCAATCGCCTTTATAATCTTCTATATCCAAAATAAATTGTATCGTTGGATAAGTGGCAATTTTGACTTGCATAGCATTTGGGTCTTCCTCTATCCAACCAATATCAAATTGTAATTTACCTAATTTACTTTCCAATTCTTTAAGCGTTGTTCCCACACATATCCCCTATTTGGTTTTAAATAAATCAGAATATATAAAGATATACTTAATCTTATCTTTCCAATACCACGCTTTACAATTATCGGACGATGTATAAAAGACATTTGAATTATCCTAATATTTAGTTTCGGATTCATCATCGTCAAATTGCGCACAGCCAATAGTCAACATTCCATCTTCAATAAATTCTCCTGCCTCATCCATTTTCAATCCCAAAACATAACCACCATCACAATAAGCGTCTACACATATACTATAGCCTTGTGTATAGATATAGGTATATTTTTCTGTTGCAATACTTTGCCAAGGCTCGCCTATATTGAAATAGCCGACAGCATTTTCAGTGATAAGGTATTTAGTTGTTTCAGTAATAACCGCAGATATACTGTCCTGAGATTCGTCTGTCTGAGCTTTTTGAGAAGAAGTTTTTCGTTGTTCGCAACTAATGAGTGCAAAGAATATAAAGGCATTTAGTAAGAATCTCATAATTAAGTATTAGTAGTATCTTAAATTTAAACAACTAATACTTAATTACACAGTTATTTGGAAATTATTTCATTTGTTGCAATACTTCTGCAACAACAAAATTAGAACCGCCGACAAAGATCAAATCACCAGGTAAATATGCGGACTTTGCCTCATTTAAAGCTTGGATAACGGAGCCACAAACTCTTCCTGATAAGCCATAACCTTTTGCTTTTTCTGCTAATTCTTCAGCTTCCATAGCACGTGGCATGTCAGGGTTAGAAAAATAATAAATAGCATCTTTCGGTAGATAAGGAAGCATATGATCCAAATCTTTATCCTTCATCGCACCGATAACGATATGAAGTTTATTGTAAGAAACTTCATTCAGGTTTTTGATAACTTCTTTAATACCGTCTTCGTTGTGTCCAGTATCGCAGATAATCAAAGGATCTGTACTTAATGTTTGCCAACGGCCTTGGAACCCCGTTAGCTTTTGTACGTTAGCAAGGGCATAAATTAATTGCTCATCCGAAATAGCAAACCCTTTTTGACGGATTTGGTCTACAACGGCCAATACCCCAGCAATATTTTTTACTTGATAAGAGCCTGTTAAATCCAAATCATACACTTTAGTTTCCCATTCTTTAGAGATTCCAATACGCTGCATTAAAGCATCCTTTTCTAATCGATTGGCTTTGATTTTTTGATCCGCAAAAATAATCGGAGCTTTTTCCAAGTTAGCTTTTGCGATGAATACCGGAGCTGTTATTTCGTGGGACTCAGAAATTACAACTGGAATATGCGGTTTTATAATACCTGCCTTCTCTCCTGCTATTTCTTCTAAGGTGTCGCCTAACAAATTCATATGATCCATACCGATATTGGTAATCAGACACACTTCTGGTGATATAACATTGGTACTGTCTAATCTTCCTCCTAAGCCTACTTCAATAATAGCAATATCTACTTGCTCCTTGGCGAAGTAATCAAAAGCCATTACTACCGTAGCTTCGAAGAAAGAAGGTTGTACATCTTCGATTAAATCTTGGTTGTTATTAACATAATCTACAACAAATTGCTCAGATATCTGCGCTCCATTAATACGGATACGCTCGCGAAAATCCACTAAATGTGGAGAAGTATATAAGCCAGTTTTGTAACCAGCATTGGCCAAAATCGCAGCAAGCATATGCGAAGAAGAACCTTTGCCATTTGTGCCAGCTACGTGGATGCTTTTAAATTTATGTTGTGGATTATCAAAAGCTTCACAGAGTGCCAATGTATTATCCAAATCCTTCTTGAATGCCGAAGCACCATCACGTGTAAACATAGGTAATCGACTATATAAATAATCGATTACCTCTGTATAAGTATGCATAAAACTTAAATTATCTAACTTTGAAATTAATGGTTACGTGTACCACACGTCTCTCTGGAGCATTTGGAACGGTATTGAATTTTGCTTTACGCAATTCTCTTTCCAACATGCTATAAACGGTAGGTGAGGAATAGGTTGTTCCTTTAACCCCTGGACGAACACTAATAATATTACCATTTCTGTCCACCGTCAATTCGCATACGACAACACCTGAGAATTGGCTTTTGTCGTCGATATTAGGCCTTACAGCCCAATGTCTACTTGTCAAGGATATTGGAGTATCACCAAAGCCCGATCCACCTTCTCCATAATTGGATGCTAAAGGATCACCTAAAGCCGAACCTTGGTTTCCAGGACCGCCTCCTTCTCCATCACCAGCACCTTGACCATTATTCTTTTTGCCTTTATAAAGGGCATTGGTATTGACTGTTGGGGTGCTATTTTTAACTTCTTTAGTCGTTTCAGGAGCTGGATTTTTTACAGCCTTTTCTGTTTTGGTTACAGCGGGAGCATCTTCCATATCCTGAGTAGCCACCGCTTTATCCGATGTTTGTTGCGAAGGTGTAGGAGTAGGTGTTTCGGTAGGCACGACACGATCAGGTCGGACATTATTTGCATTTTCATCCATTGAAGGCTCTTCAATGCTCATATAATCATCGCCCATACCCACATCTGAGGTACCATAATTTACCACAATCCCACCCATTCCATACTCTGGAATGCCAGGTTGTCCAAAGACTATAAAATAGCCAATAGCAAACAAAAGTGCCATCACAATAGACGAATAGCCTAGTGCCTTGGGTAAATTATTCTCTTCTTTTATATGATAATACATTTTCTTAAATTAAAAAAGTCAAAATTAAATAGTCAAAAACTTAGACTCAATGACTTTCAAATTGTCAAATGATCAATTTTCTAATCCTTCTTTGGCTCGGTAGCAAGCACCAATTTAATCTTCAAACGGTTTGCCACATCCATCACCGAAATAACATTTTGGATCGGAACAGTACTATCCGCATAAAGCATAATCGTTACTTCCTCGCCAGGGTTCATTTGCGCCTGTAATATTTGTTCCAACGCTTCGTAAGGAACTGTTTGCTTATCTACATGGTACGCCAAATCCGCAGTAATAGAAACTGTAACTGTTTTCTTTGCTACAGATTGTTCTCCAGCACTAGATTTGGGTAATAACAACTTCACCACTTGAGGATTGGCCACCGCAGATGCCAACAGGAAGAATAACATCAGGAAAAACATGATATCATTCAACGCAGCTGTATGCACTTCTGCAGTAGGTTTGCCTCTTCTATTTCTTATATTCATGGTCTATCCAATTATAAGTCCTTGATTAAACCCCTGGTTCGTCTAATAAATCGATAAACTCAACCGCTTCTGTTTCCATCTTAAGGATCAAACGCTCCACCATCATATTCAAAATGTGATAACCAATGTATGCCAAGATACCAATAGTCAAACCTGAAGCTGAAGCAATCATTTTTACGTAAAGACCTCCAGATACCGAACCGATATCGATACCACCGGCAGCTTCCACATCACGGAAGATTTGGATTACTCCAAAGATCGTACCCACGAAACCAAGCATCGGCGCTATACCTGCGATGATACCTAATACGTTGATATTTTTTTCTAATCGAGAAACCTCTAATTTACCTGCATTTTCAATAGCACCTTCAATATCTTTGATAGGGCGTCCTACGCGTGTCAAACCTTTTTGCAACATACGCGCTAACGCCGAATTGCTAGAGCGACATACTGCAATAGCAGAATCCAATTTACCAGACAATACATTGCTTTTGATCTGAGCCATTAAGTTACCATCTGATTTGGAAGCATTGCGAATAGTAATGTAACGCTCAATAAAAATCACTAATCCGATGAAAAATAAAACAACAATTGGAATCATAATCCAACCACCCTTCATCAATAATTCGATTAGGTTTTGATCCTGTACTGGAGCAGCAATAGCAACGGATTGATTTACAACCGAATTTGCACTATCTAATAACGCTGTGTCTTGAATGAATGACATAATATCTAAAAATATTTATTTATTGGTTTCTATTTACTTAACTATAATACTGCTGGCCATGCATCAGCTTTTACATTTTTTTGTACATAACGCAATGCTGAATCACGCAACTCTTTTGTTGGGTATGTATCCCAAATTACTTTTTTACGATTTTTTTCCAAATTGGAAGGTAATGCACGTACATGCTTGAATCCCTTCTTTTGGTACTCAGCAGCTTCTGCTTCTGCTTGTTCATATTTAGGATGTGTTCCTACCACAATAGTATACTTATGCAAAGCAGGCTCATCAACAGTTGCAGTTGGAACCTGTTGAACCGTCGATGCCAACGAATCCGAAGAGTTTAAAGCAGAAGAATCCACAGCTGCCATTGCATTAGAATCCACACTATAACTTGTAGTATCTTCTACAAAATCTGTTGAATCCATGGCGCTTAAGAGCTGATCAACATTATCCAATTTTTTGGAAAGAATACTGTAATAATAAATTCCGCCCATGGCAATCAACGCCACTATAGCAATCAGCGCATAGACTACTGCGTTACTTCGCTTTGGAGTTTCCTCAAAATATTCTAACGGCTCTTCTCTATGCTGTTGGAAAGAATTAACTGGAGCATTTTCTATAGGTGTCTGTTCTTCTGCTGAAGTTTGCGCATCAATTAATTCTGAAACCACGGTTTCTTCTACTGGAGACGAAGGTTCTGCTACAGGAATAGAAGGAACAATATTTGGTATTTCTTCCTGAACTTCCTCTTGGGTATTCTCCATTATCTTTTGATAAGGATCTTCAATTGGAACAAACTGAAAACCACTTAAATCCAATGGTTTGAAAATAAAAGAATGTCCATAAGAAACCAAATAGCCTAATTCGTCCAAAGTAGCTTGCCCATCCGTATGGATCGCATCAATTAGTTTGTCTACTTCCTGTTGAACAATTCTTTCTGCTTCTAGTTTCTCAACCTGATTACTTTGTTGAACATACAACGCAAAATCATAACCTTCTTGCGAATCATGTTCAAATTCGATATAACTCAATGGAGGTAAGACAACATTACGCTTTGCATCATAAGACGCTGCAGTGCGGATACGTCTAAACGTACCTAAGCCTAAGACAAACACTGACGAATGTCTTTTGAGCAAAGAATGAACTTGTCTTCCTAGAATCATCTAATTAAACTAAAAATATGTGTTGCAAAGTTATAATTCTATTTGTTAAAATGAAAAATTAACCCCACCTATCACGTTGAAACCCAATCTTGGATAATATAAGTAGCGTTCATACTCCTTATTGAAAATATTATTCGCTTTAATAAATATACCCAAATTAGACATCGCTTTGTACTCAGCACCAGCACTTAAATCAAAAAATTCGGGTACTGACACTTTATGATAGTTATTTTTCACAGATGAAAATGATGATAAATCATAATCGTAAGTAGCTGCCCATGTCGAACCATGGAATAACGCTTCAGCATCAATATACAATTTTTCTGAGATATTAAAGCGTGCATTAGCTGCCAAACGTAATTTTGGTGTATGCCATGCTTCCTCTTGAGTCGCCATAGTATACCCATCAATGTTCAAACGACCGCCTAAATTAACCAATTGGGATAAGCGAACATTGATTTCACCTTCAATTCCAAAATATTTGGCTTTACTATCTTCATTACCATCATACACCAAATCAAAACGGAATGGTGCATCTTCGTTGTTCAAAAATAATGGTAATCCTTCAATTGATTTGTAGATAACTTTCGCTTTGTAGCCAAATGTCGCACCTGCGTTTCCTTTGATACCACCAAAAATATGCAATCTATCCACTTGATTTTGGAAATTTTGATTTGGACCCAAATAAGGATTCAATTGCGTAAACTGCTTATATGAAGCTTTTTGAACACCACCATTCAATCCACCAAACAAGTGAATATAGCCAGGTACTAAGGAGAAATCGACTTCCGCTGCTGGAAATATATTAAATCTACTTTCGTCCCCAAATTCCGACACAATATTTCCGCCCAAAGTCAATGTATAGTTATCACCCTTAAAACTGATATAAGGATTGATGGTCGCTACAGAATTTTTGAACTTATCTAAATTAGCACCTACACCACCGATAGTATTGTAATCTAAAGCCACATTAGCACCAATATTGAAGGTACGTACGCGCTTATTTAAATAACCCGAAATAGCGATTGAGTTTTCACTACCATCGAACTTATCTTTATACGTATAAGCATCTAATTTCGCTGAATACGAAACTGCTTCTTCATTATTGGGATCAAAATTACTTGTTAACTCGCCCGTGAAATATATATCATTAAAAGCTTGTGCTTCTTTTGCTGGATTAATTGAAATACCATTTATATCTGCTGGAATTCCATAGAAACGTGTCGCATAACGATTGTAACCTAAAGTTCCGTCTACGGTAAAACCATCCAAGATACGGCGACCAAAAATTCCAACCTCTTGTCTAGAGAATTTTTGCTCTTCTAAAGAACCTTTTTGATTCAGATGCTTCACAAAAGCACCAAATCGAAGATTTTCATACTCTTCATTTGCTACATATGCTTCACCCAAGATTGTTCCTAAATTCCCAATACCTAATTTCACATAATTCGATGTGATATCCTGAGCTTTTGTAAAAGGTAATTCTTGAACAGTTAATTCTTTCAGACCTGTATTGATATCCAACTTTTTATCGGGCACATTACCATAAGTAAGTTTTGGCATATATGCACGTTTGTTAGTCATATCCGGACTACGACGAATCTTAACTGCATCAGCAAGAATAGGTTTGTAATCACGGACTACATCAAATGAATCTATCGTTACTGGTCTTTCGGGATCAACTTGTGCGGAGACTTGTTGCCCTACCCCTAATAACAATGCTACAATAGCATAATTCTTAAATACTGTTTTATGCAATTTCATCTTATTTCCTATTTCTTGTTATTTCAATTTTTGTAAACGTTCCTTCGCTGTTTTAAGAATGTCATCGGTCTTATTTTCATAATTCTCGATTACACTTTCCAATGTTGCTTTCGCTTGGAACTTATCACCTTTTCCTACATACGCATCTGACATTAAAATAAAGCCCTTCGCTACCCAATAGTCGTAAGAAGAGAATGTATTTGAAATATCAAAAGCTGATTCAATAGCTTTGTCGTATTGTTTTGCTTTCAACTGTTGTTCAGCTACTAAATAACGTGCTTCAGCACCAGTTTCTGTTTTTGATTTCAATGCCGCTAAGTTTAATTCTTTAGTCGCATCAGCAGTCTTGTTTTGGCTAGTATATGCTTTTGCAGCATATAAATGTGCTAAAGCAATATCTTCTTCCGAAGCTTTTTCATAACCTTTTAAGATGTTAGCGTAGTTCAATGTTTCTACAGGATCACCAATATTATAGTAAGAGATCAATAAGTTTTTAATCGCAAAACCATAATTTTCTTTGTATTCCGAAGTCAACTCTAGTTTTTTCAACACTTGAACAGCTTCGTTATATGCTTTATTACGCAAGTGTAATTTAGAAACACTAATTAGCGTCTTTTCTGTATAAGCCGAAGTCCAGTCATTCATGATGATATTGAAATCATGCAAAGCCTCCTTATCTTGTTTCAACTGCGCATAACTTTCACCACGGATATAGCGTGCGAACTTCTCGTTTATTGGTTTAGGAAACTTATCAAAATAAGCATTTACTGCTTCTACAGCACCTTGCCAGTTACCACGTTCGAACAAATTACGTGCTACACCAAATGTGTGGGCATCTTGCTCCGCTTGAGAAAGATTACCAATATTCGTCCCTGTCGCATAACGAATATAACCAGAAGCATCACCTTTATCTAGGTAGATGTTTTCAATCGAACGAATCGCTTGTTTAGCTTCGTCTGTTGTAGCATATTGACTTACTACTCTTTCGAAAGTCTGGCGTGCAGCATCTGTATTATCTTGGTTATATTGCACCAAACCTATTGTCAACAAGGCACGTGGAACGTACGAACTGCGCGGATATTTTTCCACCATGGATTGCAAACCACTGATAGCTTGATCATAATTCCCCATTAAGAAATAAGTGTAAGGAATTTCGAACGCTACGTCATCTGCGTAATTTGATTTTGGATATTTTGCGATTACAGAATTCAACGTAGCAATCTTCGCGTCGTTGTTTCCTTGTAATCCTTGGATAATTCCGCGTTGGAATAAAGCGTAATCCTGACTTTGGGCATTTGAACTAATCAAACGGTCATAGTAAGACATAGCTTTACCGTAATTTTTCGTAGCAAAATAAGAATCTGCCAGACGCGCAATAGCGTCATTTTTTGTATTCAATTCAATACCGTCTTTGCCACCGCCTGATAAAAAGCGCTCAAAGTAATTCGCTGAAGTATTGTAATTGTCATTACGAAAAGCCGCATACGCTAATGCGTAATTTGCATAGTGATAAACATCTGTTTTACGTGCGGCAGGCAATTGCAGGAATTTATTAAAGTTCGCTACAGCTTCTTTGTATTTGCGAACTTCGTACATTGCTTCTGCTTTCCAATACACAGCTAAAGCGTAGATTTCTTCGTCATAACGGTTCGCTTCCGAACGCATGAACATGGAAATACCATTTTCAAAGGCGCGCTCGTTATAGAACTCCAAACCACGGTAATATGTCACTTTTTGATAAGCCGCTTTCGCTTCTTTAGAAGTCAATGGAAAAGATTCCAAGACATCTACTGCATTACGGTAATTTTTAGTACTTAGTAATACTTCTGCTAATAAAGTTTTAGCTTCTTCATTACGCCTATTGTTTTTGTAGGTATCCAAATATTCTTGGACCGCATCCAAAGCAACCTGGTGGAATTCCAATTCATAAGAAAGTTTCGCATAGTTGAACAAACCTTCTTCTTTCAATTGTGGATCAAAATCCAATTTTGAAGCTTTGAAGAACGCATTACGTGCACTTTGTTTATTTCCTGTCTTGATAAATGAATCACCCAATGTTATCATCGCACTTTGATAATATTCATCCGGATCAGTCATTTTTTCCAATTCGGTGATTGCTTTTTTATAGTCGCCTAATTTGTAAGCGATGTAACCGATTTGGTAACTATCTTGGTTATTTTGAGTTTTACCTTGATCTTGCGCCTGGAATTTATCGTAGTATTGTTTTGATTTTGCTAAATCACCTTTTATAAAATACGTCGCACCTATAATACGGAACATCTCTGTTTCGAACTCTTGCTTTGTATTTTGCAAAATTGGCAGCGCATAACTCAATACATCATCGTAGCGTTTGTCCAGGAAGTACAACGCTGTGATGTAATAAGGGTAGGTGGACTCAAAAGTTTTAGAACCATTCAAGCGCTCAAATTCATTCAAAGCTGTCTTGTACTCCGCATCCAAATAGCACAAGTAGGCATAGTAGTAAATAGAAGCTTCTTGATAAATACTATTTTCGTCTTTTAACTTTTCGAATAAGGGTTTCGCGGATTTATAGTCATTCGTCATAAACTGCGCATAACCCAGTTTAAAACGGTATTCTATATTTTCCGCTCCAGCTAGATTTTTACTTTCGATTTTAGTAAACCATTCTATCGCTTTAGGATAATCCTTCTTTGCATAGTACGAACGACCGATTTGAAAATAAGCCGCTTTGGAGTTTGCACTTGCTGGATAATCTTTAATGTATTTCAGAAAACGACCTTCAGCATCCGAATCCCCCAATTCCAGTGCACATACCGCCTGATAAAAACGTACACCTTCTTTGATTAAAGTTAATTCTTCGGTTTCATCCAATTGCAAAGTCGATTTCGTACGTAATTCCTCTACTTTATCAAATTGCTTTGCTGCTGAACTGAACTTACCACGTTCGTATAACTCCAATCCCGTTTTATATGCTCTGTTAATATCTTGCCAAGCTGTTTGTTGACCAAATACGGGAACAGACATTAAGCTCAATGCAACACCTAATCCGTAAATTTTCTTGTACATAATGGTGTATTTTCTTTATCTAAATTTCTAAAAAAATCATCCCAAAATAGCCACCCACGTAGTGTGATGTAGATACTATTCTTCAGTCTACTAAATTAGTAGTTAAGAATCAAGTTTTCCTCAAAAGTTGTTAACATCTGTTAGTAAACACCTTTTATAACGCTAATTTTACGATTAAGTCGGATTACATAAGAATATTTAACATTTTTTCACATTAGATAAGTTTATTTCAAGAGGTTGCATTTTATTAAAACTTTGAAGGATTTTGTGTGTTTCAATATAAAACCGTAATTTTTCATTGCTTTTTAAACAAGCAAATACACATACATACCTTACATGACGCAGACCAAACAAGAGTTAATAGTCTTATTTGAACAGTCTACTTATAAAGAAATTGATGGATTGGACTTCTTAATTGAACTCGTAAATATCTATCGCAAAAACAGACACTCTTTATTGGTAGAAATTAATGATTTGTTGGAATTATTGCAATCCACGCCCTCATACAAAACAATATTAATTACCAAAATAGATGCATTAAACTTCCAGACCAGAGACTTCGATCAAATTATTTCGGATGTCGGCATCATCAATTACAATGATTTTTTGTACGAAGTCAAAAGAAGGCTAATTGCTAAAATAATTCCTCACCAAGCTCCTGCTGAATCTCTAGAATTCGTACTGAACCAAATATTCTATTCTAGAACAGATTCAGATTGGATTATGCGCATACCAGACGAACAATTGATTCGTCTCTTTGAAATGGTTGAAGGAAAAAGTATTTACGAATTAGAACAAAACAATCATCCTATTTCGGAAATATTGTACGGGTTGGAAGTTTTGACACAGCGTGTTTCGGGACGGGCAATGGAAACCGAAGTCAGCAAGATGAATCCGGAATACCGGAATTTTGATAATCCATTTATTGGACTACTTCAAGAAATGGATGCTATTATCCAATATATTCGTACGCAAAATCATCCTTATCTGGTTAGTTCGGACATTAATTACAAACAGTTGATAGTGCTATTAAGTCAGTGCGAAAAGTATATCGATGATGCTTTTGATAATTCCCATAAACTAGGGATTTCGATGAAAGTGAATCAATCTTTACTCCGATTGCGTCAGCAATTGGCTCGGATCCGCGAGACACTTCCTTATTTGGTATTAGACGAGCCTAATGAAGGCGTAGAACAGACGATTTCACTAATAAAGAAGCTTATATGTATAAATACAAACAAAACGAACGTGCGTAGGCTTATCAATGAAAGTACACAATCCATAGCCTACGAAATCACACAACATACCGCACAGACGGGTGAACATTATATAACAACTTCCAAGAAAGAATACACGAAAATGTTTTGGTCTGCCTGTGGTGGTGGATGTATTGTAGCTATACTATGTGTCATAAAAGTACTATTGGCTAAGGTGGACACCAGTATCTTTGGACATGCAGTTTTATATAGTCTAAACTACGCATTAGGCTTCACCGCAATTTATTTATTAGGCTGTACACTAGCTACCAAGCAGCCCGCTATGACTGCTTCGGCATTAGTCAGCGCTTTGGAACGCAAGACTGAAAGTAAAGAAGAACGAAACTACAAGTATTGGTCTTTCGCGCATTTCTTTTCCCAAATTTTTCGTTCGCAATTTATAGCTTTTGTGGGTAATGTGTTTTTAGCCTTTCCAATAGCATGGCTACTAATAAAAGGAATTGATCTGCTTTTTCACTTCAATATAGCTTCTGCCAAATGGCGTACTCTTATCACAAATTTGGACCCTATTGATTCCCCTTCCATAGCGCACGCTGCTATTGCAGGTGTTTTCTTATTCTTATCTGGGATTATTGCGGGAAGTGTAGCCAATCGGGATAAGCATCATTCTCTCTATTATAGAATTGAGCAACACCCAATTCTCAAGAAAGTATTTGGAAAAGAAAAAACGAAACGATTTGCAGATTGGTACAAAAAGAAATGGGCTGGTGTTATTTCTAACGTATGGTTTGGGGTATTTATGGGCATGACAGGCTCTATTGGGATATTTTTAGGACTAAACATTGACATACGCCACATTACTTTTGCTAGTGGAAATCTAGCCTTAGGCATTTACGGAAGTGAATTACGCGCACCAACAGATATGATTATCTGGGGTGTAGTAGGAATAGGTGTAATTGGTTTTGTAAACTTTATAGTCAGTTTTACACTTAGCTTAATTCTGGCATTTCGTGCACGGAAAATGAAATTTTATGAATTGATATTAGTCGGGAAAGCCGTATGGGCATTGTTTCTTTTGAGTCCTATGCAATTCTTCTTTCCACCAAGAAAAGAAGTCTAAAAAAAGAGAGGTTAAAACCTTAACCTCTCTTTCCTGCTAGCAAGTATAAAACTGCCATGCGTACCGCAACCCCATTTTCAACTTGGTCGAGAATAATCGAATGTTGACTATCTGCTACATCCGAAGTAATTTCGACACCTCTATTGATTGGTCCTGGGTGCATAATTGTAATTTCTTTATCCAGAGAATCCAAGATTTCTTTGTTTAATCCATATAACATGGAGTACTCACGTAATGATGGGAAATACGCAATATCCTGACGCTCTAATTGGATACGCAACATATTCGCCACATCACACCAATTCAACGCTTTCATTAAGTCATGTTCTACTTTTACACCTAATGAAGTGATATATTTAGGAATCAATGTAGTCGGACCACAAACCATCACCTCAGCACCTTGCTTTTGTAAACACAAAATGTTTGATAAGGCTACACGTGAATGCAAAATATCCCCGATGATAGCCACTTTACGTCCTGCTACATCACCATATTTCTCACGAATAGAAAAAGAATCCAGCAATGCTTGTGTAGGATGCTCATGTGCACCATCACCAGCATTAACGATTTGCGCATCTACATGTTTACTCAAAAACACACCTGCTCCAGCGTAAGGGTGACGCATTACAATCATATCCACTTTCATGGCTAAGATGTTGTTGACTGTGTCGATTAGAGTCTCTCCTTTACTCACTGAGGAAGAAGACGCTGCAAAGTTGATGGTGTCTGCTGAAAGACGTTTTTCTGCTAATTCGAAAGATAGACGTGTACGTGTGGAGTTTTCGAAGAATACATTAGCAATAGTAATATCTCTTAACGAAGGAACTTTTTTGATCGGACGATTCAGGACATCCTTAAAATTTGCTGCTGTATCTAAAATTAATTGAATATCATGCTCAGTTAGGTCTTTGATGCCTAATAAGTGGCATGTACTTAACTGTTCTGTTGTTGTTGGCATTTTATTAGTATTTTTCGCTGAAAAAATTATTTCTTGTCCGTAATCAGTACGATACTATCCTCCTTATCTACTTCTTCCCAACTCACGATTACTTTTTGAGAGTCAATTGAATCTACTTGGATTCCGATATAATCAGGCTGAATAGGTATCTGTCTGGAGAATCTACGGTCTACTAAACACAAAAGTTCAATGCGATTGGAACGACCAAAAGCTTGGATAGCGTCCATTGCCGAACGAATAGTACGACCAGTCCAAAGCACATCATCGACAAAAATCACATTCTTACCTTCCACAATAAAATCAATCTGCGTACTGTTGGCAAGTAAAGGGGAATTTCCTTTAAGTCGGAAATCGTCGCGGAAGAATGTAATATCCAACACACCTGTATCTACGTCTTTGCCCAACATCTCTTTCAATTCTTTCGCTATACGATTAGCTAAAAAAATACCACGCGGCTGAATACCGATAATTGCTGAATTCGAGAAATCTCCGTGATTTTCAATCAATTGTTGACACAATCTTTTGATTGTAATTTGAAACTTAGGACCGTCTAATAAAATCGATTGTTTCATTATAGGATTATTTGGACAAAAATAGGCTTTTTTATTCAGAGTTGGAATAAAAAATAGAAAGTATACCCTTTAACTTTCTACTGAAAGACAAAAGAGGATGCCTTACGACATCCTCTTTTATGTTTATTAGTTTAATCCAGTTTATTCTCCGAAGAAATAACCGTATTGTTTCCAAAGTTCTGCAGTTGCTTTCTGCACATCGGCATCTTTGTATTGCTCACCCAACATTTTCAAACGTTGTAAGCCTACTAATGCTAAACGTACATTACGTTCTGCCGACAAATCTTTGATGTATTGATTTGAAGCGAAATAATGCATGTTCTCTTTGATATACGTCAAATTACGTAATGCAATTTCTTTTGCTTTAGCTGATTCCCCTGTCTGATACATGGCATCCAATAACGGAATATAACTCATAGCTTCTCCCATTTGGAAGATTTTCTTTGGAAGATTTTCGTAAGCTTTCAACACTACATCGTGCGCTTCTTTTTTCTTACCATCCTGTAGTAAGTTTTGTGCAGTCTCTCCAAATATAGAACTCAAATAGAATGTTAAATAACGGTATGTATCAGGATCCAAATATTTCGCTTTACTAATATTACCCCATTGGTATTTGTTCATGATTTTATCATAAACCTCCTCCGTATGTTGTACCGCACCTTGTTCCGCATCCTCTACTTTAGTATCTACAGGAATTAGGCGCAAAGCAAAACCTTCTGACACCAAGTATTTATCCAATCCCAAATAGAATTGTTGAGGAGTTGTCGTGGTAAAGTAAATAGGACGTTTCCAATTGTTATTTGCCAAAATAGATAATACCGACAATTCTGCACGAGAAACATAACCCATTGGATAAGTGAATGTCAATGAATCGACCACTGAATCTTGCCAAATAGCCGGAACAGCTTTATTCGCTAATACCGCTTGTTTATCAACTTGCAATTTCAAGTTTTTAGTAGGAAGAATATTAGCACTTTCACCAGACTGTAATGGCACTTTATTCTGTGGATCATCCGAAAGCATTACTTCTAAAGCAGCCTGTAAATCCACATTTCCTGGAATTTGATAATCGTAATAGTAAATCACATCACGAACACCATCTTTAATTTTTTCAGGATCAATATTAATTGGAAGTGCATCCGCATCATTTACTTTTTTCATCATCTGACGCATATACCAATCCGATGACAGCAAGCTCAAATTCACGACACGCACGTCAGTACGCACGCCCTCTACCTCCTGCAAATACCATAGTGGATAGGTATCATTATCTCCATAAGAGAATAAAATCGCATTAGGCGCACAAGACTCTAAATAGTTTAATGCCATATCACGCGAAAGTGATTTCTCCGATCTATCGTGATCATCCCAGTTTTGAGAAGCCAACAATACGGGTGCTGCAAAAACACCTAAAGCTGTAGCTCCAATAGCAGCGGATTTCACATTTACTTTTTTAGATAAGAATTCCCAAATCGCGATAACACCTAGACCAACCCAAATGGAGAAAGCATAGAACGATCCTGCATATGCATAATCACGTTCACGAGGTTGTAATGGAGACTGATTTAAATACAATACAATCGCCAAACCCGTAAAGAAGAACAGCAATAATACTACTAAAGCATCCTTTTGCTTTTTACCAAAATGCCAGTAAGCACCAATAAATCCAATTATCAATGGTAAGAAGAAGTAGGTATTGCGTGAAGGATTTTCTTTTTCGGAAGTAGACAAATCACTTTGACCCCCTACCAACATATTATCAATAGGTTTGATACCCGAAATCCAATTCCCCTCTAATGTAGAACCGTGACCTTGTACGTCATTTTGTCTTCCAACAAAATTCCATAAGAAATAACGGAAGTACATATGCCCGATTTGATAACCGAAGAAGAATTTTAAATTATCCGAAAAAGTAGGTTTTTCTTCCGGACCCAAACCTAAATATTGTCTATAGAAATTAGCATGTTCACCTCTATCGCTGTAGATACGAGGGAAAATTGTTTCACGATCATAACTATATTTTGTTTTCTTACGCGCTACTACATATTTATCTTTGTCTTTGCGGTATACATTACCTGCATCAAATGCGTCTGTTGGTTTCGCATCGAAATATTTTCCTTTAAATAATGGTTCATCTCCGTATTGCTCACGGTTCAAATAACTTAGGAATGCAAAAGCATTATCAGGATCCGAGTTATTCAATGTGGGATCAGCTTTAGCACGAATCGTAATCATTGCAAACGAACTATATCCGAAGATGATAAATCCTAAAGAAACTAAAGCTATGTTTAGAATAGGTTTTACTTTTTTGATGGAATACCAAATACCGAATATTAATCCACCTACAACTAATAAAGCAAAGAAAGTAACTCCAGTTCCGAATCCCAAGCCCAAGGTATTGACAAAGAATAAATCGGTAAACGCAGCAAACTTAATTAAGTATTGAATGACGCCCCATAAGATAAGTCCTAAAACGACAACACCAATCATAAATGCTTTAAAAGCACCAACCTTAGTAATTTGTTTAGATCTTCTGAAATAAATAACCAATGCAATAGCAGGAATTACCAATAAGTTCAATAAGTGAACCCCTATGGAAAGTCCCATAACATAAGCAATGAAGATTAACCAACGATCCGCTCCTTCTTCATCAGCACGTACTTCCCATTTCAGAATAGCCCAAAAAACCACAGCAGTACATAATGAAGACATCGCATACACCTCTGATTCTACGGCTGAAAACCAAAATGTATCTGTAAAAGCATAAGCTAATGCTCCCACAACACCTGCTCCCATTACTACAATAGTTTGCGTGGGATTTAATGCGGTGGATAAATTAGCATTTCCTACAAAGATTTTACGTCCTAAAGCGGTAATTGACCAAAACAAGAACAATATGGTAAGCCCAGAACTAACCGCAGATCCCACATTCATCCAATACGCAATTTGGGTTTTATCCCCCATCGCCATATTCGAGAAGATGTTTTGAATCATCAAAAACAAAGGAGCTCCAGGTTGGTGAACGATCTGCATCTTGTAAGCAGAAGCGATAAACTCCCCACAGTCCCACCAACTCGCGGTGCGTTCAGCAGTCACGACATAAACAAGTGTAGCTACGAAAGCACAAAGCCATCCCAGCAGATTGTTAATCTTATTGTAATTCATCATATATGTTAATTGCTCTAGAAAATAGATTTGTCAGGCTTCCGTTTATATTTTCAGTAGTTACTCGACAAATCAAGCCAACAAACGGTTAATTGTTTATAAACTCGATTCGAAAATAAGGAATACATTGATACAAATGAATAAATAAATCATATTTTAACACAGCTTTACACTTTTGGAGACTTCAAATGATATAATGGGCATAAACGAATAAAAAATATTGTCCTGAAAATCAACAGAGATACGTGCAGGAAGCAAAAAAAATTTGACGAGTAAAAAAATCAGCGTATATTTGCATCGTCAAACAAGGAACAATGACACAAAAGTTTGATAATGTTTGTCCGATAGTATAAGGGTAGTACGACAGTTTTTGGTTCTGTTTGTCTTGGTTCGAATCCAGGTCGGACAACAAAAGAGAGTTATGAAGAATAGCTCTCTTTTTTGTTTTTATGAAAATTTAAAAAAAGATAAAATAGTGTTTGACATTTTAAACAGAGTTTTTATCTTTGCACAACGAACGAAATACTAGTCTTTTCTAGTAGAAAGGTTCGAGGGATTGTCCGATAGTATAAGGGTAGTACGACAGTTTTTGGTTCTGTTTGTCTTGGTTCGAATCCAGGTCGGACAACAAAAGAGAGTTACAAATTTTGTAGCTCTCTTTTTCTTTTTACGATAATTCACTAACTAAACAAAGGTGTTTTTATTTCTCACTATAGTCTTTTTATTTTCGATTTCATTTGTCTAACTTTGTCCATCATTCATAAAAACATATAAATACAACAACACCATGCCTTTGCAATTTAACACGGTTAAATTATTTGCAGGTTCAGGAACTCAGGAACTAGCAGAAAAAATCGCCCAATCGTACGGGAAAGCCTTAGGAGAAAAGACACTATCGAAATTCAGTGACGGCGAAATTCAACCGTTCTACAATGAATCTGTAAGAGGAGCTGACGTATTCCTAATCCAATCTACCAACCAACCTACCGACAATCTTTTCGAATTATTATTGATGATCGACGCAGCAAAGAGAGCTTCAGCTCACTATATTACTGCTGTAGTACCTTATTTTGGTTTCGCTCGTCAAGACCGTAAAGACAAACCTCGTGTAGCTATTGGTGCTAAAATGATTGCAAACTTGATCACTGCTGCTGGAGCTAGCCGTATCATGACAATGGACTTGCATGCTGCTCAAATTCAAGGATTTTTCGATATCCCTGTTGATCATTTAGATGGTTCTGTGATTTTTGTTCCTTACATCAAATCATTGAACCTTCCTAACTTGACAATTGCATCTCCAGACATGGGTGGATCATACCGCGCACGTACATTTGCTAAATTCTTCAATGCGGAAGTAATCATCTGTGACAAACGTCGTAAACGTGCCAATGAAATCGAATCTATGTCTATCATTGGTGATGTAACTGGTCAAGACGTGGTATTGATCGATGACATCTGTGACACTGCAGGTACTCTTTCAAAAGCTGCCGCTTTGATTATGGAAAATGGTGCTAATTCAGTAAGAGCGGTATGTACTCACGCTGTATTATCTGGTAAAGCTTACGAAACAATTGAAAACTCTGTATTGACAGAAATGATCGTAACAGATACTATTCAATTAGATGCTGAAAAAGCTAAAAACTCAACTAAAATTAAAGTATTATCTACTGCAGATTTATTTGCTAAAGCAATTAAGAGCGTAAACCAACACTCTTCAATTTCTGACTTATTCGAAGTAGAATAATATCCATAGATATTTGTTTACAAAAGCGAGATAAAATGCAAATTTTATCCCGCTTTTGTTTTATACCTCTTTTATTATATATTCCCGTCAAAAAAAAGGGATGAACATACTGTTCACCCCTAAGAAACCAATTATAAAATATAAAACTAATTACAATTTTTTAATACGAATATTTCTGAAAAACACTTCCGTACCGTGTCCCAAGAAACCAATGTGTCCCTGAGTTTGCTTTAATCCTGGATGATCTTTCTTATCAGCTGTACCATTTTTTGTAGCCTCTTTGATATCTCCGTCTACGATTACTTTTCCATTCAATGTTACTTTAATTTTAGAACCTTGAATACGAATCTCTTCTTCGTTCCACTCGCCCAAAGGTTTCAAAGCTCCGCGCTTAGCAGCAATGATTCCATATACAGAACCATGATATTGGTACGGCTGCAAATTTTTGTATACATCTGCGTTGTCGTCCAATACCTGAATTTCATAACCTAAATAAGCAGCATCCCCTTCGATGGGTGTACGGATACCTACGCCATTGTTGGCCCCAGGAGTTAATTTGAATTCGAAACGGTATACAAAATCACCATATTGTTCTTTGGTATATATGTTCTTACCGAATTTGGCATCTGGATTTGCACGCAAAGAGCCTTCAGCATCAATTTCGTAAGCTGGAGATTCCGTCCATTTATCCAAGTTTGTTCCGTCAAACAGCATTTCGAAACCTTCTTTTTTCTCTTGCTCACTTAAAGAGCACGTTACTTTACGAGGCAATTCTTTTAGGTACACATCACGATACCATACGCGCGAGCCATGTGCTTGTAATTCGATTTGTTCTGTTGGGAAAATTGATTGGTTACGATCCCAATAGTTTTCTAAGGTTACATTATCTACAACCAACTCACCATTCAACCAAACCCAAACTTTCTCCCCTACCATGCGAATTTTGAAGTTATTCCATTCGCCAAGCGGATTATCCGCTACTTTAGAAGGTTTTGATGCGTGTTTTTGGTTATTATACAGACCACCCGAACCGACTTGTGCACCTACATTTGTACGGGAGATATCCCAAATCTGTACTTGAGGTGTTCCTCTCAAATACACCCCTGCATCGGGCTCTTTACCATTTTTGTCTAACTTCCAATCCAATATTAGCTCAAAGTCACCATATTGTTTTACAGTAGCAATATTATCGCCATGTCCTGAAAACACTAAACTTCCATTCTCGACAGACCAACTTTCGCGCATTTTCTTATCCGCATCCGCTTGCTTAGTTGCTAATTCTTTTTCAGACATTTTAGCGCGTTTGATAGGATTTTCTACCAAACCTTTCCAACCTGTCAAATCCTTTCCATTGAATAAAGCAACGTAACCCTCACCTTTAGGCATTTCGGCCAGATGACGGACGATAGCTTCACGCAAATAAGAACTTTCAGAACCCGAAAGATTATTTTTAGCAGATTCTAACCAATTACGCACATCGGTACCAATGAACGATTTGTTATCCGAAGCAATATTCATTACCACATCTGTAGCCGTACCTTTCAAATCATTGTCATTCAAAAATTTGCTAGCGAATGCTAAGGCAGAATACGTACCTGTTGATTTAAGACTTGCTAAAGCCGTATTTTTTTGTCTTGCAGTTTGTGCGAACTCAAAAGCATCTTTCAATAAGATTGTTTTTTGATCATTATTCACTGAACTTGCATTCAATTGCTTGATAAAGCCATTGAACACCGTATTGAAAACAGAAGCATCTTTTTCTTGACGCAATAGTGTCGTCAAGGTTTCCAAAGAAGAAGGATTTGACCAATTTGCTAGTGAGTTGATGGCTGCAACACGAAGAGGATTATCTGTTCCAATATAATTCTTAACGGTTTGCAATGCTTCAGCACTTCCTTCTCCCGCAAAAATTGGGAAATAGCGTGCTGATGAAGGTGCTAATGAACGTGAAATATTAGCAGCTAATTTCTTAACGATATTTTGCTTGTCAGCGTTATTTTGCAAAGCAACAATCGCAGCTTCTTGTACTAATTTTACCTCTTTCTCATCTGCTTCTCCCAATAGTTCGGCTACAGTATTGAAATCGCTATCATTCACCACATTTGGCAAAGCGGCAAAAGCGGCACTTCTTACTGCGCCATTCGAAGTATTTATTAACTTGAATATTTCAGAAGAAGATTGGACATTCGAGCGTTTGGCTAATACATCTAATAAAGCTAATTGTGTTTTTTCATCCGCTGAAGCCAGTGAAGCATTAACCACATCGATAGTTTTCGCGTCATTAGCTGTTAACAATAATGTTTTCAGCACAGCCAATTCTTTCTCTGAAGCAGAAGAAATCTGCTTTATAACAAATTCGGTATTGTTGCCTTTAGTCAAAGTAGATAATGTATTGTATGCGGCAATACGTGAATCTTCCCCTTTTATCTTAGCCAAACTTTTCTCTAAAACTTTAACCGAAGCGGTAGCGTCATTTGTTTTCAAGAAATTTAACACGCTTTCTTGTGCTTCTGGATTTAATTTCACCAAGGAAGAAGTAATATTCTTCATTTCTAAAGCTGTTACATTCGAGCTTAACAAACCTAAAGCAACATTTCTTAAAATCGGATTTTCATCCTTAGTTAAAGCCAACAAGTTTTTGCGCTGCCCTTTCGCATCTACACGAGCTAATAACTCTAACGCTGCTACCTTAGCTCCAATAGCTTTGTCAGCAGAAGCTTCATTATACACTCTGGAAGCAATGTTTTGCGCTAATTTAGTATCGCCATTCTTCGCTAAATTGTTTGCGTATTCTAACAACAAAGCGGAAACATTTGTGCGGTCAAAAGCCAAATCATTTGCTTTTGCTCTAGCATATAGTACATCGTACGACTTAGAAGTACCTAATTTGCTCAATGCTGCATAAGCATTATATTGAAAATTATCCGATTGGTATGTTTTCAATAATTCTAAAATACGGTCTTCTGCATCCGTATTTTTCAATTCGCCCAATGCGCCAATTATAGCCGTAGCTGTTTTTTCAGTGACATTCCCCGCTAAAGCTTTATTCAAAGCGGCAGCAGATTCTTTGGTATGGATAGCACTTAATACACGAGCCGCCTTTTCAGCTAAATATTCATCTGTCAAGAAAGTAGAAACTTTTTCAACAGCCTCATTCTTTCCGCAAAATTTCAACAATTCCAGCGCATAGCCTTTATTGTTATTATCTTTCAATTTGTCCAATGCAGCCAAAATTCCTTTAGCATATTTCTCACGAGCGGCTTCTTTACCTGGCTGCATGACATACAATGCATATGAATTTGTTGCGTATTCAACTGTAGCATTGTCTTGTCCCTGAGAACGTAGTTTAAGTAATAACTGTGCTACATCTTCGGAAGAAAAGTTTTCCAACTCACCCATTGCCAAAAGGAATTTGTTTTTCTCTTCGGCAGGCTGTTGAGCCAATACATCCGCAATTTTGGTTTCTGTTGTACGCCCAGCAGGCTGTTGGGCATAAGATGCTGTTTGCAACAGCAATAATATCGATATAGTATTAAAAATCTTTTTCATAGGTAAAATTACATTGTCCAAGGACCTCTCATTGGCTGATTAATCAATCTGTTTGCTGCTTCATCATTTACAAACTCTTGCTTGTCCGAGTCGAAATGTAAGGTTCTATTCAAACGTAAAGCCGCTAACCCCAAATTCACCAACGTACAGGAGTAATACCCATTTTCTTCGTTCAATGCAAATTTTTGACGTGTGCGCACAGCTTCTACAAAATCTGTCATTTGAGGAGCAGGATCTGGATATTGTGCCAGCTTACGTTCTAAATCTGGAATGTCAGATTTGAAACCTCGGTATAATTTTCCTTTGGGTCCTTCGATATAGGCTTTACCCACTTCTGTTCCTTCACCATCTAATATAATTTGACAGCCATCCGCATAAGTATAGGTAATCTTACGCCAAGTACCCACCGCATCCGAATGCTGTTGAGGAGCATCAACCTCTATTTTGATAGGACTTTCGCTGTCTTTACCCAAGAAGTATTGAACAGGGTCTAAATAATGCTGTCCCATATCTCCTAGACCACCGCCATCATAATCCCAATAACCGCGGAAAGTAGTATGCACTCGGTGCGTGCTGTATGGTTTATAAGGTGCAGGCCCTAACCACATATCGTAATCCAATTCTTTCGGTGCTTGTTCTACTGGAAGATTTTCTTTTCCTACCCAATAGAATTTCCAATCGAAACCTGTATGCTTGCTGATCGTTACTTTTAACGGCCAACCCAACATTCCTGTATCCACTACTTTTTTGATTTTCTTCACAGGCACATTCATACCGTAGAAGTTGGCATCAAAGCGGAACCATGTATTCAAACGAAAGATATTACCATGTTGTGCAATAGCTTCTTTGACTTTTTTACCCTCACCAATGGTACGTGTCATTGGTTTTTCACACCAAATATCCTTTCCTGATCGTGCCGCTTCAAGAGCCATCAATCCATGCCAGTGTGGAGGTGTCGCGATATGGACAATATCTACTTCTGGATTGTGGATCAAATCTCTAAAATCATGATGCTCTTTAATACCGCCTCCTAGTGCATTTTGAGCCAGCGCCAAATGCCTAGTATCTACATCACAAATGGCTACAGTTTTAGTACCTGCATACCCAAAGTGACCTCTTCCCATTGATCCTACCCCTATCACTCCTTTAGTAAGATGATCGGAAGGAGCCAAATACCCTTTACCCAAAACAAATCTTGGGACGATAGTAAAGGCAGCAGCTCCAATCAATGATTTTTTGATAAAATCACGTCTTGAAGAATTTTGTTTGTCCATATCGTATATAATTAATTGTATAAAATGAGTTAGTTATTCATATTTAAAGTAACCAGATTATTTTTAAAATAATCTTCTACTGTGTATCGCACTAGCCCTTGTGCATAGCCATTGTCATCCAATGAAGACAATTGTATCTCACATTTTTGTCGAATGGCATTCATTGTATATTTATTTAGACTCTGTTGAATTGGAATCGTAATTAAAGATCCCGCTTTAGCAAATTTTCCACTTAACACTACCGCTTCAGGATTTAGAATCTGTATAAGTAACGAAATCGCTTTTCCTAAATTATTCCCCAAGCTGGCAATTAAATCAATCGCATATTGATCACCTTGATTTGCTACTTGAATAATATGTTGAGGTTGAAGATCAGCAAGATTTTTTAGGTTTTTTAATAAGGTCGGAACACCCTTTTCAATATCAGCGCGAGCCTGATTAACCAAATACACTCCGGAAGCGATAGTTTCGAGACAACCTCTTTTTCCACAATAACATAATTCTCCCTCATCTACAAAGACCATATGTCCCATTTCTCCCGAAAAGCCCTCGTTACCCATGTAGACTTTTCCATCGATAATAATTCCTAATCCTATTCCCCAATCCATTAGGATGACCAATACGTTTTCTTTATCCTGTGCTGCACCATAAGCCAATTCACTGATGGCCGCGCCTTTCACATCGTTCACCATCGCAACGTGCTTCCCAAATTTTTGTTTTAAATAGTCTGAGATATTAAAGGAATTGTTACTGTAAAATGTTTGGTTAGTTCCGATTTTAAAATTGATGAGGCCTGGCATACTCAATCCTATTGCCGAAATGTTTTGTTCTTCAATATGTCTATCTTCAAAATATTGGAGTATAACTTGAACCAAATCCTCAATATCGCTTTCTTGTGTACTTATTTCAAATGGATAAGACTTCGGCTCGAACAACACATTATTATTGTTGTCCATCACGACCATGCGCACTGCAAATCGCTCTATTTCCACACACAATACATTGAATATACCATCATTGATTTGATACAGAACTGGTTTTCTTCCCCCAATAGATTCTCCCTTATCCTTAGGCACAAGCATTTTACGCTGATGCAAATCTAAGACCAGACTATTCATTGTAGGAAAACTCAATCCCATGTCTTGAACAAGATCGCCCAACGTCAACATTTCCTTGTCGAATAACGTCCTCATCAGCTTCACTTTATTTAAAGCTGATTTTCGTGTTATCGTTGTCTTTGCTGCCCGAACTTCTTCTAACAAATCTTCTAGTAAACTCATAAAGTAGGTTATACTCAAAAATAATCAAACAAAATGAACAAACGAAAAAAAATTATGGTATAACAAAAACTTTACTAAAAATTTTAATCAAGTCAGCTCTGGGGTTAGCAAATTTTGGTAAATAATAGAAGTCAAGAACTTATATAGTTCCCTAATAGATAAATTAGTAAAATAAGACCTTGAAATGAAAGAATTATTCTTTATCTTTGCAACTCAATTTTTAAAATTATCAAAATGAAATCAATTGCTATTAGCGGTTCTGTAAGACAGAACGTAGGGAAAAGAGATGCAAAAGAATTGCGTTACCAAGGACAAGTTCCTGCAGTTCTTTACGGTGGTACTACTCAAACTCACCTATCTGTATCCGCAGCTGATTTGAAACCAGTTCTTTACACTCCAGATGTAGTATTCGTAGAATTAAACATCGAAGGAAAAACTGTAAAAGCTATCGTTCAAGACGCTCAATTCCATCCATTAACTGATTTAGTTACTCATATTGACTTTTTAGAGTTATTTGATGATAAAGAAGTATCATTAAATATCCCTATTCAATTAACTGGTACTTCTCCAGGTGTTAAAATGGGTGGTAAATTAGTTCAAAAATTACGTAAATTACGCGTTAAAGCATTACCTACAAACATTCCTCAAGTTATCGAAGTTCCTATGGAATCTTTAGAGGTTGGTAAATCTTTCCGCGTAGCTCAAGTTCAATTAGAGAACGCAAAAGTATTAAACAACGCTGACGATACTATCGTATCAGTAATCATGTCACGTGCATTACGTCAAGCAGAGCAAGAAGCTGCTAAAGCTGCTAAAGGCGGTAAGAAAAAATAATTTTTGCTTCGTCGCAAAAATGAAGGGCATCGAAATATCGATGCCCTTTTTTCGTTGCATATAAAATCATTTTTTACCTTTGTAGCATGAATTTTTTGATCGTTGGTCTTGGAAATATAGGCAGTGAATATGCTGACACAAGGCATAATATAGGGTTTATGGTGGCAGATGAACTAGCTAAACAAGCTGGCACTACTTGGTCTCTTCTGAAACATGCCTACTATACAGAATTCAAAATGCGCGGGCATAATGTCTACGTCATAAAACCAACCACCTATATGAACTTAAGTGGCAAGGCCGTCAATTATTGGATGCAACAATTGAAAGTTCCTATAGATAATATATTGGTTATTGTTGATGATCTCGCTATTCCATTTGGATCACTGCGCATCAAACCAAAAGGTTCTGCGGCAGGGCATAATGGATTAAAATCCATTGAAGCTTTGTGTGGAGGACAAAATTACCCTAGACTTCGTTTTGGCATCGGTGATAATTATCCTAAAGGCAGACAAGTAGACTATGTATTAGGACCCTTTGACAAAGAAGAACAAAAAGAATTACCTGCATTAATTGAACACAGTGTCAAAATGGTGCATTCATTTGTTAGCATTGGCATCAACTTGACAATGACAAATTTGAATACGAAATAAGATTTTTTTTAAAATATAGAAAAAGCCACTTTTCAAAGTGGCTTTTTCTGTTTGGAGTATGAATGTTAATTTAATTGATACAATCGCATTCCAATGTTAGTACAAGAGAATACAGCATATAATTTACCATTGTAAACTGTCATATCTACGTCCATTGTTAAGTTTCCATTTGGATTGGTAGAAGGAATCAAATCGTCTAAAATCGGAGTAGAGAAGCCAGCTACTTCGCCACTAGTAATATCACAGATACGTAATACCGCACCTCTACCTGAAACATATGCAGTGTACGCTAAGTAAGTTCTGCCTTCATAAGCAATAACCTTACAATCAGAGGTAGAAATTCCAGATAATTTAAAATTCTCCGCCAAAAGATTGTTTGTCGAAATAATACCAGAGAATGTATTACCTACTGCTGCTACTACATATCCTGGCTGTCCATTAGGAAGCGGCTCTGCTGCCCAATAGTAACCTAAATTTGTAATAGGTAAAGTTAATTTCTGAGGAGTAGGGTTTAATACGCCATTTTTAACAGTCCATACCAAAAGATCTGTTTTTTGTGCCATACCGATGGTGATAGTTGCATCTCCATCCAAACTTCCCGAAATACTAATACCCGAAGAGCGTGGCACATAGCTAAATCCAAGACTTGTTTTCGAATAGCTGAAATATGGAACTGGTTTAGAAGTTAGATTATCCCATTTATATACGACATGAGTCGCATCGTTGATACCTAAATCTACTAATAATAATTTGCCTTTTGAATCCGACGCAATTTTTCTGAAACTGTGTACAGCTTTGATATCTGCTTTATCCAAAGTTCCAACATGTTGCCCAGAGAAGTTATAGTAGTTAGGACCTACCACAGTTGGTGCAGTAGCTGAGTAATTTGAAACCACAATATTATTACCACTGAACGCAACACCTACCAAATCATTATCAGGGAAGCCAAATGCACTGTATGCTTTTGTAAATAATGGTTTCAATGATAATTTAGGTACTGCTATTGTAAATTCTCTTTCTACACCATCAGAACCCGTGATTTTTACTTTGTTAGCACCAGATAATAAGTTCAGATTTGTACCTGTGAAACCCGCTTCGATTTTATTACCGAAACCAGCTTCAATCGTCACATTTGATTTTGAGAAATCTACCAACGATGGCACAAAAGGAGTAACCACATTTCCTGTCGATATCTGTACAGAATCAGTCGTAACACCATTAATCGTTAAACTTTTGATCGTTGCTGGTCCTACAATTTCCGTAGTAATAATAAATTCGAAAGGATATACCGTAGCTTCATCTACGCCTTTTACTTGAAAAGACGTTGGATTCGTATAATCTTTGGCCTGACCAGAAACGAAATCTAATAATGTACCGTTCAAGAATTCCATCGTTACTTTCAAGTTTTTCAAGTTTGTACCTTGAGGTACTTGAACGATTAAGGAATTGCTACTGGAATGAATGTCAGAAGCTGGAATGTTTAATCCTTCAATAATAAAAGTAGATAACAATGGAGCCGATACAATTTTCAATGTTGTATTTGCATTTTTTCCATTAAGACCTTCCAGAGATACATTGATAGGTTTGCGTACATCGTATTCTTTGTTGTTCTCAAAATCGGTTACTGAGCCATTCACCACCAACAATTCCACTTTCACATTCGAAAGATCACGACCTGCCGGAAGTGTTACTACCGTTTGGTCTTCAGAATAAGTCGGCGTATACAATTGATTATCCACTTTTACACCGACGATTTTAACATCTTGGTATTCGCGGGACAATTCATTTTCTTTTGAACAGGATGATGCTATGAAAAGCATCACCAGTCCAAATAAAAAACTATTAATATTTAATATCGTTTTCATAAAATAATCTTAAAAATTAGTTACCATAACCAGGGTTTTGCGTCAACCAAGGGCATTTGTTAATTTCCGTTTGCGGAATTGGCCACAAATAGAATTTATCTTCCCATGTTCTGCTTCTATCTCTTACACGAAGTTTTGCTGCATATGCTGCATAGCTAGCCACATCATTCAGATCTCTTTCTGAACCAGTACCTCCGTAAGAAGGAACCATATCCGGTGTAACCTGTGTGTAACCATCAGGATATGTTTGACCTGCTACTACACCTGTTGCTAATGGATAACCGTACGTAGGTTCAGCATTTTGGATGCCACCTAATCTCCATCTACGCATATCAAAGAAATAAAGTGATTCTTTAATTAGCTCAACTTTACGTTCTCTTCGTACAATCTGACGCATTTTTGCTTCGTTACCTGCACGTGATGGATCAGCCTGTAAAATTCCTGGCATACCTACACGAGCACGTACTTGGTCAATTGCATTTACCACTGTAGCATCCATTTCACCCATCTCAATTTTTGCTTCTGCATAGTTTAATAATACTTCTGCATAGCGCATCAGAATGATATTATATGTTGGGATAGCTGAACCTTCATCATCAAAATGATTGTACTTACGCCATGCATAGCCTACCCCACTTTGTACATATCCGTATTGAGCTACCGAACCAGTATAATCTGTATTGGTAACCATTTTCTCATTGCCTGCAGCATCCCAAGATTTGGTTTCAGGTTTATACAATTCCATTAAGAATTTTAATTTGTTGCTACCTGTATTACCGATAATAGTATCTTGGTGTGTGTAGATTGTATATTTCAAACGAGGGTCACGGTTTACAAAAGGCTTTTTAGGATCGTAACCTGAGTTAGCTTCATCAATACGCTTACCGTTGATTGTTTCGTAGGTATCCACCAATTGTTGCGTAGGGAAACGACCACTTTGACCAATCATACGCACCTGCTCACCTAACGACATATAGTGTGTACTCTTATCACCAAAGTCAGAAAACATCATGAAGAACATGTTTTCTCCTTTTACCTCAGGCTTCATTTGACCAACACGAGTGAACAAATCATTATAGTTTGGAGCTAATGTCCTACCGCCTTCGTCAATCACACGTTTTGCAGCTTCAGCAGAAATTCTGAAGTATTCTGTAGCTTTTGCTGCATCTTTCTTCGCGTCTAAGCCATGTCCAAATTTATTCCATGATCCTGCATATAAGGCAATACGCGATTTTAAGCCTAAAGCTACTGCTTTGTCTACACGTCCCCACTCATTGCTCTTCCAAGGCAATACAGCAGCAGCCTCATCCAAATCTTGGATAATAGCATCTACCACTTCTTGCCAAGGTTGACGTGTTGCGTTACGCAATTCTTCATCCGTCACAGGTTTTGTGAAGTAAGGTACATCGCCAAACAAACTTACCAACTGCATATTGTAATGTGCTCTCAATACTTTTACCTCTGCCAACAATACCTTTGAATTGTCATTCAACTGATTGATATAAGGCTCAGCTCCTGATAATACCGTATTACAACGCGCTACAGAAGTGTATAAGGTAGACCATATAAATTCAATAGTGAAATTAGAACGTAAATCTAAAGTCCCAGCGCCTATAGAAGCATTATCGGCACGCTCAATTCCGAAAGGCGTATACATATCCCAAAGAATTGACAATGGAATATTACTACTGCTACTGCTGGTATGATTCATTTTCAGACGTTGGTAACATCCGTTTGCACCCTGCTTAATAGCACCTTCATTGTTGTAAAAATTGGAGGATAAGTAATCACTTAAAGGTTCCTTATCCAAGTAGTTGCTACATCCTATAGTAGTTGCACCCAAGACACCCATACTACAGATAGCGAAAATATATTTTTTGAACGTTTTGTTTCTTATTAGTTTCATAATACACGGTTTTAAAATCAAAATCCAGTCTGTTTTTTAGGTTTAAAACTTGAAGTCCACGCCTAATGTATAGGTCTGCATAACAGGATAAAATTCTCCACCTACGCTACCTGAGTAAGAAACCTCAGGATCATATCCTTTATAGAAATTGCTCTTCGTAAATAAGTTTTGACCACTTACATATACGCGAAGGTTACTGAAGTTTGCTTTTTTCAAGATAGAGTTCGGGAAGTTGTATCCTAAAACCACATTTTTCAATCGCATATATGAACCATCTTTCACCCATTTGTCCGATCTTACGAAGTTGTCTGCTGAGTTTGCTTCAGGAACCAAAATCGGATAAGCTGCATTTGGATTTTCTGGTGTCCAATAATCCAATTGGTGTCTGAATAAATTGGAACCATTAGCAAAAGGCTTCAAACCTACACCACTCATGAAAGTAGAACGCTCGCCCACACCTTGGATGAATGTTGTTAAATCGAAGTTTTTGTAGGCTAAATTGATATTAACACCGTATTCGTAGTGCGGAAATGGATCACCTAAATAAACTTGATCTCTAGAATCAATTAATTTAGGGTCTATGCCTTCACCTTCAAAGATTTTCTTGTATTTAATATAACCAGGACGTGCTGCGTTACTCAATTTTGGAGAGCTATTTACATCATCCCAATCTTGGTAATAACCGTCTGACAAATACCCCCAAATACCATTATTTGGATAACCTTCCATCATGGATTTATCTTGAGAATTTAAACCATTAAGGTTAGTGATTTTATTACGGTTATCGCTTACTGAAACAGTTACATTGTATTTGAAATCGTTGATTTGGTTTTTGTACGCCAAAGCTATTTCCCAACCTTTGTTCTCCATATCACCTGCATTAGTGTACGCTGGTTGCATACCTGCATAGTATGGAAGCGCAAAAGTCAACAACATATCATAGATATTCTTAACATAGTAATCTGCTGTCAACGACAATTTGTTGCTCAACACATTTAAATCTAAACCAACGTTGTATTGTTCTGATTTTTCCCAGCTGATATTGCTATTAGACAATGTTGTTTGTGCAACACCTGGTACTAACTCTTTGCCATCACCTAAATAATAACCATAACCTGTATTGATAGTAGCCGTGTAAGGATAGTTACCAATCTCTTGGTTACCCAATAAACCGTATGAAGCTCTTAATTTCAAGAAATTAATCACACCTGAAGTTTTTTCCATAAACGATTCTTTCGAAATTACCCAACCTGCAGAAATTGAGGGGAAGAAACCCCATCTGTTTTCAGGAGTAAAACGTGATGAACCATCGTAACGACCTGATGCTTCTACCAAATATTTATCATCAAAAGTATAATTCACACGAGCATAACCTGACTGCATCGCCCAGCTGCTGGCACCACCACCTGAAGTAGCTGTTGCACCATCCCCATTATCCAAATAATATCTTTCTAAATCAAAACCTTGTTTGCTTCCGAAGAATGAAGTAGAATTGTGATCTTCAGCTTGGAAACCCACCAAGAATTTTGCGAAGTGATTACCTACTGATTTCTCGTAAGAAGCTTGTGTACGGTAATAGTTTCGGATAGTTTGGCTCCAGCTTTCTGTTAAGTTATCTTGTGCTGGATAAATACCTAATAAATTACCACGAAGAGATGTTTTGTAAGGTAAGATTAAGTTTGTATTTCTACCTTCCACTCTACGGTTAGAATATTGACCTATTAATTCCAATCCTTCAACTGGATTAATAGTTACTGATCCGTTCAACACTCTTTCATTCGTACGCGCATTTTTTGTACCACTCGCATACGCTAAAGCAGTAGGATTGTCACCATTTTTACCGTATCCCCAATATCCATCTAACTCTCTGGCTGCAGATAATGTAGGCAACATGTATAATGATTTGTTGATAATGCTTTTTGGCGTACTAGCACCTGGCTCTAAAGTTTTAGATTCACGAACAATAGTATTTAATCCCAAAGTCATCCAAGGCAATACTTTAGCATCCGCGTTTAATTGCACATTTAGACGGTCAAAATTATTATTAGGAATTAGACCATCTTGTTTCAAGTAGGAACCTGAACCGAAGAAAGTCAACTTGTCGCTACCTCCTGCGATGGAAAGGTTATGGTTGTGCATCAACGAGAAATCTTCTACTGTTTCCGCTTTCCAGTCTGTATCGTAGCGATTCCAGTTATCTGGTTTATATTTCTTTTGATCTTCGATCAATTGTATTTGCTGTTCACGTTGACTTGGTGATACCGAGATACCCGCATTGTCCCAAGCGTCTAATTCAGCTTGCAAATATTCGTAAGCTGATACTACATCAGGCATACTTGTAGGTCTTTGCATCATCGCATAACCGCTGTACGAAGTTGTGATTTTGCCAGCAGCACCTTTTTTAGTGGTTATCAAGATTACACCATTTGATGCTCTTGAACCGTAGATAGAAGCAGAAGCAGCATCTTTCAATACGGAAATTGATTCCACCGCATTCATATCTACTTGATTGATGTCCATTTCAATACCATCGACCAACACCAATGGTGAACTAGATGAGTTAATAGAGCCAATACCACGTATACGGATTGAACCGCCGTCAGCACCTGGTTGTCCCGAAGTTTGCTGAATGGTCACACCGGGCATTTTCCCTTGTAAAGCATTCGAAAGAGATGCTACATTTCTTTCTTTTAGCTCGGTACCGGAAATAGCAGAAACAGCCCCTGTTAAGGTGGCTTTCTTTTGTCTACTGTAACCTACGACTACTGTTTCTTCTAAATCGATAGACACTTCTTCTAACTCGACTTCAAGAAACGATTGACCTGTTAACAAAACTGACTTTTTGTTGTAACCAATTAAATTAAACACCAAAGTTTCATTTTTTGATACGCTAATTGAGAACTCCCCCTTCTCATTGGTACTTGTTCCTCTCGAGGAACCTTCTACAAGAACACTCACGCCTGATACCTTATTTCCTTTGTGTTTTACAACACCTTTCAACATGATATCTTGCGCAAATACAGTAATCCCTGTAAATAGTGCTAGGATTAATAAGACACTGTTTTTCATTTGAGATACATTAATTTAGATAATTTGGTTTTGATAAATTGTTATCATAGTTTAGTTGGAAATTCTGAATGAATAAAGCAGACATTATTCATTCAGAAAAATTGTCTTAATAGTGATATTCAATACTATATAATAGCCGGAACCTTAGATTCCAGTGCTTCATAAATTTTATACAATGCTCTAGGAACATGGAAACATCCTTTCCATTTTCCTCCTTTAAGAGTTAATAAAGGCTGACCTTGTCTATTTAAATACCCGTACCACTCCCCATATACAGGATCCGAGAATTTAGAAAAAGTATATGCATCCAGTTTCTCAAACCAAGCTTTACATTGTTCATTACCCGTGTACGCATAGCCTTTAGCCATACATACCAAAGCTTCTAGATGTACCCACCATAATTTCTGATCCCACTCCAACTGTTGTGGTGGACGGTTTAAAATATCTTTGAAGTATAGAATGCCTCCGAATTCCTGATCCCAACCGTATTCTAGTGCTCGAATTGCGATTTGAATACATTTATCCATCAATTTGGCATCTCCACGGCGATTCGCTAAGTCCATCATAAACCACATCGCTTCGATGATGTGCCCTGGATTTACCAAACGTCCTTCGAAGGTATCCGAAAAAGAGCCATCCAAATGCACACTCTCCATAATCAAACCGCTTTCTGGTTGATAAAACACCTCCATCACTTCGTGGATGATTTCATCAATTAGCTTTTCTACAGTTTGTGTCCCCACGATATGTTCTAGCTCTAAAGAAAGATTGCTCAAAATCATAGGCAGAGAAAAGCCTTTGAGATTTCTAGTACCTGGATAAGCTTTGTTGTATTTTCCTTTTGGATTACCCTGTCTTTCCAGGATACGGTTGAAAGTATCGACTGCAACTTGAGCGTATTCATCTTTATTGGTGATTTTGTACAAGGATGCTAATCCCATTGTCGCAAAACAATCCGAGAAAATGTTGTAAGGCTGCACTAAAGGTTTTCCTGTACGATCTAAGGCAAAGTACCAATGGCCATTCGCATCACGTCCAAGATCTAGGATGAAACGTGCACCATGTTCCCCTATCGATTTCCATTCTTCTTTGGCTTGCACTTTGTCGTACATGGTAGACATCGTCCAAATCTGACGGCCTTGAAGCCACATGAATTTGTCCGTATCAAACACAGAGCCATCACGCTCTAGGCATGTAAAATATCCCCCAAATTCTTTGTCTATTGAATATTTCTCCCAGAATGGAAGTACATTCTCTAATAATTCACTTTTATATTTTTTAACAAATTCTTCCATCACCAATCTATAGCGTTTCTATATATTCTTTATATCTATTGTACAAATGTCCAGCTTGCAAATACGCAGACTGTGGACTCATAAAATGTGAAAACTCGAAAGTAATCGCCTTATCGTATCCTGCACGTCGCGCCGCATCCAGTTTCAGTTTTAACTTCTCAAATTTGATAGGCAAAAATTTAATAGGCATATCACGATCAAATGACTCTGCATTTGTCCAACATTGCATATTGTATTTATCCGCCAACTTTTTATTGATTGTAAAAAAGTCCTCCAACTCGTGGTAGTCAATGTGTCCATCTTGGAAAGCTACTGCGTCTACAGAAGTATGGATTTCATGGAAAATCTCATTCCATTCTGTTTCATGTTGCTCCAAAGACACGACGTCATTTTTGGTTAAATTCGAGGATGCAGCCATTACCGCCTTTTTGCCGTCGATCCAAGGGGAAATAAAAGTAGGTAGACCGCCACTTACGCCTTTACATTGCTCACCTAGGATACGGAATGCACTTGCCGCTCCTTTAGTCTGACGGCTGATTTCCATACTTAAGTACCAACCCGCAAAGCTTGAATAGTGCCCGTATTTTTGCCATACCTCATCGATGACATATCGATTAGCATCGATTTCATGTTGCATCACACCAGTATCCCAATATTTGCCACTGTCATAAAGCCCAAAATAAAATTTCAGTCCATGTTTCTCGGCCAATTGCAAATACATTTCTACCAAATCCACTGGTGGTTGATAACAGCCATATTGATCTTGCAACCATGCGGAAGGATAGGTAATGAAACGTCTATACCCACTTCTGATCAAAATGACAGTATCTATTCCTATCGCTTTCATATGAGCGAAATCTCTATCCCACTCTTCTCTACCCCAGTTTTGGTGAGGTATGTCATGACTTATCTCGTCAATAAAAGTTCCCGTTATCCTCATTATAAATACTTCTTATCTTTCAAATATTTTGCCCATGCCAGGTAAGCGTCAATGTTGACATGTATGCCGTCATTGGTATACTCTGACTTCAATTCATAGTCATTCGCCAACACTTCCTTTACATTTACATATTGCACCTTATATTTTTTTGCCAATTGAACAATACCATCGTTCAATGCTCTAATATTTTGTTCTCTACCGCGTTGGTAATCATATTGGATCTTAGCCTCGTTGAGAGGCAATGTACTTTGTATATATATCCTCGTTTTGGGGCTTATTTCTTTAATGATTTTGATGATTTCTTCATAGTTTTTCAATGTCCATGATGTAGCATGCCCCCGCCCGATATCATTTATTCCCATCATCAAAAAGATTTTCTTTGGCTTGCATGATACCGCGTTTGCTACACGCGCCTTCATCCCAAATGTATTATCACCTCCAATACCACGATTAGCAATTTTATAGTTCGAAAAAAGCTCATGCCAAGGTCCTCTCTCGGTAATACTATTACCAAAAAATACCACATCGACCTTAGTCTTCTTTATGTTTTGATACAGTTTTTCGCGTGACTCATAGTACCAATTTTTGTAAGTGCTGTCTTGAGACATATCTTTTGTATTCTGTGAAAAAGCAACTTGTCCCACAAATAGCGTAAGAATGAATGCAATACAATATTTCATGTTATAATACCTTTATCTTTTTCAAATAATCTACTACTTCAATGTATGCCGCAACTTCCAAGTGGATTCCGTCTGGTGTAATTTCCTCCCGAAGCTGACCCTTTTTGTCCGTTACTATCTCATGAAGATTTACAAATTGAATATTCTTTTTCTCGGCAGCAATCTTTTTCAATGCGGCATTCAAAATAGCGACATCTGTATTTTTCACTGATTTAAACGCCTCGATAAGTTTGCTTTCATTGATAGGCAAAATGCTATTTAAGTAGATTTTAGTTTTTGGAGATTCCTTCTGTACCTTCTCTACTATTCTATAGTAATTCTTGATGATGTAAGAAGTAGGCACTCCCCGTTTCAAGTCATTTACACCGATCATCAAAAATATTTTTTTGGGCTGATGTCTGATTATTTCATCCAAACGAGCGACTACGCCAAATGAAATATCCCCACTAATTCCTCTATTCAAGATTGGTAATTCAGGAGCGATATCATTCCAACGGCCTGCATCTGTCAAACTATTCCCCACAAAAACAATTGCGCCTTTACGAACAGGGAGTTTATTAAACATCTCTAGCTTCTCCGTGAATCCAGAAAAGATGTAATTACTATCTACTTTAGTTGCCTCCTGTGCGTTCACTTGCGCTAGTGCGAAAAGACCACATATGACAGCAAACAAGTTTTTTTTCATTTCAAAAACAGTTAATATTAAGATCTCCAAAACCACTTTTTATCCGTAGCTATATTGGTAATCCATATCATTAAAAACATAAATAATACCGTGCGAATCAAGCCTAGAAAAGGACTCTCTGCGGCTAAATTGTCCAGAATGGGCAGTACTTGAATCAAGCCCAATACAGGGGTAATACAAAATGAGGTCACACAATACGCAATCATGGGATTTTGCCCACATTTAACCAAAGCACTTATCACCCTATTAGAAGAATGTACCTTAGTCAAATAATCGCAAGTAACATAAAAGATGAAGGCAAGGCCGCTAGTTAAAAACCAATATGAAAATGACGAAGGATCTTTTTTGATTCCTCCATCTAATGGTTCAAAAAATAAGGCAACTGTCGCAAAAGCTAATCCCCATCCTAATAACACTTTGTAAAACCAGATCTGTCCTTCATTTTTATTGCGGAAGTACCATAGATATAAAGCAATGAACAAAAAGTGACCAGCAAGATTAATTGACAATTCACGTGTATATAAGGTAACCACATGAAATACCACGAAAGCAAAACTCGCCAAAGCTACAACGCCCGCGGATTTCACTTCTTTTGGCTTATACAATTTGTTTGTAACTTCCTTGTATTTTAATACCAAATCTCCTAAAATAGAGCCTGGCAATACAATGCATAAATATTTCAGGAAAGAAAAATTATAGAACCATTTGATATCTGGATGAAAATACCAAATTGTAGCAGTCCAGCTTCCTTCAAGAGAATGTGTAAACCAGATGCCCATAAAGGCAACCATAATAGCTATACGCAGGTAAAAGTTAGAAGCCGTAAACAACCAACATGCTGATCCAAATACAGCCATATTTGACAGCACCAATATGATTATATTGTTTTTACTTTTGCTAAATGTATTTCCTAGGATTTCGCTATGGTAATAAGTTAATGCAGCAATTATTATAAAACCTAATAGCTGTAAACCATATTTCTTAAATGCTGTTCCCTCAAATCGCATAAACACCAAGAAGAAAGAAAAGAAAGTAGCTAAGGAAGTTAGATAATTTACCCAAGGTGCAGCAGTAAGGTTTGCAGGTGTCAAATAGGCTAATGCAATAGCAAAGAAAACCAATAACGCTCCCCTGCGCAAAAGTCCTTGTACAATGGTTAAGTATTCCTTATTCGCTAACTTAGTTTTGAGTGCAAAAGGGAAAGCAGCACCCATGGCAAATAGAAAGAAAGGAAATACCAAATCTACCCAAGTAATCCCAGGGTTATTAGGATTGAACGTAAAATCTGGAGGTCCCACCTGAGCGTGATACATCCAGCCGGGGAATTCGGCAGTCCACGGAATCACCGCAGCCAACACCATCCCAAAGATGGCTAGACCACGCAAAAAATCCACACTCAAATTTCTATATTTTACCATAGCTATTGGTCTTAAAAGCCTATACCACTAATAGTAATCTCTTCCGCTCCCACTTTAGCTTCTTTTGATGATTGATTCACCTCAAAGAATTTCACATCTGGACAGCGCATATTGGTAAATCGGCCTGCATGCATCGGCACTTCTAAACGCTTTCCATTTTGCATTCTAATCAGTGTAGTGTAAGACCATTTCGCATCCGATACCTTAGTTTGCGTTGGTTGAGCGGGTTTCCCTTCATTGCGAACTTGATCAATCGCATTGACACGTTTGAAGTCCCCGATTCCGTTTAAGGTATAACCAGCACATTCGTAAGTTTCCTCAAAATGTTTTCCCGCACCTTTCACACTAATCTTCATCAATCCATCTTTCACCACTTCAACCGACATTTCTACTTTTTCTCCCGGATACCAATAAAATTTCTTTTTGGCAGGAGCATAGATCCATACATCTTTTTGTCCTGATTTATGATCGGTTCTTCTAAAAAATGGTCTGAATGCTAACCTTTCTTTAGAAACACTACCATCCTCATGTTTTATTACTTCCCAAGTCAAACCTATGTCTGTCTCCTGTCCATCCATATGTCCGCCCATGTAAACAGAAGGATTATCCAAATATTGACCTGGCTTAGCCGAGTTTTTTCGTGACTCATCAAACTTAATAGTCGGTAATGTTACCTCTCCTTTGATTCCTATCCAATGATCTCTACTACTTACCGTTTTACGGTAATAAGCTCCTTGAAAACATGTATACGAAAATTCAGGCTTGATCTCATTATCCAAATACGTCCACTTTGATGAAGTAGAAGCATTTACATTGCCCGCCTCATTTGGCACCTTATTAGCACAACCAATAGTGAAAAATACCGACGAAAGGATTAAAATTGATTTAATATTCATCTCTAAAATCCTTTCCCGCTGATTGAAATTGTTTCTGCGCCAACTTTGGCTTCTTCCTCGTTTTGCTCTATAGAGAAATGTTTAGTAGCTGGACAAAGCATACTCGTCATACGCCCATTGTGCATTGGTACGACAACGCGTTCTCCTTTTTGACGACGTATTAAATTTGTATAAGACCATTTCGAATTACTAACCACTGCTTCTGTATATTGCGCTGGCTTTCCTTCGTTGCTTACTTGGTCAATCGCGTTGACACGCTTGAACTCACCCACACCTGTCAATGTATATCCAGCCGCTTCGAAAGTTGTCTCATAACTTTTCCCTGCTCCTTTTATACTCAATTTCAAAACACCATTCGAAATTACTTCTACGGACATTTCAACTTTTTCGCCCGGATACCAGTAGTATTCCTTTTGTGCTGGTGCATTCACATACAAACTTACTTGACCAGATTTGTGTGAAGCACGACGAAGGAAGGGACGAAAAGCTACTCTTTCTTCTGATACCGCGCCATTTTCGTGGCGGATTACTTCCCAAGTCAAACCGATATCTGTCTCTTGACCATCCATACTTCCACCCATATATACCGAAGGATTATCAAGGTACTGCTTAGGTTTAGCTGGATTAAATCTGATTTCATCGAATTTGATAGTTGGTAAAGTAACCTCACCACTGATACCTATCCAAGTGTCTTTACTACTTACTACTTTGCGATAGTAAGCTCCCGCAAAACAAGCTAATGAGCTTGCTGGACGAACCTCGTTCTCTAAAAATGTATATTTCTCCGTTGGTTCGGGATTGGGCTTTGTTTCTTCAGGTGTAGTCTTAGAGTCTTCACCCTTACTACAAGCTAACAACAAGCAAACCAGAGATAAATTAATAATACGCTTAAACATCACTTATAAATTAACTGGGATTAGTACTAAAGGTGTTGGTAAACAAGACGCTCCTGGAGGAGAGTAAATGAAATCAATTTCTTGAATCTCTTTTGTAGGATCTGGTTTATAGATTTCCACTAAAATAGCTTCTGGAGCTGCTTTAGTAATCAAGGCATTGTTGGGTAATTGACGAACAGTACTAGACCCATCAGGGTTCGTCAAACTCATTGTCAACCCCATACCGCCACACCATTGGTTATCAGCCGAACGTGAATTCCAAGTTACTAAAGCCAAACCTTTACCCTCTGTACTTTTCCACTTGATTTTCGTGTGGTACATCACACCGTAGTTACCTGCGTTCTTTGCAAATTCTTTCTTCTCCCCAATAGTACCGGTGATCCAAGGATCAGTTTTTCCATCAGCAATCACTAATTGTGTTACGCCACTGGCTGTACTAATCGTATCTGTAGCCGTAATCTTGTAATTCGAAACCCCAAAAATTCCACGTCCTGCATTGGCATGGCTATGCGGAATTACAGTTTTAATCTGCGCATACGCTTGTGGTCCCGATTTCTCAGGTGATGTCTGCAATACACTGATCTGAGCAGGTTGATCTACTACAAATTCATAGAATCCATGTACCAATTCATCGTAGCTTACAATATTTTTTTCCAATTGTTGGTCGATAGAAACAACTTCTCCTGGTTGGATAAAGCGTACATCATTCTGTACATCAGATTTGAAATAATCTTCCAAACCTTTTTTTCCAATTTCAAAATAATTGGTTGATGGTTTTTGAGAAGAATACTTTAGCATACGCAAAGTCATTTTCTCTTTACCTGTATTTTTAATTACTGCCGTAATCTTTGTTTTTATCTGTTGAGGCTCTTTTACACCATTTACATTGTATACATACAATCTTACTGCTCCAGGAGCTACATTTTCTTGCATTGCAATAGCTTCGGGAACACGGATATATTCGGGATCGTCTGAAATAAGAAACTGTGGACTTGGCAACACCTCTTTTGTGTAATTAACTGTAGGATATGCAGTGGTCAAAAATTCATCCAAGATGACCAAATTACCAACTTTAGCCTTTTTGATAACTTGCTCCACTTTACTTATAACTTTTGGATTATTGAAATCTTGTGCTTTTGAAACTTGATATGTTCCTAAAGCCCCCAACAAAAGAGAATAACACAATATTTTTTTCATTTTCATAGATTTATAATTTTGCCCAACATGGTCAATGAAGGGCAAAAAAAGGTAGATAGATAATTATTTTAGATTTCCAGAATGGTCAATTTCTTTTTCGAAAAGTGCAAGATGCGCATCCAACAACACCGAAGTATACCTTCTGTTTAGAAGAGCACTTTCTCCTGTTACAACTGGTAGACCTTGTTTCTTCAATAATGTATTTACTTGCTCCAAAGAAATTTCCTTCTTGATTTCTTTCATCAAATCCTGGAAGCCTGCTACTGTCAATGCTTTACCTGAAGCTGTCCACACACTATTTAATACTGGATAATAAAGACGCAAGCCCTCCATCAATTCATACTCACTAATCTCTCTTTCCGGGTAAAACCAAGTTTGATTAGCCCATTTGTAAGGCACTCCCACAGCTTTAATTACACCTGTTGCACCTATTTTATGCAAGACTTTAAACTGAGGATCCGTAGTAGGAACATCAAAATATGGCATGATATACGCTTTATGATCTAATAAAGTAGATTGTACATCACGAATAGATACTTGAGAAGGCAATTTATTTTGTTTCACAGAAAGCGCCGCCAATACACCTGACGCTTGTCCTATTCCTAACACTACAGGTTGAAGACGCGTCGCTCCATTAACGATATTTGTAGAACCTATACTCTTTTCAGCGATAATCAATCCCTCATAATCTTTAGGTAATAATACACCTAACGGAACATTGTAGGATGGAACACGTATTTTCACAAAATCAATTTCTGGGGCATTACCATATTTATAATGATGATGATCAATTGGATAATCACCCACAATAACACCAGCACGGTAGTACTTTTCTGGCGTTTCATACGGCGTCATGATATGTTGCAAAGCAAACAAAGATTTACCTACAACACGTCTTGATTCTCTGTGATAAGGAATCATTGGGAATCCATCTTTAGTAGGATACTCATCGAAATCAATACCTAAATTTTTGAAACCCAACTCATGCTGAATATAATATACAAAGCGTAATGTCATTTGCTTTGCTTCTTCCAAAGCTTTGACGCGCTCTTCCGGAGATTTTTCAATAATGTTTAAGTAGATATCATTTCCTTTTTTAGGCCAATTGATCATAAACTTATTATTTGGCAATCTACCATAAGTCAACATCTTGAAACAATCGTTGTTGTCCTTATTGAATGTTGCAGGGTCGGAGACATCACAACAGCCAGCAAATTCTTCTTTCGAATAATTTTTAGGTTTTTTAATCGTCTTATTAGCGTTGGGACCAAAATCTTTTAACGTAACTACATACGTCATGTCTTGAATAATATCGTTCGCTTGATCCAGTGCAAACGGCTCTTTAGTCAGATCTTTGCTATCCATACCTAAATAATAAGGCACTTTTAATGAAGCCATCACATCACCTAGTTCGGTTGCATCGATCAATACTTTACCTTCAATAGTATGAATTTTATTTTTGGAATCTGCGTACGTTAACACCCAATCGCCATTCTTTTTTTCTGCAGATTTCCATTTACTTTCATAAAGCACCTTGACATTTGGCTCTGCCGCAACCATTTTTTGCAAGATTTGATTACCTACCTTAGGTTCAAATAAAGTGTTACTTACCCAGCCTGTTTCAACAGCTGCAGGTCCGCCATAATAAGCATACAGGTGACTACGAAATTCCCCCCATAAGCCCGAAGGCATATTATGATTTCCATCTATCGCAGACACTCCCGCTGAGGTCAACATCCCTCCTAGCCAAACTGTCTCCTCTATAACAATAGACTTTACTCCTAATCTAGCCGACTGAATCGCCGCCATAGTGCCACTCGCCCCTCCTCCAACAATAATTACATCAGTTTTTAATTGTGCGTAAGCAGAGGTTAATGTTATTACAAAAAGACTAAAGAGAATAAAAAATTTACGCATTATTATGGTTCTAAATGTTTAACGTTAGTAGCAGACCTAATTGTTAGAAAATTTATGAGGTTAGAAATCATCTAAACCTGAAATTTACTTTTTTAGGTAATTGACGCTAAATAATAAAAAATTATTCAAATTGACAATATATATTTTAATTTTTTTTAAAATATATATTGTCATCCCAATAAATAATAATATCTTATTAAGAAATATAATTTAATTTTTACTCATCTCTTCCTCTTCTTCATCGGGCTTGCGTAAAGGCACAAACCATGATACAAGAAAAGCAGGAATAGTAGAAATTAGAACCCATATAAAAAATGTTTTATACCCCATATGATCACTTAGCACCCCACTCAACATCGAAGGCAACATAAAACCCAAATTAATCAGTCCACTACCAAAAGCATAGTGAGCCATTTTATATTTTCCTGGAGCAATATTTTGCATGGTGAACAAAATTATCCCCACAAAACCAAAACCATATCCAAAATATTCGACGATTACAGCCGTAGCAATAACCACTAAATTAGTAGGAACAAAAACAGCTAAAAATGCATATGCCGCAAATGGAATATTGAAACAGGCACACAAAATCAATAAAGTTCGCCTATTTAACCCCTTCTTAGCCACATAATTACCAGCCAAAATAGACCCTAAAACGAAAGCGATTGCCCCGAAAACTCCATACAATAAACCGATTTCTGAAGTACTTAAACCCAAGCCACCTTCAGCACGATCCGCCTTAAAAAACAAAGGAATAATTTTAATTGCTTGACCTTCAGCAAAACGATAAAAAACGACAAACAATAAGCTATACCATATATTCTTCTTTTGAAAAAAAGTGATAATCACATCTTTAAGGGTCACAAAACCTTCTTTTAACGTAGTGGTTTTAGCTTCTTCTTGGCTATTCGGCAAAGCTTTTGCATTATATAACCCCAAACCAACCATCAAGATTCCATAACAAAACATGACAACCATCCAAGCGTTTGAAATACCGATCCTTTGTTCAAATTCGCCCGCCAAATACACCAATACGCCTCCAGAAAAAACTTTAGCAATATTATAAAAAGCACCTTGCCATCCCACATATTTCGCCTGATTTTTGGCATCCAACTCATTTAAATACACCCCATCGGCGGCTGTATCATGCGTGGAAGCACTCAAAGCTATAATAGTCAAAACCGCAATTGAGAAACTGAAAAAATGATCCAATTGTAGCGTTAATCCTACTAATCCAAATAATATTCCAGTGAAAATTTGCGTGACATACACAAAGAATTTCTTCGTCTTGTACAATTCCAAAAATGGTCCCCAAAAAGGTTTTAGCGTCCACGGCAACATGATTAAAGAAGTCCAAAATGCGATCTGAGCATCAGAAACACCCATATTTTTGTACATGATTGAACTAGCTCCAGACAATGCGACAAAAGGCAACCCCATTGCAAACCATGTAGTAGGTATCCAAGATATTGGATGAATGGATTTTTTATTCGATTCGTTTTTCACAGATTAGGTTTTTGTAGTGTAATGTTTTAATATCTAAAATTAGGATTTCAACTAAAAATAATTTAGATTTACTATAAATTAGCTTTTAGCTACAAATAGTTTTCAATTATATTTAAAAAAAATGAATTATTAAAAACATATTATTAAATATTTTTATAAACTCTTATTACTTAGCTAATTTGATTAAATAAATGTATTAAGCCTAACAAGTTATATGACATCTAACTTTTTTAAAGATATTCACGAGGCAAATAAAAATGGTGTTGCCTACAAAAATATTAGACTTAAGAAAAAGATATTAGCCTACTTTGCCACAAACGAGACTGCTACAATTGCAGAATTGAGTAAAGAGTTCAATATAAGTATTCCTAAAATTAATGAGTGCGTAAGCGAACTTATCGAGGACGAGCTCGTGAAAGATTACGGTAAGACAACTTCTGCCGTAGGTCGCAAACCGAACATCTATGGTCTGGTGGCAAATTCCGCTTATTTTATAGGGGTACAAGTTGGTATTGACAACTTAAGTATCTCTATGATCAATATGAAAAAAGATATTGTCTCCAAAAAAGATAACATCCCTTATTTATTGGAAAACAATGAGCAATCTCTTTTGGATATTTGTAAAGAGATCAATGAATTTATCGCGAAACACAATATCGTAAAAGAAAAAATATTAGGTGTGGGTATTAACCTTACCGGACGCATTAACTACAGAACGGGTTACTCGTATTCCTATTTTAATTTTTATGAGGATCCTTTATCTAAATTGTTTGAGGAAAATATTGGCATTCCCACATTCTTGGAGAATGACACCAAAGCGCTTTCCTATGCAGAGTTTAGTAGCGGAATATTAACCGATGAAAAGGATGCTTTATTTATCAATGTCGACAACGGTATTGGTCTAGGCATAATGATTGATGGAAAATTATATTATGGTAAATCTGGGTTCTCTGGTGAATTCGGACATATCTCCATTTTTGATAACGATATAATCTGTAAATGTGGTAAAAAAGGATGTTTGGAAACAGAAGCTTCTGGTTATGCTTTAATAAGACGTGTGACAGATCAAATTAATGATGGAGCTACTAGTAGTTTGACCAAAAAATTCAAAAAAATTGAGGAGATCAAACTAAATGATATTATCTCCGCTGCCAAAAAAGATGATAACCTTTGTATTGAAGCTATCAATTATATCGGTGATAAGCTTGGACGCGGTATTGCTTCACTTATTAATATCTTCAATCCAGAATTAATTATAATTGGTGGAGTAGTTGCCAAATCCGAAGAATACCTTAGTTTGCCATTGAAAAATGCAGTAAACAAATACTCGCTGTCAACTGTAAACAGGGACACCAAGATAATTTTATCTTCAAAAAATGATAACCTAGCCTCTTTTGGCGCTTGTCTATTATTGCGCGATCGTTTACTAAATGTTACGGACTAACGATAGATCGTAGCACCATCCTGACTTACTTTTTTCACAAAGGGCGCAGCATATTTATCAAACAATACAGCAAATTCATATCTGGAAACAACCTTTGAGGGATCAAATTCACCCTTGAAGGTTAATTCTTTATTCCATTTATTTTTCACTTCTACATCCAATTCTTCCGCTCTAAAAGCCGTGAATTTAATTAGATTTAAAGCATCTTGAACGGTTAAAAATTCTGGAGTATTGTCTACGAACCACAATTGTGCCCGAGAATAAAATTGATTTACTATGGGTTTAATATCCGATACTCGTACCGAATCTGCTAAATCAAATGCGGGCTTACCCTCGCTCGTGCTTAAAGGAAGTATTCCGGCAAGATACATTCTTTGCAACGATATAAAATTCTTGTCTTGATAACTCACATCTACCGTAGGTAATAATCGGCTTCTAAACATCAGTAATTCATTTTGCAACGTACGCAAGTCTATTTTGTCTGTAGTAGTCTTAAAAAAAGTACAATAACCTGCAATAGCCCCCATCACCTGTCCATATGCCAATCTAAAATTAAGGTTATCTCTTTCTATAAAATCATTCCCATCTGCTACAAAAAAATTATCCTTTTGGCTTATCAAATCTCCTAACCTCGAAACCACTACCTCACCTTGCTTCTCTCCTACCAATACGACACTTCTAGCATCGGCTATTGTAAGCGCATTCGCTCGCATAAACTGAGCTTGTGGCAAATTTTCAACTTTAGCTTTGGATGCTAATGTATGACCAATGCTGGCGTCCATAACCACATGAACTGCATAATTGCTTTTGTTGGACAAAGTCACCTTCCAACTTTTCGAATGTTCAATATTTACAACATCCTCACCATTAAGTATTGTTAAAAATAAATTATCTGCTGTAAGCACATTATAAGATTGCCTTTTTCCGTTCAGGATAAAACTATTCGTGGAGTCTTTTTTACTTCGTTCTTCTTTTATGAATTGATTTACCACACCTCCATCTATCAGCTTTCCTTCTTCTGAACTTTTAAGCTCAAACTTATCTTTCTCAAAAGAATACGAGGCAGGATTTACCCAAAGCGTAGGAACACCAGAAGCTGCCGATTGCAAAGCTGCCACATAGGCTTCTATCGTACTGCCGTAAATTAAAACAGCTGGTTTTTTAGGTTTAGCAATAAGCAATATAGGCAGACTGAGAATTAATAAAATCCAGTATCGAGTGCAATGTAGATTATTCATATCCTAATTTAAAAACTATTTAGATTTATTACGACATAGTCCTATATATTTTATACGCAACATTCCTATATTTAGCAATATATAAGTAACTTTGCACCATGATAGAGGAAGAAAAATCATTAAATTTTATTGAAGAAATTATCGAAGAAGATCTTCGAACAGGAAAACATGATGGTCGCGTATTGACGAGATTTCCTCCTGAGCCAAACGGCTATCTTCATATTGGCCATGCCAAATCCATCTGTCTTAACTTCGGATTGGCACAAAAATATAATGGCAAGACAAACCTTCGTTTTGATGACACAAACCCTGTAACTGAGGATACTGAGTATGTAGAAAGCATCAAAAACGATATCCAATGGTTAGGCTTCCAGTGGGCTGAAGAATTATACACTTCGGATTATTTCGAAACATTATATGAATATGCTGTCACGCTAATCAAAAAAGGATTGGCTTATGTAGATGACAGTACAGCAGAAGAAATTGCAGCAGCAAAAGGCACACCTACAGAACCTGGTGTTCCTACACCAAACCGCAGCCGTTCGGTGGAAGAAAATTTACAGCTCTTCCAAGAGATGCGTGATGGAAAGTATCAAGATGGTGAGAAGGTGCTACGTGCTAAAATAGATTTGTCTAATCCAAACATGCACATGCGTGATCCGATTATTTATCGTATCAAACATGCCCATCACCACCGTACAGGAGACAAATGGTGCATCTATCCAATGTATGACTTTGCACACGGACAATCGGATTCCATAGAAAAAATCACGCATTCCATATGTACATTGGAATTTATTCCCCACCGTGCTTTGTACGATTGGCTGATCGAACAATTAGAAATTTTCCCTTCTAAACAATATGAATTTGCGCGTCTTAACATGACTTATACCGTAATGAGTAAGCGTAAATTATTACAATTGGTAAACGAAGGTCACGTAGAAAGCTGGGACGACCCGCGTATGCCTACTATTTCAGGGTTGCGTCGTCGTGGCTATACACCTGCAAGTATTCGAAATTTTGCGGAACGTATTGGTATCCAAAAACGTGAAAATATGATCGATGTCAGCTTGTTGGAATTCTGTATCCGTGAGGATTTGAACAAAACAGCTTGGCGCAGAATGGCGGTATTGGATCCTATCAAATTAGTAATTACAAACTATCCTGATGGAAAAGTGGAAGAGCTTGTAGGAGAAAATAATCCAGAAGTAGAAGGTGGCGAAGGTTCACGCATTATTCCTTTCACAAAAGAATTGTGGATTGAACGTGATGATTTCATGGAAGAGCCTCCTAAGAAATTCTTCCGTTTGGGACCAGGTCTTTCAGTACGTTTGAAACATGGATATATTGTAGAATGTCATGATTTCAAAAAAGACGAAAATGGAAATGTAACAGAAATCCACTGTAATTATATTCCAAATTCGAAATCTGGCGAAGATACTTCAGGATTGAAAGTAAAAGGAACTATTCACTGGATTTCTACAGCACATGCTAAAGAAGCAGAAGTACGTTTGTACGACCGTCTATTCCAAGTAGAAAACCCAGCTGCGGAAGAAGATTTCAAAGCATCTTTAAATCCAAATAGCTTGACTATTATTCCAAAAGCGTATATCGAACCGGATTTGGCAAATGCTGTACCAGGCAAAGGTTACCAATTTATTCGCTTAGGATATTTCAATTTGGACACTAAATCTACACCAGAACATCTGGTTTTCAATAGAACAGTTACTTTGAAAGACTCTTGGGCTAAAGAAGTCAAAAAAGGATAAACATACAGAAAAGGAGGTCAAAGACCTCCTTTTTTAATTACTTAAGTATTTATTCTCAATACGCTGAACTTGTGTAATTAGCTTCTCGTTTCCAAGAGCATTAGCAATCTCTTTATATCGATTTAAGGAGTCAACCGTGGTATTTATTTCCAATCGATCGAATCCTGTAAGTTTATCTGCCTTTCCCACTAAATAGTTTAAATTTGATTCGATATAATCAATATCACGACTGGCAATCAGTTGAGCCTTTTCTTTTTCTTTTACTTTAATCAACGTATCCACAACTACAGCATTAGATTGCACATGATGTATATCAACTATACGTTTTGGCATATGCTGCAACGCTAACAATGCAACGTTCTTAGCTTCTTGCAAGCGTTCTTCTTTTACTAAAGAATCCAATGTGAGATTTACGGTTTTATCAAACAAATAACTCTGTACAAAACGTCTATAATCCACATCATAATGTTCAAGATCTGATATACTTCCATAAACATATTTTGAAGTTACATTTCGATACAAGGTATCTGTATTCACCAAAGAAATTTCATTTTCAGGCTGTTCTTTTTCAATGGGCATTAATCGATAGACTAATCCTTCATTTACTAAATATTTGTCTAGACCAATAAAATTTTCAGACCCCAACATATTGGCAAAATAAATCGGACGTTCCCAATTATTATGTAGTATGATGGAAAGTAAACTCAATTCAGATTTTGTAACATACGGTTTGTTATAACTCCATTGCATCACCTCAGCGATGTCTTTTTCCCAAGATTTTGGAACGACTTTATTACGCAGTACTGAATCTTTATCTATTATCATTTGGATATTTTTAGTAGGCAATACATTTACATATTTTCCATTAGATAAGGGCAATTGGTTGCTTTGATTATCAGAAAGCATAACCTCTAGAAGGGTGTCCAAATCAACATATCCATCCACCTCCATATCGTAATAATGGATTACATCACGTATACCTTTCTTGATTTTATCAGGATGAATATGAATTGGTGCGGCCTGAGCCAAATTGATGTCCTGCATGGTTTGTTTAACATACCAATCTGACTGAAGATAACTCAAATTCACTATCCGAACATCGGTCCGCACACCCTCTACTTCTTGCAAATACCACAAAGGAAAGGTATCGTTATCTGCATAAGTGAAAAGTATAGCATTGGGCTCGCATGATTCCAAATAGTTGTACGCCATATCACGCGTCCACGTACGATCGGAGCGATCATGATCATCCCAATTTTGATACGCCAAAATCCCCGGACCAGCTACAAATACAAACGCTAAAGAAATGCTAGCGACTACTTTATTCGCATATATCCGTCGTAAAATATCTAAAACTGCAATTGCCCCTAGTCCAATCCAAACGCTAAACATGTAGAAAGAGCCAGCATAGGCATAATCTCTTTCACGCGGTTGCATCGGAGTTTGGTTTAAATAAATGACAATTGCTAATCCCGTAAAGAAAAACAATAAACCAACGATAAAACTGTCACGTTTAGATTTTTTATAATGCCACACCAATCCAAGAATTCCTAAAAACAAAGGCAAGAAATAATATACATTACGTGAAGGATTCTCATAGTTTTCGTATAGGGATTCCTTTCCTAATCGCGTGTCATCTAAAGCTGAAATACCCGCAATCCAATTTCCATTAATCGCACTACCATGACTGGGTTCATCATTTTGCCTGCCAACAAAATTCCAAAGGAAATAACGCGCATACATATGGTTTACCTGATACGTAAAAAAGAATTTCAGATTACCCCACATGGTTGGAGCTTCATCCTGATCTAATCCCGTATAGTATGAATAGAAAGGAGCTTTATCCGCACTCCATAAACGTGGAAAAAACATTTCATTATCATAAGCATACTTACCTGGCGCATCTACCCTTGTATATTTTTCCTCATCTTTTCTATACGTATGGTTTTCCTGTACAGCAATAGGTTTTGAATTATACGTAGGTCCTTTGATTAGCGGTTCTGAACCATATTGCTCTCGGCTTAAATAACCTAAGAATGAAAACGCATTGTCTGGAGAATTATTATTTAAAGAAATATTGGTTTGTGCCCTGACCAAAAGCATTGTATAGGAACTAAAACCAAATAAGACAAAACAAAGGGATAAAATGGACAGATGTAGTATCACTTTTTTCTTTTGATTAGCGTAATATAATCCCAAAACTATTAGCGAAATTAAAAGAACAATGAATACCAAAATGCCAGACCCAAATCCCAATCCCAAACTATTCACAAAGAATAAGTCAAAATAGGCTGCCAATTTTACACTATATTGAATCACACCCCAAAGTATAAATGCTAGGATAGCAACGCCGATTCCTAACGTTGTCAACACACCTTTTAGGGAAATTTTAGCCGTCTTTTTGAAATACACCACCAAAGCTAATGCAGGAATCGTCAATAGATTCAATAAATGCACCCCGATAGATAAGCCCATTACAAATGCAATGACCAATAGCCATCGGTTAGCGTCGTCCTGGTCGGCTCTCGCTTCCCACTTCAATATCAACCAAAATACAGTTGCAGTACATAAGGAAGACATTGCATAAACTTCACTTTCCACTGCAGAATACCAAAAGGTATCCGTAAATGAATAAGCCAAAGCACCAACAAGACCAGCCCCAAAGATCTGGATATTAGTCGAAATGGAAGATTTAGAGAAAGATATGTTTACAGCTTTTCGAGCCAAAGCAGTAATCGTCCAAAAAAGAAAGGTAATCGTCAGTCCACTGCAGACAGCAGATCCAACATTCATCCAAAACGCGATTTTACTGACTTCCCCTCCTGCCAAGTTGCTAAAGATATTTTGAACCATCAAAAATAAAGGAGCACCTGGCTGATGGACAACTTGCAATTTATAGGCAGAAGCTACAAATTCTCCAGTATCCCACCAACTGTTAAACCGATCAGCTGTAAGGACATACACTAGTGTTGCTACTATTCCGCAGAACCATCCCAAAAGAATGTTGATTTTATTGTAATTCATAATAGTTGTTTAAGGCGTGTTGGAAACTATTATAAATTTAGAGGAATTGTAATAGCTAAAGTGTTAATTAACAGATTTTAACACCCATAAAAAAAGCTTCCACAAGGAAGCTTTTTCTGTTATGCTAATTTTTCTACTATTCGTTTTGTAGGACCTGGATTACTCATCGTATAAAAATGTAATACAGGAACGCCAAATTCAATCAATTCCTTACACATATTGACCATCCATTCATTGCTTATCTTTTGCACGTCAGCATTGGTTTTACACGTTTCCACCGCATCACTTAATTCTTCTGGAATATCTAAGTGAAATATTTTAGGCAAAGCAATTAATTGCTTTTTCGTCGTCAATGGTTTCAAACCTGGAATAATAGGTACATGAATATCATTTTCACGGCATTTAACTACGAATTCCTTATATTTCTCAATGTTATAAAACATCTGTGTCACAATAAATTCCGCGCCCATCTCTACTTTTTTCTTCAGCCATTTGAAGTCGGTATTAAAGTTCGGAGCTTCAAAATGTTTTTCGGGATAACCCGCAACACCTATACAGAAATTCGTTTTCGAACTATTTTCGATATCTTCATGTAAGTATTTCCCGCTATTCATATCAGCTACTTGGGCTAATAAATCCGTAGCATACGCATGACCTCCTGTAGTAGGTATAAAATCAGGATCACCTTTACGTGCATCACCGCGCAAAACCAATACATTATCGATTCCCAAGAAATCTAAATCTATCAACGCGTTTTCGGTTTCTTCTTTCGTAAAGCCTCCACAAATCAAATGCGGCACAGCATCTACTTTGTATTTGTTCATAATCGCAGCACAAATAGCAACCGTCCCAGGACGTTTACGATAAGCCACACGCTCCAATAATCCATTCGCATGTTGTTTGTACAAATAATCTTCGCGGTGATAAGTTACATCTATAAACGGCGGGTTGAATTCCATCAATTCATCCATGGTATTAAAAATACTCTGGATACCTTGGCCTTTTGCAGGAGGTAATAATTCGAAAGAAAACAGCGTTTTTCCTTTAGCGTTTTTAATATGATCTACGATTTTCATGTTTATTCTTTTCGTTCAGGCTAAGAGAAAAGACACGGAGGTACGGTCTATCCAAAACTTATCTTTCCCTCAGGGTAGAATGTAGCACCTTGACTATGGTCAGGTTGCTAAGGCTTCAGCGGGTCTATTCCCTCTGCCTTTCTCTATAAGCTCCGCTAATATCGGTGTATTAACTCAAAAGTTAAAATATAAAAGAAAAAATATTTGCGAAATCTACAACAAAATCAACGTAAATCTTAAGATTTTATTAGTCTTCAAACGTAGTTTCTATTAATATTTCATTAGAAAGGATTTTATTGACAGGACAAGCCTCAGCTATAACCATCAATCGCTTTAAATCTTTTTGTGCGATATCCTTATTTTCAAAAGAAATAGACTTACGAAAAGTAGCTACCTTGTCTGTAGTATTATGTTCCAATTCGACTTTTACGTCAATCCTTCCTAGATTAAATCCTTTCCTATCGGCATACATTTTCAAGGTCGCTACTGTACACATTCCCAAAGAAGAAGCCAACAGTTCGTAAGGATTGAATCCTGTATCCTGCCCTCCTAACGATTGGGGTTCATCTCCTATTATTTCTTTACCATTTGCGGTAATAGAAGTTATATAATTTACGGCACCAATAGAGGCAGCAACTTCATAAGTAATTAGTTTTTTCGTTGAATCCATAATTTAGGCGAGCTATTAAACAAATTTGGCTTTATAATCTTCGCGGACAATTCTTACCCATTCCGGATGTCTTTTTATGTAAGCTACCACCAATGGACAAAGCGGAACTAATGTTATCTTATTATTTTCAAGATAAGCTAAGGTTTTTTCAATCAATGCTGTAGCCACTCCTCGACCAGCTAACTCCTCAGGACTTTCTGTATGAATTAAGGTGATTACTCCATTTCTCTCCTTGTAATCAATGAACGCGGTATAACCATCGACCGTTAGTTCAAAACGTTTGGAATCTTCATTTTTAATCGCTTTTAGATTTTCATATTCAGGCTTCATAATGCTGTACTTTAAGTGCTTCTATTTAAATATTATAAAATTAAATTACATTACAGAAAATTACTTTTCCACAACTAAACAAACATATTTAAATAAATGGAGGAAAAAATTAATCTAGAATAAGAAAACTGAAGGAGAAAGAACAAAAAAAGCGAATTGAAAAATCTCCATTCGCTTTCGTATTTCTTATGAATATTTTTACTCTTTATACAAATCCACTAATCCTTCTGGCAAGTCCACCTCAATTATTTCCTCCTCAGCATCAATACCTAAGATTAAATCTTCCGAAAGTGGAAACATCAAGTCTTTACCGTCCATATCTACAGTAGCGATAAACTGCTGTGGCATTTCACGTACCTCAATGATTTCACCTAATTCACCATGCTCTTCGTCAATAACTAGGAAACCGACCAAATCAGTCCATCTAAAATCATCAGGATCACGTTCTGGCATCTTATCATTAGGAAGGTACACCTTACGACGCACCAACGCTTGCGCTTTGTCGATATGATCTACATCTTCAAAAGTCGCATACGCCGTACTGTTCTTTTGTAATTTGATTGTATCTACAAAATAAGGTACTAATTTCTTGTTGACTTCAAGAAAAATCACATCCAAATCCAATTCATTGTAATCCTCAAACTCAAAAAACAATTGCACTTCTCCCTTTAGACCACGTGTCTTAGATACATATCCGATGTAAAAACTTTCCTCTATTGTCATATTTGAAATTAAAAAGGCAAAATTAAAAAATAAAAACCACAGCACCTTCATTTACATAAAAAAAGCCGATTCAAAATCGAATCGGCTTTTCTTGAATACTGTATGAAAGAATTAACCTTCAGCTTCTTCAGTGTTTTCAGTAGCTTCCGCTTCTTCAGCTGGTGCTTCTTCAGCAACAGGAGCATTTTTAGCAGCGATAGCAGCAGCTTTAGCAGCTTTTTTAGTAGCTTCAGCAGCCAAAGCAGCTTTTTTAGCTTCTTCTTTCGTGTTAGCTAAACCGTCTTTTTTACCTGCAATTTTTGCTTCGTTAGCAGCAGTCCAAGCAGCAAATTTTTCTTCTAAAGCAGCTTCATCAAAAGCACCTTTTTTCAAACCACCTTGCAAGTGTTTTTTGTATAATACACCTTTGTAAGAAAGGATAGCACGAGCTGTGTCTGTAGGTTGCGCACCTTTGTTCACCCAGTCCAAAGCTTTGTCAAAATCCAAAACGATAGTCGCTGGATTTGTGTTTGGATTGTAAGAACCGATACGGTCGATGAATTTACCATCACGTGGAGCACGTGAATCTGCTACTACTAGGTGGTAAAAAGGACGTCCTTTTTTACCATGTCTTTGCAATCTGATTTTAGTTGCCATGTTTTGTTATTATTTATGTATTCAACATATCCCCCGTACTTCGTGCAAGAGGGGACGCAAAGATAAAAAGTTTTTTTCAAACTAAAAAGCTTTAAATGAGCTCACTCTACAATCCGCTTGATATAACAGCTTTTTTAACGTACTTTCATTCTTCCAAATCGTATTTCGAAAATGACGCATGTTGCTCCGCTGAAAATTCTTAAAGCTTCCGCAGGTTCAGGTAAAACTTTTAGCCTGACCTTACATTATATCACCTTACTCTTGAATAATGAAAATAGTTACAGAGAAATTCTTGCTGTAACCTTTACTAATAAGGCCACAGCCGAAATGAAAGAGCGTATTCTTTCTGTATTGCAAGGACTGGCGACTGGAAATGTATCCGATAACATTGAAAGTTTTAGAAAACTACTTATAAATCAAAATCCGAATTGGTCTGCTGCACTTATACAAGAGAAAGCCCATCGTGTGTATCGTAAGATCCTGCATGATTATAGTCATTTTACGATTAGCACCATTGATGGTTTTTCGCAAAAAGTCATTCGTTCGTTTACGTATGAACTTAATCTGGATGCAGCCTATAAGATTGAAATGAATACAAACAAGGTCAAAACGGATTTGACCATGATGCTCAATCAATTGTTGGACGAAAAACCAGAATTACTGGATTGGATTATTGCCTACGCAGAGAAGAAAATCAACAACAACGAGAATTGGAATTACCGCAATCAATTGAGTCAGTTAGCTGGATTGATTTTCACAGAAAATTTCCAGGAGTTTGATGGAGCCTTGGCTTCGGCAGATACAAATCAGATATTCAATCTACTCAATAAAGATATTTTCGAGAAGACGCAATCGTATCTTGAAAGCTTAAGTCTTGCGATTCAATCTTTTCAGGAGACATTCAAAGCCTTGCAGGTGGATGTCAATGAAATGAAAGGGAAATCTAGAAATCCTTTAGTTTCTGCCAACAAAATTACGCCACAAGTTCAGAAATTATCTTTATCTGGCCTTATAGAGTTACTCGGAAAATATACCAAACTCATCGATAATGAAGAAGCTTATACCGATAAAGACAAAAATCTCCGTTACGATTTAATTGAAGGTTTCAGACCGGTATTGAGCCAGTTTGTGACCTTAGAACAACTATTGCCGACCTATATTGCTTATCAATCCGTACAAAGCAACCTTTATTATCTTCGCTTGCTGAAAGAAATGTCAGATTTGCTTAGCACTTGGCGTAAAGAAAATAGTGCTCAATTGATTTCGGATTCGCAGATATTACTGAATAAATTAGGCTTAGATGCGCACAATGACCCAACCTTTATCTGGGAAAAGATTGGCAATCGCTATAATTATTTCTTATTTGACGAATTTCAAGATACTTCACGTATTCAATGGAAAAATTACAGCCCACTCTTACTTAATGCTCTGAGTAATACCGAAGGGGTGCAGCACGAACATTTGATTGTTGGAGATGTAAAACAAAGTATTTACCGTTGGCGCAATGGTGATTGGCGCATTCTTTTGCAACAGGTCGAAGAACAAGTTGCACAAAATTTTCACTTAGATACAGAAGGTAAAAACCATTTTATTGATAACGGTATTCTAGAAACGAATTTCAGAAGTCTACCAAATATCATTCGCTTTAACAATTACCTGTATCAAGCAATTCCGGCACACATGCAAAATGTGCTAAATGACACCGCAAAAAATGAACTTTCGGAAGAAGGATTGCGCTGGTGGAAAAATGCGCAAAATGACAGTATGCTTGTCCGAGCTTATGAAAACTCTGCACAAGAAATTCCAGAAAAAAAATTAAATAACCCGGATAAACAGGGATCTATCGAAATAGAATATATAAAAGTAGAAGATAGCCGATGGCGTGCAAATCAAGCACAAGAGGAGTCTACACGCAAACTTTGCGAAAAAATTGGTGAATGGATTTCTACGGGAAGGTATGAAGCTAAACAAATCGGTATTTTAGTGCGTAGCAACAGACAAGCTGTAGAAATCATTCAAAAGCTGATGGAATATAAAAATGCTACGGGATTACATTTTGATGTGATTTCGGGAGATGCACTTTCGCTAGTTTCAAATGATGCTATAAATCTTTTGGTAGAATCTCTAAAAGCCTTTGTTTATACTAGTGACAAACATGTAATTCACCATGCTCGCATGGCCTATCTTTATCAGATTATAACTAAGCAAAAATCGTTTGAGCCAGAAGCGTGGTTGCATTTCAAAGAAAATAACATTGAAAAACTCCAAAGTATTATTCCAGATAGATTAATTATCGACTGGGATGTATGGCAAAAATTACCTTTGGTTCATTTGGTTGAAAAACTCATAGAAATCTATGGCTTTACTTCGGATAACAATGTGCATTTGCCTTACATTTTAACTTTCAAAGATATTGTGGGCAATTTCACCGCAAGTGGAGAACGGGGAATCAATCAATTTTTAGAATTTTGGGAAGAAGATGGCAACAAAGCTGTATTGCCATCCAGTGGAAAAGTAAATGCTATTGAAGTCACCACGATTCACAAGTCCAAAGGTTTAGCTTATGATGTCGTCATGATTCCTTTCTGTTCATGGACATTAGATGGAATGACAAATGGTGATTTTTGGATTAATACCGAAAACACTCCTTTTGGACAGTTGGGCAGAATTCCAATTAAGTACACTTCTTCGGTCGGAAAATCTATATTCTATCAGCAGTATTTCGAGGAAAAATTGTTTAATTATATGGATGCGCTGAATACCCTGTATGTCGCTACTACTCGTGCCAAAGAGCATATCTACATCACAGCACCTGCTTTTGCAACAGACAAGAAGTCTGGAGAATTAAAAATTTGCAATGATTTGATTTCGGATGTCATCTACCAAGTGTTGGATCATCCTAATGCACCTTTTCCTTTGGAAGAAGAAAAAGTCCAAATAGACCATATTATACCAAAAGAAGATAGCAATGATTCCGACACTCCATGCCATATTGCATTAGAACGTTATCCTATTTCGGTCGCAATGGAAAAAGCATTAGAGAAAAACAGCACCCGAACAATAAATACTATTTTGATGCTCGAAAAAGCATCGCAATATGGAATTTTGGCACACGAGGTTATGGCGGAAGCATCCAAAGAATCCGATATCCATAAAATCATTGCACGCTATATTGACGAAGGAATTTTAGCCGTTGAAAACAAAGATCTCTTAGAAAAGGAAATCTACCAAATATGGCATCATCCACAGATTAATCAATGGCTTTCTGGAGATTATAAGATCTGGAATGAATCAGCTATCATAACCGCGGATGGACGAACACTCCGTCCTGATAAAGTATTTACCAAAGAGGATGAGACCATCATTTTGGATTTTAAATTCACCGGAGACAATTACATTGAACACAAAACTCAAGTAGATCAGTATATGAAAGCTCTACAAAATCTAGGATATCAGAATATACGAGGCTTTTTATTCTATGCCAAGGTGAATGAATTAGTAGAGGTGAAATAGATTAAGAGAGTCGACATGAACACATCATTTTTAGCATTAGTAGCACAAGATATAAAACAACGATTCGGAACAGATCTGTCCGAGATTGCGATTGTTTTCAACAATAAACGTCCTATCACCTATCTCAAGAAACATCTTGCGGATACGTACGGACATGCCATTTGGTCGCCACAATTTTATACCATACAAGAATTTTTTAGTTTGGCATCAGATGCGGAGCAAGTAAGCCAATTGACACAATTCTTCTATCTGTATGAACTTCACAACGAGTTATTAGCCAAAGAAGGACACGAACAAGAAACACTTGAAGAATTTTATCCGATTGCAGAAATTATATTGAGCGATTTTGGGCAGTTGGATTATGACTTGGTCAATATCGAAGATATTTACATGGAACTGTACGATACGAGCAAAATAGATATTGAGTTTCAGCATTTGACCAAAGAACAACAGGATTTTATTCGTCAATTTTGGCAATCTTTCAGTATCGCAGGGCATACAGGTATTCAAGAACGATTCTTGAAGCTTTGGAAAAGACTTCCCGTTTTGTATCGTGCTTTCAAACAAAAACTTGTAGACCAAAAACAAACTAACTATCCAACAATTTATCGCCAGTTAGCTGATGGAGAATTGGACAGCACAGCCTTGGTACAACCTTTTAAGAAAATTCTTTTTATAGGATTCAATGCGCTAAATAATGCGGAAGCTAAGCTTTTCAAACAATGGCAGGAACAAGAAAAAGCGTTATTTTACTTTGATGCGGACGCCTATTATTTGGAGGACAAACAGCAAGAAGCAGGATTATTTATTCGAAGAAATATTTTCCAAACAGAACTGCAAAATGCCTTAGGCGAAGTGCCAAATATTATTGGTTCACGTAAAGATAACATTCATTTGTATGCCTCTACGGGAAAAGTTAGTCAAACAAAATTGCTACATGACGTCTTAGTAGAGAATGAGAAAGAAGGAAAATCTTCGGCTATTTTATTGGCTGATGAATCCTTATTGGTTCCTTTACTGCAAAGTCTTCCCAATATCAAAGTCAACATTACGACTGGTTTTCCTTTGACACAGTCGCCTATATTTGGAATTTTGGATTTGTGGATGCGTGTTCATGAACAAATTTCACATCTTAAGAAAACTAAAATAACCTATCAAGATGTAGAAACATTTCTGAATAATCCGCTGACAAAAATCTCCTTTAAAGAAAAATCAACACTTCAAAAGTTTATCGGGGATAAACAGCTTTTTGAGATTAATTTTGAAGATATTTGCGTCCAAACTTCCGTTCTGCCACACTTTTTCAGACCGTTAAATTCTTCCAAAGAAGTTATCCCAACATTAATTCATCTTTTAGATGAATTGCTGATTTCTTTGGCGCAAGACACACAAATCAAACAAATTGATGCCAACTTGTTGATTGAAACCAAGAAAGTGCTCAATCAATTACATTTAGGATTTGAAAAAATACCACAATTGAGTATTATTTTCCAAATTGGCCTCATACGAAAAGCCATTGCACCGATCAACTCCGCAATTGAAGGTGATCCATTGGATGGATTGCAAATCATGGGATTGTTGGAAAGTCGATGTTTGAATTTTGACAACATATACATTTTAGGTGCTAATGAAGGTATTTTACCGAAAACATCTAGCGCTGCGACTTTTCTTCCAAACACGTTGCGTAGAGCGTATGGTTTACCAATTCTAGAGAACCAAGATGCACTTTCAGCGTACTTATTTTATCGCCATCTGCAATACAGCACTGGAATACATGTGTTTTACAACAGCATTGTGGATGAAAGTAGCACAGGCGAAGAAAGCCGCTTTGTCCGGCAGTTGGAATTTGAAAGCAATTTCAATTTCATCAAACAACAACAGCAACAACCTATTCTTTTCCCACCCAAAGAAGAGGAGCTCAGCATCCCAAAAACTGGTCAAGTCTGGGATTATATGCGTGCTAAATACCTTGATGGCAAAGCCAAAATTTCGGCAACAGCCCTAACAACTTATTTGCTATCGCCTTTGCAATTCTTCTTTAAGCATGTGGCTGAAATAAAAGAACCTCCACGTATCTCTCAGGAATTTGAAATGAACGTTTTGGGTACTGTCATTCACAATGTGATGGAAACCATTTTAAAGCCCTATAAAGGGTTGGAAGAGTTTACTTCCACCAAGGTGCTGCGGGAGAAAGTGGAAGAAGTAGATGCGCTTATTATTCTTGAAATCGGAAGACAGTACGGGATAGAGACGAAAGAACTTAAAGAATTAAACAGCTTGCAACGCATTATGCACAAGATTGCATCCGAGTATGTCAAAATGTATTTGGAATACGACGCAGAAAACTACCAGTCTTTCCGCATTATCGAGCTGGAGAACGATGAAGATTATGTCCTAGATTTTCCAATTTTGGTTAATGGTAAAGAAGAAACCGTTCAAATCTACGGGATAATTGACCGTGTAGACGAAGTTGTAACCGACTTAGGAGAAGTCAAAAAACGCATTGTAGACTACAAAACTGGTGCTGACGCTGTTAAATTCAGCTCTATAGAAAAGGTTTTTGCCGCTAATACAGAGAATAAAGCTTTAGTTCAAACGCTATTTTACGCCTATGTATTTGAACAAAAAACGGGTATTCAAAACTTAGAACCAAATTTATATGTAGCGCGAAAAATGCGCGAAGAAGGAACTCTTTTCTATGGCAGCCGAGGAGCTTTGATGGAAGGTGATTTCTTAGCTGCACAAAAGGATGAATTCGTAAACTTCCTACGAGCGACTTTAGAGGAAATATTTAATACAGAGGTTCCTTTTAAACATAATCCTGAAGCACATATTTATGATTCGGATCCGTACACGTTGTTTTATAGGAATGCTATAAAACAAGAGGATGAGGTCTCAGAGTAAACATAAAAGGGTCGAATTTAAATTCGACCCTTTTATGTTATTTATATCTTTTCATTGCTTTACCAGCACGTTTTTTTGCGGTTTCAATTTTATAATTGAACCATTTATCTTTAAAAATTTTACGCATGGTATCATCAAAATGACGCGTTACAAATAGATTTCGAGCGCCTTTCAATTTTTCTCCTAAAGAATTGGCTAATGCGCGCACCGAAATAGAATATCCTTCTGTTTCGTATTGGATATAATGCCACCATCCTGCTGGCATATAACAGGTCTCACCGGGACCAATTACCGCTTCAAAACCATCCAAATATTTCAATGCAGGATATTCCTCTACACTACTTGTTTTTAGATTAGCTATACTGTGGAAGTTGTAAGGTAATTTGTACATCAAATCAGATTGATCATTCGGGAATAACCAAATACGTTTGTAACCTTGAAATTGTGATATGAAAACGTGTGACATATCAATGTCAAAGTGATTACGCGTTGCAGATCCTTCACCTCCAAAAAACATATAAGGCAGTCCTTGCAATACTTTGCCACCAGTGACATCATTGTAAATAACATCCTTTTTAAGTTCAGGACGAATTTTCAACAAATTAAACAAGAACAAGCGTAATTCTGTAGGTTCAGAGCTGATTTTATCTAAGTATTGACCAAAGCTCATTTTACCCACTGGAGGACTTGCAGCATAACTTTGTCCTTCTTCTTCCTTACCGTAGACATCAATCATCACATCTCCCGCTATTTCCTTGAAATAGTCGTAGCTCCATTTTGTCCAGCAAGCACTATCCTTACTAATAAAATCTTTCAAGATAACTGGCTGACTTTTGTTAAGATAATCTCTAACAAAATCTTTTGGAGAAATTCCCGAAATGCTATCAACAGGTTTTAGTTTCACAAGCTTTTAGTTTTTTACTAAGTAAATACAAACATAAAAAAAAATATTCCTACATTTTTAACTCTTTCCATATTTTATAACTATACGCAATAGACACAAAATACAGTGACCAAATTTGTAGAAATATTCTTTATTTTCTAGTGATATAAATCACTAACTAATAAGACCATAGGTCCTGCTCATAATCCATGAGCGCTTTTTTAATACGTTCTGATTCTAATAATCTATCTAAATCATCTTTGATATAATCTTTGATACGTAGATCTTCAGAATTGGATTGTTTAATAATATAACTTGAAAAAAGTCGCTTAATAAACACGTCATCATAGCTCAGTCCTGTAGCATCGCTATTTCGATTGACGACTTCTTTATTCACAAACACATGGCGTGCTTCTGGAAAATAAATCCAAAATGCCGGTGTTGCATCAACCTGTGGTCCCAAATTAGAAAATACGGGAGAAGCAGTCACTGCAGGTTGTGCGGGAGTTGTAGGCTGTGTTTCCTCTTGTACAGCGAATGGATCGAAAGGATCCACGTTGCTTGCAGGAGGCGTTACAGTGGATACCTCTCCAAAAACATCAGCACCAGGTATTTGAGGAGTGATTAGCGGCGCGATTCCAATGATTCTTGGCTCAAAAACTGCCCGCTGCTTATCAAAAATCCAATCTTCTTTGATTCTAAATTTGATAACACTCTCTCTGCTCCAATCTCTTTTTTCATAATGCGAACCGATGACCTCGTTGTTTTCATTATATTGTTCGACCAAGACGCTATCTCCGCCTAAGCGAGCCATTACCTGATCAATTGGCAAAACATTCTTGAAACTATCGCCATTAGGATCATTCTTTGTTGGTGTAGGGTCATACGCCGTCAGTTCACCTTTCTGAATAGCATCCACAATGATATCCATCAATCGCGCTTTAGGAGAAGCAAAGGCTTGATTCATCTTATCGCGCAAGTCAATCTCACGCCATACTCGCTTACTGAAAGCTACATCAGTCTGACGAATAGGCGCATATGGAATAACCTTTCTATTTTCCACATCTGATTTCACGACATACCCGTCTACTGGTGGTTCTTTCTCATACACTGGCTTTGAACTATTGGATAGATTTTCCACCTGCGCACTTACCACATGAGTGATTCCTAGACCAATGATTAGAGTTAATATTTTCTTATTCATAGAATATAAATTCTATTAGTTTGTTACTTGAAATGTTATAGCGTTTAGATTTTGTGCTACACCATCCGGACCTACACCCACAATATCGTAAATCATGACCACCGAACCAGCTGTTATACCTGATAAAGCAGTTTTCATCTGACCACTAAAACTATTTCCTGAAGCCGCATATGGACCAATAGGGTCTACCCTAGGCTTGCTTATATACATATTAAATTTAGTCACTTGGAATTTGGCATCAAAATCAAAATTCTCTAAAGATGCCGACACCACGGACTGTCCTCTCAACTGAGCTGCCGAAATACGTCCTCCATCTTTACCTCCAACCTTTGCTGTGGGCTTAGGAATACGTTTAACACGGAATTTTGAAGCTCCTAAATTTTGAGTCTTGCCATCTATCGTCGCGCTTACATTTAATGTTACCTCTCCTGGACTTGTAACGCGTGCTGAATATTTACCCCCACCTCTTGATGTCAAGCTTACACCAGAACCCGATAGTTTTAAAGATTCAGCTGGCACTCCAGGGGCTGAAATGGATAAAGGATTGTCCACCCCAATATACATTACATTCATAGCGTCCGGAGATACCACTGCTGATGGTTGTGAAACCTGAAATGTCATTGGCTCCGTTTCATACACTTTCACAGTTCCGTCTGTTTGCTGTACTGAGATAGAACCTTTCCACGTATGCGTACCCACACCAGGTGTATACGAGTAAGTGCCCTGACCATCAGAAACTGGAATAGCGCTGCCATTGACAGTAATCTTTGGATTTGATTTAGAATCATAAGCTGTTAAGAATACTTTAGCGGTATAAGGTTGACCCGCAATCAAATAAGAGGTGGGAGCTACAGCTACCGCAGCAAACTTATCCAAGTTAACCACCGCTTGATCCATTTTACCGAAAATATGTTTTACTACCGCCGATTCAGCATTTTTAGCATCCGCGTTGATTTTTTCTAAAGCAGTGATTGCCGCTGTCAATGGAATTCCATCGCCAAAATTAGACTCTTCCCAAGATTTTTTGATTCCGCCACGAGGAGCTGGATCATCAGCAGCCAAAGAAAAACTAACTTCATTATTTGTTAATTTTTTAAGTTCAGCAGCAGTTTGATTAATTAAATCACGAAGCTGTTTACCTCTTTTTTCATTGATCATCAATCGAGCTGAGATATCCGTGCTACTTCTGAATTTAACATCACCAGTTTCTTCATCTACTCCACCACCTTCAGCAGAAAGAAGTTTATTATATTCTGCAACTTGTGTAGTAAGTTTTGCAACTAAAGCCTGAGCTTGCTCCGCCTTCTGCAAAATAGGCTGTGCACGTTCAGGATTCTCTTTCAGTTTGGTCTCTCTAAAAGAGAGAAACATATTATCAATCCCTGTTTGCGTATTTTGAGTGGAAGTATTTAAACTATTTCCTAAATTTTTAAATGCATCTAAAATGGAATCACTTACATTCAATGCTACTAAACCCAGTAACACTAAATAAAGTATTCCTATCATCCGTTGTCTCGGAGTTTCTTTGTGTCCTGCCATTTCTTGTAATTTACCTACTTTTTATGTCCTAGATTTCACTACAATTATGCGCGGTTATTTATATTCATCGCAGACAACATATTACCATACACGGCATTAAGTGATGACAAGTTTTTGTTAAATGCTGAAACTTGTTCTTTAAATTGTTGCATATCTGCAGAAGCCTCATTGAAGGTCTGTAAATCAGCAGCAGCGCGTTCGAAAGCATGACTCAACTGCGAAGCACCTGTAGAAGCTGCGTTCAACTTATCCGCAAACTGGTTAGTAGCAACAGCTGTATCCGCTACTTTGGAAATAGCAGCAACCTTATCACTGAATGTACGTAAACCATCTCCCAAGTTTCCAATTAAATGCTCATCAATCTTAGCATCTTGTAAAAGTTTATCTAAAGCAGCTGTATTGCCTACTGCCACGGGTTGCGCATTTGCTGGAGCAACACTTCGTGTTGGTAATTCGCCTGAAAAATCTTCATCTAGTTCAGGATATACGCGCGTCCAATCCACGTCTTTCTCTGAAGCCATAAATCCCATAATAAAGAATAATAAAGCCTCAACAGCTAATCCAATTCCGATCATCCATTCTCCACCTTTGAAATGAAGAATTTTAAACATTAATCCAATAATAACAACAGTCGCACCCCAATTGATTAATGTATTAATACCGAAACCAAATTTTTTCTTCTTTGCCATATTTATTTAAGTCTATAAGGTTAGTTAATAGTATTTAAGTTATAATTTTAGTTTATTTTTTATCTTAAAGAAGATCCCGCTACTCGAGTTACGGATCTGAATCCTATGTACGATTTAGCTGTGTCCTGATATTCGTACTGTCTAGTGCCATTTTGAAGGAAGAATCCTACATCTTTCCAAGAGCCTCCACGTATAACTTTACGCTTCATTGTTTCTGAATCTGCATCCTTAGCAGAATAATTATAAGTTGGGTTCATATCATGCACATAAGAATAGCCTGATTCATCATAAGAAGATTGGGTCCATTCTGAAACGTTACCTGACATATTGTATAATCCATAATCATTGGGAAAATAAGAATAAACTGGCGCTGTATAAGCGTATCCATCATCCATATAGTTTCCTCTTCCTGGTTTAAAATTAGCCATTAAACAACCGCGAGCATTTCGCGCTGTTGGTCCTCCCCATGGAAACTGAGAGCCTACTCGACCGCCTCGAGCAGCATATTCCCATTCTGCTTCTGTAGGCAACTGATAATCAAAACGCTGAGGTCTTTTGTTTTTTGCAGCTTGGTTATTATATAATTGCGTACGCCATGCGTTGAATGCTTGAGCTTGCTTCCAACTCACTCCCACCACTGGATATTCATCATATGAAGGATGAGAAAAATATCCTTTTACTAAAGGTTCATTAGCTGCATAATGAAAATCGGACATCCAAACTGTAGTATCTGGATAAATGTCTATTTTTTCGCGATAAATAAAATCAGATCGCTTTTTATTCATATCATTTTTATGGCGAATAGCATTTTCTAAATCGTACCATTCATAATGATAATGGATCAATCGCACATCCATTTCATTTTTACCAAACACTTTATCCTCTCCCTGATAATACATGCTTTCCAGTCGAGTTTTCACATTCGGATCGGTAGAGCGCCAAGGTGATTGTCTTCTTACTTTCTCCCAATCAATATATTTTGAATTGCTTTGAGTTTGACTTTGCAAAAAATAGGACGGATCACCTAAATAATCGGTAACCATAATAGAATCACGCACCCAATAGACAAATTGTCGGTATTCGCTATTCGATATCTCGGAGTCATCAATATAAAAAGGCGCAATGGTAACTTGGCGGTTTTGAGCAGTTTGGGCAAATGTAATATCTTCATCTGACTGTCCCATAATAAATGTACCTCCCGGGACCAAAACCATGCCATATGGTGTTTTACTAGTTTTAAGTTTATCTAATCGTACACCTATTAATTCTCCATTTTTTGTGGATGTCTTACATCCAATACTCAGTACAATTAGTAGCAGCCCGCAAAGATATTTTAAAAATCTTAAATGATTTATAATCATAAGTTTATAGCAAAATAGGTTAGTCCAATAGGATTACTCCTGTCGGAATGCTTATAAAAATAAGGTAATTATAGCATTTAATAAAGTATAATTAAAATAATTTCTGAAACTTGTATTAATAATCGGTATAAAATGCAAAGAGGTCAGTATTTATTTCATACTGACCTCTTTTATAATACATTAAAATATTTTTTTATTTGTTTACCAACTTAATGTACTGTTCTACTGCCATAGTCATGCTAGGAGCTGTAGGCGTTGGTGCTGGAATATCAAGAATTAATCCCTTATCAAGCAAAGCTTGCTGTGTGGTTGCACCAAATGCGGCAATACGTGTATTATTCTGAACAAAATCTGGGAAGTTTTCATACAAAGACTGTACACTAGAAGGACTAAAGAATACAATCACGTCGTAAAACACATCTTTCAGATCTGTAATATCGGTAATTACGGTTTTGAACAATACCGCTGGTGTAAAGTTATAACCATTCTCTTGTAACCATTTTTGTGTCTCTTCATTTGCGACATCCGAACAAGGGAATAAGAATTTCTCTTTACTGTGTTTCTTTAAGACCTCTTCCAAATCCTTAGCAGTCTGCTTTCCAAAGAAAATCTTACGCTTACGGTATTGAATATATTTTTGTAGATAAAGTGCAATAGCCTCAGAGATACAGAAATATTTCATCTCAGCCGAAACCTCAAAACGCATTTCCTCACACACTCTAAAGAAATGATCTACAGCATTTTTACTGGTAAAGATAACAGCTGTGTGTTCAGCAAAATTTATTCTTTCCTTTCTAATCTCTTTTGCAGGTACTCCCTCCACATGTATAAAACCACGAAAATCCAATTTCAAGTTGTACTTTTCCGCTAACGCGAAATAAGGTGACTTGTCGTTTTCTGGTCTTGGCAACGTAACTAAGATGCTTTTCACTTTCTTAGCTCTAGCAACATCAATCTGCATAAATTCTTATTTAATTGTTTAGTGATTTCACTAATATCAAAATCGGTGCTATTTCTAGAGCACAAAGATAAAGAATTAAATAAAAGATTGAAAACTTTAGATTACCTAATAAACTAAATGCAGTACGGATAATACGGTAAGAAAACAGCAAAATAGCAGCTATAACTAGTGTAAGAGCAATATTATCTAAATAATTTATTGGCATAAAAATAGCCAAAATTAAAAGTGGAATGAGAATAAGCATGCTGTTGAAATAAACCACATACAATACTGTAATATAATTCCGAGCAATTCTCTCCGCTTCAAATATTATAGAAATAATTCGAATAAGTAGTAATTTAGCTACAAATAGAACACCAATTATAACCGACAAACGAGTGAAATTTTTAACTGTTAGGAACAAAAAGTCTTCCTTCGCACTAAAATAATAAACCACAAATAAGCCTAGTGAAAAGCTAAAAATGATATACAAAAATATATAAGGCCAGGAAGTTAATACGTTATCTTCCTTACTAATCTGCGCTAACACCCTTTCATTGAAATATCCATAAATGATATTTAAAAATGTAGAATAAAAGAAAATCCGAACTAAGCCCAAACTCACCAATATCAATAATAGAGAAGTTATAAGCCAAGTCGGCCGATTCCATTTTTCGTAGGTCGGTGATAGATTTCTCTCTTTTTTGAGTTTGTCCATTTTGGCGAACCAGGCTCGCAAATCGGTATATTCTATTTCGATCATCCGCAATAGACTATCCTGAATAGGATTTATCTTCACTTTTTGATTTTGATCTAAAAAAATATAATTAAACCTAACTGTATCCGTTTGCACCTGAGTAGCCGAATCATTAGGAAGAATAACTTCTTGACTTATAGAAAGAGTATCTGCAGAATTCGCTTTTGACAAGAAAGGACATAGCAAACACAAAAACAACAAAATATGTTGCTTATTTTTTATAATTTGCCTTAAAAAGTCATTTCCTAACATACGATGTCAAAGGTATGATTTTGTACTAAATATTTAAACACAATTATGGCAACAACTGTACAACGCTGCCCCTGGTGTGGTGAAGATCCGCTATACACCCAATATCACGACGAAGAATGGGGAAAACAGGTAAAAGATGATAAGACTTTATTCGAATTTTTAATATTAGAATCAGCGCAAGCCGGATTGAGCTGGATAACGATTCTGCGAAGAAGGGATGGCTACAGAAAATTGTTTGCGGATTTCGATGTCGAAAAAGTAGCACAGTTCACATCTGAAGATATTGACAGAATTGTCTTGGATCCCGCTATCATCAGACATAAAGGAAAAATAGAAGCTGCTGTTTCTAATGCTAACATTTTCATTACGATACAGAGAGAATTTGGTTCATTTTACAATTATTTGTACCAATTTCTTCCTAACCAACAGCCAATTTTGAATAACATCAAAACCATGAAAGATGTAGCTCTTGAATCTGATGAATCAAAACTCATTGCAAAGGATTTGAAAAAACGTGGAGTTAAATTCTTTGGAAGTACAATATGCTATGCATATATGCAAGCCGTTGGGATGGTTAACGATCATTTAATAAATTGTGACTTTAGGGATTAATTTCCTAAAGTCACTTCTTTATAAATATCTTTTAGATTTCGGAAAAGACCATTGTAATCCAAACCGTAACCAATTACAAATTCTTTCTCAATTTCAAAACCTACATATTCTATATTATCAAAGTCATGTTGCAAACAAGAAGGCTTTAATAATAAGGTACATACTGAAATATTTCTAGCTCCTTCCCTTTCTAAAGCATTAATAGTATATTTTAAAGAATTGCCACTATCCACGACATCTTCCACTATGATGATATCTCTGTCTTTCAAGTCTAATCCCACACCTATTAATTGGGAAATATGGCCTTGTTCTGTTCCAGAATATGATGCTACTTTAACAAAGCTCATTTCGCTATCAATGGTGATTTCTTTCATCAAATCCGCCATAAACATGAAACATCCATTCAGCACGCCGATGAATACAGGCTTTTTATCTTCATATTTCAAGCTAATATCTACACCGATAAGACGTATTCGCTTCTTTATTTGCTCGTAGCTGATGAAAGGCTCAAATCGCAAATCATCTATTTCAATTGTTTTCATGTTTTTCCCCAATTAATTTATCTAATATAGATTTGCGGACATTTTCTTCTGCTTCCAACTCTCTAATTATCAACTCATGCTCCCCCAACACGTCAAAAGTAGAATCACGAACAATAGGCGCTTTGGGACGTAATGCGGGTTGCAAAATTACTTCATAAAATCCATAATTTTCAGGAACAGCCACATTATTTAATTCACCCAGCTTACGCATAATAGATCCATAAGTATTGAAGTGACGTTGCACCCACCCTTTAAGATGACCTGTATATTCAAAAGAAGAAACCCCAGTTTTTGGTCGAGGAATGATACTTGACAAAAATAAACTTTCACCCAGATTCAATTCTTCTGGCTTTTTCTTAAAATAATAATCCGCGGCTTCAGTTATCCCGTAAACATTCTTACCCCACTCAATGACATTGAGATATATTTCAAACAAACGATCTTTGCTCACACGTCCTGAAGCTTCCATCAGCCAGACTAACAATATCTCTTCGAACTTACGGTTCAAAGTTTTCTTTCTATTCAGAAAAACATTTTTGACCAATTGCATAGAAATAGTACTTGCTCCACGCTTGAATTTCTTTTCTTTGACATTGGTCGCTATAGACAATTTGAAAGCTTCCTCTTCGAAACCATTGTGTTTATAAAAGAAAGGATCTTCTGTATTTCGCACGGTAGTTTTCAGGACATAGGGAATTTGATCTAATTTTCTGAAATTGGGATTTTCAGGACCGACAACAAATCTTTTCACGAGCACAGTATCGTCATAAGCATCATACACAAATGAGGAATTGAGCGAATCAATATTAGCCCCTCCCCAAGAAATCAATTTTAGATCTTCATCATCAATTTTGGAAGAGAAAGTAAGATCATCAGGTTTATCGAGATTAATAGAAAAATTCAAATCATAAGCGATACTTCCTTCCACTTTGACACCTTCTACATTTTGAAACAACCCTTTTGGCAAGGCATCAAAAAAATCTTGTGCCTGAAACATTCCTGTATGTATTGCCAAATCGATCTGTTTGGAAGGTTTCAAAGTCAGTTTCGCTTGTGGGGAGATAGAAAAATCCTTTACCCGCAAAGTAGAATATTCGCGCAGAGCGATATAGTTTTCAGCAAACTGTATGCCTCCTTCCATCTCTGCCTGAGGCAAAATTATGGTAGAATCGGACAAGCGACGATGATAAACTTTTAGATTCTCATAAGCAAAGACACCATCCACCTCCAAAAGATTCTTTTTGATTTTGGTAATATCTTGTAAATCGAATATTAACTTATCAAAACTGATGGCTAAACCATATTTGCTACGCAGAAATGGTAATTCCACATCTGGCTCTTTGGATGATACTTCCAAACGCATACGCTGCGCACCTGCGTCCACCTTACCCGAAAGTATCCATTCCGCTTCATGGTCATTCAACAATACCGATGATTCAAATCGACCAGAATTCATTATAGCTTGAGGAATATGAATATGCTGGGTGAATTTATCGTCAGAATATGATAAATTGAAATTTTTCAAATCCATATCATCTGGAACTATTGCAAAAAACTGCTTACTTAATCTTTCAGCCAAATCTGCAAAACCTTTTGATTCGGATTTCACCGCCTCTGAATTGTCCTGACGTTTCTTAAATAAAAAATCATAATTACTTAGCGAGTCTTTTTTGACAAAAGACACTCCTCCATTTTCTACGCCAATGGCACCAATCTCCACATCACCAATCAACAAGGGCAATACACGTACAGAAACCGAAAAAGTTTCCATGGATGCAAGGGTATCTCTATCCTGAGGTATAAGCAATAAATTTTTGAACTCAACAGTCGTTAATCCTTTGAAATAATATTTATCTACGCTAAAGTTAATGTCATAGTCCTGTTTCAATTTATTCTGAACTTTGACCATCGCTTTATCCAAGAAACCTTGTCGTTTGGACATGGCGACAGCAAAACCAATCCCGAAGATGAGCAACACGGACACCCCTACAATCAAAAACCACTTATTACGTCTTTTCGAAAAGAAATTACTCATGAATTTTCGCATTTAAAATCTTGAATAAAAATAGAGTTTTATTATGGAATACTTCTATAACAAAAACAAAAAAAGGCTATACTTTCAAGAAGTATAACCTTTCCTAACTAAATTATATTCGTATTCTAGAATTTATAAGCAATTGATAAACCACTACGGATACTTGCCCACGGACTTTTATTCAACGTGATGTCTGCTCCATTGCCATGAACTGTATAATCCATTTTGAATTTCAAAGGCAAATCATTCAAACTTTCTTTTAGCTCACCTAATTGCTCTCTCAAACCTGCTTGTTCATCCGCATTCAAAGTCATTTTACCAGATAGACTTCCTTTTGATGTTCCATAGCCAGGACCAATAATTCTCCAATCCAAAAAGATATTATTTTTCAATTTAAAATTAATACCAGCAGAAATACCAGCAGTAAAAGTTGTCAAATCTCCTTTCAAACTAATCGTTTCTTCTCTATCATAAACTAATTGTCCTTGGTAATCAACTGATACATCATAAGTGTAAGGAGCAGAATAATTCAATTTCGCATATTTGACATAAGGGGCAAGATAAAATCCTTGACCATATCCTTTTTTAGAAAGGTAATATTTAACTTCTGGAATTATAGCAGTACTTGAAGACTTCATTCCATCCAATAATGAGTTGATCTCACTATCATCCACAATATCCATAATGGATGATTTGAATGGTAGACTATTTTCTGGACGCAAATTCACTGCAGCACCAACAGCGAATCTCTTGTTCAAAACGCGTTCGTATTCTACTGAAATTTTTCCTCCTACTAATGTTAAGAGATTTAATTTTACAAAGTTAGGCTTTTCAAGAGCATCTTCAGTATTACTGATCTCTTGCGCCTTAACTCCTGTCCAAGAAAGGAGAAAAGCAAAGGCTAATAAAATGTTTTTCATAAGGTATTGTTAATCGTATCGTATGATATTATTTTAATTGCAAAAATAAAGATTCTAACACAATCTTGAGGAAAAGAAATAATCACATGTTTAAAATACCCAAACATAGGTACAAAATAATCAAACACAGAAATGACAGGATTGTTTCCCTTAATTATTAGCTTTGTGCAAATTGAAATTGCATATTATGAATATTACGCAAGAACAAGTATTACATGCATTAAGTCATGTAGAAGAACCTGATCTAAAGAAGGATTTGGTGACACTTCACATGATTCAAAATATTGAAATTCTTCCCAATAAAGTAAAATTTGATGTTGTATTAACAACTCCAGCCTGCCCATTAAAGGGTCATATAGAACATGCTTGCCGAAATGCTATTGCTTTATTTATAAGCAAAGACGTTGAAGTCGAAATCAATATGACTTCTCGCGTAACAAGTGTGGACCCCAATCAATTGAAAGGCATTAAAAACATTATTCTCGTATCATCTGGTAAAGGTGGAGTAGGAAAATCAACGGTGGCGAGTAATCTTGCTTTAGCTTTAGCGAGCAAAGGTGCCAAGACTGGCTTATTAGATGCGGATATTTATGGTCCTTCACTGCCAATTATGTTTGGTCTTGAAGGAGCTAAACCAATGGCTTCCCAACTTCCTGATGGTTCTACGAAAATTGAGCCTATAGAGAAATTTGGCTTGAAATTGCTTTCTATTGGGTTCTTTACGGATCCGAATCAGCCTATTCCATGGAGAGGTCCGATGGCAACATCGGCTATTAAGCAATTATTCAACGATGCGGACTGGGGTGAATTAGATTATCTTGTGGTTGATATGCCTCCAGGCACGGGTGACATCCATATCACCGTTGCCCAGACTTATCCTATTTCTGGAGCAGTGATTGTTACTACACCTCAAAATGTAGCTCTAGCTGATGCTATCAAAGGAATTGGTATGTACAAAATGGAAGGCATTAATGTTCCAATATTGGGAATTGTTGAAAATATGTCTTATTTCACTCCTGCCGAATTACCAAACAATAAATATTACATCTTTGGAAAAGATGGAGGAAAGCGTTTAGCAGAGGAAAACCAAATTCCTTTCTTAGGTGAAGTTCCATTAGTAAAATCCGTAGCGGACGCAGGAGACAATGGGTTTCCTATTATCCTAGACGCTGACGACAAAGTAGGAGAAGCATATAAATCCATTGCTGGAAGAGTTGCTCAGGAACTGAGTATTTTGGCGAATAGGTAGCTGTATAAGTTACGTTCAGGCGTACTTATTGTTCAAAATTATACTTTGTTAAAGATTTACCTCTTGTATTTGCTGTAGAATCCAAACCATGGTACCTTAGTTCTATTTAGGGGATATTTTTCTGTTTCGTAAATTAATTTTGAAATCGAAATTTGGTTTACGCTGCAAAAACAGCTACTTGAATACATACTATTGAAAGTTAAAGCATGAGGGTTCAGAACGCATCTTTTAGTACAATTATAACAAAACTCCCCTTTAAAATTATTAAAGGAGAGTTTTAACATATTTATTAAATAAAATTATCGGGTTCCTCCTGCCCACCACACATTTTCAGAATAGACATACTGTCCATTACCATAAGCAGCTTGCACATTAGGATTAGTAGTTGTCTCTGTATTTCCATAAGGTAACCTCAATGGGAAACGGTTTGTATTTTTTAGCTCCACCAAATTTTCATTAACACCTCCTAAAGCCTTCCATCTTCTAATGTCGTTGTACATCTCTGTAGATTCTCCTGATGCTCCAAAAAATGCTAAATACTTTTGTATTGCAATTTCTTTTAATGGATTAGCTGTAAATAATGGGATAACTTCATTATCTAAATAATCCTCTATTTCACTCTCTTCAATTGGATCAGTCGTTTCTTCTAACCCCCCATATGGAGCTAAAGTAGGCGCCGTAAACGCAGTTGCCACCGATTTTTCAGAATTGATAATTGCGGCCGTAACAGCTGCTCTTAAAACCCCCTCTATTTCATTAGCAGGTTTATTTAATCTTTGCATAGCTTCAGCTTTTAAGAATAGGATCTCGTGATAACTTAATAATAAAGTCGGAGCTGTTTGTGAAAAAACAAATGTTGAAGTATTATAAGTATACTGTATTTGTTCATTTTCACCATTGACAGCTAATAGATCATATGCCTCACTGCCAGGCTCTAAATTATCAATTTGTACCCAATCTGCATCCACAAAATTTCTTCTTAAGCGTGGGTCGTTACGTTCAATTAATTTATCAGCCAGGCTTTTACTTGCTGCTAAGCCATCTCTAGACCATTGAAAATCAAAAAGAGGGTTCAAATTTTGAGCATTATAAATTTTAAATGCTGCTTCATCACTAGCTGATGTGAAAGATTGATTCGCAAATGCTATAACATCCTCTAGGGTTGCATTAGCATTACTTGCAACTTTCAATAAACGCATTGTATATCTTGCTTTCAATCCATATGCAAATTTAGCCCATTTGTCTCTCGCTCCAGAATATAAAAGATCTTGACCTCCTACTGCACTTACATCTCCTTTTGGAAGGTTTACAATAGCTTCATCTAAATATTTCAATACCTCAGAATATAAATCTTGTTGTTTATCCAGTTTTGGAGTTTTATTTTCAAAAGGGTTTAAAGCTTCAGAATAAGGTACATCACCATATAAATCTGTTAAAAGTGCTAAATTATATGCTGCTAGAATTTGAGCAATACCCAATGAAGTATAATTTCCTTCCTCACTTCCTCCTTCTGAACATTTATTAATCACAATTTTAGCATCACGCAGTGCATTATAGATACTAACCCATGAATTATTAAAAGTGGAAGATAAATGTGGTTGATTCACTCTATGTTCTGCGTCCCACAACTGATTATGTGTTCCTACTTCATGCTCTACATACGTAGACATATAAGTATTAATATCTCCTCCCACGTTATTAAATGCTGTTCTGGTTATAATATCTGTGATTATAAATTTCGCACTAACATCAACAGGATCATTGATATTTTTATTTATTTCATCCATCCTATCTTCTGAACATGAAGACATTACCAAGGGTAATGCCAACGCACCTAGAAGGATATATTTTATAATATTAATTTTCATCTCAATTTTAGAATTTAAAGTTAACACCTAGACCATAGCTTGAAGTTCCTGGTAGAGAGAATCTTTCGAAAGCTCCTGACATATTATTATTACCTTGTGAAACTTCTGGGTCAAATCCTTTAAGTTCTGACCATAGTATAATGTTTCTTGCAAATCCGTTTAGATCAATCTTGAATTTGGAAGTAGAATAAACTGGGTATCCAATAGAAATTTCTCTTAATTTAACAAATGAAGTTCCAAAAATAGAAGCTTCTGACACGCCATTCAGTGCATTAAAATAATCATATGCCTTGCTCGCAGGAATCATAATATCATTTTCATCATATACTCCAGGACTTACTTCTTTGACAGCAGGTAAGTGAAATTTGAAGTCTTCACCACTTCTATAATCAGCACTTTTCTGTGTAACACCATAGAAATCTAAGATTCCCCCCGTACCATGATACATTTGTCCTCCTTGTTTCCAATCAAATACAGCAGATAAACGTAATTTTTTATATTCGAATCTTGTGTTAAATCCTAATAAGAAATCAGGAGATACTGTACCAATAACTCTTTCTTCTCCCGCTTGAGGCATACCATCTTCATCCACAACTATTTGACCAGCTTCATTTCTTAAATATGAAGCACCATAAAGTACAGGATATTTATCACCTATACCTGCTCTAACTTGTGGTTCAACAAATCCACCAAGGAAAATATTCTCAACTCCTTCTTTTAATTCATCTACATAGTTGTCTATCTTGGTAAAGTTTAAAGACATATCCCATCTAAAGTTTCCTTCTCTATATGGAGAAAAATTTAAAGTTACCTCATGAGCATTTGTATGTACTTTACCTCCGTTTGTCATCATGCTAGAATATCCAGAAGATCCTGCTAATGGTACAGCAAAAATTTGATCTTTTACATCTTGTCTAGAAAAAGTATAATTTAATTCAAACAAACCATTGTAAAATGTTAAATCCGTACCTACTTCAATTGCTTTAGTATTCTGTGGTCTCAATTCTGGATCATAGATGGTAGAACTTGGAGTAAAAGCATTTATTTGACCTATAGGGTATATGATTGGAGTACCATTTGAGAATCCACCTCCATATGAAGGTCTTTCGTAGTAGGTTTCATAATATGTACCCGCTTGACCAACCTCTGCATAAGAGGCACGAATCTTTCCAAAAGTTAAAATATCATTATTAACCGCATCTAACTCTGTGAAAATAAATGAAGAAGCAATTGATGGATAGAAAAATGATCTATTGTTTCTTGGCATCGAAGATACAATATCATTCCTACCCGTCACAGATAAATACAACATATTTTTGTATCCTAATGATGCGCTTCCAAAAGTACCAAAAGTTCTGTTATGTCGTAATGTTTGCGAGGTCTGCATAACAGAAGCATTATTCATATGATTCCAGCCAGGAAAATTAAATTGACTACCATAACCGTAATCTTGACGATACACACGATTTACAATTTCATTACCTAATAATGCATCAAATACTAAATCGTCATTTATGTTCCAATTATATGATGCAGTGGCTAAAGAATTTAATTCAGTAACTGACACATGATAATTCTCGATTTGACCAGTACTATATCCCGCAGCACCATATCCCCATAAGTCCGTATAATTAGTCGTATATGAATCTACACCTAATTGATATTTTAAAATTAGCTTTTGCGTATCGGTAAAGTTTGTAGTAAATTGGGTAAATCCATTACCAAAGAATCTTTGGTTATCCTCTGAAAATACATTATTATTTACAGCCCAATATACACCATCAAATCCTCCACCTCTATAGTTATTTTGTGAGTAAGGATTTCCTTCAATATGATAAGGGATTCCTTTTAAATCATATGAGGGAGGTGCTGCATACAATGTTGCGATTAGTCCATTATTAGCTCCCGTTTGCTTCGTAATTTTAGAGTTCACATAATTCCCTGTAAATCCAGAAGTCCACTTATCCGATAAGTCCACTTGAGCAGAGACCTTACCATTATATCTATCTAAACCAGTAGACGGAATAATTCCTGTAGCATTTGTAGCTCCCAGAGTTACTGCGTAATGCCCCTTGTCAAATCCTTGAAGTACGTTTATAGCATTATTATATGTAGAACCAACTTGAAGAAATTCTTCTACGTTATTAAAACTTTCACCTTCCTTTGTCCATGGATCTAAACCTGCCGCAGCACGCTTAGTTGAATAGTACATCCCTGGTTTATTACCATCTCTTCTTGTATATTGGTTATCTGTTTCTCCTCCATATCCAGGATCCTTGCTTAAATTCTCAATCAATGGTCCCCATGATGTCGAAGCTGTTGGGTTGAAATTCCCTCCCGACCCTTGAGCATATGTCTTTTGAAAATCAGGCAATACCGCAACTTTATCAAAAGACACATTAGAAGTATAATTTATTTGAGCTTTACCTTTTCCTGCACTTTTCCCACTTTTAGTGTTGATGATAATCACACCATTTGAGGCACGCATACCATATAACGCTGATGCTGCCTGCCCTTTTAAAATATTGATGCTTTCTATATCATTTGGATCTATATCCAATCCACGTGTTGCGTAATCCGAACCTGTGACAGAATTTCCTGTTGAGATATCAGAAGTCGAGGCAATTGGCATACCATCTATAACATACAATGGTGTATTATTTCCCGTAAAAGATCTTGAACCACGAATCGTTAATTTGGCAGACGCACCTGGCATACCCGAAGATGGAGTGACTTCTACACCCGATACTTTTCCTTGAATGGCTGTTGCCAAATTACTATTTGCAGCTTGAGTTAATTGTTCAGCTTTCACTTCCTGAGTAGCATGTGCCAAAGATCTTTTTTGACGTGTTACCCCCATTGCAGTAACAACAACCTCATCTAATTCCTGATCGCCAGAAACCAAAACTATTGATAAATTAGTTGATGTACCTACGGATACCCGTTGTGTATTATAACCGATATAGGACACATTTAAAGTAGAACCAGAAGACACAGAAATTGTGAATCGACCTGATCCATCAGTTTGAGTTGCAGTATTCGTTCCAACAATAGATACAGAAGCCCCACTTATTGGAGTTCCATTTGCCGAAGTAACCAAACCACTCACTTCTCGAGTTTGCGCAAATGACAGGCTTGTCACACATGTCATTGCAAAAAATGTACTGAGTAATTTTTGTTTCATAAATATTAGTTTTTGTTAGTATTTAGACAACCGCATCAGAAGCACGTTATCCAATGCTAACATAACCATTTTTAAGTAAAATGTTAAAAAATTTAACATTTTATTTCCCACTACAATTACTAAATACCTCTCAATAAATTATTATGTAATAAAAGCTTGTTTTTATCTCTTTTCATTCCAATAGAATCAATACATATTCTATAATTATCATTTGCTTTATTAGGATGCACAATACGTTCACAAAAAAAATCTGATCAAATAACAATATTTAATGCTTAATTAACAAAACCTTATGAACAAAAAAAGTAGTAGGCTTCCCTACTACTTGATTATTGATACAATTATTTAATTACCAACCTGGATTTTGCACTATATTTGGATTTGCAACAACATCTCTATCAGGAATACCCCATGTAATTTTATCATCATTCGCAGAAACAGATTTAGTGGTAAAATCCGCTCCGGTCTGCAACATTTCAGTATCTTGAGGATTACGACGTGTAAAACCATCTCCCCATCTTTTTAAATCTTCTAATCTAAATCCTTCAAATGCAAATTCTCTTAATCGCTCTAATTTAATTTCATTCAAAAGCGCTGTGCCTGATACAGTTGACGCTAGTGCTGTCAAACCTCTTGACGCTCTCAAAGTATTCAAATGAGTTCGTGCTACTCCCTCATTTAGAGCTCTAAAAGAAGCTTCTGCAGCATTCAGATATGCTTCCGCAATTCGGAATACTTTTGGAGAATGAGCGTAATTTGTTACCGCACCTGCATTTCTAAGGGCGGGATTTCCAGGATATTTGTTTACTATTGTACCTGTAAATTCTTTTCCTTTACTTGCCATATACACCTTAGGAGATGTAAGGAAATAAGCTCCCTTTCTAAAATCACTATCACTATATGAGTCTATTATCCATTGAGATGGAAGGTACATTGGAGTATATCTGCTTGTACCTGCATTCCATCCAATATAAATATTATTTACATTTGGACCTTCATTAATCGATACAAATGGTGCAAAAATAACTTCATTTCCTGCGTCATTATGCCACATATTTTTAACACCTTCTGCTGTAGTATATAGATTATATTTACCCGAATTAATTAATGTTTCTGCGGCCTGTTTTGCACCATTCCAATCTTGCATATATAATTTTACCCTTGATTCCAAAGCTATTACAACGTCAAGATTGATTTGTTTTGCATTTGTAGCTCCAGCTTTTTCAGCTAAATTAGTTTTAGCAATAGAAATATCACTTAAGATTTGATCATACACTTCCTTTACTGTACTACGGGCTGGAGTCGCATTGATATCTGGCACTAGAACTAATGGAACAGAAAGATCCGTTGAAGCTGAAGAGGCATTATAAGCTTTCGCAAAACGAATATTTAACATGAAGTAATAGTATGCTCTTGCAAAATGAGCAACTCCTGTATATTCTTTCAAAGCCTTAGTCTCAGTATCATCTTTTGGAGTGATATTTTTAAATCCTTCAATTGTCATATTTACATTGTTAAGGGCACTGTAATAACCTTGATAATAATCTCTTATTTGATAATTATCAGATAGAAGTGTCCACCGATGTACGTCTCCATAATTATTACCATAATCTGCCGTAGCATTTAATTGGTCAGACTGAATATCAGTAGACATAATGTAATGCCCATATACTCTTCCTCTCAAATCAGCATGCAATCGTTCAGACCAATTCTTTGCATCCCCCACTGAGTTAAAAGACTGTGAGGTTTCAATCACGTCATATGGATACAAGTCCAAATCGCATGAGCTTAATACATTTGTAGTAAGTAAGCCTATAGCTATATATTTAAATATTTTCATTATTAAAATTCTTAGATGTTAAAATTGTAGTTCAATACCAAATAACGACTGTTTAGTATTTGGATTTACACCCAAACCTAAATTACTGTCAATTTCAGGATCGGGTCCTCTATATTTGGTTGATGTGAACAAGTTTCTTCCTACATAATACAGTCTTGCACCTCTAAAGAAATTTTGTTTTGATAAAAGTGATTTTGGAAGATTATATCCTACCCGAATATTTTTCAAACGTAAGAAAGACGCATCTTCAAGCAAACCATCGTCAAATTGATTTACCCTTCCATACTTAGGGTATTTTGTCACATCTCCTGGATTTTTCCAATAATCCATCACATCTTTAGATTGGTTGTATCCAGCGAAGTTATAAGGATTCGCAAAAAAGTACATATCATTGTTAATCATATACTTTCCTTTATTGAAAACAAAATCCATATCAAAGAAAATGTCTTTATATCCTGATGCAAAACCAAAACCACCAATAAATGGAGCATAACGCTCAAGACCTGTACTTTGATTCAAAGCTGTAGCGTTAAAAGTAGATGTCACATTGCTTGGGTCATTATTTGTTTTAGTGATATCTTCTCCAGGAACATACCATTGCATCAATCCAGTCTCTGGATTTACACCCGCCTGCATCGGATAGAAGAATTCAACAGGTTTCCCTACTGCCCAACTCACACCTGTATTAGGGATAATCCAATATTCTTTACCTTGGAAAAGTTCTGTAATCTTTTGCTTGTTATAATTTAAATTAATAAACGGAGTAAAATAGTAATCTGGAGATTTAAATACGTTGAATGAAAGCTCTAAATCAACCCCTGTATTTTTCAATGATCCTACATTTGACGTAATATCTGACCAACCCGAAGAGTAAGGATATGGAACAGAAACTAACATATTTTTAGTCGTTCTATTGTAGAATTCTACGTTGAAATTTACACGATTAAACAAAGCACCTGCAACTCCAACTGTAGTTTTTGTTTGCTCTTCCCATGCTAAATTAGGATTTCCCGGACTACTTACCCCCCATGCAGGTTGCGAATCATATTGAATTGATCCTACAGTAGCTAAAGCCTGATAATTACCAATTGCACTATTTCCTTGCGTACCGATACTTGCCTTAATTCTAAGCTCATTCAACCAGTCAACATCCGAAAGGAAACTTTCTTTTTTAACATCCCACATACCACCTATAGCCCAGAATGTAGCATTTCTGTTATTCTTACCAAAACGAGAAGAGGCATCATTTCTTAAAGTAAAATCTAAATAGTATCTACTTTCATAAGAATACCCTAATCTTCCAAAGAAAGAGTTATAAGCATATTCTGATTTACTTGAACCGACACCCCGCCCTGCAGCAACAGTATTACCCAATAATAATAAACGATCATCCGTCAATCCAGATCCTGATGCTGAAAAACCTTCATTAACATATTTTGTAGATTCCTGACCTAATAATATTGAGAAATCATGAATATCATCAAATAATGTTCTATAATCTACTGTATTAGTAAAAGTAAGCTGTACTCCTTGAGACCAAGATTGAGAGTTTGTACCATTTCCGACAGCTCCGAGATAAGAAGGATAACGTAATGCTGAAGATCTATAGTTATAATAGTCCATACCTCCTTGTGATTTCAAGGTAAGCCCTTTTATAGGTGTTACCTCTAAAAATGCGGTAGGATTAAATGACTGATTCGTACCAACACTTGGCTGCATATCTGCTAAATACTTTGGAGAGTATCTACCTAATCCTGGTATAACCATATCATAATAATCATTACCATCCTCATCTATTGCTGAATAAAAAGGTTGAGCTAGCAATGATAAACCTCCGTTAGTATTGTTTGATCCCCACCCATTGCTTTCTCTCTTATCCTGATCACCCGCTAAATTTAATCCTAGACGTACCCAATCATTCACCTTTGTTGTTAAATTACTACGCAAAGTTCCTCTAGTATAACCAGATCGATACATAACACCTTCTTGATCATAATAAGAACCACTTATAAAGTAAGTAGTCTTAGAAGATCCCCCAGAGAAATTTATATCATATTGTCCAATACCAGTATTCTCACGATAGTAATATTTTCCCCAATCAAAAGTGTCGTCACCCCACTGCTCAACAATGGCATCTACCTGCGCTTGAGTTCTATAGCCGGTCTCTACCCAGAATGACAATAATTCTGGAGTAGTCATAAAGCCTTCGATATGTTTTCTACTGGCAAGATCATTCACCCCTTTTTGCACTCGGGCAGTAATAGTACCACGCTCACCAATTTTCCCTTGTTTGGATTTGAAATATACAACACCATTTGCCGCACGTGCACCATAGATTGAAGTTGCTGCAGCATCTTTCAATACGGTAATACTTTCCCAATCGTCAGGATTTGTAGATACAATAGCGCCAGCATCAGTTGGAATACCATCAACAACAAATAAAGGTGTAGAACTAGCTCCAAGAGAACCTGAGCCATGCAGCCTAATGCTTTGTGTAGCAGAAGGTTCACCATTAGATGTCAATACACTTAATCCTGGTATCTTTCCTTGTAATGCTTCTATAGCATTTGCGTTTGGTCTTCCTTCGATATCCTTAGCCGTAATTGAAGTTTTAGACCCAACAATACTACCAATAGAACGTCCAGATCCGTACCCGATAACTACTACCTCGTCAAGAGATTGATCATTAGGCTGTAATGCAATGGTTAAATTGCTGGAATTTCCTATTGAAACTCTTTGAGATACATATCCGATGAACGATACGTTAAGAGTTGCACCAGCAGGCGCTGAAATTTTGAATCGACCTGAGCCATCTGTTTGAGTAGCAGTATTAGTACCTACGATAGAAATAGAAGCTCCACTAATTGGCGTTCCATCTGACGAAGTAACCAAACCACTCACCTCTCGAGTTTGCGCAAATGACAAGCTTGTCACACATGTCATTGCAAACATAGTACTGAGTAACTTTTGTTTCATAAATATTTGTTTTTGATTAGTAATTGTTAGCGTTGTTATACAACGAATTATCCATTATTTAGATACGGTACTATACAAACATATAAAAAAATATTTTACATTTTTTAACACTTTGCCATTTTTTTTTTAAAAGTTGAATTTTTACCTTCTTGAATACAACAAAAAAAATCCAATTACTTATCAAATAAAACAGGAAAAAGGAGGAAGTATTGAATATTAGAAATTCATTCAAAATTATTTTGTAACAAACCCACAACTTCAAGTACAGTCAATCGGATAGGAGGAACGGGATTAATTCTCGTTCCGACCTTCCACAGCACCGTACGTACCGTTCGGTATACGGCGCTTCCCTAAGTTGTAACACAAACTCGCTTGTATTCTGCCAGTAAAGATGGGTATCCCAGTTGTTTAAGATAGTCGTTGGAAAGGGTTGTTGTCAGTATCCAGCTTTTTGCTGTGTGCCAGTAACTTTTCCTTGTATGTGCCCATTCGTACGCCTTGTATTTACTTACACCTAGTTGTACCAAGTTCCTAATTTTAGACTTGCTGTGTTTCCATTGTTTCCATTTGACCATACGTAACCTACGACGATACATATCCAGATGCCCCAGTTTCGTCCCCATGTCCGCTAGTTTAAAGTAATGCATCCAGCCTGTGAGGTATTCCCTCAAGTAGAGAATTCGCTGTTCATCGCTCCAACCCCAACTACGGCAGGTTAATACTTTAATCTTCGCTTTCATCTTCCCTAGACTTTTAGGGTGAATGCCTAAACGTGATTCCCCTCTGTAATTGTAGAAACTGTAGCCTAGAAATTTAATCTTGGATACATGGCTAACCACACTTTTCTCTTTGTTGACTTTAAGCTTCAGCTTACCTTCAACAAATTTTGTGATCGATTCCATCACTCGTGAGGAGCTCCGTTTACTACGACAAAGTATCATAAGGTCATCAGCGTAACGTACAAATTTGTGTCCTCGAGATTCCAGTTCTTTGTCCAGTTCATCAAGCATAATATTGCTCAAAAGTGGGCTTAGTGGGCCTCCTTGAGGTACACCTTCTGTAGTTACTTTAGTCATTCCGTTTATTTCTACACCTGCTCTCAAGTATCGATGGATAAGTGAGATCAGTCTTCCATCTTTGATCCTGCGTGATAATAATTCAATCAGTTTACTGTGATTCACCGTATCGAAGAACTTCTCTAAGTCCATGTCTACGGAATAATTATACCCCTGTTGAATGTATGACTTGCATTTGAGAAGCGCTTGATGCGCGTTGCGACCCGGACGAAAACCATAGCTGTGGTCACTGAATTCAGGTTCGTAGATTGGTGTCAGGATTTGACTAATGCCCTGCTGGATGAGCCGATCAACTACTGTTGGGATGCCCAGCATTCGCTTTGACCCATTGTCTTTAGGAATTTCGACTCCTCTTACTGCAGAAGGAGAATAATTCTCCTGCTTGATGGATACTAAAAGTTTCTCCTTATGCTCTCTAAGATAATCCCCTAAGGATTCGACGCCCATCTTATCGATACCGCAAGCACCACGATTACAAACCACTTGTAAATAGGCAGCATTCAAGTTCTGGCGGTCAAGGAGTTGTTCTAAAAGTCCATCTACTTTTGTGTTTGTATAGGTGAGGTTCTTTTCAATCATCCCAATAAAAGTCTGCCCTCCCACATAGCATTCGGGTTCCGCCCTATTCTTTTGTGACCAGGTTGATAAACCTTATCAATTTTCTGCATTCTGTCCTTCATTAGGTAATTTTCATGTATTGCCCACTAACTTAAGGTTCATTCCTTCCTTGCTTTGCCGTAAGCAAGTACTACGAAATCGGCTGACTTCTCACAGCTAGCTTTACTCCTTGCTTCTGAAAAAAAACTTCCACAAGTCTGTGAGATTTCCCCGGGTAAGAACGATAACTTTCATCTCATGTGTCTGCTACATTTACCTTGATGCTTCTGTACAGTATAGGACTTTAGTTTGTGTTGCAACCTCATCCAGCGTCGTAGGCCTTATATGTAGTTTCTGTCCGTCAGACCGAGAATTTGCCTGAGGCTTCCTTCAGATTCCACCTCACGGTGGACACCCTTGCCTTCGGCTAACACTTCCAACTGTAATGGCGTGTTCGGGACTTGCACCCTAGAGTTATCGCCCATGCCGGGCGCACAACAAAAAGCCCATGAGTAAATAACTCATGGGCTTATTAAGTATTAAATAAATTTATATTTCTATCTATTTATTCAAATTAGGGTTGTTGATGATTTCGGCTTGTGGAATATCTAAAGTTAATTCATCAGCATTGTATTTGTAAGGCTCACCTTCGAAGAACAAGTGATTTGCTCCACGAGTAACAGTAGCCTTATTACGTTTCATTGCTAAGTATGATTTACCTTCACCCCATAACTCGATTCGAGTTTGTAAGTAAATTTCATCTAACAATTGTTTACCTGACAAGGTATTGATGTATGCATAGTCAGCAGCATTTTTGAAACGTTGCGCTAGTAAAGCTTTCAATGAAGCTATAGCTTTAGCTTCTTGACCTAAATGTGCATTCGCTTCTGCATTCAATAGATACAATTCATCAACACGCATATAGATATAATCCGTAGTAATAGTACGTTGTCCGCCAATGATTAAATCTGGCGCGAAGAATTTACCTAGAGGTAAATAGTCCGCTTCTGCATAGAATTGCGTTTTACGTACGTCATTAGGACGGATAGCATCGTATAAGTCTGCATCAATTCCTTTAGGGTCACCAGCCCAAGTGTAACTGTACGTAAACAAGTCCATTTGTCCCCACCATGACACTAAATCCAGACCTGTAGACACTTGTATATCAGCACCCCACATCCAGCTTGCTGTCTCAATATTATTGAAACCTGCATCCGAGTTAGAAACTTTGTAATCCCATTCCCAGTAACCTTCTGAACCTGATGGTTTCTCAATACTCAACACACCTGCAGCTTGAGAATAAGTAGTCAATGGATAAGCTCCTGAAGTAATAACTTGATTTGTCAAGTCAGCCACTTTTTGCCAGTCTTCTTGAGTACCACGAGCCGCATAAGCATAGGCTAACATGCCTTTAGCTACAGCTTGGTTGATTTCGCCTTTAGTAGATCTCGAGAATCCATTTAATAATTCAACGGCTTCAGTTAAATCCGAAGTAATCAAATCAAAGATCTCTTTAGCAGTTGCTTTCGGTTGGTTAACTTGTGAAGTTGATGTCAATAAAGGAATAACTTTCTCAGAACCTGTACCGTATAATTCTGGTGAATATAAGTTCAACAAATAAAAATAAGCGTTTGCACGAGTAGCTTTAGCTTGAGCAAAAGCGTATTGATCACTTTTAGCTGTCGGAGCCACACCTTCAAATTTGTCGATAATACTATTTGCTGAGAAAATCAACGCATAATAATATCTCCAAGGCGTATAGTTAGGGTTAGCTGTGAAATTTACTGGAGCTGTTAAGTTAGCTAAGTTTTCGTACCAACCGTAGTTAACACCTTCCAAAGCCATATCACCAGACAACAAGTCCATGTAAATATCATAACCTTTTTGACCAAAGTCATCGTGACCAGTAGTACCACCAGTACCTGTTTGGTACATTTGAGCATACATACCCTTGATCAATGACTCCGTACTAGTTTGCTGTGGAGTTAATTTTTCTGTAGGAGTTTTTTCCAAAAAATCCTTTTCACAGCTGCTGAACGAAATTGTAGCAGCAGCCAATGCCATATATATAAATTTATTTTTTGCCATTGTGATTAAAATTTAGCGCGTAAACCAACTGAAATCGTAGAAAGTGGAGAGTACGAATAAGTACTTGTATTACCATTTTCAGATGCTGCTGGGTTGAATCCTTTGCGAGCTGTAGCCATGAATAAGTTATCACCAGATACCCAAACATTCAAGTTGCTCATACCTGCATTCTTAACAAATGCTTGTGTGAATGTATATCCTAAGCGCACGTTGTTCAAACCAAAGTAGTTAGCTTTAGTCAAGAAACGTGAAGACAAAGAAGTTACACTTGGATCTGCACTTGAGTTGTTAGAGATACGTGGTACATCAGTGATGTCTCCTTCTTTTTGCCATCTGTTAAACATATCTGTATGCCAGTTGTTAGAACCTACATATCCATTACCCATTAAACCTGCATATGCATAGTCATAAGCGTAACCACCGATACGGTAAACAAATTGAGCCGCTAAATCAAAGTTTGCATATCCTGCACTTAAGTTGAAAGCACCTCTTAATTTTGGTAAAGATGTTTTACCTATGTAGTATTGAGTAGCTTGAGCATAAGTTTTTGTAACACCTTCTTTAATTTCAAGGTTATTTACATTATCAAACTGAGACAATGAAGCAATTTGCTCACCTGCATCAAACTGACCATTACCATTATTATCAGTATAGAATACTTTCCAAGTACTAGCACCATCCAAAGGATCTACACCAGCGAAGTCACGCATATAGTAATCAAAGATAGATCTGTCTTTAGCCCATGCATATGGAGACTGAACATCGATGTCTTTTGGAAGATTTGTAGTTGGGTCAGTAGGCATTTTAGTGATTTTATTTGTGAATGTTTCACCATTTACGCTCACATTAAAATAGCCTTTATCTGATTTCCAAACATGACCTGTTACATCAAATTCTAAACCTTGGTTTCTTAAGTTACCTTCGTTTACTTTAATCAAAGCAAAACCTGTAGATGTACCAAAACGTTTGTTGAAAATTAAGTCTGAAGTATTTTTCACATAATATTCAACTGAAGCAGATACATATTTACCTAAATCGAATTCAGCACCAACTTGGAACATTTTTGAAGTTTCCCAAGTTAAATCTGGGTTACCTTTAGTTTCGAAGATTGTAGCAGCTTGGTCATTTACATTTTGTACATCGTACAAATCATATCCTGAGTAGTAACCTACACCAGCTTGGTCACCCAACAATCCGTAAGAAGCTTTTAATTTCAAATAAGGAATAGTTGAGTTATTCGCGAAGAAATCTTCGTTAGACACAATCCAACCAGCACCGATAGATCCGAAAGTTCCCCATTTGTCATTCAAGAAACGAGAAGAACCGTCACGACGTACTGTACCTGACAAGTAATATTTACGAGAGAAATCATAGTTTACTTGACCAAAGAACGATTCTAATGTATAATCATTTTTGTATGATTTAACTGGATCAGAAACGGCAACGTTGTTGAACTCTAAGATATCGTTATCTACCAAGTTGTAACCTGATACCGTTTGAACACTTGATACATAATCAGTAACCTCGTGAGCAACCAATGCCTCTAAGTTGTGACCACCACCAAATGATGTTTTATAACGTAATAAATTCAACAAGTTCAAGTTCTTCAACTCTGTAGTTTGACGGTATAAGCTACCACCTTGAGAAGCTGCAGAACCATAGAATTTATTACCTCTATCTGTATATACGTTATTATAGTACTCCATACCTAAAGTGTTTTCGAAAGTCAACCCTTTAATGATATTGAAGTTTAAGTAACCACGGCCCGATAATTCATTTCTATTATGACGGTTAATGTCATATGTAGCATCTGAAATCGCATTTGTCAATGAACCAAAACGACGACCATTGCTATCACCATAGTCATATTGGTAACCACCAAAAATATCATCCGCAATCATCTCACCTGTAGAAGTACGTTTGAATAATGGGTAGATAGATGGCATGTTGTCTACAAACCAGAAGATCGATCCTGAATCTGAAGATTGACCATTATTATTACGTTGTGTACGTGCGTAGTTTAAGTTAACGCCAGCATTCAACCAAGGCGTAATTTTTTGGTTCAAATTCAAACGACCTGAGAAACGCTCGAAATCTGAGTTTACTGAATAACCTTTATCATTCAAATAACCAAATGATGTGAAGTAATCAGATTTTTCTGTAGAACCACCAAATTTCACGTTTGCATCTAGGCGATTAGAATTTTGGAAAGCATAATCTTCCCAGTTTTCTGGATTCCAACTTCTTTTAATATTAGAATTGAAAGTACGTGTCTCTGGATCGATCATTTGCGAAACGTCAGAAGTTTCCCAAATATTGTTAGCTGGTCTCAAACCAACGCCACTTGATCTAAACAACATTTGATTAGCGTAATTGATATATTGCGCTTCTGTAGTATATGTTGGTTTACCTCCTGAAGTCAAAAGACGAGCGTAGTTATATAAACCTTCCCAGCCTAATGCTACATATTCTTCTGGTGATTTAATAACATCATAACGTGGCAATAAAGACATGTTTACACCGTAGTTGACATCAGCTTCAATGAAAGAATCTTTACCACGACCTGTTTTAGTAGTCACGATGATAACACCATTGGCACCACGTGAACCGTAGATAGCTGTTGCAGCCGCATCTTTCAATACTGTTACGTTTGCGATATCGGCATTGTTGATAGAAGTTAAATTTCCTGAGTAAGGAACTCCATCAACAACGTAAAGAGGATCTCTACTACCGTTTACAGAACCAAAACCACGAACACGGATAGTAGATGAAGTACCAGGCTGACCCGATGAAGTAGTTACTTGCAAACCAGCAACCTCACCAGTTAAGGCTTGTGAAATATTTGAAACATTTTTCTTTTCAATATTCGCTGCGTCAATTCTTTTTGCAGAACCTGTGAAAGCTTCTTTTGTAGTGCTACCGTAACCAACAACTACCACTTCTTCTAAAGCTGTATCTTCAGATTCTAAAATGATAGAAACAACTGTAGAGTTTCCAAGAATAACACGCTGAGTTGTGTAACCGATTGATGAAGCTACGATAGTAGCTCCCGGAGCCGCTGATAAGGTAAAACTACCTGAAGCGTCAGTTTGTGTTGCGAAAGTAGTACCTACTACAGAAATAGATACACCACTCACTGGTGCCCCATCCTTAGATGTTACTTTACCACTCACTTGACGATCTTGCGCATACGTCGAACTTGCAAGGCAAGCCAGCGCAAACATAGTACTGAGTAACTTTTGTTTCATGTGTTTATTAATTGTTTTAAAAATTTTACATATTAATTGCACATGCAACCCAGAAAGGCAAATAGACGGTAGACGACTATCTATTAATGAATTGCATATTTATGCTCTTCATTAATTCAGAATAAATAATTCGTTAGTAAATATAACGTTTGTTTAACATTTTTTAACAAACGGAAGGCAAATCTATAGTATTGAAGTTGTTATTGCAAGTTTTTTAACAAAAAAACATTTTGCTTAGCAATCCTCAACAAAAAGCCTATACTAACTAAAAATTATGCAAACAATCCTTCTGTTAACATAGATTCGAAAAAACAAACAATAAACAGAATAATATTTGGAACATCATATTTTAAACAAAATTTTCATATTTGTATGTCGTATTATTAAAATCCATTTCTAATGACATCCACATAACATTACAATCTTTTCTATCTTTGTACCATGAGATTTGATATCATTACGGTTTTACCCTCCTTATTAGAAAGTCCTTTTGCGCATTCTATTCTTCAGCGCGCGCAGAAAAAAGGATTAGCAGAAATTCATGTCCACAATCTTCGTGACTATGCTTTTAATAAGCACAAATCTGTAGATGATTATCCTTATGGTGGTGGATCGGGCATGGTGATGCAAATCGAACCCTTTGCTCTTTGTATTGAAAAGTTAAAAAGTGAACGTGACTACGATGATATTATTTACATGACTCCTGATGGAGTAACCTTAAATCAAGGAATTGCAAATGATCTTTCCACCAAACAGAATATTATCATACTTTGCGGTCATTATAAAGGGATAGACCAGCGCATTCGCGACGTTTTTGTTACAAAAGAAATTTCGATAGGCGATTACGTTTTGTCAGGAGGAGAATTACCAGCGGCTATAGTGGTAGACGCAGTAATACGTTTGATTCCAGGCGTATTATCCGATGAGACGTCAGCATTATCGGATTCTTTTCAAGACGGTTTATTGGATGCTCCTATTTATACGCGTCCTGCAGAGTGGAGAGGACTTCGTGTTCCAGATATTTTGTTGAGTGGAAATGAAGCAAAAATTAATGAATGGCGTGATGAACAACAGTTATTACGTACTAAGGAAAGAAGACCTGACTTATTAAATGATTAATCATTTTGATGATTTTTTATTTTTTTATTAAATAATATTTGATTGTATAAAAATAATTACAATATTTGTAATATAAATGAAAACGAATTTTACATATCAATTGTGGTGGTGGCCTGAAGCGAAAAGCATCGGGTAATGACTTATTGGTATTCTAAGATAGAACATTTTTATTAAATCAACCAAAACCATTTAAGCCCGATGTAAATACATCGGGCTTTTTTATTATTATTGACAACATTTTAAAAAATATGAGATACTCATTTAAAACTAATTATAAAAAAATACTTGCTGATACGACCACGCCAGTAAGTATTTATTTAAGATTAAGGGATACGTTTCCTAATAGTCTTTTATTAGAGAGTTCCGAATACCATAGTCGCGACAACAACATTAGCTATATCTGTTGTCAGCAAATTGGCGGCATAACTTTAAATGAAGAAGAGTTAACTATTTCGTATCCAAATCAAGTTAAACAAATCAAAAAAGCTGCTGATATCAATCTTCGAGAGGAAGTATCGACATTCAGACAAGCTTTTGATAGTATAGAGTTGCCTGAAGTTAATGTGATTTCAAATGGTCTTTTTGGCTATTTTACATTTGACGCTGTGGAACATTTTGAAGACATCAAGTTGACTGCCACCACAAATGAAGCTCGCCATATTCCTTTTATGCAATATCATATCTACAAATATGTTATTGCCATTGACCATTTCCGAAACCAATTGTACATTTTCGAGAATCTTTTGGAAAATGAAGAATCAGACTTAACCCGTTTGGAATATTTGATTCAAAACAAAAACTTCCCAGAATATTCTTTTGAGGTAAAAGGAAGTGAATCTTCGAATATGACTGACGATGAATTCAAAGCATTAGTCGAAAAAATGAAAGTACATATCCAGCGCGGAGATGTATTCCAAATTGTACCATCAAGAGGTTTTTCTACGCCTTTCGCAGGTGACGAATTTAATGTTTACCGCGCCCTTCGTTCCATTAACCCGTCTCCTTATTTATTTTATTTCGATTATGGTGATTTCAAATTATTTGGTTCATCACCAGAAGCACAAATTACCATCAAAAAAGGAGAAGCTACCATCTATCCTATTGCCGGTACATTCAAACGTACAGGTAATTTAGAAGAAGACGAAAAAATTGCAGAATCCTTAAAGAATGACCCTAAAGAATCCGCTGAGCACGTCATGTTAGTTGATTTGGCCAGAAATGATTTGAGTAGACATTGTCATAGTGTAGAAGTAAAATCCTACAAAGAAGCACAGTATTATTCGCATATTATCCATTTGGTATCAAAAGTATCAGGGAAATTAAAAGAAAATGCCAATCCTTTTGATGTGGTGGGTGATACTTATCCTGCTGGAACACTTTCTGGCGCACCTAAACATATGGCCCTGACACTTATCGATAGATACGAAGGCTTACAACGTTCATTCTATTCAGGAGCTTTGGGATATATGGGCTTCAATGGCGATTTTAACCACGCTATTATGATTCGTTCTTTCTTGAGTAAAAAGAATGTATTACATTATCAAGCAGGTGCAGGAATTGTATTGGATTCCGACCCAGAAAAAGAACTTCAAGAAGTAAATAATAAAATAGCAGCATTACGCAGAGCTTTAGATTTAGCGCAAAATATATGATACGTCCGTTAGAATATTGTACCGACAAAAAACATTTCAATGATTCGATAGCGACTATAGAAGAGCGCATCAACGAATTGGAAGAATTAAAAAAACAATACGTCAAAAAAGCAGAAACATTTGAAAAAATCGATTCGATTTTAAAGAATGAAGTAGTTTCAGATAAGATGAAAGCAAATAAAATATTGGTCATAGACAACTATGATTCATTTACATATAATCTTGTTCACCTTTTACAAGAACTGAAGTACGAATACGTCGTGGTTCGTAATGATAAGTTTGAACTGGATTATGTAGAACAATTTGACAAAATATTATTGTCTCCAGGCCCTGGTATTCCCGAAGAGGCTGGATTCTTGATGGAAGTTATCCGTAGATACGCACCTACTAAGAGTATTTTAGGGATTTGTCTTGGGCAACAAGCTATTGCGGAAGTTTTCGGTGGAACGTTATTCAATCTTCCAAAACCTTTGCATGGGGTAGCTACATCGATTAAAGTCACTGATAAATCAGAAAAGCTGTTTAAAAACTTTCCTAAAGATTCTAAAATAGGACGTTATCACTCTTGGGCTGTAGACCCGAATACCTTGCCGGATTCACTACACGTGACTGCAGTGGACGACAACGGAATTATTATGGCCTTAGCGCATAAAGAATATGATGTACGTGGGATGCAATTCCATCCAGAATCTGTGCTGACTGACAACGGTAAATTACTTATTGCTAACTGGTTAAAATAAGCTATGACTATTTTAGATACAATCGTAGAAAGAAAAAAACAAGAAGTAGCTGCAGCTAAGGCTAAGGTTTCTTTACAAGAATTGACCACTTATCCATTATTCGAGAGAACGTGCTATTCCGTAAAAGATTCTGTACTGCATGCCGATAGAACGGGAATAATCGCAGAATATAAGCGTGCTTCGCCTTCCAAAGGATTAATAAATGGACACTCATCTGTAGAAGAAGTCGTTTTAGGTTATCAAAATGCAGGAGCTTCAGCTATTTCGGTTTTGACCGACGCAGATTTCTTTCAAGGTTCGTTGGAAGATTTGACAAAAGCAAGAGCGGTATTGACTATTCCGTTATTGCGCAAGGAATTTATCGTGGACAGATACCAAATCGCTGAAGCAAAAGCTTACGGTGCAGACATCATATTGTTGATAGCGGCATGTCTTACTCCTGCAGAGATCGAAGAATTTTCAACTTACGCAAAATCTTTAGGTTTAAACGTGCTTCTTGAAGTACACAATGAGGAAGAATTGGTTCAAAATATTTTTCCAACCATAGATGCTATCGGGGTCAACAACCGTAATTTAAAAGATTTTTCTGTATCCCTAGATCATTCATATGATTTGGTAAACAAAATCCCTGATAATTATATCAAAGTGTCAGAAAGCGGAATTTCGGATGCAGAAACTATAAAAGATTTAAAATCTAAAGGATTTAATAGCTTTTTGATCGGCGAAAATTTTATGAAAACTCATGATCCAGCCGCAGCTATTAAAGAATTTGTCAATTTATTATAATAAAGGAGAAGTGATACACTTCTCCTTTTAACAAAAATTATTTATCCTCGACTTGTAGTTCGAAATTTAACTCTAATATATTTTTTCCTACGAAAGCCTTTTCGTAATCGTCCCTATTCCAATCTCCTCGTTCAATTTTAGACTTTTCACCATCTTTCAGTTCTCGAAGTACATATTTTAGTTTTTTCGGAGTTTTTGACACATTATCTTTTCCGAGAATAAAATAAGATAACACACCAGTTACTTCATATTTTCCTACAACATCATTTCCATCTCCATATTTTTTTTCACGAGGAACAAACAACGCCCCTTGATCAGTTTCAGAATTTTGATTTAGAATAAAATTCCCACCTTGTAAGAAAGCCTTATACTTATCAGCAGTCACTTTATTTTTTATAAAATTATCTTGGATCTCATTACCCTCTTTATCCCATGTCTTGAGCTCAATTTTGTAAGCTACATCAGCTTTTATTTTAGCTACGTTATTAATAGGTGGTGTAGTTTTATCAAATTTCAAGACCAAGGGTTGCCCCAAAATTCCATTATCTAATCCATGAAAATGATCTCCATGGGGAAGCACATCATCCCCTAAGACAGGTGTAAAAATTAATTCAGATCTACTTAGATCTAGGTCAGCAGTGTAATCTTCTTTGTTATCACAAGATGTCAAAACACCAATTACACATAATACAGCATACAAATTGATTGTGATTTTTCTTAACATAATTTTTTAATTGATAATAAACATTAAACTAAGTTGTTGCAACAATGTTGCAAATATATAAATAATATATTAACGCAACATTGTTGCCTTTAATATTTTATAAATTTATATGTACTTTTGCATCATGTCTGTAAAAATTGGTGAAAATATTGACCTTGTTGAGTTTCCTTTGTTGTTAGCTCCAATGGAAGATGTGAGCGATCCTCCCTTTCGTTATGTGTGCAAGCAAAATGGTGTTGATTTGATGTATACAGAATTTATATCCTCAGAAGGGTTAATTCGTGATGCTGCAAAATCACTTCAAAAATTGGATATTTTTGAATATGAACGACCTATTGGCATTCAAATTTTCGGCGGTGATATCGAAAGTATGCGTCAATCTACGGAAATATGTACCAAAGCAAATCCGGATTTGATCGATATTAATTACGGCTGTCCCGTAAAAAAAGTGGTTTGTAAAGGTGCAGGTTCTTCACTTTTACAAGACATCGACAAAATGGTTGCGATGACCAAAGCGGTAGTTGAAGCTACACATTTGCCAGTGACTGTAAAAACACGATTGGGTTGGGATGATAATACAAAAAATGTATACGAAGTTGCAGAAAGATTGCAAGATGTAGGTATCAAGGCACTATCGATTCACGGTCGTACTAGAGCGCAATTGTACAAAGGGCAAGCGGACTGGACAATGATTCGTGATGTGAAACGCAATCCACGTATTAAAATTCCGATTTTTGGGAATGGCGATGTAGATTCTGTCGAAAAAGCAGCAGCTTGGCGTCAAGAATTTGAAGTTGACGGGATAATGATTGGGCGCGCGGCGATTGGCTATCCTTGGATTTTCAGAGAAATCAAGCATTTCTTCAACACAGGAGAAAGATTACCTGGGCCGACGATTGCAGAACGTGTGGAGGTTTGTAAAACACACCTTATTAAATCCATCGAGTGGAAAGGGAACAAAACAGGGATTTTCGAAATGCGCAGACACTATGCAAATTATTTCAAAGGCATTCCAAATTTCAAAGATTATCGTGTAAAATTAGTGGGACTTTCCAACGAACAAGAAATCTTAGAAGTTTTAGAAGATATTAAATATAATTTTACAGAAATAGCCGTCTAAAAAACGGCTATTTTATTTTGTTAAAAGGCAAAACCAACACCAATCATTCCTTTACCCGTCACTGCATCTCCGGGCCCACGATCTCCAATAAATTTTCGGGCTATCCCCAGATTTAATTCAAAAACAAACTTTTTCTTTGCAACCCATTTTCCTCCTAATCCAAACCCCAATCCACCTGTAGTATACACTGCACTTTTACCTCTGTTGCTTTCGTCAGTCCAGAATACATTGTCATATTCTCTACTGATTGTAATAGGAACAAAACCTTCTACATAGAACCCAGAAGCGTATTTGCTTCCAAAATAAGCTCTATAAAAAGGTGAAATCTGCGTAAAATCTTCAAGATTATCTCCGAATCCAAAAATAGCATTTGCTCCTACCCCAGAATCTTCTGAGATCAATCGTTCATAAGAAGCATTTAATGCTAAACCTCCAATAAGCCAGAATGGGTCTATTAGAATATCACTTTTTCTATAATTAGGCAGTTCTTCGGGATTTTGGGCAAAGGCGCCAAAAATTGATGAAAGAATCATCATCGAAAGTAAAAATCTCTTCATAAAATAATTATATATTAACCTCTAATATATAACTATTTTTTAATCTTACCAGTTATATTGACAATAAATTTTCTTTCTAAATAAAAAACAAATACTAACACTAACACCAACAGAAAATTGCTCAACCAAACATTATTGTCCAACACAAAGTACATGAAAGCTGTCGAGGCAACAGATATCAACATGTAGCCTACTGCTTTGATCACATTGTACGGAATAGCATAATTCTTCTGTCCTAGAATGTAAGAAAGGGTAACCATTACAAAATAGGTAAGTGTAGTAGACAATGCTGCCCCTACATAAGAATAAGTTGGAATCAATACAATATTTAATATTACTGTAATTATCGCTCCAACTCCTGAAATATATAATCCATATCTCGTTTGATCAGATAATCTATACCAAATAGAAAGATTCATATAAATTCCTAAAAGGACATTATTAAACAATAATATTGGCACAATATGTAAACCAGACCAATATACTTCTCTTTCTAATTTCCCTCCTCGAATGAAATCCTTCAGCCAAGAAATATTTGCACAGAGACCTATCATTACTATCACCATCGCTATGATAAAATATTCCATTATTTTGGCATACACCTGCTTGGAATTTTCATTTTTCGCATAAGAAAAGAAAAATGGTTCTGCTCCCAATCGAAATGCCGTCACAAAAAGATTAAGGAAAATCGCAATCTTTGCTACAGCACCATAGATTCCCAAATCCCGTTCTCCCTCAGTGGTTGGAACAAGTTTTGGAAACATCATTTTGTCCAAATGTTCATTAATAATAAAGGAAATGTTTGCAATAAGTATGGGGAAGCTATAACTAATCATGCTTTTGATCAAAGCAGCATCAATCTTAAATGAAAACTTAGCAATTTGTGGTATCAACAAGGCTAATGTAACTACACTCGCTATCAAATTAGAAATAAACACATTACCTAACCAACCTTCTCTAAACCATCCTTCAGCAAGCTCTTGCCAAAATGTATATTTATCTATCAAGCTCGGAAGCCAATACAACAAAAATAGATTACAGAATACCAATACACCAATATTGACAATCTTAATGGCGCCATATCGGATAGGTCTTCCTTCCGCACGCAAACGCGCAAAAGGAACCACCGCCAAGGCATCGGCACCTAAAATAACCGCAAACAATTTTACGAAAATGATATATTCAGCAGGATTGAGGTCAACAGATTTTATAAAAGATGCTATAGGTTGCGCAAAGATGAACATTGTCGCTACGAATATTACAGTAGCAAACAGCGTCACGATAAAACTATTATTAAAGACTTTTTCCTTATCTTCTTTTTCTACACGCTGCAAATAACGGAAGTAGGTCGTTTCCATACCAAATGCCAAGATGGCATTAATCATGGCCGCATAAGAATATAAATTAGTGAATATCCCGTAGATGGACGACTCAAACTTGCGAAGAAAAACTGGCGTTAGTAGAAAATTTAAGACACGCGCGATAATAGTAGTCAATCCGTAGATTACGGTATCACTTAGGAATTTTTTTATGCCCGACACAATAGATGAATTATTTAAGACGCTTTAGAACTTCGAAATTTTTGAAACCTTTTATATCAGAAGTTTCTTCTACATCTAATGATTCTACCTCAGCACGGTCTGGTCCTTCATGGCAAAATTCCACTAACGAGTCTAGTGTAAAACTATCCCCTTCAGCTTCTATATAGACAGAACCATCATTAAGATTAACGACAAAACCTTTAGCTCCCAATTGGTCAGCTACAGCTTTTGTCGTTGCTCTAAAATAAACGCCTTGTACTTTACCTTTTACTTTGATATTAATGTGTTTCATTAAAGCAAAAGTAAGCAATTATATAATTCTTTCTAATGTAACCTCGTCAGTGATTTTTAAATTGGTTATATTTTTTAACAAGACCAATCCAGGAGTCTTTCCTACTTCTAATGAACCAAGCTCTTTTTCAAGCCCCAATGCTTTAGCGCCATTAATTGTAGCCCATTTAATCGTTTCCAGAATATTCAACTCGCGATTTGCTTGATGCAATGTCTTCAGCTCATCCAAAATACTCAAAGTATTATTAGAAGCTAAACTATCCGTACCTAATGCAATATCAAATTTGTGATTATTAAATAATTGAACCTTCGGTAAAACATTTTCAATGTAAAGATTGGCTTTCGGACAAAGACACAAAGTTACTTTTCGCCCCATTCTCGTAATAAAATCCAAATCTTTAATAGAAGTATAGGTATTATGTACTAGAATAGTATGATTAGACGCTGGCAGATAATTCAAATAAGATTGAATCGAATTGCGGGCTTGCGCTTTAAATTCCTTTAAGTCTAGCCCTATCTTCTCATAAAAATTCAAGAAATCACCTGTTTTATATCGGAACAATTTATTCTCCTCTTCACTCTCTTGATTGTGAATAGAAATAATATTGTCTTCGCTTACAGACTTCTTAAAAGCCTTGAATAATGATTTAGAACAAGAATAAGGAGCATGAGGTGTAATAGAAGAATGCCTAGAATCAAAATAAAACTCGATATCTCGTGCCTCATCAATCTTTGCATTCACCTCCTCTTCCTTAAGACCTATAATCTCAACAAAAGTATGGTAAACAATTTTACTAGTATTTTTTATCTCTGCAGAAATAGCAGTATTTGCATGATCACCCACTGCTTGAATCCCATTTTCAAACATGAATTGATCTGCTTTTTGCATTGCGGTTATTATCTCTTCTGTATCTTTACCTCTATTTTCCATTACTTTCCCAATGAATTCCAATAGTCCAGTCTTTTCAGGAATAACGTTGAATAAATGAGATAACTCCAAATGACAATGCGTGTTCACAAATCCTGGAATTAACACTCCGGAAAATGATTTAACATCAGCTTTATTAATAGATGTATCTATATCCTTATAGACACCTATTACCTTCCCATCCTCTATAGCTACTATACCATTTTTTATAGGATCTGACGTTACAGGAATAACATAATCAGCGGAAAAGTATTGTATCATTTAATTTTATGTGTGTGTTGTGTGATTTTAAAAAATAAGATTTCTCCAATTTTTTGAGAAAGATACAATTTTTTAGTAATAATTATATCATTTTTTTATTAATACCATAAAAAAAAGGTAGATTTGCTTTATCGAATAGGGGTGCCTTGTTTACAACACAAAGACAGGCTGAGATTATACCCGGTTTAATTTATAGGAAAATAAATTAAACACACCTGATCTGGATAATGCCAGCGTAGGGAATGGGCGGTTAAATAGAAGTTGCTGTAACCCCTTGCAGTAATTAGGTTTAACTCAAAAAAACAGAATTATTTTATGTTTAAGCAATTTATTGCTACTGGGGCATTGAGCCTCATCGCGACTGTATGTTTCGCACAACAAATTATTACCGTCAAAGTGGTAGATGAGAAATCTACAGCTCTTAAAAACGCGACTGTCGTATTAGGAAACACAGCGAAACAGACGGACAATAACGGTACCGTACAATTCAATATGCAAAATCCAAGTTCTTTATTACTGAATGTAAAACATTTGGGATATAAGGAATTCAGCATTCGTACATTAGCAAATCAATTAGAATATAATGTACAGCTGCAATTAGCTACCATTCAATCCGATGCTATTTTTGTCTATGCTACACGCGCAAAAGAAAATTCAGCTACTACGTTTAAAAATTTAGACAAAGAGGAAATAAAGAAAAATAATCTGGGACAAGATATTCCTTATTTATTAGATCAAACTCCTGGGGTTATCATTGGTTCGGATGCTGGCGCAGGAATTGGGTATACCAATATGACGATCCGTGGATCAGACAATCAGCGCATCAATGTTACTTTAAATGGCATTCCGCTAAATGATGCCGAAAGCATGGGTTCCTTCTTTATAAATCTTCCAGATTTTGCATCGAGCACCGAAAGTATTCAAATCCAACGCGGTGTTGGAACTTCTACAAACGGAGCTGGAGCATTTGGTGCTTCGTTGAATATCCAAACGGATGCTTTGGAAACGAAGCCTTATGCAGAATTAAATAACAGCTTTGGATCGTACAAGTCTTGGAAAAATACAATCAAAGCAGGAACAGGCTTGATTAATAACAAATTTGCCTTTAACACCAGACTGTCTCGCATCAGTTCTAATGGTTATATAGAGCGAGCAACATCGGACTTGAAATCGCTTTATTTGGATGGCGGATTGTATACGGATAAACATATTTTAAAAGCTACTGTTTTCACTGGAAAGGAAAAAACCTACCAAGCTTGGTATGGAACTCCCGAACCTTTGTTGACTGGTGATAGAACTGCTTTGGAAGACTATGCCAATAATGCTTTTGGATTATATTCAGGTAGCGAATTCGAACGTCTTCTAAACGCAGATAGACGTTATAATTATTATACTTATGACAATCAAACGGATAACTACACACAAACGCATTCTCACCTACACTATACCTACATTGCAAATGAAAAATGGAATTTAAACGCAGCATTGCATTATACACGCGGAGCGGGTTATTATGAAGAATTCCGAGAAAATGACAGATTATCCAAATACGGTATTCCAAATTTGGTTCAAGGTGGGAGCACTATTGCAAAATCGGATTTAGTACGTCAAAAATGGTTAGACAATCATTTCTATGGCACAACCTTTTCAGCGAACTATAAACCATCTAATGCATTAAACTTTACTTTTGGGGGAGCCTATAATGAATATTTGGGTGACCATTATGGTGAAGTAAAATCTGTAGAAATCTATCCAAATCAACTATTTGATGATAAATATTATTTCAATGATGCTAAGAAAAAAGATTTCAATACATATTTAAAAACAGACCTCAAATTAAATGATTGGCTATTCAACTTAGATGTACAATACCGAAACGTAAATTATCGTGTCAATGGCGATGACGACAAGGTAAAATCAATCAATTTTAAGGATAACTTACACTTTGTCAATCCTAAATTTGGTATAACTTATTTTTTGAATCCAAATTCCAACATATACGCATCATACGCTTACGCTAGCAAGGAACCTATTCGTAAGGACTATGTAGAAAATCCGCGTAATGAATTTCCAAAACCAGAGAAAATGCAGGACATAGAGGCTGGATACCGATTTAGAAATGAAAATTTCAATGTGGGAACAAATTTTTATGCGATGTTATACAAAGATCAATTAATTCCTACGGGGCAATTGAATGATACTGGAGGGGAGATTCGTGTAAATATCCCTAAAAGCTACCGCATTGGTTGGGAATTGGATGCTAGCTGGGCTATTCATCCTAAATTTATTTGGTCAGCAACCGCAGCTTTGAGCGAAAATAAAATTAAAAACTTCATAGAATACGTCACTGTACTGGATGATGAATGGGAATTTGTGAAAGAAGAACAATTCTATTATAAGAACACGCAAATTGCAAAAGCGGCCAACACCATTCTTTCAAACAATTTCACGTATTTGCCTACAGAAAAATGGTCTATTTCACTATTGACAAAATATGTTTCAAGAGTATATTTAGATAATAGTTCGGCTAAAGAACGTTCTATTGATCCTTTCACCTATACAAATCTGAAATCACAATATTCGTTTTCGGCTCTTGGAATCAAAAATATAGACTTATTAATATCTGTAAATAATATTTTCAACTCAAAATATGTTACCTCAGGATATACCTGGGGACAGATATTTGAATCCAAAGGCACCCGTGATTATTATAATTTTTACTACCCGCAGGCTACTACAAACTTCTTAGTAGGGCTCAATTTGAGATTTTAATTTTTTTACTGAATATTTATTTTGGCGGTAATCAGTTAGATTACCGCTTTTTTGTGCGTGATGAAATTTATACTTTTACATCATGCGAGCAGTTATTCAACGAGTATCACATGCATCCTGTACGGTAGATGATAAGATTACAGGAGCTATTGAACAAGGATTATTAGTTTTATTGGGTGTTGAAGAGGAAGATAAAAATGACGATTTGGAATGGTTAGCCAATAAAATTGTCAATCAACGCATTTTTTCGGACGAAAATGGATTGATGAATAAATCCATTCAAGACATCAACGGGAATATTTTGCTTATTTCTCAATTTACACTTTTTGCACAAACAAAAAAAGGCAATAGACCCTCTTTCATCCGTGCGGCAAAACCAGATAAAGCGAAACCGATGTACGAAGAAATGGCTAAACTATTGACTTCGTTACTGAATAAAGAAGTTCAATTAGGCATTTTCGGAGCCGATATGAAAATAGATTTACGCAATGATGGCCCTGTAACGATTATAATGAATACCAAAGACAAGGATAATTTTTAATTGATTATGACGATAAAAGAAGCCCAAGAAATTGTAGACAAATGGATCACCACTACTGGAGTTCGTTATTTCAATGAATTGACGAATACAGCGATGCTTATGGAAGAAGTAGGGGAAGTTGCTCGCATTATGGCGCGTCAGTATGGAGAACAGTCTTTCAAAAAGTCTGACAAAGAAGTCAATTTAGCTGATGAAATGGCGGACGTGCTTTTCGTTTTAATCTGTCTCGCGAATCAGACTGGCGTAGATTTAACGGAAGCGCTGCAAAAGAATTTAGATAAAAAAACTAACCGCGATTCTGAACGTCATAAAAATAACGAAAAGCTAAAGTAATCGTATATTAATCAATTTTCGGAAATTCATTTAACAAGATAATTAATACTAAAAATTATTCATCAAAAATAATCTAGTTAGTATATAGATTTTATATATTTGTATCATTAACTATTTTAATTCGTGAACAATGAAGCAGATATACCAACTCACCACATTTTTGTTTTTAATCGTGCTAAGTGCAAATCTTAATGCACAAACCAAAACACTAAAAGGATATGTACGTAGCAATAACGCACATATTGCAGGAGCCACAGTTCGAACAAATGATGGCATTTCCAAGACTACAAATGCGCAAGGCGAATATTCCCTTGAATTATCCGATAAATCACAATCCATTACGGTATCTTTTGTTGGATATACTTCCCTTACCAAGCACATATCCGAAGCTATTAATAACACGTTAGATTTTGATCTTGAATCCAAATCTTTGGATGAAGTAGTCGTAATAGGTAGCCGCGCCGTACCGCGCACGAATCTGGAATCCACAGCTCCAGTAGATGTCATCGATATTAAAAATCTAACAAAAGATGTAGCACAAGTCTCTTTAAATCAACTATTGAATTATGTTGCTCCCTCTTTTAATTCCAATACACAGGTTATTTCAGATGGTACAGATCATATAGACCCTGCTTCATTAAGAGGTTTAGGTCCCGATCAAGTCTTGGTTTTAATAAATGGCAAACGTCGTCATACCACTTCTGTCGTGAATATCAATGGTACTTTTGGTAAAGGTTCTGTTGGTACAGACTTAAATGCTATTCCTACCGCAGCTATTAAACGTATTGAGATTCTTCGTGATGGTGCTGCCGCGCAGTATGGTTCGGACGCGATCGCGGGAGTAATCAATATTATATTAGAAGATAATGTACAAGAATTACGTGCATCGGCAACATATGGTGGATATGCATCAAAAAATGCAGAAGATAAATTTGATGGTCAGACTGTACAAGCCAACTTAAACTTTGGTTTACCCCTGGGAAATCAAGGTGGATACATTAACTTCTCAGGTTCTTATGACTTCCGTGAACCGACAAACAGACAAAAAGAATTTACAGGGGTAATCTTTTCCGATTACAACAACCCAACAGAATATCCAAATCCTACAGGAGCAAATATCACAGATGCGGAATTGGCAAAAAGAGGCCTTACACGCGGAGATTTCGTTTCACGTATTGGTCAAGCACAAACAAGAGGAGGAGCATTGTTCTTCAATTCGGTTATTCCTTTAAATGAACATGCAGAAGTATATGCTTTTGGTGGTTTGAATTATCGTAATGGTGAGTCAGCGGCTTTCAGAAGACAACCGGCACAACTAACCCAAAATATAAGCGAAATCTATCCTTTAGGTTTTCTTCCCTTAATTGTTACAGACAATTATGACCAATCGTTTGCTACGGGTATTAAAGGAAAAATTGGCGAATGGAATGCAGATTTCTCTAATTCCTTTGGCAGAAATTCCATAGATTTTAAAACGGAAAACACCTTAAATGCCTCTTTGCTTAAAGCTTCACCTACTAGCTTTGACGATGGAGGCTACCGTTTTGCTCAAAATACGACCAACTTCGATATCAACAGATTTTTTGAAAACAGCTTAGCTGGAATTAACGTAGCATTTGGATTAGAGCATCGCTATGAAAACTATAAAATAGTAGCTGGAGAAGAGGCTTCTTATGCTGATTATGGCAAAGCATTACGGGTCGGAACGGATGCTAATGGAAATGCTATATTGATACCAAATATCAATGGAAATGTGCAAACACGATTTGCAGCAAATGGTAGTCCATATGCTTCAGGAGCACAAGCCTTTGGAGGATTTAGACCAGATAATGCGGTGAACGAATCACGTTCATCTGTTGCTGCTTATGGTGATGTAGAGGTGAACTTTAGCCCAAGCTTCTTAGTCACAGGAGCATTACGTTTTGAAAACTATTCAGATTTTGGTTCTACATTAAATTGGAAATTGGCTACACGTTACAAAATAGATGAACGCTTTAATTTTAGAGCTGCTGCTAGTACGGGATTCCGTGCTGCATCTTTGCACCAAAGATATTTTAATGCCACATCTAGTTTATTCGTAGAAGGACAAATTATTAACTCTGGTACTTTTACAAACGATAGTCGTCCAGCGCAATTATTAGGTATTCCTTCCTTGAAACAAGAAACATCACATTCGTATAGTGCTGGTCTTACAGGAAACTTTGGCAAATTAAAAGCCACTGTAGATGGATATTATATTCGTATTGATGACCGCATTGTGTACACGGGTAATTTCTCTGGTTCAAATGCGGCTGCTGCGAGCGAACAAGACAAAGAAATCTATGCGTTACTTCAAACAGCGAATGCTTCTTCGGCGAGATTCTTTGCCAATGCGATTGATACGGAAACAAAAGGTTTAGACGTAGTTTTTACCTATAATGAAAACATAGGAAAAGGCACATTGCGCACAGATTTATCAGGAACATTTGTTAAAACTAATATTTTAGGCGACATCAAAGCGTCAGAAAAATTATCGGGCAAGGAAAGTATTTATTTTGACCAAGCTTCTCGAATCTATTTGGAATCCGCTGTTCCTCGTCAGAAAATCAACCTTTCGTTCAATTACACGGTAGATAAGTTTAATGTATTCTTACGCAATGTATACTTTGGTGAAGTAGAAGGTGCTACCAATGTAGATGCTGACAGACAAACATTCGGCAGTAAGGTGGTTACAGATTTAAGTTTAGGATATCAGTTGACTAAAAACTTAAAATGGACTATTGGTGCGAACAATCTTTTTGATGTTTACCCAGATAAAGTTCGTGACGGAAGTTCTTTACAAGGTGCTGGATATTTCTTATATTCTCGAACCGGACAACAATTTGGATTTAATGGGCGATTTGCGTTCACTCGCTTAGCATTGACATTATAAAACTCCTATCAAAAGGGGAGAAAAATCGAGGGCACTGAAAAAGTTTCTATTTTTTTAAGAGACTTAAAAAAATGACTGAGTATAGTATTAAGCTTACTCAGTCATTTTTGTTTTAGGGATTTCTGGAAGATTGTTTATTAGTTGTCCTTATTGTAAGTTTAGTCAATAAGGATATGCTATTTGGCTCTTATTATCCCAATTTGACATTTTTAAAGCTAATACCCCTGCTTTTTTAGATTAATTTCAGGATTCTTTTCATGTTTACAGT
>NZ_JACOIJ010000029.1 GCF_014692495.1 Sphingobacterium litopenaei | reverse complement strand
GGATACCCATCTTTACTGGCAGAATACAAGCGAGTTCGTGTTACAACTTAGGGAAGCGCCGTATACCGAACGGTACGTACGGTGCTGTGGAAGGTCGGAACGGGAATTAATCCCGTTCCTCCTATCCAATTATATTTAATTTGCTATTAAGCTTTTTTACCTACTTTATGACCCCAAGTCGCAAAATACAAGATGTATAAATATGCAGGAACCATAGCTAATAAGAAGGCATATTGAAAGTTCATTCCTACAGTATCTTTTAAGAAACCATAAACTAAAGGCCATACGGCGCCTCCGGCAATACCCATAATCATTATAGCAGAACCTGTTTTTGTAAATTTACCTAAACCTTTGATGCCCAGGGGAAAAATAGCAGGCCATAATAATGCATTCGCAATACCCAACATGGCTAATGATATGTAGGATGTTAATCCTGATGTAAATACCGAAGTTACAGTAAGAGCGATACCTACAAATGTACATATACGTAAAGCGTATTGCTGGGTTACATATTTAGGGATGGCGATAATTCCTATAAAATAGCCTACCAACATGCAAGACAATGTAAATGCAGTACCATATTTTACAAAGAATTCAGGTAAACTTAATTGATGACCATATGTACCAATAATATCTCCTGCCATTACTTCCACAGCTACCGTAAAGAAAATAGCTAATGAGCCTAAAAATAAATGAGGAAAATTAAAAACACTTGTTTTCTTATCATTTCCTTGAGCTGCTAATGAGTCTTCATCTTCTTGGTCAACATCTACAGGAGGCATTTTGGCTAATTTGATTACTAAACCAAACAGACAAACTACTACAGCCAAAATAATATACAGAGTATCTACTCTACTCAATAGCGAGTTCATTAGAGCATCGTGCTCTGGACCTGGAGGAAGACTTTGTAATTTCTCTGATATTTCAGCCGAACCTTTTAATAAGATACCTCCTAGAATAAATGGCACAATAATGCCCGCACTTTTGTTGAAAACGCCCGCTATGGCAATACGTTGTGCCGCGCTATCGATGGGGCCTATAATACTCAAATATGGGTTAACAGCTGTTTGCATTAAGGCCATTGCAGAACCTTGAACAAATATCCCCAATAAAAATAAGTTATAACTGCCTTGGTGGGCTGCAGGGATAAAAATTAAAGATCCAACTCCTAATAATATTAAACTCAAAATTAAGCCATTTTCAAAGCCAGTTTTCTTAATGATCCATGAACTTGGTAAGGCTAAAAAGAAATAGGCAATATAGGAAGCGAATAAAACAAAGAAAGCTTGTAAATCTGAATCCAGACTGAAAGCTAATTTAACAAAGGGAATTAATGCACCATTTGCCCACGTAAAGAATCCAAGAATAAAAAATAAAAGACAACAAATTGCCATCGGTAGAAAGGCTGTCTTTTGTGGCGCATTTGGTAAAGCGCTAGACTGTGATGTTGAAGACATACTAAAATTTAATATTTTTAATTAATATTTCGCAGGAACAATTTATGATATAATGTTTATTTCACGGTTTAAAATAGTCTAGTTCCTATTACAAGACTAACAAAATAAAATGGATTTTAGAAAAAAAATAATTCAGTCAAACGTTTGTTCTTTTTAAGAATTATAATAAAAGAGAGACTTCGTTGGGCGAAGTCTCTCTAAAAACCTAAACCGTATCATATTACCAAATGAATGGTACTTTAAAAGGATAACAATGATTTGGTAAAAAAAGTTTTAAGTTTTTTTATTTTTTTAGCCAAATGTGATGAATGTGAATTAATCTTGATCCTTCGATACTATTTTTTGTAGATGGAATCTATAATTTTTTCCAAAAAATATTAATTAAAAAGTCCAAGCTAAAAAAGCTTGGACTTTTTAATCTGAAAAACTCACGTTTTTATTTCTTTACAATAGCAACTGTTAATCTGGAGATGGAAATCAATCTTTTCTTATCATCATGGATTTTTATGTCCCATACGTGTGTACTTCTTCCAATATGAATAGGTGTACATTTGGCTTCTACAGTACTTCCCAATTTCCCCGGTCTAAGGTGATTGGCATTAATTTCTAAACCTACTGCATTATGTGTGTCGGTGTTGATAATCAAAGCGGAGGCAACGCTTCCTACTGATTCTGCAAGTACGACCGATGCTCCACCGTGCAAAATTCCGTATGGCTGTAGCACTTTATCCGTTACAGGCATGGTTGCTGCTAAGGAATCCTCACTAATAGAAGAGGCTTTTATGTCTAAAAAGCCCGTCATATTCCTCTCAAACAAAACATTTATTTCTTCTAATGTATATTCCCTATTCCAAATCATGCTTAATTGTTTAAATATTTTTGGAGCAAAATAAATTTATGGTGATTTAAATGTCCTGCGATCACATAAATAAAGGCAAGTACACTGATTAATCTATCCGAAGCCATACCTTTTCTACTTAATTCCGTTTCATTAAATGTCTTGAACAGAGCTATGTTTGATTTTCTGAGGTGGATAAATTCTTCAATGATACTGCTCATTTCGCGCTCATTATGTCTGCCGAAAGCGACAAATTCATCTTGTTCAAATGAGGCTAATGCGGTCATGTCATTGCGTGCGAATCGCAACGCACGATAGGACATCACGCGTTCGGTGTCTATGATATGACATAGGATTTCTTTAACAGTCCATTTGCCTTCCGCATAGCTGTATAATTCTTTTTCTTTAGGGATATCTTGGATGAATAGTGGAAAGGATTCGAGTTGAGCTTCGAGTTCATCCATCACATTTCCTTGCACATTTTCAATATAATCTTCGTAGATAGCTGGGTAATCTTCAGACTTGAGTAGGTTCATAATTTAAATTACTTTTTAGTACTATTCTAAATGTAGTGCCTTTTCCTACTTCGGATTCTTTGACAAAAATCTGGCCTTTGTGATATCTGACCATCCTTTTGGTCAGACTAAGGCCAAGTCCCCATCCACGTTGCCTAGTAGTAAATCCTGGTTGGAAAACGGCTTCAAAATTGGATTTTGGTATTCCTTTACCGGTATCACTAATGTCTATAAAAATTTCTTCTTTCGCAATATTTTCTTTAATAACTATGGTAATAGTTCCTTCAGTATCAATTGCATTGACAGCATTTTTAAGTAAGTTCTCGATAATCCAATCGAATAAAGGAACATTAAGCATCGCTTCGACGTGCGTTTCACCCACTATTTGAAAGGATATTTTTTCACTAGTTCGAATTTTGAAGTACTGCACGAAGTTATTTATGACTTCATATACATTATAGTTTGTCAACGCAGGTTTTGATCCAATTTTTGAAAAACGATCAGCGACAATTTCCAAGCGTGTAACATCACGTTCCATTTCGTTGACCACTTGGTCATCTTCAGCGTCAAATTTAATTTTAATTAGCTCAATCCATCCCATCAGAGAAGATATTGGGGTGCCCAATTGGTGAGCAGCTTCTTTTGCCATACCTACCCAAACTAAGTTTTGTTCCGAACGTTTGATGGAATTAAACACATAGTAGGCTATGACAAGAAAAATTGCAATTAGCGAAAGTTGAATGAATGGAAATATTTTCAAATTGCGTAAGGCTTTAGAATCGTGATAGTAAACCGACCATTTCTCGCCATTTTCTAAATTCAGCAAAATAGGTTTATGTGCACTTTTCATACGAATTAATTCCCTTTGAAAGTAGCTCGGATCGTATTCTAAATTCGTTTTTGTAGAATCTTCTATCTTAATATTGGTTTTTGTGGAATCTAAATCACGCCAAAAGATTATGTTGTCTTTTTCATCGGTAATAATAGCAGGTAAAGTGAGACTATCACGTACAGCATATACAAAACTGATGAATTCATCGTCCACATCAGGCATGGTCATAATACTTCTGGTACTCATAGCCCACACCTCCGCTTTTGTTCGCTCGGATTGGGATAAGCTCTTTACTAAATAGTTACTATATACTAGAGACGCTATGCCAATGGTGGCAGCAATTATAATAAGGACTACTTTCCAAGCTTGTTTGGTATTGTACTGATATGGATTCATTCGCGATAAAAACTATTACAAAATAAGGATTTTCTTCAATATTTGATCTTTATTTGACGAGGTAGGGATGTTCTAATTCATTTATTAAATGAGAAATAAGTAATTTTGCATCATGAGTTCACAACAGAAAGTAAGAGTGCGTTTCGCACCAAGTCCTACGGGAGGATTGCATTTGGGCGGTGTAAGAACAGCCTTGTTCAATTATTTATTTGCTAGACATCATCAAGGTGAATTTATTTTAAGAATAGAAGATACAGACCAAACGCGTTTTGTGCCAGGTGCTGAAGAATATATCAATGAATGTCTTGCTTGGTGCGGTATTTCTCCAGATGAAAGTCCAGAGAATCCAGGCGCTTTTGGCCCTTATCGTCAGAGTGAGCGTAAACCTTCTTACCGTCAGTATGCTGAACAATTAGTAGCTGCTGGATATGCTTATTACGCATTTGATACGGCCGAAGAATTGGACGAACAACGAAAAATACAACCAAACTTTAGATATTCGCATGAAAATAGATTGAGTTTGCGCAATTCGTTAAGTCTTTCAGCAGAGGAAACGAAAGCTTTATTAGACGCAGGAGCTCCTCATACTATTCGTATTAAAATGCCCGAAGATGAAGTTGTGTCTTTTGACGATATGATTCGTGGTCGTGTTTCTTTCGAAACAAAATTGATTGATGATAAGGTTTTATTGAAAGCTGATGGCATGCCGACATATCACTTAGCAGTGGTTGTGGATGATAAAGCCATGGAAATTTCGCACGTGTTCCGTGGTGAAGAGTGGTTGCCTTCTGCGCCTGTACATTTGTTGCTGTGGGAATATTTAGGATGGAAAGAGCAAATGCCACAATGGGCACATTTGCCATTGATCCTAAAACCTGATGGAAATGGTAAGTTAAGCAAGCGTGATGGAGATCGTTTGGGTTTCCCTGTTTATGCGATGAATTGGACAGATCCTAAATCGGGTGATTTGACTAAAGGTTTCCGTGAACTTGGATTCTTGCCAGAAGCATTTATAAATATGCTAGGTGTGTTGGGTTGGAATGATGGTACGGATCAAGAATTGTTTTCTATTGAAGAATTAATAGAAAAATTCTCTGTAGAGCGTATTAGCAAAAGTGGTGCTAAATTTGATTTTGAGAAAGCAAAGTGGTTCAACCATGAGTGGATCAAGAAAACGGATAACGCGGAGCTTTTTCCACAAATCAAAGAAGTTTTAGCACAAAATAATATTTTTGATCTTGATGAAGCTTATTTAAATACCGTGCTATCAGCAGTGAAAGAACGTTTAACGTATGTTTCTGATTTTTGGGGACAAGCATCGTTCTTTTTCCAAGAGCCCGCACAGTATGATGTAGATGCGGTAAAACCAAAATGGAATACAGATAAAACAGCTTTCTTCGAAAATATCATTACTGAATTTGAGCAGCAAAATGATTGGACTGCTGGCACTTTAGAGCCTTTCTTTAAAGGAAAAGTCGCTGAGTCGGGAATGAAAATCGGAGAACTGATGATGCCTTATCGTATCATGTTAGTAGGAGGAAAGTTTGGTCCGGATGTGTTCTTAATTACGGAGCTATTAGGTAAAGAACAAGTTATTTCTAGAGTAAAGAAAGCTTTGGAATTATTTAACTAGAAAGAAGATAAATACACAAACGGGACAAAAACTAAGATTTATGTCCCGTTTCTTTGATTTTTCAGACATTAAAAAAGGCTTTGCAATTCTATTGCAAAGCCTTTTTTAGTATAATATATTCTTAATTATCTTACAGGTGTAAATACCCAGTTGTCATCGAATTTCAATGATCCGTTAGCACCAGTTACTAGGTAACCTTTACCTCCGATAGAGTACGATACAGCTGCATCTCTAGCATTTTGAGGAAGAGATTGGTGTTTGCTTTCCCATTTTTTAGCAGCAGGATCATATTTCCATACTGTATTCAAAGAAGCATTTTTCTTACCACCTACTACATAACCGTAGTTTCCGATTACGAATGTAGAAGCGCCGCGACGTGTTAAATCATATGTATTATCTGTATCTTTCAATGGAGTTTCTTCTGTCCACTTAGAACCGTCAAAAGAATAGAAATCTTCTGGATATTGGTTGTTATCAAAACCACCACCTACGTATGCTTTGTTTCCAATTACGAAAGCAAATGCATCCACGCGTTTTTGTTTGAATTCTGAACCAATAGCTTCCCATTTGTCTGTTGCAGGATCATATTTCCAGAAATCTTTCAACGTTTTTTGAGTTTTAGTTGCACCTAGACCGATATATGCATTGTTACCTAAAGTAAACGCTACTGCACCATAACGAGCTTCAGCAGTTTCAGGTAATGAAGCGATTTGTGTCCAAGTGTTAGTCGAAGGATTGTATTTATAGAAGTCTTTTAATACGTCAGTACCATCATAACCTAAACCAACGTATCCATTTTGACCAATAGAAAAACCCACTGCACCGTTACGAGCGACTCCAGGAAAGTCTGCCACACGTTTCCATACGTTATTTTCAAAAGACCAAGCGTCTTTTGTTCTTTCGTTTGTTGTAAGAATACCTGTAGCGATGAAACCTTTATTATCAATTTGGAATGACGCAGCAGCACTTCTTGGATCGCCATCAAAAGCTGATGATCTCACCCATTCTGTAGGACCATTATCCGTTGTGCTATCGTCGTCGTCGTCTTTTTTACAAGAATTAAATGCTGAAAGTGTAAAAGCACAGGCTAAAACAATACATAGCCAATTTTTCTTATTCATAAATTATTTAAATTTAGTATATACAATATTTAATTTGATCTTAGGCTTTCCGTTTTCATTCGCAATTTTAGCAGAATTAACTGTGCTAAAAAGACTTGATGAAGCTGTAGATATTAATAAATCTGTGTCAATATATCGATTTGAATTAATATTCTTAATATAATCAATTAAGTTAAAAACATATTTTCCATTCTCACCTACATCATTGCCTTCTACGTAAGTAGCTTCTTGAATAGTTGTAGAAAATGGGGTAGGAACAAAATTTACAGGTAATCCATTTTTATTGGAAACCATCAGCATAAGACTCTTTGGAGCTGGAGATGCACCTTGTCCCAGCGATTCTGTTTCAATAACTAATTCGGCTTTGTTGATACTGATGTTTTCGTTATTCATGAATTCGCGAAGAGACGGCATTTTTATTTTCGTTACCAAACCCGTACCAGATTGGATATATGCTTTTTTATCTGTTTGTTGAAACGACAATTCTCTGTTAGTCGCATTCAAAGCTGCGAATGGAGTCCCACTTCTGTCGTATTCAATATTGTTGTATTGATAAGAAGGCGAATAATTCGTTAAGATTTTTTTACCTGTTACTTTAAAACCATCTGATCCAATATACGAATAGTTGATGTGAACATTAACTGTATCGTTAAGGCCTAAGATTGCTGTATTATTGTCAGCAGGTACGATTGCAATACCTTTTAAGTAAGCGTGAAAAGCTTCAACATTATTGACATTGTAATCATTCGTATTGATCTTGTCAAAAATATCCTTACCAAAACTGTCGTTTAATCGAATACTAATAGTATCAATTGAATTGACATAAGGTCTAAACTGTACTGAACCAAGTGCTGTATTTTCGTAAGTGAATTTTTGATTGCTAAAAATTGTTGGGCCTGTGACATACGCCGGTGCATTGTAGCTATCAATGGATGACAAAATATTGGTTGTAACAATCTCTTGTGTTACTTTATGCACAGCAAGGGATTGAACCTGAGTAGTATCGCCATAATAATATCTTGTAGCATTAGGTTTCAATACAACATTTACCGAATCGTATACAGCTCCTTCTGGAATATTATCTGTATAAGAGTCCATCATCAATCGTAAGTACGAAGTAGACTTTACACTACCTAAGTCGCTGGATTGAACCTTTCCCACCAATACATTTGATGTAGCTGAGGCAGGTAAATAATTCAACTGATATGAGGATGTATTTACGGTAAAGGAGTCAATAAAAGTGACTGCAATGTCTTCATCAATTTCGTCTAAAGAAATGCTCATATCCTTATTACAGCTCGTAATAAGGGACAATGCAGTTACAACAGACAGAAAGTGTAAATATTTAAAACGTAAAAATTGACTCATATTTATTAGTTGACATGCAAATGTAAGTAATACCTACTGTTAAATGTGTTATAATATGTTAAATATCTACTGTCTGTAGATATGAGGTGCAAATCTAATAATTTATTTTGTTTTACATATGTTGCGTTAATATAAAATACTCCTTTGAAACACGTGAAAATTAGATGTTTTGCTACAATTCGATGTGATGTATTCTTCAAAAGCCTTGATAAGGCTATTAAATAATATTTTATTAACTTCAATTTATGAAAGCATTGATAATAGTTGATGTTCAAAACGATTTCTTGCCAGGCGGCGCATTAGAAGTTGCGCACGGCGATGAAATAATCGAACAGATAAATAGGATTCTACCAAAATACGAAATCGTGGTTGCTACGCAAGATTGGCATCCCTTAAACCACAAAAGTTTTGCTTCGTCACATGTAGAAAATAATGTTTTTGATGTAATAGAATGGAATGGCTATCAACAGACACTCTGGCCTAATCACTGTGTGCAAGGAACTCCAGGTGCTGAATTTTCAAGTCTGCTGGATACAAATAGGATACAGGTTATTTTCCGAAAGGGAATGGATAAAAAAGTAGATAGCTATAGTGGATTTTATGATAATCTCAAAAGTCATAGCACTGGGCTTGATGGTTTTTTGAAGTCCAAAAATGTAGACGAAGTACATATCTGTGGTTTAGCAGCAGATTTTTGTGTTTATTTCACAGCTATAGACGCATTAGAATTGGGGTACAAATCGGTCATCATTTCCAAAGGAACAAAAGCTATAGATAAAGATGCTTACATGAAAAAGAAAGAACTTTTCTTACAAAAAGGCGGTCTGTTTATTTAAAAAGATTAGTAGAACCGAATTTTCTAAGGTTATACGTGAAGGATAGTAAGAAATATCTGTTTAACGTATTCGAGGTTACGTCCGAGATATTATTTTCGGTTACTCTTCTGCTTACATTTTGTGCTTTGTTTAGTAAATCATATCCTTTTAAGGTGATTTCACCATTGCTTTTCTTGAAAAGCTTTTTACCAATAGAGGCATTCCAAATATAAGTCTCAATATTTGGATAGTTCATTATTCCTCCATTTTTTAACCATGTTAAGTTCGAAGTAAATACGATGTCTTTTAGAGGCTCAAGGGTCAGGTTGCTGTTCAATCTGTGGTTTACAACATGATATCGTGCAGTTCTTGTCATTATATTGGACGTTTCTCGTCCATCAATATTGTACGATAAACCGATGATGTATTTTTTTGAAAATTTGGAATTGATACCCACACTTTGACCGTATCCAAAAGTTTTATTTTTAATTGGAGACTCATTGATTTGTGCAAGCTCATTATTAATATACAAACGAGAATTCAGATTCAGATTAATCTTCAATTTTTCTATTGGAAGGCCAAAACTGTTGTTGATTCGGAACGAATAAGCTCCATCCGCATTTACAGGCGCAATATATTGTCCACCTGCTCCTAAGCGGATATCATCAAATAGGATTATGCTTGTGTCAGTTTGAATGATGCTGTTGATTATTTTATTTTGAATATATTCATAGTTTACATTGGTGGTCAGCGATTTGCCAGTCTTCTTGTTGACATCTTTAAACTCCAATCGTAATGAATGTGCATATTCCTGATCTAAATTTGGATTTCCTTTTGTTATGCGTAACTCATTCTGATTATTTATAAAATCTTGAAGTTGATTAATAGCAGGGGTATTAGTTTGTGTATTATAGCTAAATTCTATCTGTTTACTCGATGTAAACATGTATTTTGTAGACAGATGGGGTAATAGACTATTGAAATCGGCCGTAGTTTTGAGATTAATAGGCACAGTACGATTATTGTGGCGGATGCCATGCTGATATTTAATTCCAAGCTGTAATCTTATCGAATCTTTTAGTACATAGATATAGGAAAGTCCGCCACTATGGTAATTGTAATCATTTCGAAATTCATTGGATAAACGGTCTCGTAATTCACCCAACTGACCTGTTGCTGCCAAGAATTCATAGGTTTCTCGGTTGGAGTAGGAACCATTATTTCGAAAGTCATACTGCGCCTGCATTCTTCCGTTTTTAGATATTTGTTCTGTAAAAGAAAGCGTAGTATTAACCCCAGATCCGTATCCATTGCTTTGGCTAGAATTGTTATTTGTATCGATACGAGACAATACAGCATCTCTATAATATTCGGTGACAGCTAAGTTTAATCCTTGTGCATCGTCCTTATTTTTGTTGCCACTTGCGGATAAGGATAGAGTACGTCCATTTTTTTTGAATCGATGCATATAGGTCAAAGACGCTCCAAAACTCAAATTCTTTGAATCGTTTTCTGAAGAACGAATAGAATTATTGATAGGATTACTGCTTGTGTTAATGGTGTTGAAGTCTGTAGAATTTATTCTTTCAGAGCTGGTAAACTTCAGATTAGGGGAAAAATCTAATCTATTTGTGGAATCTATTTGCCATTTCAGTCTACCTCCAAATTCATGAGAAATATTCTGAACATCAGAGAGCTGATTTTGTGTCCGAAATTGATTAGCTTGATTTTGGGATAAATACTGAATATTAGACAATGAATTGGTCACAGTCGTGGAAGAATTAAAATTATAATCCGAACTAACCTCCATCCGATACTTCGGATATGTATTACTGAAATTCACTGCCGCCGCATATGTGTCCGATAAGCCTCGTTCGGTATTATTGTTTCCTCTTCTTGCTCCACCTCTTCCTTGCTCTCCAAAATTAGTTTCATTGATATTATTGGCCAAGAGATTGATCGCGTATTTTTTATCCTTATTGAAACTATTTGTGGAGGAATTAAAAGAGAATTTGTCACTATCGCCTTTACTTAAAGCTGATTTTCCGAAGTATCCGACCTTCTTGTCGGGTTTGGTAACAATGTTAATGACCTTATTGCGTTTGCCGTCATCGAAGCCAGAGAATCGGGATTGTTCTGATTTTTCATCAATCAATTGAATTTTTGCAATAATGTCGGCAGGAAGTGTTTTGAGGGCAACTTTAGGGTCTGAACTGAAAAATTCTTTTCCGTCAACAATTATACGTGTGACAGGCTCACCATGCGCAGTCACATTGCCATCTTCATCAATCATTACTCCCGGCACTTGAGCAACCATTTCATCTGCATCGGCAAAATCCCTGGTTACGAATTTCTTGGCATCGTATTCCATTGTGTCCCCTTTCAGTAAAACAGCAGGAGAAGCAGAGATTACAACCTCGTCAATACCTATATTATCCAATTCCAGAGGAATAGTTAAAGTTAGATTTTTCAAAGCTGATATTTGAATAGGTGTAAGTCTAGCTTGAAAACCTAATGCTTTTACACTAATACTATAATTTCCGGATTGAACTTGATTAAAAGCGAAATCTCCCAATTTACCGGAAGAAGTGGATTGTAGTACTGTACTATCTTTGTTATTTGCAATTAAACTTATTGTTGCTCCTGTGATTGCTGTTTTATCTTCTTTTGCTACAACCCTTCCATTAATTCTTTGTTGAGCATAAGAATTGACAGAATAGATAATAAAAAGTGTGTAGATAATAAAGTTTATAAATTTTTTCACAGGAATATAGGTCTATTATACAATAATAGTTTAAACATGTTAAACTTCAAATATTGTATCAAAATCGATATATTTGCTTGATTGTACGTGTTTTTATGAAGAGTTCCCTTTTAAGTAGAAAAGAAAAAATATTGGAAGCAGCATTGGTGTTGTTTGCAAAAAATGGTTATGCTGATACTTCGACAAAGGAAATTGCTGCTAATGCTGGTGTGTCAGAGGCTTTGATATTTAAACATTTTGGGAATAAAGATGCATTATTAGCGCATCTTATTAAATCTGGATACAGACGTGTACTTCAACATCACCGTGGCATGATGACTTATAAGAATGCAAAGGATTTCATCAAAAATATGATATTCTTACCGAGTAAGTTAGTTGCCGAAGAACCCATGTTTTGGAAATTGCAAGAACGTCTATCTCATATTCCATTCTCCAAATCTCAGCATGAGCAATTCATGAAGCCTGTTCACCCTATAATTATTCGAGCTTTTAAAGAGCTTGGCTACGAGAACCCCGAAATCGAAGCACAATATTTGCTATTGGTAATTGATATGCTATGGAAAAAAGAAGCTTGTGGAGAGATTGAAAATTCTATTGATCTGGCCTTGCTATTAGAACAAAAATATCAATTGCTTTAATGCGTTTTTGTGCGTTTTGTTGTAACAATTTTGCAGAAACATTAAAATGTCGCAATATTATTATATATTCGTGAGTATACTTTAAACAGAAATATATCATGCTGAAACCTATTTTAGCTTTTTCACTTGCTCTTATGACATCGCTTGGAGCAGTAGCACAGAAAAGACCTGATTTTGTGAGATTCATTAATAGTAATCACAAATGGGTGGATTCCGTATTTAACTCTCTTACTCCGAAAGAACGTATTGGGCAGTTATTTTTAGTGCGTGCACATACAAATTTGGGACAAAAGTTTATTGACTCGGTTGGTACAGTAATTAAAAACGAGCAATTAGGAGGTTTAGTAGTATTCCAAGGTGGTCCAGTTCGTCACGTGGATATGATCAACAAATACCAAAAGGTATCTAAAGTTCCCTTATTGGTAACAATTGATGGTGAATGGGGATTAGGCATGCGCCTACCTGATTCAACACAGTCTTTCCCTTATCAAATGACTTTGGGTGCATTGCAAGATAATTCCTTGATTTATGATATGGGTAGAGATGCAGCTAAAGATTTCTTGCGTTTAGGAATTCATTTCAATTTTGCTCCTACAGTAGATATTAATAATAATCCGAAGAATCCAGTTATCGGATTCCGTTCATTTGGGGATAATAAAGAAAACGTGGCTGTAAAATCAGCTGCTTATATGAAAGGGATGATTGATGGTGGTGTATTAGCTTCAATCAAACACTTCCCAGGTCATGGCGATACAGATGTGGATTCGCATTATGATTTGCCAAAATTGCCTTTCACGAGAGAGCGTTTGGAAGAATTGGAAATGTACCCATTCCGTGAATTAATCAAACAAGGAGCGACTGCTGTAATGGTAGGTCATATGGACATTCCTGCATTAGACAATACACCAAATCTTCCTTCGTCAATTTCTAAAAAAGTAGTTACAGACTTGTTACGTAAACAGTTAGGCTTCCAAGGATTGACAGTAACAGATGCGATGAATATGAAAGGTGTGACCAAGTTCTTTCCAAATGGAGAGGCGGACATCTTAGCTATCGAAGCGGGACATGATTTGTTGGAATTATCCGAAAATAGTGCGCGAGCAATTGCTCTTGTGGAGAAATCGATCCAAAGCGGACGCTTGAAACAAGCGGATATCGATGCTAGAGTTAAACGTGTATTAGCAGCGAAATTGTGGCTAGGTTTAGATAAATACGCAGCAGCAAATCGTAACAGAGTATTCGACGATATTAATAGACCAGAAACAAAATCTTTAATTCAGCGTATGGCTGATGGAGCTGTAACGGTGTTGAAATCAAATCGTCGCATTCAGTCTTTTGATGCGAAGAAAGAGACTGTTGTAGTAAGTGTAGGGATCAGCAAAGCTCAAGATTTTGAGTCAGGTTTATCGGCAAGACTTACGAATGTGAAAAACATCTATATTTCAGGTAAGGAAACAGAAGCTCAGCTAGAGGAATTAGTAAAAGAAGTAAGAAGCCATGAGCAAATCGTTCTTGCAATCCATGATGATAGATCACGTCCAAGACCAGCTCTAGATTTTTCAAAGGATGTGAATAATTTTATTGATAAAATTGCGGGTCGTCGTACGATCACTGTATTATTGACAAATCCTTATGCTATTACTTCAGTGAAAGTAGATCGTAGTGCTTCTATTATTATGGGCTACCAAAACGAAGCTTTTATGCAACGTGCTGCAGTTAAAGTATTATTAAAGGATATTAAATCAAAAGGTAAATTGCCAGTGTCGATCAACAAAACATACGCATACGGCAAAGGTTTATAGTTAAATATAAAATCTCCAATAGTAAGGCCAAGTTGATATTTCAGCTTGGCTTTTTTTTATAATTTATTGTTCTAACTTTGCTTCAAATTATAAGTACAGAGTAAATTATGGCATCTGAACAAATTTCTGTTTTCGATATGTTCAAAATTGGGATTGGTCCATCAAGTTCTCATACATTGGGACCTTGGCGTGCTGCGCAACGTTTTGTTCAAAAATTAGAGGAAACAGGAGTTTTAGATCAAGTGGAGCAGATCACTATCCTTTTATATGGGTCTCTTGCAAAAACTGGGGTTGGTCACGGTACGGATATTGCTATTCTGCTTGGTTTAAGCGGTGACGATCCCGTAACTTTTGATGTCAATGATGTATTGCCTAAAGTAGCGCGTATACAATCTTCTGGAAAGCTTGAGTTAGGTGGCAGACAAAATATTGATTTTTCTTACACGGATCAATTGCTTTTTCTTTTTGATCAAAGTCTTCCATTTCATCCCAATGCAGTTACTTTTCAAGCTTTTTTGAGAAATGGTACCGCCGTTAGCGAAACATATTATTCTATTGGAGGAGGTTTTGTTGTTCAAGAAACTGATAGTACTTCAGTATTAAGTGAGGTGGAATTGCCTTTTCCGATTGATACAGCGCAGAATTTGATGAGTGCTTGTATGCGTACAGGACTGAAAATTTCAGAACTGGTCTTGGAAAATGAATTATCATGGCGTTCGGAAGAAGAAACACGGAAAGGAATTCTTAATATCTTTCGTGTTATCAAAGAATGTATTTATAAAGGCTGCCACACCGAAGGCATATTGCCAGGTGGTTTAAATGTAGAACGTCGCGCTGCTCGTTTGAATAAGCGTATGCTCAAAGGTCGTGAATATACAGATTATGATTCTTGGCTGGAAGCTATCCGTGCAGGAGGTAAGGATTTTGGTTATATTTTAGATTGTGTAAGTTGCTTTGCTTTGGCCGTGAATGAAGAGAATGCTTCTTTTGGTCGCGTAGTGACAGCGCCGACAAATGGAGCTTCGGGTGTAATTCCTGCAGTATTGCAATATTATGTAGCATTTTATGATGCTTATGACGACAATAAGATTATTCAATTTATAGCAACGGCATCCGAAATTGGTTCTATTTTCAAAAAGGGCGCAACGATTTCAGCGGCAATGGGGGGGTGTCAGGCCGAGATTGGCGTTTCTTCTGCTATGGCGGCAGGAGCGCTAACAGAATGTCTCGGGGGGTCGCAAAGACAGGTATTGATGGCAGCTGAAATCGCTATGGAGCATCATTTGGGATTAACATGTGATCCAATCGGTGGTTTGGTGCAAGTTCCTTGTATAGAGCGTAACACGATGGGCGCTATAAAAGCAATTACCGCAGCACAATTGGCTTTACAATCCAATCCTGATAAAGCTAAGGTAAGTCTGGATGCGGTCGTGAGTACCATGTGGGAAACCGCACAAGACATGAATGTGAAATATAAAGAAACTGCAGATGGTGGACTTGCCGTGAAAGTTCCATTGAGTTTGCCAGAATGTTAATCTTCATTGATAAAAATATCCAAGCTCTTGTTCTCGTGGACAAGAGCTTTTTTATTTACCTTTGCTATCGAATATGAAATACTGCTCGATTGCTTCTGGATCTAATGGAAATTGTTATTATGTCGCTAAAGGCAATGATGCGGTATTAATTGATATTGGTATCAACACCAAGCATGTGTTGATTCGCATGGAAAGATTAGGAATTGATCCTACAAGTATCAAAGCAATCTTTATTACCCACGAGCACACGGACCATATTCGTGGACTTTCGGTTTTCAGCAAGCGTTTTCAGATTCCTGTATATATTACGAAAGGGAGTTATGAAGGTTCGAAACTGCACATGCCCGAACATTTGGTGAATTTTATACAACCAGATGAAAGAGTATGCATTGGACGCTTAACCGTAATGGGAATTCCTAAATATCATGACGCGAAAGAGCCGTGTTCATTTGTAGTAACAGATGGAGAGGTTAATATCGGTATAATGACGGATTTGGGACGAGGATGTGATAATGTAAAACATGTGATCCAACATTCGGATGTCTTGTTGTTAGAAAGTAATTTTGACGAGGAAATGCTTCTGAAGGGGCGATATTCTTATTTTCTCAAAAATAGAATACGAAGTGGCTGGGGACATATTTCCAATGCCATGGCCTTAGAATTGTTTCTTGAAAATCGAACTCCACGCTTGAAACATCTCATTTTAGGACACCTTTCAGGTGAAAATAATACGGTGGAATTAGTGGATTCGTTGTTTCGACCGCATTGTGATGATATAGAGTTATCTATTGCCACCCGTACGGAAGAAACGCCAATTTATTCTTTTTATCTGGAACAGTTAATGGTTTAATATACCCCATTTGAGGTATTTTTTAAAGTGTTTTTCCTATTTAATTTCGGAAATTAACTTAAAACAAATTAACTGTAATTTTATGAAAAATTTAATTTTAATAATCTGTGCAATCTGTGCGACATTAATCTCTCATGCGCAATTGCGTCCAGGTAAAAGTACATTAACTTTGGATATTCATCTCAAAAATAAGTTCAAGTAGTAAAGATTTCGAGGAATCAAAGGCAATGAAAAGTGATTTCGGAGCATTCTATAGTAGTGGTAAAACGTACTTTGTGCATCCTCAACCTATTGCTAAGCTATTACATTTTGGAATTGATGTTACATTTCTTGATTTAAACTATACGAAATATATGGAACTTTTAGAAGGTGAATACCAAGACGAAGAGGGTAATTGGGAGACTGGTGGAGAGGAAAAATTGATAACACATAAAGCTGAAGTAGGATTGCAGGTGGGTCCTTCAGTTCATTTAAAAATTACCAGAAGGAATTGGCGTATCTGGATATTTTCGTTATGCACCTTCTTATTCTTTCCTATATTATGATGAAGAATTTTCAAGCGGTACAAAAATATAATCTTAAAGGCTCAAGAGTATTTGTAGCTTTTAGATTTTAATAACTAGATAAAAATATAAAAGGGCTTTATTAAAGCCCTTTTATATTAGTTCCATGTGAAAAAGATCTGCAATATGATTTTTTAGTTTGCCTTTTACTTCGGCCATATCCAATTTTCGACCTAATTCTCTTTCCATTGAAGTCACGTCTTTATCGTCAATTCCGCAAGGAATAATATTTCTAAAATAAGCTAAGTCTGCATTTACATTGAATGCAAAACCATGCATAGTGACCCAACGTGAAGCACGCACGCCCATAGCACAGATTTTACGTGCTTTATCATTGTCGGCATCTAGCCAAACACCTGTATAACCTTCATATCGTCCCGCTTCAATGCCATAATCCGCAAGTGTCAAAATTATAGCTTCTTCCAACGTGCGTAAGTAAAGATGGATGTCCGTGAAAAAATTGTCCAAATCTAAAATCGGATAACCCACTATCTGACCAGGTCCATGATAGGTAATATCACCTCCGCGATTGATTTTATAGAATTTAGCTCCCTTTTCCTTTAATCCTTCTTCGTCTAATAATAAATATTCTTCATGTCCACTTTTACCCAACGTATACACATGCGGGTGTTCTGTAAAGATTAAATAGTTCGGCGTTGGATTGGAGAAATTATTTGTTCTGTTATCTTGTTTTATTGCTAAAGTTTTGGAGAATATATCTTCCTGTCTATCCCACGCTTCTTGGTAATCTACCAATCCCCAATCTTTAAATTTTACTGTTTTATTCATAATAATCGCTCTAGGCTTTATGCTGTAAGCTATAAGCCTTTTAACTTTTTACTTAAATTGAAAAGCTGCATTTTTATAATGTTGATATTTTCTATTAGAATATCGTAAGTCTGTAAAGTAATTATCCCTAGGTCTTTGCTTAGTATGGAAAAATACTCTAACTCATGTGCAGAACCTAAGCAAATCTGTAGAAATCTATCAAAATCTTTATCACTCTGTCTTCCGCAGCCTTCAGCGAAATTACTAGGAATAAAGTAAGCCGCTCTTTGCATTTGTCAAATAATTCTATAATTTTCTTCCTGAGGAAATGATTTGGTTACTTCAAAAATTTTCAATGTCAATTTGTGTGCATTTATCCACACCTCATATTTTTTGAAATCTCTCATTCATCAAGCTTATAGCATAAAGCCTATTGCTTACAGCTAATTAATACAACAAATTATTATACGGATAGCGAGCATTGTGCAATTCCGATATTACCTCGTAAAGCTTTTCTTTGAATTCTTCGATGTTTGTTTTGTTAGTTGCCGATAAGAAAATCGCTGGATCCGAATTTTTAGCCATCCAAGAGTTTTTGAAATCATCTAAAGTGACTTTAATTTCTTCTCCATTTTCATCCACCTCTACTGCTGGTTTGAACGCATCAATTTTATTGAAAACTGTAATAGTCGGTTTGTCTAAGGCATTAATATCTTTCAACGTTTCATTCACCGCTCTGATATGATCTTCAAAATTAGGATGGGAAATATCAACCACATGAATTAGTACATCGGCTTCACGAACCTCATCCAAAGTAGACTTAAATGATTCTACTAAATGGTGTGGTAACTTGCGGATAAATCCTACGGTATCTGAAAGTAAGAAAGGAAGATTTTCTATCACGACTTTTCTTACAGTAGTATCCAAAGTAGCGAAAAGTTTGTTTTCGATATAAACTTCGGCTTTGGAAATCATATTCAAAATCGTGGATTTACCTACGTTAGTATAGCCGACCAAAGCTACACGAATCATATCGCCACGATTCTTGCGTTGTGTCGCATTTTGTTTATCAATGGTTTTTAATTTCTCTTTTAATAAAGAAATTTTGTCTAAAATAATACGTCTATCTGTCTCGATTTGCGATTCACCAGGACCACGCATACCAATACCACCACGTTGACGTTCCAAGTGAGTCCACATACGTGTCAATCGCGGATATAAATATTGTAATTGCGCTAATTCCACCTGCGTCTTAGCCTGTGCCGTTTGGGCATGACTCGCAAAGATGTCTAAAATTAAACTTGAACGATCTAATATCTTTCGCTTCAATTCACGTTCGATATTGCGAAGTTGAGAAGGAGTCAATTCATCATCAAAAATAATCATATCCACTTCTTCGGCTTCGGCGTATTCTCTTATTTCTTCTAATTTACCAGTTCCTACAAACGTAGCATGCTCAGGTTTTTGCAATTTTTGCGTGAAAACTTTAACTGTTTCCGCGCCAGCAGTTTGTACCAAAAATTCTAATTCTGTTAAGTAATCCTGCGCCATTTGGTCGGACACATCAGGTGTAATGACTGAAACCAAAATTGCCGTTTCTTTTTCTGGAGCTGTATCTATTAATTTGAATCTTTTCGACATAAATATTTTTTAAACTAATATTAGAACAATGAACTAAAATTTAGCTCTAGTTCTAACATATGATAAACAAAGATAGTTTTTTAGATGGCAATAAATAAAATTGTAGACGCTATTCCTTGCCGTAATAAATCTTAAATATTAACAACTTAGTTAATAATATGTTTATCGAAATTTGGTAATTGCATTGCCCTAGCCCTTAAATCATCCGAAGCTGGAAGTTCAAATATCTCCAAGTGAAAGTATTTGATAGCAGCGAATATATGGTCGAACAAATCCGCCATTACGCCTTCAAAGTACAACCATTCTGTTCCTTGAGTAAATGCATAAACCTCCAATGGTAATCCATGCTCCGTAGGCGCTAGATGACGTACCATCAGCGGATATTCTTTGTGAATATTCTTGTTATTCCTTAAATAAGCTTCGATATATGCTCTAAATAAACCAATATTCGTTATTCTACGTCCATTTACTTTCACGCTTTCATCTACTTCATGTAAGGCATTGTACGTCGCAATTTCTTCCTCGCGGATACTAATAAAATCTTTTAGTAAATGAATTTTCTTTAGCTCTTCAATTTCATTGGAATTCAAATAGCGAATAGATGATATCTTGATGAATATCGCACGCTTAATTCTTCTACCGCCTGCCTGCTGCATACCCCGGTAATTTTTGAAGGAGTCGCTTAGTAATGCATGAGTAGGAAGTGTTACGATGGTTTTGTCGAAGTTTTGAACTTTCACATTATTCAAATTTATTTGCACCACACTTCCATCAGCACCATATTTTTGCATTTCAATCCAGTCGCCTACACGCACAGAATCATTCGCAGAGACTTGAATACTCGCTACAAAACCCAAAATCGTGTCCTTGAAAACCAACATCAAAATAGCTGAAGCTGCACCTAAGGAAACCAAAAATGACCAGGGTGAATAGCCTGTAATGATAGAAAATGAAACGGTGAATACAACAAATATTAAAAAAATCTGAATAACCTGTAAATAACTATCAAGGGGCTTGTCAAAAAATGCTTTCGAGGTTTTTAAGATGTCTCGAAGCGTTTTTAGTAAAGCATTAGAAAGTTTATAAACAGCGAAGACAACAAAAACACCTAAGAATTTTATCAAAATATTTTCAAAAGAATGAAAGCCGACAAATAAGTGCGGAACGGTTTGTTGCGCGAATACGATTAATACTAAATGACTTAAATCATCTAGGACTTTGTTTTCTAAAAGCTTGTCATCCCAAATGGTTTTGGAACTGCTAATAATTTTGATAAAAAGAGTTTTTAAAACTTTTCTGAAAACAAAATCTGTGATCAGCAATATTAAAAGAACCACTAACAATAAAGATATTGTTGTCAAAACGTGTGTTAATTTGACTGATCCACCGAGAAAGAGAATCAGATTATACGTTTTTTGGTAAATGTCATGAATTTGCTCGGACGCAATATTCGTTAAATCTGGATTTTGCATATACCTTACAAATATAAGAAATCCATTATAGCCGCTTGAAATAGAAATGTCAGGAAATCTTATCCCAAGAGATTCCGGGATTGCGTTGGTTTAAGTAATTCAATAAAATTTGATTCTCTGGAAGTGTAAGTCGTGGATCTTGTTTGAAAATTTCGATGACCGAATTCCTAGCTTCCGCCAAGATATGTTGGTCTTTTGCCAAATCAGCAATTTTCATGTCCAAAACTCCCGATTGTTGCGTACCTGAAATATCACCTGGACCACGTAATTCTAAGTCTACTTCAGCTATTTCAAAACCATCATTCGTGCGAACCATCGTTTCTAGACGTGTTCGTCCTTCTTTGCTTAACTTATTGCCCGACATCAGAATACAAAAAGATTGTTCTGCTCCACGACCAACACGACCACGCAATTGATGTAATTGCGATAAGCCAAATCTTTCGGAATTCTCAATGACCATGACTGAAGCATTCGGGACATTTACACCAACCTCAATTACAGTTGTAGCGACCATGATTTGCGTTTCGCCTTTGACGAAGCGTTGCATCTCAAAATCTTTATCCTTGACTGGCATTTTTCCGTGCACAATACTGATTTTAAATTGTGGCAGCGGAAATTCCTTTTGTAAGCTTTCTAAACCTGCTTCTAGATTCAATAAATCAAGCTTTTCACTTTCTTTTATCAACGGATAAACGATGTACACCTGTCTACCTTTGGCAATCTCTTCGCGCATAAACCCAAAAACACGCAGTCGCTGATTTTCGAAAAAATGAACAGTTTTAATTGGTTTACGACCCGCTGGCAATTCGTCAATAATAGAAATATCCAAATCCCCGTACAGCGTCATCGCCAAAGTTCGTGGAATCGGCGTGGCTGTCATCACCAACATATGTGGTGGAATCGTGTTTTTGCGCCATAATTTTGCGCGCTGTTCTACACCAAAACGATGCTGCTCATCGATCACCACAAAACCTATATTCTTGAATTTTACTTTATCTTCAATCAAGGCATGTGTTCCAATTAAAATATTTAATGTGCCTTCTTCCAGCTCTTGGTGGATTATTCGACGTTCTTTCGTTGAAGTCGACCCCGTAAGCAATTTGATATTGCAAATATCCTCACCTAACAATTCCTTCAACCCATTGTAATGCTGTGTAGCTAGAATTTCTGTGGGTGCCATCATACAGGCTTGATAGCCGTTATCAATTGCAATCAACATACTCATCAGCGCGACAACAGTCTTTCCTGAACCAACATCCCCTTGCACCAAGCGATTCATTTGCGCACCTGTATTGGTGTCAATACGAATTTCTTTGACTACACGTTTCTGTGCATTTGTGAGTGGAAATGGTAATCTGGTATTGAAAAAAGTATTGAATTTTTCGCCAACTTTATTGAATCGATGGCCTTTATATTTTTGCGTATTTAGTTGTTTGTTGCGTAATAATCGAAGTTGAATAAAGAATAATTCTTCAAATTTCATTCTTCGAATAGCGGCATTCAAATCATCCACATTTTGTGGAAAATGAATGGAAAGTAAAGCTTTTGGATAGGGTAAAAGATTGTGTTTATCGACCAAATAGTCAGGCAATGTTTCTCTAAAACTTCTGTATGTTGTTTCAAGTGCCGTTTGTTGCAATCGTTGAATTCCCTTTGTGTCAAGATTGAATTTCTTCAATTTTTCTGTTGAAGAATAGACGGGCTGCATTGTCAGATTACCGATTTTCTTCTCTTGCGAATTGTACAATTCGATTTCGGGATGTGTAATGGAAATTTGACCATTAAATTCCGTTGGTTTTCCGTAGATAATATAAGCAGCCCCAACTTTTAGGCTTTTCTGTATAAACGTGACGCTTTGAAACCAAACCAATTCCATCGAGCCTGTTTCATCTTTGAAAATACCGACAAGTCGTTTTGCTCTTTTTTCACCGACTTCTTTTAACTCAATTAATCGGCCTAAAACCTGCGCACCAATTAAATCGGTATGCAACTGACGAATCTTGTGAAATTGGGTACGGTCAATATAGCGAAATGGATAATATTGCAATAAATCACCAATAGTAAATAGCTGCAACTCTTTTTTGAGTACATCGGCCTTTTGAGGACCTACACCTTTGAGGTATTCTATGGGAGTAATTAAAGATAAATCAGCCATTCCTAAGAATGGCTAAATTACAAAAAATATTAGAGGTAAATCTTTGATTTACTCTTAACATTATTCAAATTCTGCCTTTATTCTTCTGTTCTCGCAGTTAAGAATGATTTTTTTGTTATGTATCTGTGGGAACTGTTTATTTTCAAATATTAATTTTCTACTATTTAATTGATTATAGAGTGAGATTTTTTGGTAAAAACTATTATCGGTGTTTTTTATAGCTATAGCTTCTTTGTTTTCACCATTATATAGAATTACCCCTTGCCAATCATTGACATTAGAGCAAGGTGTGTCAATGTAATGATTTATAAAACGAAATTTAAGGTACATTTGCTACAAAGAAAAGCCATTCTGAAGAATGGCTCTCACTAAATGGTACTATTATAAATTGGGATTAGTTTAAATTATTAATAATATTTACCAAGTTGGTTTTTGATGTAATCTCTAGGTCGGTCTCAGAGATATTAATTACACCATTATCAACAATAGTTACTTTTTTGATTGCGTATACTAATAATCCATTGCTTTCAGAAGTGAATATCACATGAAGATTAAGCCCAACAGGGATGTAACCGTAATGTTCGCTAAAGAACTTCTCAACTGAATCATATGTATCTAAACGCGCTAAGACATTTCGTTCACCTTCATATGATAGGTATACAGCCGCATTAGACATATTGTATTGAGCCGGAACAGTAACTTTGATTTGAGTTTTTGGTCTAGCGTCGTTGTAAAATCGATCTACATTTGTCCAGCCAAATTCTGAAGCCCATACTTGATAAGTGGCTGCTTCAGTATTTACATTGATACCCGCTTCTTTACCCTGGCCTCCAGCATCACGCTTCACTTCATCCCAAGCAAGTTCTCCTTCTTCATCAATATTACCTCTCCAAAGTTTCATGTCTTGGTCGATTCCACCTGTAAGAGTCGCTGGAATATCAACAAAGAATGGACATCCTGATCTTAATTTTTGATTTCCTTTCGTTACTTCAATATTAAATTGACCACCAGTCACCAATGGTAATAATTCTCCAGTGCTATTTTTACCCATCAATGGTTTGTTTGTCGCGGTCATATTGCCGCGGTCATACATTTCTACAAAGGAAAGGTTCACATCACCAGTCACCACATTTCCAATGTTGTCTCTCAGACAGTTAGGTGAGATTCTTACTTCTGTTCCTTTATCTGTTTCAAAAGTAATTCCATCTTCAGCTTTAAAAGCTTTAGAAAGTGTAATGTCTGCTAATGCATTTTTGCGAAGATCAGCGAAGCCTACAGCAGATGGGTTTGCTAATAATGATACAGATTCTGTTTCATTTTTACAAGATGAGAATGTAATAGTTGCACAAGCTACAAGTGCAAATAATTTTGAGTTTAATTTCGTTTTCATACTATTGAATTTTAAATGTTTTACAATCAGTTTCAATAGTATATCAACAGGTTTATTTTTTTGTTACCAGGGAAGAAGAGATTTTTTTAGAAAAAGTAGAAAAGATAAAAAAGCCGCTTTGGTGTTGAAACAAAGCAGCTTTTCAGAAAAGTATGTTTTGGTTATGCTTTCCAAGCAATTACAGAGATTTCTACATTTACGTTTTTCGGTAATGTCTTCACCGCTACACATTCACGTGCAGGTTGATTTGTTGTAAAGTATTGTGCATAAATTTCATTCACAGCCGCAAAATCACCCATATCGCTTAGGAAGATAGAAGCTTTTACCACATCTTCGAAAGCATAACCTGCTTCTGTTAGAATGGCTTGGATATTTTTAAACACTTGGTGTGTTTCGTCCTGAATTCCTGTATTAATTAATTCCATCGTTTCTGGAATCAAAGGAATCTGTCCGGATACGAATAATGTTTTATCTGCTTTTATGGCTTGATTGTAAGGCCCAATAGCCGCAGGGGCTTTGTCTGTATTGATAATAACTTTTTGTGACATGATTATTTGTCTATAAATATTTTATAAATAATTCCGAGTAGAAATAGAATGATAGCAATCGCGTTGATAATATACATTACGCGTATGGAAGTTGGTTTAGTATTGTCCGCTTTTTTCATTTCTAAAACTATGATTGGTCTAAGTTACAATCCAACAGGTGTAAATACAAATTCCAAAAGCTTTTAGTATTATTGCAACATTATGAAAAGCAAAATTGCATTAACCAATGGTATTATATATACAGGTAAAAATACTTTTATCAACAAAGCATTACTAATCGAGGACGAGAAAATATCAGCAGTAATAGAAGACCATGCTATTCCTGCCGATTATGAAAAAATTGATGTAGAAGGCAAAAATATCTGTCCTGGCTTGATTGATTTGCAAATATATGGTGCTGGAGATCAGCTGTATTCAGCAGAATTAACAATCGAGTCTATACATCAAATTGAAAAGTTGCTTTTAAAACAAGGTTGTACCTCATTTTACCTGACTTTAGCTACCAATAGCATCGATCTTTTTAAAAAAGCTATTAAAGTTTATCAGACTGCTGAACCAAAAGTCTCTTTGGGATTGCATCTGGAAGGTCCGTTTCTTAATCCAAGTAAACGAGGGGCGCATCCAGCAGAGTTGATTAAAGAAGCTAAATTACCAATTTTGGAAGATCTTTTAGCCGATCATAATGGCGCTGTTCAGATGATGACCGTTGCGCCTGAGTTGATGCAAGATGAATGTATGGCATACCTGCAAGCAGAAAATATATTGTTAAGTGCAGGGCATAGTAACGCAACTTTCGAACAAGCAAAATTATCCTTTGATAAAGGAATAAAGACTGTTACACATCTTTGGAATGCCATGTCTCCACTTCACCACCGTAATGTCGGATTGCCAGGAGCGACGTATACACACTCGTCTGTTAACGCTTCTATAATTGTCGATGGAATTCATGTTGATTATGAAGCTGTAAAGATTAGTAAAGAAATGATGAAAGAACGTCTTTTCTTGATTACCGACGCAGTAGCGAAGTGTGAGAAAGATATTTATCACCATATTTTGAATGGAGATCACTATGTTTTGCCAGATGGTACGCTTTCAGGTTCGGCGCTTACTATGCTTAAAGCAGTGCAAAATTGTGTTCAAAAAGTCAATATTCCGTTAGATGAAGCATTAAGAATGGCTACATTATATCCGGCTAATTTGATTGAACGTCAAGATTTAGGACGTTTGGATGAAGGATCAGTAGCAAATGTGCTAGTATTTGATGCAGATTTCAATGTAGATGCGGTTTATTTCGAAGGTAAACTAGTAGAATAATCTTTGAACGTAAAAAAAATATTGCCAAACGTACTTTTAACATATACAATGTAAAAAATAAAAGTATATACAGTAGTTTTGTGTCCTATGAGAATAAATGTATTACGTACTATAGCATTTTTATGCCTTATTGTTGTTATTGCTGTGTCGTGCAAATCCCGAAAATCGAAAGAATTGAAAGCTGCAACACCTTCATCGGGAGTTGAAGTTGTAAAAGAAAAAGATTCAGTATTACCGCAGACTCCTGCAGCTCCAGTGGTGTCAGGGCCAGTGAAAAAGTCTGAAGAGCCTAAAAAAGAAGAAAAAATTAAAGTGCAATTGCCAGAAGTTCCACGTGAATTTCGTGCAGCATGGATTGCAACTGTTGCAAACATAAATTGGCCTTCCAAACGCAATTTGACCACTGCTCAGCAAAAAGAAGAAGCCATTCATCTTTTGGATATATTAAAAAATAACAACTTCAATGCTGTTATTTTTCAAGTTCGTCCGTCATCGGATGCCTTATACGATAGTAAATTTGAACCTTGGTCTTACTTCTTGACGGGCGAAATTGGTAAGCGTCCCGAACCATATTATGATCCATTAGAATTTTGGGTGGAAGAAGCACACAAACGTGGCCTGGAATTGCATGTCTGGTTGAATCCATACCGTGCTCACCATACTAATGGTGGTCAAGTGACGTCTAAATCTATGGTGAATACTGCATCGGATTACATTGTTCGTTTAAAGAATGGTATGTATTGGTTTGATCCAGCGGACAAACGTACGCAAGATCATGCATCTCGTGTGGTGAATGATATCGTGACACGTTATGATATAGACGGCGTACATTTTGATGATTATTTCTACCCGTATGCAAGTTATAATGGTGGCGCAGATTTCCCAGATTCTAAAACTTGGAATGTTTACAAAGCTAATGGTGGCGAGTTGTCACGAGGAGATTGGAGAAGATCGCATGTGAATAACTTCATCGAACGTATTTATAAAGAAATTAAAGCCGAAAAACCATTTGTAAAATTTGGTTTAAGTCCATTCGGTATTTGGAAACCAGGTTATCCTGCTGGAGTAACAGGTTCTTCGCAATACGATGAATTGTATGCTGATGCAAAATTATGGTTAAACAAAGGGTGGATAGATTATTTTACACCACAATTGTATTGGCCAATCGAGCCTGCGAACCAAAGTTTTACAACTTTATTGAAATGGTGGGAATCTGAAAATACTTTCCAAAGACATTTGTGGCCAGGTTTAAATACAGTAGAAGTTAAAGCTGCACACAAACCGACAGAAATCGTCAACCAAATCAACGCAACTCGTTCAATAGTTCCTAAAAGTCCTGGTGTAGTACATTGGAGCATCGCTGGATTGACAAAAAATGCAGAAATGTTGCCTACACTTAATAATGGACCTTATAAACAGAAATCCTTAGTACCAAAGTCTCCTTGGTTAAAAGCTAATCCTTTATTAGCTCCTACATTGTTAGTTACTCCTGAAAACGGAAAAGTATTTGCCAAGTGGCTACACAAACAACCAGAACAAGTGAGACATTTCATTGTATTTGCAAAATACGGTAGTGAGTGGGAATGGGATATTGTAGATAACAATATTTCTGCTAAGGAATTTGCAAGTAATAAAAGCGGCGAAAAGCTATCAGCAGTTGCAGTTAAAGCTGTCGATCGATTAGGTAATGAAAGTGAATATGAAATAAAGGTATTCTAAAATAGTAGAAATTTAATAAAAGGGTCAGAATGAAAATTCTGACCCTTTTGTGGTTTTACGCCTGGCATGGGCGATAACTCTAGAGTGTAAGTCCCGAACACGCCATTAGAGTTGGAAGTTTTAGCTGAAGGCAAGGGTGTCCATCGTCAGGTGGAATCCTAAGGAAGCATTAGGTAAACTATCGGTTAGATGGAAAGAAACTACACAAAAGGACTAGGTTGCAACGTAAACTAATTTCCTATATGGTACACAACAATCCATACATGACAATACCTGATGAAATATAGAATGAACAAATTTGATAAGGCTTATGGACCTATCTATAAAAGAATAGTGGGGAAGCCGAAGGCTATGGGGAAGGTAGCCATTTTATTGGGATAATTAAAAAGTAAAAGATAATGGATGGACAAACACAAGGAAAAATTATTGACATACAGCCAAAAGTTGGATGTTAAAAACAGTCCCTTACAACGATTATCTTAACCATCTGGGAGACTCATTTTTAAGGGTAGTATACAAGAGAGTTTGAGTTAAAATTTAATTAAGTTTCTAATACCAATCGGTAGGTACGCTGCTTTGGAAATTCGTACGGATTTATTTTTCGTTCTCCAATCCGAATTATATCCATGTGACAAACTTATTTGTTACATAATATTTCGTGGGAAATTGATGTTTATGCGTTTTTGTTCTGATTTTTTTAAAAAAATTATTAAATCTGCATTTTTTTAATTAGACTTGTTGTAATAAATATTGTATAAAATTTATCTACCCAATATTATACCTATAGGAACAATATATAAAACCACATTTCAGTACTCGTTGTACTAATTTTAATGATTTAATCGAATGCCTTTTTATGCGGTATTATTGTTTCTGATTTTTTTGTTTATAAAATAGGATACTAATCAATTCACTATAATAAACTATCAAACATGAAAAGAAGATTACTTCTCACATTTTTCGGGGTAGCAGTATATGCATCCTGTTTGATGGCTCAACAAAAATCAATTTCTGGTAAAGTTACTTCTTCGACGGGAGATGCGATGAGTAACGTTACAGTTGTGGTTCAAGGAACCAATCGTTCTGTAGCAACCAATGCAGATGGATCTTTTACTATTCAAGCTGCGCCAGGGGAAATATTGTTGTTTAGAGCCGTTGGCAGTAAAGAAACACTACAGACTGTAGGTAATGGAACAGTGTACAATGTGATTTTACAAAGTACAGAGGCCGCACTTGATGAAGTCTTAGTTACTGCGGAATTCGGAATGAAGCGCGTGGCAAGAGCCGTAGGTTCTTCCGTGCAACATATTGACGGAGAGACAATAAGTGAGTCTGGAAGGGAGAATTTTGTTTCTGCATTAGCAGGTCGTGTGCCAGGTCTAAATGTGACGTCTACTGGGGGTGCGCCAGGGTCATCGACTACTGTTGTGTTAAGAAATATCACGTCTATTTCTGGTAATAACCAACCTTTATACGTTGTAGATGGGGTTCCTATGAACAATTCATCGTTTGATCCAATAGGCATGGCGGGAGCTGGAGGTAGTACTTATTCTGTTAGAAACTTAGATTATTCCTCTAGAGGTAATGATTTTAATCCGGAGGATATCGAATCGATTACGGTATTGAAAGGAGCGGCAGCTGCAGCTTTATATGGTTCTGATGCCTCCAATGGAGCGATCATTATAACCACTAAAAAAGGTAAAGCAGGAAAAGGTTCTATTACGTATGGTAATTACTTTAAGTGGGATGAGGCTTACGGATATCCAGATATGCAAACAAAATATGCGAATGGTAACTATGGTACAACAAATTACTACTATACATCGCGATTTGGAGGGTTATATCCAGATGGTATGAAATTATACGATAATATCGCATCAATATTACAAACAGGCGCGCAACAAAGACATAATATTTCTGTTGATGCAGGATCGGAAAAGGCAACTATACGTGGGGCATTCTCACAATTGAATCAAAAAGGCGTGCTAAAAACAACAGCCTATGATCGCACAAATCTTAGTTTGTCAGGTCAGGCAACCGTTACTCCTTACTTGAAGTTTGATGGTTCGATGCAATATACAAAAACAGGTAACGATAAAGTATTAAGAGGAACAGATGGTCCTTTGTATCGTGCGATGTTATGGCCAATAGTCGACGACATGAGTATTTATTATGCGCCAGATGGTAGTCATATGAAAAAGCCTGATTATTATGTTGATGAAGATTTATTGAATCCATTATTTGCAATGAATAAAAACAAGTTCTTTGATAAGTCAGATCGCTTTTTGAGTAATGTATCCATGAACTTCACTCCTATAGAAAATGCTTTCTTGAGAGCGCAAGTGGGCTGGGATGTAGGTATGCAAACTTTTGAAACATCTACACATCCATATTATGCGAATAAGAATGCAGGTGAAGGACAATTTAACCTTGTACAATCCAATTTCTCTGACCCTACAATTAATATATTAGCAGGATATAATAATAAATTCTTACAAGATAAATTATCGTTCTCTGGACAAGTTGGTTATCACCAATTGGAAAATAGGGTAACACGATCTGCTACATACGGCACGAAATTCTTGGTTCCTGATTTTCAATCTATTAATAATACAGATCCGTTGTCACAGACAAGTTCACAACGTAATACAAGACGAAGAATCCAAGCATTATCAGCTCAGTTTGAGTTTGGTTACAATAATTTAGCTTTTATTACTTTACGTGGGCGTAATGATTGGTCTTCTACTTTGCCAGTCTCTAATAATCGATATTTCTATCCTGCTATTGAAGGATCATTCATCGTGTCAGATTTGAAATTTTTAAAAGATATTTCTTCTATCAACCAAATAAAGATACGTGGATCTCTTGCGCAGGTAGGTAAGGATGCAGGACCTTTAGAAATTGACCCTCAATTAGAATATAGTGATCAATCGGGTGGTGGATTTAAGTATGGTTTTACAGGGCCAAATCCAAAATTGCGACCAGAGATGACCACAGCTAAGGAAGCTGGTGTGGACTTTAGATTATTCAATAATAGATTAAATGGTAGTTTTACATACTTCACGACGCGCAATGCAGATCAGATAGTTAAAGGATTTCGTTTAAGCTATGCAACAGGATTCGTGTTGAACAATATGAATGTGGGTACATTCAAAACTTGGGGTTGGGAGGCACACTTAGATGGTGATATTATTAAGCAAGCTCAAGGGCTTACTTGGAATGTCGGTATTAATGCTTCTCAAGGTGATTCGGAAGTGCTCTACTTACCAGAAAACGTGACGGAATATTATAATGCATATACTTGGAATTCAGGTAATATTCGTAATGGTATTATGGTTGGGAATCCAATCACAACACTTACAGGTTTAGCCTACGATAGAAATGAGCAGGGAGATGTTTTGATAAGTCCTAGTACAGGTTTGCCAATTACAAAGGCGACTTGGTCTGTAATTGGTAATCGTGAGCCTAAATTGAGATTTGGAGTGACCACGGCATTGAGCTATAAAGATTTTCGTCTATCTGGGTTATTTGCGGGTAGATTGGGAGCAACGGTAGTAAATGGTACTAAGCGTACAATGATGACGAATGGTACTAGTTGGGAATCAGTAAGCTTAAGAGAAAGTGGACCTGTTGTATTTAAAGGTGTATTACGTGACGGAAATGAGAATACAGATAATCCAACATTTAACACAATAGCTGTAGATTATAGAGCATATGGTGCGACTACTTTTGGTGGTGGCGATGAAGATTGGTTAGAGAAAGATGTTAATTACTTACGACTACAAGAGTTGAGATTATCGTATAGATTACCAAAATCTCTATTGGCAAAGGGCAAAGTGTTCTCTGCTATGGATATCTATGCAGTAGGAAATGATTTGCTGACTTGGACGAACTATTCTGGGATTGATGCAGTAGGTAATACGGTTTCAGCTGCAGCTGGAGGAACTGGAGGAGAGGGGTATGATGTCTGGTCAATTCCTAATCCACGTGGTTTTGCTGTTGGATTTAGTTTAACATTAAATTAACCGGTTAGATTTAGAAATGATGAAAAAGAAATTTTTATATATGCTTTTGCCTCTGCTTGGTTTAGTAAGTGGATGTGAAAAGTATTTAGATGTAAATAAAAATATTGATGCACCTGATAAAGTAGAAGGGTATTTATATTTAGCGAATATCACACAACAATATCAGGGGTTATACTGGGATATTAGAGCGTTAGGTCCAATGACCCAAATGATGGGAACTACTTCCTACACCTCATTTGCCAACCATTTCTATACATTGGCCTCAGATGCTGGGGGGGAAACATGGCGTATGGTTTACTGGAATCAAGGGATGAACCTTGAGAATATGATCAACCAGTCTATGGAAGCAGAAGATTGGACACTTGCTGGTATTGGCTACGCTATAAAAGCTTTTAGTTGGGATGCGTTGACAAAGATTCACGGTGAAGTACCCATGAAAGATGCTTTCGTGCCGGGGTTATTGTCGCACAATTATGATTATCAAGATGCTGTATACGAGCAAGTACGTGAATGGGCTAGAACATCTATTGAGTTGTTAGAAAGAGAAGATAACCACAATTACGGAACGAAAATCAGTAGTAATGATTTTATCTATAACGGAGATAAAGCTAAATGGATAAAGTTTGCTAACGCAGTAATTGTACGCAATCTTTCATCTTTGACTAATAAAAAAGATTTTACGACGAAATATGCACAAGAATTAATTGATGCGGCAAGTAAATCTTTTCAAAGTCCAGATGATGACGCTACATTGAAGTTAACAGGTGGTTCACAAAGTGCACCTTATGCTAGTTATAACAATTTTTGGGGAACAGCACGTCCGAACCTAACATATTCTTATTTCCAACATGATTACGCTGTTCAAGTATTTACAGGTACAGTTCCTGATTATGACCCAGCCACAGGTGACAAAATTAGAGAAGGGGCAAACCCATATTATCCGTTTAAATTAGCGAGTAAGCAGATAATTACGGATACATTGGTAAATATTGGGGGACATTATGACCCACGTGTTGCCGTTAAATTAGGGACAACTAGTAATAATACGTTTTTAAATTTGAACAACGCTGAAAACGTAAAATCTTATAAATATTATGGAGGTGCATTTACAAGTACTGTAGGGCCAATTGGTACCGCTCCATCATTTTATGGCAGAAACCTTGCATCTACCTTTACAGGAACAGTACATGATGGAATCGGAAGATGGATCTATCGTGATGATGCTCCTTATATCTTAACCACATATGCTGAAGTGCAATTCTGTTTAGCAGAAACTTATTGGAAGTTAGGGCGTAAAGCCGATGCATTTGAAGCTTTCAAAAAGGGAGTTAATGCCGATCTTGTAACAACTGCACGATATATTTATCCTGGTAAAGAAGGTAGTGCTACAGGTGGGGATAAAATTACTAAGGAATTATTTAATTCGTTGGCTGCAGAATATGCCAACGGACCATTCGTGAATGGATTAAATGATTTGACTCTGTCGCACATTATGATGCAGAAGTGGGTAGCGCTATATCCATGGGGAGCATCTGAGGCTTGGGTTGATATGCGTAAATACCATTATGATATCGAATATACTGGAGAATATCCAAGTAATGGTAATGGATGGGGGCAAGCGCAATTAGAACAAAAAGCTGATACTGACGTTGATAAAGTTTACAAAGGACTTTATTTGGCTCCTGCGCAAGTGCAAAACAGAAAAGGATCTTATGATATTCGTAACGAAGGATCTCCAAGCTATAGGTTAAGACCTCGTTACAATTCTGAGTATATGTGGAATCTACCGGCTCTTGAAAGCTTAAAACCTATAGCAGGTACTGCTGATAATTATCAAACTTCAATCCCTTGGTTTGCGTATCCAGGAGAGATGCCTAAATAGAATAAATAATTACGGAATAAAATCCGTTTACAAATTTGAAGAGATGAAAAAAATAAATAATATACTACTAATCTTTCTAAGCATTTTTCTATTTGCGTCTTGTGAGAAAAATGTAGTGGAATACAAAGCTGATCCTCTTGAAGAAGAGAATACAACTTTATTTCAAATATATTATATGGTTCCTTTGGCAACAGGAGCTGCTAATAATATTAATAAAGTAGAATTAAATGGAGAGCTGTTGACTAATGAAACAACACCACTTAACACTTATAACTTTATTCCTAGCGGCGCAGTAAGTAAATTTTTTACCACTAAATCAGGGAATGTGAATTTAAAGTTACATAGAGGCCCTGTTGCAAATCTTACACTTGCTTATGATCAAAATTTTGAACTTCCCACAGGAAGGTATAATTTGGTTATTCATGACTTTAGTAAGCCTCCTGTATTGATACCACATCAACTACCATTTCCGACGACGACAACGGAATTTACAGGTACAACCGCATGGGTGAAATTCTCAAACTTTTTGTATGAAACCGCAGGTATTCCGACAGATAAAAAATTGCAATATCAATGGCAATATACTGTGGATAATGCTACGGCAGAAAAAAGTGAATGGGCAAATGTTGGTAAGCCAGTTGCTTTTGGAGAATCTACTGGTTGGGAACCAGTTACTGTAAATAAAACTATTGAGATTTCAGCTGGTACAGCACGTATAGATTATAGAATACGAGTAATAGGAGCTGATGGATCTGACCAAGGAAGTTTAGTCGTTCGAAATTCGGCAGGTAATATGGTGGACTATTCGGATTGGTGGAATGCCCAAATTGGACGTATATATCATCATAATTTGGCAGGTTTCAGAGCAGCAACTCCAATTGCTTCGGTTAGAACCTTTACAGCTAAATAGGGATAAATAAAGTATTGATGATATTTATTTTTTAATAAAATAATTTTGACACTGTAAAAGGAGAGTTCATGTAGTTGGACTCTCTTTTTTTATGTAATTTTTTGGGGGGAGTATTTGCAAAAAGGTAATTTGCCAGTATATAGTTTGCTTGTATACTACTTTTTTAGTTAAATAAAAGGTTAAATTATACTTTAATATTAACAAAATGGAATGCGCATATTATTGCAAATAATATTATATAAAACGCTAATATTTTTATAATATTGCTTTAATTATTGCGTTTTTATTCAATTTTCATTCATAAATGCAAACGAACCGATATGTGCCTATGATTTAAAGTGAAACAACCTTATTTAAATAGCCTATTTAAAATAAATATATAATTCTAAAATCGTTAATTAATCAACTATCAAACTTATGAAAAGAAGATTACTTCTCACATTTTTCGGGGTAGCAGTTTATGCATCCTGTTTGATGGCTCAACAAAAGTCTATATCCGGAAAGGTTATTGGTCCTTCTGGAGAGGCGCTGAGCAATGTAACAGTAGAGGTTCAGGGTACGAATCGGACTGTCAAAACCAATCCAGATGGATCATTTACGATTCAGGCATCTCCTGGTGAAATTTTATTATTTAGATCTTTAGGAAGTATTGAATTAACTCAAGTAGTTGGAAATGGAAATGTGTATAATATCACATTAACAAATTCTGAAGAGGCATTAGAAGAGGTTGTAGTGACTGCTTTAGGAATTCGCAAAGAGAAGAAAGCGCTAGGTTATTCAGTGCAGGATCTCAAGGCTGACGAGCTTATGAAAAACAAAACTGCAAATATTGTTAATTCTTTGGCTGGTAAAGTAGCTGGTGTAAACGTGACACAGACTTCGGGTTCGGCAGGTGCAGGAGCACAGATTATTTTAAGAGGTGGTACATCCCTTGAACGTGATAATCAGCCATTATTTGTAGTAGATGGTGTCATCTATGACAACTCTACGGTTTTGGGAGGAAATAGTGGTTTTGATGGAGCTCAATCCGTTTCATCAACTAATAGCAATCGTATAATGGATGTTAATCCCGAAGATGTGGAAAGTATGTCTGTATTGAAAGGTCCGGCTGCGGCAGCACTTTATGGATCAAGAGCAGCAGCGGGGGCGATTATTATTACTACTAAAAAAGGTAAAGAGGGTAGAGCAGAGGTCGCATTTTCTTCTCGTGCTTCTACCAATTGGGTAAATCGCTTGCCGGAACAGCAAAGTAAATACAAAAGAGGTTACTACAATGCTGCAGGGGTTTTGGATGATTATACAATGCAATCCTGGGGAGAGAGTTTTGGTGCAAACGATGTGATGTATGATAATATAAAGAACTTTTTTAATAACTCCACAGTTTATGATAATACAGTAAGTTTGGCTGGAGGTAGTGCTAACACGACATTTTATGTTTCGGCATCTCGTTTTGACCAATCAGGTATTGTGCCCTCCACAGGATATGATAAAACTACTTTTAGATTTAATGGTGATCAAAAGTATGGTCGACTGACCTTAGGTACCAATGTGGCTTACTCTTTAGCAAATACAGATAAAACTTTAACGTCTGCAGGATTATATAATTCTGGTGGAACTGGCGCAATGAATTCTGTGTATCGTTGGTCTAGAAATGATGATATGACCAAATATCTAAATGAGGATGGTACTAAATATAGAATGTTTGGTGATAGACAAAAACTTGAGGATGACATTGAAAATCCATATTGGACAATTAACAAAAACTTATTGGACGATAGAACGGAGCGCTTCACTGCTAATTTGAATGCTAATATGAAGTTAGCTGATTGGTGGAATCTATCCTATCGTGTTGGGACAGATAGTTATTTGACTAGAAATAATACATTGGTTTCTGCTGGTGGTGCAGTAAGACCGCAATGGCAAAACGGTATGATGTCCGCAAGCGACTATAGATTTAATTATTGGTCGTCTAATTTAATGTCCAATTTTGATAAGAAGGTTGGTGACTTTGATTTAGGTGCATTGGTAGGTTTTTTCTCGGAGCAAACAAAAGTGAGCAATGAAAGAAGAGTAGGTTTTGATTTTGTAATAGATAATTTTTACAGCTTCGAAAATATTGTTGATGCCAATAAGAGGTTTAATTCTATTGAATCAAAAAGAAGATTATTTGGTCTTTACGGTGAATTAAGAGCAGGATATAAAAATATGTTATTCTTAAATGTAACAGGTCGTAATGATTGGACCTCTACATTACCTGTTGCGAATCGTTCTTATTTCTATTCATCTGTTGGTGGAAGCTTTGTGTTTTCTGAATTGACTAAAGATTTTTCTTGGTTGAACTATGGAAAACTACGAGCATCTTGGGCAAAAGTTGGTAAAGATGCATCACCTTACTTAACAGCAACTACTTTGTGGCCTTCAAGAGAGTTTTTAGGTGGACTTGTTGGAACGGGTAACTTTTGGAATCGTGGTAATCCTGGTCTTAGACCTGAAACTACAACCTCATTTGAGGTCGGAGCTGAGTTAAGGTTCTTAAATAATCGCTTAGGAATTGATTACACATATTATACAAATAATTCATACGATCAAATTGTTTCTCCACGTATGGGGCAAACAACTGGATATATTTTGGTTTCTGTAAACGCCGGAGATATTTATAATAAAGGTATGGAACTAGCCTTAACGGGTAAACCTGTTGTTGCTTCGGATTTTACTTGGGAGGCAACTATAAATATGGCTAAAAATAAGGGTACATTAGATAACTTAATTAAAGGTAATGAAATTTTATATGTTACTGATGTTCAGGTAGGAAATGCAAAAGCAGCTTCATTTAATGGTGGCGACTTTATGGCAATTTCTGGTTCTAGATGGACGCGTACTCCAGATGGAAAGGTGGTGCTCGATGCAAATACTGGCATGCCAACTAGTGATAATGCTACAACTTACCAAATTGGTAATAGAGAGCCAAAATTAACAGGTGGTTTTAACAATAGCTTGCAGTACAAAGATTTGAACTTTTCATTTTTATGGGATTTTAGAATCGGAGGAGATGTGTACAATGGTACAGATTATTTTATGACTGTCAATGGTATGAGTAAGCGTACTATGGATAGAGAAAGCCTAACAATAAACGGTGCGGTGCAAACCGGTACTGTGGATGGTGTAGCGACTTATGAAGACCGTAGTTTTACATTTGAGGCAGATCAATTTTACATGATCAGAAATGTAAACACAAGTGGTCGTAAGATAATACAAGACTATTATTCAGATTTCTATGTTAGAGAGAGTGCTAATTTCCAGACAAATACAAATTGGCTTCGTTTAAGAACGGTTTCGTTATCTTATGATTTCACTAAATATATCGTGAAGAATGCTTCACTTAATAGAGTTGTAAAAGGTCTTACAGCAACCGCTCAAGGTACAAACCTGTTGTTATTTACAAATTATAAAGGTATGGATCCAGAGGCTTCAGCGGCCGGTAGTGGTGTTGTTGGTTCTAGTTCGGTTGGTATTGATTTCAATGGTGTGCCAAGTACAGCTGGTTTTATGTTTGGTGTTAACTTAAAATTCTAATAAATCGCATTATGAAACGTTTTAACAAAATTATACTATTCGTCTCGGCTATTTTATTATTTAATAGCTGTAAAGAAAGTTGGTTGGATATTAATGTCGATCCTAGTAATCCAACTAACGTTGTGGCGCCCATCCAAAATAGATTACCTTGGATGCAGCATCATTTACTTTATGCTCATGCAGCAGCTGGAGTTAGATCGGCGTTGATCACACAAAATTTGACTTTTATAAAAAACACATCGCAACAAAGTATGTCTGCTGGTTGGGATCCTATACAAGGTATGTCAACTACTCCTTATCAGTTTTTCTTCGTTGCAGTGGGTTCTAATATAGCTGATCTTGAGAAAGCTGCCGAAGCGCAAGGAGCGTTCCATTATCTTGGAGCGGCTAAAGTTATTAAAGCAATGGGATTCATGCTTATGGTAGATTGGTTGGGAGAAATTCCTTATACAGAGGCTTTAGGTGAAAATATTTCTCCAAAATTTGATGATGGAAAAACAATTTTCGAAGGTTGTATAAGAGATATCGATCAAGCTATCGCGTATTTTGAAATGACACAAACAGCAGGAGCTCCAGCATTGAGTGCAGGTGATAGTTGGAATGGTGGTGATGTAGATAAATGGAAACGATTAGCAAATGGATTAAAAGCCAGATGGTTAAATAATCTATCAAAAAAATCCATCTACAATCCCGATGAAATATTAGCTCTATTAGACAAAGCGCCAATTAATAATGCAACTAGTACAGTTGTAAATCACGTGGATGTTGTTGAACCTGTAGGTGATGTTTTGTTTGGTGACCCGCTAAAAGCTTCGGTAATGTTTTCTAATATGGGTATGAATACAAACTTTAGAATTACTAAGTGGTATGAGGATATTTTAACTAATACGTCTAATCCAAGTGTTGCAGATCCTAGAGCAGATAAAATGATTCCTTGGGCCCAGTTTGGAAGTGGAAGTATTCAGAATAAAATATTCAAACGTTCAAAGGGTGTAGACATGTCGTCTGATATACGGATGAATGCAGGTCCTATTACGCCATCTTTTAACAATAGTGCGTCTGTATTAACGTTGAACGCGGGAACTGCAGCTGAACGCAAAATAGCTCCTTATGCTAACTATATAGCAGGAACAAATAGCGCTCGTTATGGCGATACATTATATGTTTCCACAAAAAGTAATTCGATTGGTTACAATAAAGCAGCTAATGACCAATATGTTTGGGCTGATGGTAGCTCTGCGGGCACAAGTATATTTAATGCAAGACCAGATGCGCCTACCTTTGTGATGACTTATGCAGAAATGTGCTTTATTAAGGCTGAGATTTATTTTAAGAAAGGCAATAATACTATGGCCTTTGAGGCGTATAAAACGGGTATCAAAGCACATATTGATATGATGAATGCAAAACTGAATCAATATGGATCAGTTAACCCTAGCAAATCCCCAATGAGCGCTGCTTCAATCACTAATTTCCTTGAGAATGGTATTGGTACAGCGGGAAATTTGACGCTAAGTAAGATTATGACGCAAAAGTATATTGCACTATCTTATTCACATCAGAACTGGAATGATATGAGAAGGAATAATTATAATCCATCAATATATAATGGATGGAAAGTTCCTTACGAATATACGGTTACCGCGTCGGCACAAAATAAAATTCCACAGGGAAAATATTTTCGACGAGTAATGCAGGTGAATCACGAGTTTAATTATAATGCTGAAAATGTTAAGGCTTCTCATCCTCGAGCTTTAAATGATGATATCTGGTCTCAGCCTGTATGGTGGGATATTGAAGAATAATAAATCCAAAATTTTAATTCTATTAGCCTCCAATTTTTGAGGGCACTGAAAAAGTTTCTATTTTTTTAAGAGACTTAAAAAAATGACTGAGTATAGTATTAAGCTTACTCAGTCATTTTTGTTTTAGGGATTTCTGGAAGATTGTTTATTAGTTGTCCTTATTGT
>NZ_JACOIJ010000028.1 GCF_014692495.1 Sphingobacterium litopenaei | reverse complement strand
TGGCACCTTTTAAGTTTTTGATTTGAAACTGTTACTTTCAGTTTTAGTGGTGGTGCCAGCTGGATTCGAACCAGCGACACAAGGATTTTCAGTCCTTTGCTCTACCAACTGAGCTATGGCACCTTTTAAGTTTTTGATTTGAAACTGTTACTTTCAGTTTTAGTGGTGGTGCCAGCTGGATTCGAACCAGCGACACAAGGATTTTCAGTCCTTTGCTCTACCAACTGAGCTATGGCACCTTTTTAGCAACTATTTGTTCCCTTGTTGCGTTGCAAATGTAGCTTCTTTTTTTTAATTCTAAAACATTCCAAGTAATTATTTTCGGTATTTTTTCCAATTCCTTGATTTTGATTGAGATAAAATTACATGAAATAAACACGTTAATAAAGGAATTAAGGGTATCTTTGCACTTTAATAATTTGATATGAGTAAAAAGGGTAGAGTATTGGTCGCGATGAGTGGTGGTGTAGACAGTTCAGTTGCGGCTGTAATGTTGCACGAACAGGGCTATGAAGTGATCGGTATTACGATGAAAACTTGGGACTATGCAAGTTCCGGTGGATCATCGAAGGAAACAGGCTGTTGTAGCTTGGACAGTATCAATGATGCGCGTTCATTAGCTGTAAGTTATGGTTTCCCACACTACATACTAGATATACGTAACGAATTTGGTGATTATGTCATTGACAATTTTGTGGATGAGTATATTGCAGGTCGTACACCTAATCCATGTGTGCTATGTAATACACACATCAAGTGGGAAGCTTTGATTAAGCGTGCAGATAAATTGGATTGTGAATTTATAGCTACAGGGCACTATGCTAATATTCGTCAGCATGATAATGGTCGTTTTGTAATTTCAAAAGGATTGGATGAGCATAAGGATCAGTCTTATGTACTTTGGGGAGTGTCGCAGGAAAATTTAGCGCGTACGCAATTTCCTTTAGGATCTTTCCGTAAGTCAGAAATCAAACAAATGGCTTTGGATATGGGGCAACAAGAATTGGCGAATAAATCTGAGAGCTATGAGATCTGTTTCGTACCGAATAATGATTACCGTGACTTCTTAAGACACAAAAGACCTTCTTTGGATCAAGAGATCGGACCAGGTAACTTCATCTTATCGGATGGTACTGTAGTGGGAAAACATATTGGTTATCCTTACTTCACGATTGGACAACGTAAAGGATTAGGTATTGCCTTGGGTAAACCGATGTTTGTGATTGAAATCTTGCCAGAAAGTAATTCGGTAGTATTAGGCGAAGAGCATGAGTTGGAAAAAACACAAGCTTGGGTGCGTAATATCAATTTGGTGAAATATGCTTCAATTGAAGAGCCGATGGAAGCGGTTACGAAGATCCGTTACAAAGATTCAGGTGCACAATCTATCTTAACACAACACGGAGACACGATGCAAGTGGATTTCCCACATGCTGTAAAAGGTATTGCTCCAGGACAATCTGCTGTATTCTACGAAGGAAACGATCTTTTGGGTGGTGGATTTTTGATGAAATAAGTAATATTAAATATATCTAGAGAAAGCAAGCTATTAAAGCTTGCTTTCTTTTTTTACCCTACGTTTGGTCGTCGTAGGTTTATTTTGCTGTTTGAAATCATATTGTCTTTCTAAATACTTTATGATTTCTGCTGCAATATCTTTTTGCGTTGCTTTTTCAATACCTTCTAAACCAGGTGAAGAATTAACTTCCAAAATCAACGGTCCTCTTGAAGATTGAAGCATATCTACTCCTGCAACAGTTAATCCCATGGCTTTTGCCGCCGCTACTGCCGTTTCTTTTTCTTTGCGTGTTAATTTGATAATTTCAGCTGAGCCTCCACGGTGAAGATTCGAACGAAATTCTCCTTCTTTTGCGGTACGCTTCATAGCGCCTACGACTTTCCCATCTACTACAAAAGCTCTAATATCCGAACCTTTAGCTTCTTTGATGTATTCTTGAATCAAAATATTGTTTCCAAGACCATAAAAAGCTTCAATTACTGAAGATGCTGCTTTCTTTGTTTCTGCTAATACTACACCAATACCCTGCGTTCCTTCTAATAATTTGATAACGAGAGGCGCTCCTCCAACCATGTTGATCAAATCATCTACATCAGAAGCCATACGTGCAAAACCTGTAGTTGGTAATCCTAAACCTGCACCTGAAAGTATTTGCATACAACGCAACTTATCTCGAGAACGTGTGATGGCTTGACTTGGATTTGCCGAAATCACATCCATAACTTCGAATTGACGAACAATCGCTGACCCATAAAACGTCACGGATGATCCTATTCGAGGTATGATGGCATCGATATCGTTGATATCCTGTCCTTTGTAATGAATGCTAGGTTTTCCTTGTTGGATACCTACATAACATTTGCTGTGGTCCATGACAATACATTCATGCCCACGTGCTATTGCTGCTTCTACTAGACGACGTGTCGAATAGATGTTTTTATTGGTCGATAAGACTGCTATTTTCACAAAAAATGCGTGTTAAACTATGCTATAAACAAGAAACTATATAATTGGTTTTAATCCTATTAAAAGGAATTAGAGGCTAAGTTCTTTTTTGAAACATCCACAAGAAATTTCTTACTAATGAAATTTCTACCTAATAACATGGGGTAGGACATGGAAGAACGATCGCGGAGGGACAATTTGATATCATATAGCTGATCAAACATTCTGATTTTTGTTACAAAAATATGTCTCGTTTCTGTCTGTCCAAATGAACTTTTGACTACTCTCTCGCGATGTATCGGAAAGATAATGGTGAGGATTTCTTCGTCTTCTAAATGCGGTTTGATGTGACAGGTAATAAAACGCTGATCATTCTTTTCCGTGATTTCGAAATCCTCACAATGTAAAACTGAAGTGTCTGCTCCGGTATCAATCTTTGCTTCGATATTGTACATTCCCAATTCAGGAAGGTCAATAATCTCTGTGCGACCAATGATGAGCTTATCTTTCACAAATATTATTCGTAGATAAATGTGCCGTAAGGCGACTGAACTGTCACTTGTTTTTTGTCGCTCGCTTCTACACGACCAATAATCTGTGCAGGAATGCCAAACGATTCAGAAATAGCAATAATATCTTGCGCAATTTCTTCCGAAACGTATAATTCCATGCGGTGTCCCATATTGAATACTTTGTACATTTCTTGCCAATCTGTATTCGATTCTTTTTGAATTAATTCAAAAAGTGGAGGAATAGGGAATAAGTTATCTTTGATGACGTGTACATTATCCACAAAGTGAAGCACTTTAGTTTGTGCACCACCCGAACAGTGTACCATACCGTCAATTTGTGAACGGTATTTGTCTAAGATTTGTTTGATCACAGGCGCGTAGGTACGCGTAGGAGATAATACTAATTTACCTGCTGTTACTACTTCGCCAGTTTCTGTGGTGATTTTATCGGTCAATGCTTTACCACCAGCAAATACTAAATCGTAAGGAACTGCTGGGTCGAAACTTTCAGGATATTTCTCTGCAATATATTTGCTAAATACGTCGTGACGAGCGGAAGTCAAACCATTAGAACCCATGCCGCCGTTGTATTCTTTTTCGTAAGTCGCTTTTCCGTATGATGCCAAACCAACGATTACATTGCCTGGTTTGATATTGTGGTTAGAAATTACATCTTCGCGTTTCATACGGCAAGTTACCGTACTATCTACGATGATTGTGCGTACCAGATCACCCACATCAGCAGTTTCACCACCTGTAGAGTAGATGCCTACTCCCATTTCTCGCAATTCAGCCAAAATTTCTTCTGTACCGTTGATGATTTCAGCGATTACTTCACCCGGAATATTGTTTTTGTTACGTCCAATTGTGGATGATAAAATGATATTATCAATTGCTCCGACACACAACAAATCATCTAAATTCATGATGATGGCATCTTGCGCAATACCTTTCCAAACGGAGATATCGCCAGTTTCTTTCCAATATACGTATGCTAAAGACGATTTAGTACCAGCACCATCTGCGTGCATAATGTTGCACCATTGTTCATCACCACCCAATATATCAGGGATGATTTTGCAGAAAGCTTTGGGGTATAAACCTTTGTCGATATTTTTTATGGCATTGTGTACATCCTCTTTCCCAGCGGATACACCTCTTTGGTTGTATTTTAAGTCTGACATCTTGCCACAAAAATAATCAAAGCATATGATTATAGCTAAAGTTTTTTACAAACACTATATCGCAGTTTTCCACGATTAAATTTTTATAATTTCCCAATGCTGCAAGAGTTTTTCAATTGAGAACTGTGCGTTGGCAGGGCTAGTACTCGGTAAGGTGATATAATTTAGGTTTTCTTGCTTTTTGAAATACTTCTCAAAAAGTTTTTGAGCTTTTTGCCCGTTAAAAATAACATTTGAAATAGCTGGCTTTTCAGCTAATAATTGAGGGATTGTATTTGGAATAACTTCCGAAATATCCGTGTCCATACTTCCGGGACGAATAGCCGAAGCGCATACATCCCAAAGAGCAATCTGCTGTTGATGAAGGAGCTTTATTCTCTCAGAATAATCAGATGTAAATTCTTGCTCAAAAAGTGCAAATAGCACTTTCCAAAATCTATTTTGAGGATGCGCATAATATTGGTCTTTCGCAATAGATAAATCTCCTGGCAAAGAGCCAAGAATAAGTATTCTAGGTTGATTTGGAATTATCGGAGCAAAAGATTGTTTGAGCATATTTCTATAAATTACAACAATCCCATTTTCTCTTCGGCTTCAAATACAGAATCAATTTGCCATTTCAACGGATCTTTGGAAGCAGCAACGGCTAATCTGTCGCAACGCTCATTTAAAGGATGGCCCGCATGTCCTTTTACCCAAACCAATTTCACATCGTGCAATTTGTAGGATTGCATTAATCGCATCCAAAGGTCTTTGTTTTTTTTGCCAGCAAATCCTTTTTGAATCCAACCATTGATCCATTTTTTATCAATAGCATCGATAAAATATTTGGAATCGGAATAGATTGTGACTTTTTGTTTTATATTTTTTAGTGCTTCCAAACCCACAATCACCGCCATCAATTCCATGCGGTTATTTGTTGTTTTGCGGTATCCTCCCGAAAATTCTTTCTCAATTAATTTGCCTTGAAAATCAGGATTCGATCCCGTATATATTGTACGTAAAATAGTGCCATATCCACCTGGACCAGGATTGCCACTTGAGGCGCCGTCTGTATATAATTCAATCATTATCTACAAAAATACGATTTTGCTTTTCATTATTCGGTTTACATATTTTAAATACTTATTTTTAAAGGGTAAACCTTTTAGCATTATGAAAAATAAACTTTTTGCAGTTTTGTACTGCATAATTGCGCTTCCAACTTTTGCCCAAAACACACTAACGAAGGAATCCCAGAAGATGGAATGGTTTGATGACGCGAAATTGGGCATTTTTATTCATTGGGGAATTTATGCGGTTAATGGCTTATCGGAGTCGTGGTCTTTTTTCAACAACTACACAAGTCATGAAAATTATCTTGAACAATTAAATGGTTTCACGGGAAAAAATTATAATCCGCAACAGTGGGTTAAACTGATTGAAGAGTCAGGAGCTAAATACACTGTAATTACGTCGAAACATCACGATGGAATAGCACTTTGGGATACCAAAGCGGAGAAAGGTTTATCTACAGCAAAAGATGCTGTCGCAAAAAAGGATGTGCTTACGCCTTTCATTCAGGCGGTGAAAAAATCGAATCTGAAAACAGGAATTTATTTTTCACTACCCGATTGGAGTCATCCTTATTATGATATCAAAACCAAAACTCAAAAGCGTTATGATTTAAAGCAAGAACCTCAACGATGGGGAAACTTTGTGGATTTTTATCAAACACAATTAACCGAAATTTCACAGCAATTCAAACCAGATTTATTGTGGTTTGATGGCGATTGGGAACATTCATCAGAAGAATGGAAAGCTGAAGAAAGTTTGAATTTATTACGAAAGTACAATCCAAATATTATCATCAATTCACGTTTAAATCATCATGGAGATTATGAAACACCTGAGCAAGGAATTCCTGTAGAAAGACCTAAAGGTAGATATTGGGAATTGTGCTATACCATGAATGACTCCTGGGGATATCAGCATTTTGACCACAATTATAAAACACCCAATATGATCGTGCGAACGCTGGTAGATTGTATATCCATGGGAGGCAATTTATTGTTAGATATTGGTCCTAAGGAAGATGGAACTATTCCCCACGAGCAAATAGAGATTTTAAAAGAATTAGGTCGCTGGACAAAGAAACATACAGAAGCGGTATATGGCACACGAGCTGGTATCGGTTCTGAGTATATTTTTGAGAAGAATGCTTTTTCTAAAGATGGTAAAACCTTATATATATACTTAGAAAATGTGAAAGAACAAATCGTTCTTTCTAGTTTGCAATCAAGACCTAAAAGTGTAAAAGTAGTTGGAAGTGGAGAGAAGTTGACTTTCGATTTTACACAACAAACTTTATTAGTGGGATTAGAGGATATTACTTTTGATCCGACAGTAACTGTATTAGCTGTTGAATTTGAAGAAAAGCCAACTTTTAATTTAAAACGAATAATCGTTCCTACAGATTTAAAATTTGTGCATACTATAGCGCATCCTTATGCGGGTATAAAAGAAATAGTAAGAAACACGAGTATTGGTGCTAATTTATTCAAAGGAAAATTGAATGATGATGCGAGTGAGATTGATAAAGACATACACTTTGCTTCGGAAACCGTCAATCAATGGGTGAAAAAACATGCTGAAGTATTGTATGATGCAAAAAAAGGTATTGATGGAAATCACTATAATGGTTATTCTGCGCTTTCTCCAGACAGACAGACCTTATATCTATTTGTGGAAGGAAAACCGACAGGACCAATTGCTTTGAAAGGTATTAAAAATGCAATATCAAGAATTCGTATTGTAGGAGAAGGCTCAATGATAGGGCACCAAATTTTCAACAAATTGTATTGGTCTGATCGACCAGGAATTATTTATATTGATATCCCCGAAAATAGACTGGATAAACATATGACTGTGATCGCTGTTTTATTAGACAAACCAATAGAATTGCACAAAGAAGAAGTAAAAGCTATAGAAAGTAATTTGTAAATAATAGAGTTCGGAATGTCTAATAAGGTATTCCGAATTTTCTTTTCAAAGGACGGAATATCATGGAGGTAAATACCACAATCAATAAACCTATGATACAACCTACAGCCACGGAACCAAAACGATAAATTGGTGCTTCTACCATGGAGGATTCGTGTGGTTGAACCATAATAATGAGTAAAGCGACCAAAGCTACTCGTGCCATATTTAATACATTGAAAAGTCGACATACTACGATAGTTATAAATACACCCAATAGTATAGAATAGACAGAAGGTTCGAGGAATAACAATAAAAGCATGGCGACAGCAGAACCTATAAAATTGGATTTAAACCGTTCTGTGGATAATCTTCGCGTATCTTTTTCCTCAGGTGAAATAACGAGGATAATGGAAAGTAAGGTCCAAAAGAGCTCAAAATCTGGAAACTCAATGTACAGCTTATAACCGATCAAAAATCCTATACAACATCTAATAATGTAGATAAGTAGGGGAGATGATACGATTCTTTTAAGCAGTTTGTCGAGCATTAAGGTTTGATTTGTACTGCAAAATTACGGAATCTATTTTGAGTAAAAAAGAAAACCTTCCATTCGGAAGGTTTTCTTTTATTTCGCGGTAATGGTTACTTTTCCCTCTTTACCTGGAGAACCAGAATAAATCTGTCCCTGAGGTACCCCACGCAGTCCGGGTGCAGAACGGCTGATTTGATCATAAATATTTCTCAAATCCGAAGAAGGCGTGACACGCAAACCTCCTGGTGTTACATCCGTGTGTAAATAATTATTAGCCTTTTTATTCTCAGTCTGAGGTGTAATACCCTGCGCATTATAAACGATATTGATATCTCCCGCATCTCCATTTGGATCGGTTTTAGTTCCATTGTTGGCGTCCTGCCCCCGAGCAACAACGTATAATGAACCTAACTTTTGGAAGTTAATATCAATATCAAAATTTGACGCATTATTTTGTCCTGCACGACCGCTGATAAATACTTTATCCCCAATCTCTGCATAACCCACTATTAGCTTTACATCTTTTTTGCCATAAAACTGCAAAGAAGATTTGTCTTTCATTATCAGTGTGTCTATATGGACCACAGCAGAAGAATCTCGATTGCGCTCAGCGAACACTTTCTTCTCTTTCTTATCCAATACTAATTTGGAAATTTTAACTTCATTGCTTTGCGCATTTACACTCCCAATTAAAATGAAAAGCGATAGCGCAAAGGTTAATATTCCTGTAATTTTCATAGTAACTCCTTTTAGTTTAACTTAAATACTCCACGATGAGTTTTGCGGTACGAGCTGAGGCTCCTGGCGTGCCTAATTTCTCCGCTAATACATCGTAATTTTCTAAGATACTTTCTCTATGCTCGGTTTCAACGATGATTTTTCCGATCTCATCTTTGATATCCGATGCTGTACAATCTTCCTGTATCAGTTCAATAACTGACAGATAATTGTTGATAAGGTTTACTAAGGAGATGAATTTAACTTTTATTAATTTTCGAGCAAGCCATACTGAAATAGGATTTGCTTTGTACACCACTACCTGGGGCACACGTAGTATCCCTGTTTCCAATGTCGCTGTTCCACTAGTTACAACAGCAGCTTCTGCATTCTTTAATAAATCATAAGTTTGATCAAAAACTACTGGAATTCCCAAATCGCCAATAAATTGCTGATAATACGCCTGATCAAAATTTGGTGCTCCAGCGATAACCAATTGATGTTTTGGAAATGAAAAACTAACATCTACCATTTCAGGTAAAATCTCCTCAATTTCCATTTTACGACTGCCTGGTAAAAGCGCAATAATTGGAGCATCGGTTAGATTGTTGTCCTGACGGAAATTTGGGTTAAATTCATAAGTAGAAATTGCATCAAGTAGGGGATTACCTACGTAATCCACTTTCATACCAAAACGCTTATAGAAATCTACTTCAAATGGAAGGATACAGAACATGTGGTCGACCACCTTTTTGATTTTGTGCACACGCCCTTGATTCCAAGCCCAGATTTTTGGAGAAATATAATAGCAAACTTTGATTCCTTGCTTCTTCGCGAACGAAGCAATTTTCATGTTGAAACCTGGAAAGTCAATTAAAATAACTGTGTCAGGTTGGTAAGCTAAAATATCTTCCTTTACAGCTTTGAGATTTTTAGAGATTGTACTCAGGTTTTTCAATACTTCGACAAATCCCATAAAAGCCATTTGTGAAGTATGAATCAAAGCTTGTTGATCAGCAGCTTCTTGCATTTTATTTCCGCCAACGATTTTAAATTCCGCTTGCGGATCTTCCACTTTCAATGCTTTGATCAAATTAGCACCATGTAAATCTCCCGATGTCTCTCCAGCTATAATGTAGTATTTCATGTAATTTCCTTTTGAAACCTTAAAGATAAGTAATCTTTTAGGATGGATGCGGTTTTGGATAGGATTCCATAATGTATCTCAAAAAAAAATTACATAAAATCAAAAAAGCTCATTACTTGGAGATAATGAGCTTATATATTTATTAAAATATCGTCGATTTGAGTTTCTTTCCGTCATTTCGAACAAAACGAAGTGTAGAGAGAAATCTAATATCAGATTTCTCCTTACGTCGAAATGACGCTTTTCAAATAATGTTCTTCTACTTGAGAACAAAAAATCTAAATACCTAACTCTAATTGGAAAGTACCACCCCAACCATTTTTCTTGTGGCTATTAGAATACATACCATCTTTTACGGTATAATTTCCATTTAATTGGAATTTCAATCGGTGTGCTTTTAAGTATTTTGTTAAACCAATTTCTAATACTTCTGTCTGGTTTTCAAATTGCGAAATCTGCTCATGTGGTTTTAAATAAGTGTAACGTGCAGCGATTTCGTAACCTTTATTCAATAAGTAAGAAGTTTGTTGATTCACACCCCAACCTTTATAGGCGTAGGTTTCTTCTGCAGGATCTTCTTCTAGATAATTGATAGGATTATCTACATCGCGACGCATATATTCCACTTGATAGGCAAATCCTCGATATTTGAAAATCGCATCTACAAAACTTGTTTTCAATGTAAAAGGATTCAAGACATATTTGCCCAATTGACCGCCTTCACGTATGGTTCGATCATTATAGCTGTAACCTCCCCCAATAGACAATTTTGGTTTTTCTTCTCTTTCCAAATCTCCTTCGGAATAATCTCCAGAGTTTTCAAATTGACCAAAAGGCAAAAATTCTACTCGACCAGTGTAGGCTAATCCGTCATCTGTACCATTTGCAGGTCTTCCTTCACCAGTGGAGATAGCAGCCTTCGCATTGAATGGCATATTGCCAATTTTCTTGCTCAAATTTAATGAAACACCAAAATCTCGATCCAGGGTAAAATTACTGTTCACTAAAGAGCGGTCGGCAAATTGTAATTGTCCCGAAGAATTGACGCGCTGTCTATTGCCTGGCAATTTATTTTGCCCTACTGAAATATATAAATCATCCGAAAAATTATAGAACATAACAGCGTCACGCACGATGTTGGGAATTCCAGAATCGTCTATATCCTGGTCTCCACGGCTAAAAGCTAATTGTACGGAGTAAGAAATCTTTTTAGTATAAATATATCCATCCATACGCATACGTAGGCGACGAATTCTCGCATCAAATTTACCGTTGTCTTCCCCATCAATTACATTATTAAAACCGACACGATTTTGCATACGAAAACGAAAGTTCGTATAGAATAAAGAGTCTTTTGAAGTATATTGAATTCCTTTGAAATTTAGAATAGTAGCTCGATCATCTCTTTCCTGCGCTTGAACAAACGTTGTAAAGCACGCAGCTATGGTAGCAGCAATTATTACAGTCTTTTTATAAATCATTCGGGTCATAAATTATTCTATTTTAGTTCAAACTATGTTGCAATCTATGGTTAGTTAAATGTTTATATAACATTAACTTAACACAAATATATACTTCGAATCTGGAAAAAAATGGGAAAATGAATAATCTAATTTAATGTTAATATATCCTTAACATTAAATTAACCTATCTATAGAAAAATAGTTCTATTGATTACAGAAAGAAGAAAAAACTGTGGAATGAGAAGAATGGTATTATTTTAAATCTGATTCTGCTTCTCTAGCGTCAATTTGGTGTTGCTTGTAGTTTTCAATAGCGTTTTTACTGGCTTTTTGAGAAACATAAATAGCCAAAATTGCTATTACAGTAACTATGCTGATACCCCAAACATACTTGCGTTTGTCTTGCTTTACCAACCAATACATTAAAATAATATATGGAATAGCGAAAATAACGTAAAAAATAATGCTTGGACCTACCATGACTGTTTATTTAAATATTGGGTACAAAATTAGATTATTTCAAAGGATAAACAAAATCGATAAGTGTTATTGACGAAAGGATGTGAAATAAATTGTTTTTTTAAACATTTCAACGTTATAGATGTCTTATTAAAAGATTGATTAAATACAGATTTAACCTGTAGTTTTTTTGAAAAAAAACTACAATTCTATTGCATAAAGAAAAAAATATTTTAATACTTTTGCGCTGTCAGATTTAAGAAATAAAACATATTATTCAATGTATTGTACAAGAGAAGATATTACCACTAAGAAACAAGCTTTTAATAAGCTTGTGCAGATGGTTATGGCTTCTTTCAATAGGTTGAATTGTCCAATTCTGCGATTTCGACGACCTATTCTGCCTCGAGCTTGATTTCGGAGGCAGGACACATTAGCTTCATCAAAATTCGTGTAGCTCTACGAGTTTTACAATCCTTAGTTATTTTATTATTTGCACGAGAGTGCGTTAATTATTAGGTCGACATCTTAAGATGACAATTTCAGATTTTTTAATTATTCCTGCTACAGCTGAACACGTGATTCATGCCGAGGCAATCTGTAACGAAATGTTTGAGTCCGCAAAAGCACGTGGAACGGGTATTGCGAGACGTAAACCAGAATATGTAGCCAAAAAGATGGAAGAGGGGAAAGCGGTTATCGCGTTACATAAGGATGGACGTTGGGCAGGCTTTTGCTATATCGAGACATGGTCACATGGTGACTATGTAGCGAACTCGGGACTTATCGTTAGTCCTGAATTCCGTAAAGTAGGTCTGGCTAAAGCTATTAAAAAGCGTGTTTTCGAACTTTCACACGAAAAATATCCAAAAGCTAAAATTTTCGGATTAACTACAGGTTTGGCTGTCATGAAAATCAACTCAGAGTTGGGCTATGAACCTGTTACCTATTCTGAATTGACACAGGATGAAGAGTTTTGGGCGGGTTGCAAAAGCTGTATCAACTACGATATTTTGGTAAGTAAGGACCGTAAAAACTGTATGTGTACGGCTATGCTTTGGGATCCTGCAGAAAAAGCGAAAGAGTTGGAAGAAAGATTACGTCGCAGAACAGAAGCTAAGGAACGTTTGGAAAGAATATCCAAAAAACAATCGCTATTGAAACGTATTGAAGCAAAATTGTGGGGTTCTACCAAGAAAATTGTCGCTGCGGTATTACCTGAAAAGGTTTCTACAGCAAAAAATTATAATTAGTACATTTGTAATACATTAGAAATAAGGATACTTCCTGTAAAATATTTATATAAAGAATGAAAAAAGTAGTTTTAGCATTTAGTGGTGGTTTAGATACATCTTTTTGTTGTATTTATCTTTCTAAAGATTTAGGTTTAGAAGTACACTCAGTAGTAGTGAATACAGGTGGTTTTTCGGATGAAGAACTTAAAAATATCGAAGCTCGTGCTTACGAGTTGGGTGTGAAATCGCATACAACAATTGACGAAACTGAAAACTACTACCGCGAAACTATTAAATATTTGATTTTTGGTAATGTATTGAAAAATGCAACTTATCCATTGTCAGTATCAGCAGAACGTGTGTGTCAAGCAACAGCTATCGCAAATTATGTAAAGAAAATCGGCGCAGAATCCGTAGCACATGGTTCTACAGGTGCTGGTAACGATCAAGTTCGTTTTGATATGATTTTCAACACTTTGATTCCAGGTGTAGAAATTATTACGCCAATCCGTGATTTGAAATTATCTCGCGAGGCTGAAATCGAATACTTAGGTAAACACGGTTTTCCTTACAGCGCTGAAAAAGCGAAATATTCTATCAACAAAGGACTTTGGGGTACTTCAGTAGGTGGTGCTGAAACATTAACTTCAAACCAATACTTGCCAGAATCAGCATGGCCTACTCCAGCGACTTCTACAGAGCCTCAAACCATTACTATCGATTTCGAGAAAGGTGAGCCTGTAGCATTAAACGGTGAGAAAATTGGAGCTGTAAAAGTTATTCAACAATTACAAGATCTAGCACAGCCTTACGGCATTGGTCGTGATATTCACGTTGGTGATACTATTATCGGAATCAAAGGTCGTGTAGGTTTCGAAGCTGCTGGTCCGATGATTCTTGTGAAAGCACACCATACTTTAGAAAAACATACATTGACTAAATGGCAACTTTCGTGGAAAGATCAAATTGCTGCTTTCTATGGTAACTGGATGCACGAAGGTCAAATGCACGATCCCGTTATGCGTGATATCGAAGCTTTCTTGACTTCAGCACAAGAAACAGTAACAGGTCGTGTTATTGTTGAATTACACCCTTATCGTTTTGTGATTAACGGCATTGAGTCAGCACACGATTTGATGAATAATAAATTCGGTAGTTACGGTGAGATGAATGCGGGATACACAGGAGAGGATGTAAAAGGGTTCTCTAAAATATTCGGAAACCAAACTATCATTTGGCATAAAGTAAATAGCAAAGGCTAATGATTGTTCTTGGTACATTAGATAATTTAAATGATTTAGTGAACCTATTTGATCAATATAGAATCTTTTATAAGAAAGATTCTGATCTAGAAGGTGCTGAGAAATTTTTATCTGAACGTATCAAAAATCAAGAGTCTGTTATTTATATCTATTATGATAAAAATATTCCGGTAGGGTTTACACAACTCTACCCTAAATATTCTTCAGCACGAATGGTGCGAAACTGGATTTTGAATGATTTATTCGTGCTGAAAGAATATAGAAAAACTGGGATAGCCACTCAGTTGATTAATCAAGCTATTGAATTTGCAAAATCCAAGGATGCAAATTTTGTACAGTTAGAAACCCAAGTTGATAATTTCGTAGCACAAAAGCTCTATCAACATTTAAGCTTTGAATTGCAGGGACCTGATGAAGAATTCCTGCTTTATAAAAAGTTTATATAAACCTTAACTTTCAATATGAGCAAAATAAGAGTAGGAATAATCGGTTCAGCAGGATATACAGGTGGAGAATTATTACGGATTTTAATATTTCACCCTGAAGTAGAAATTGTATTTGCAAATTCTGCATCCAATGCTGGCAATAAATTATATGATGTACATAACGATTTATTCGGTGATACAGAATTGGAATTCTCTTCGGATTTTCATTCAAACATTGATGTGTTGTTTTTGTGTGTGGGACATGGTGATGCACGTAAGTTTTTGGATGCAAATCCTGTTGACCCTTCGGTGAAAATCATTGATTTATCGCAAGATTATAGATTGCGTGCAAATACCAGTTATCAAGGCAAAAACTTTGTTTATGGTTTGCCCGAATTAAATCGTGAAGCGATTAAATCTGCACAATATATTGCGAACCCTGGCTGTTTTGCTACGAATATTCAATTGGCATTATTGCCTTTGGCGTCGAAAGGTCTTTTGCCTTCGCAAATTCATATCAATGCAACGACAGGTTCGACAGGTGCTGGTCAAAAACCAACAGCAACGTCTCATTTCTCATGGCGTAACAACAACTTGTCAGCATACAAATCTTTCGAACACCAACATTTGCAAGAAATATCAGAGTCTTTGGATCAATTGCAAAATGGGTTTCTACCAGAATCGGATAAATCATTATTAGATAGAGCTGCGGAGAAAATCAACTTCGTGCCACAACGTGGAGATTTCACGCGTGGTATTTTCTCTGCAATTTACGTAGATTCGGATTTGACAGAAGATGAAGCTTATGATTTGTATAATTCATACTATGCTTCGCATCCTTTTACATCAGTTTCTAAAGCAAATATTGATTTGAAACAAGTTGTGAATACGAACAAATCTATTATCCATTTAGAAAAACATGGTAATAAGTTGTTGATACTAAATGCTACGGACAACTTATTAAAAGGAGCCTCCGGTCAAGCTGTTCAAAACATGAACTTAATGTTTGGTCTGGATGAACGTTCAGGAGTTAATTTAAAATCCGTAGGATTTTAATCCATAAAAGATTTATATTTTTGTAAAGCCATCTTTTCCCGATGGCTTTATTTATTTCTATGGCATTCGATACATTTAATTTTTCTAAAGTAAATTTCAAGAACGAGATTTTAGCAGGTCTAACGGTTTCTATGACGATGATTCCAGAGTCTTTATCTTTTGCTATTCTAGCGGGATTAACGCCTTTGATGGGATTATACGCAGCATTTTTGATGGGGATAGTTACCGCTATTTTGGGTGGAAGACCAGGATTAGTTTCTGGAGGAGCAGGAGCCACTATTGTGGTGTTGATGGCTTTAATTGTATCGCATGGTGTAGAATATTTGTTTGCTGCTATCATTCTTGCTGGATTAATTCAGATTCTTGTTGGTGTATTTAAGTTAGGGAAATTCGTACGGTTGATACCACAGCCGGTGATGTATGGCTTCTTAAATGGTTTGGCTATCATTATTTTCATGGCGCAGGTAGAGCAGTTCAAAGTCATAGAAAAAGGTATGTCCACTTGGATGTCAGGCACAAGCCTTTATGTAATGGGAGGATTAACTTTAATCACTATATTGATTGTACTGGGATTTCCGAAACTGACCAAAGCTGTTCCTGCCTCTTTGGTAGCGATTATAGTTACAGCAACGTTGGTGTTCTTCACGGGGATTGATACTAAGAAAGTGCTAGATATTGCATCAGTTAGTGGATCATTACCTTCCTTTCACATTCCAATGGTTCCTTTCCATTGGGAAACACTTGAAGTTGTGTTTCCTTATGCCTTAATCATGGCTGGAGTAGGCTTGGTAGAATCCTTATTGACCTTAAGTATGGTTGATGAAATTACTAATACTAAAGGAAATTCTAATCGCGAGGCTATGGCACAGGGAACAGCGAATATTTTCAATGGATTTTTCGGTGGTATGGGAGGTTGTGCGATGGTAGCGCAGACTTTAGTTAATTTAGATGCTGGAGCACGTACTCGTATTGCTGCCGTAGTTGGAGCTTTAGGTATTCTTTTTGTGATATTGGTAGGAGGGCCAGTTATAGAACAGATCCCTATGGCTGCTCTAGTAGGGGTAATGATGATGGTATCCATCGGTACATTCCAATGGGCGTCACTTAAAGTAATTAAGAAAATGCCAAAGTCAGATGTAATTGTAGGCATTTTGGTAGCCGCTATTACTGTTTTACGTCATAATTTAGCGGAAGCTGTATTAGTAGGTGTAATTATTTCTGCTCTTGTATTTGCTTGGGACAATGCCAAAAGAATCCGTGCTCGTAAAAGTATTGATGCTTTAGGTAATAAAGTTTACGAAATATATGGTCCTTTATTTTTCGGTTCTACCAGTACTTTTATTGAGAAATTTAATGTGCAAGAAGATCCAGATGTCGTGATTGTCGATATGAAAGAATCAAGAGTCGTGGATATGTCTGCTATAGAAATCCTTAATAAACTTACCGAAAAGTATGCTAAGGTCAATAAAAAAATTGTCCTAAGACATTTAAGTAAGGATAGTATTCGTCTTTTGGAAAATGCAAAAGGAGTTATAGAAGTAAATATCGAAGAAGATCCTACGTATAAGGTAATGCCTTAGAGAATTAAAAATGCATTTCTAAGCTTTTAATTTTTAGTTTCACTACTCTCTACTTAGATTAATATACTTTTGGAGCTTCTAATAAATCAGTGACATAACCCAATATCTCTATTTCGCTATCACCATCTTCTAACATAGAAAATGTAAGATATGCTGCATAGATTTCGGCACTGAAAACAATATGCTTGTCACTGATGATATCATCAACCACATGTTCGTATACATGAATGCCTATGTGTGTCAGTTCGTTGTGTAAATTCGTTGAAATGGTATTGTGGCTTTCCCCAGAAGCAAATCCTACAATGATGTGCAGAATAAGTTTGTCATAGATTTTTGGATCTTCAAAATGTTGAAGATATTCCTCGTAATTAAAACGTTGCTTAGCACTATTGACAATTTTGTCCCAGATTAGGAATTCTGTTTTTGTTTGCATAGTATAAACGTGTTTATAAGTGGTTACATAAATATAGACAAAAGATTTTAAAGTTTTCAAAATCTTTATTTTTAGCTAGCTGTTTCCCAATATGATAAACACGGGTTTCCAGAAAGTTAGCTGAAGAATTTTTGTATTTTAGAAATCTAAAAGAGATTATATGAAAATCAACTTAATAGGTAAAAAAGCGTTAGTAGGAGGCAGTACATCAGGAATTGGTAAAGCCATAGCACAACAATTAGCAGCATGTGGAGCTAGCGTGACTTTGGTAGCGCGCAATGAAGATAAGCTTCAAGCTGTACTTGCTAGTTTAGATATTGCGAAAAGTCAATCACATCAATATATTGTAACAGATTATTTGGATTTCGAAGAATATAAGGCTACCATCTCGGAATATTTTACATCGAATTCCGTAGATATATTGGTGAATAATACCCAAGGACCAAGTCCTGGAACAGTTACACAAAAGTCAGAGGAAGATTATCTGCAAGCTTTTAATTTACTTTTCCAAAATGCAGTTTTAACCACCAATCTGGCGTTGGAAAAGATGAAGGAAAATAGTTTTGGAAGAGTTATTAATGTGTCATCCATGACTGTAAAAGAGCCACAGGATACGTTGGTGTTATCCAATACGATGCGTACCGCATTAGTTTCTTGGTCGAAGTCACTTTCAAATTCCGTTGCTAAAGATAATATTACTGTTAATTCTGTTATGACAGGCTATTTTGAAACAGAACGATTGACCAGCTTGATGGAAAACCAAGCTAAAAATGAAGAGGTGAGCTTTGATGAAATTAGAACAAAACGCATTCAATCAGTCCCTGTTCAAAGATTAGGGGATCCAAAAGAGTATGGTTATCTAGTAGCTTTCCTTGCTTCGGAATATGCCTCTTACTTGAGTGGAGCTTCGATTCCTTTGGATGGTGGAATTGCGAAGACAATATTTTAAAAACATTAAAAAGGCTTCCAAATTTTGGAAGCCTTTTGCTTAGTTGTTGTAACCAGGATTTTGTTGTTCTTTTATTACTGAGTTAGCATTTATTTCTGCTAATGGAATAGGAAGAATTGTTTTGAAGAACGATCTATTAATAGTTGCTTCTCTATGGATAGTAGTTATACTTCCTAAAGCATCATCAAACGTAATCGATTTATTCCATCGCATCATATCAAAGAATCTATGACCTTCACCAATCAATTCTTTACTTCTTTCGTCTGCGATCATATCCAAATTTATTGTTGCGTCTGTTGCAGCAGCTAAATTTGGTGATCTCTTACGAATCTGATTTAAGTAATTTGTTGCTTTAGTAAGATCAGGTGATGATTTTCTAAACGCAGCTTCTGCAGCAATTAAATATACTTCAGAAAGACGAATTACTTTGATGTTCACAGCTGTTGTATTTCCTTTACCATCGCCTTTTCCAGTTGTCGCCGAGACATCAGTACTTCCTGAATATTTATATAAAGATCCGAAACGTGTATTGGATGTTTCATCGTAAGACATGATTCCTTTTCTTACATCATTAGGGTCTTGATTTAACAAATTAATAAAGTTTGTACTTGCTGTGAAGTAACCCAATGCAATTGTTGTATTAGGATGTCCTCTACGTCTATAGTATGCTCCTAAGGAACTGTTACCTAAGTCACCTTCACTTGGTAGGATTGCAAGTTCAAATATAGATTCTGAACCAAATTGTATTCCCCAAGAATCCACCCAATTAGCATTAGAGTATAGAGAGTAAACATTTGATGCAATCACTTCTTCTGCTGCAGAAAGTGCATTGTTAAAGTCTTCTTGATACAAGTAGACGCGTGCTTGAAGTGCCTTGTTTGCATAGTAGTTGATAAAGCCATTGGATTTTGCTTTTGGCAATAACGTTTCTGAATCCTTTAGATCTTTTAGAATCTGTTGGTAAGTTTGCTCTACTGTATTACGGCCAGGCTTAGCAGAATATTCTAGGGAATTTATTGTAACAGGAACACCTAAAGCTGCTTTATTTTCATTATAAGGTTCTCCATATAAACGAACCAAGTCAAAATAAATCATTGCTCGTGCAGTTAAAGCTTGACCGATATACGTGTCAAAGTTTTCTGTTGAACCATTTGCTTTGATTTTTTCGATTTGCTCTAATAAATTGTTGATTTGAGCAATACAATAATATCCTTGTGTCCAGATGGATGAATAATTGTTGGTATTCGTGCTGTGGTTGAATACATATAAATAATCATAACCTCTACCTTGGGATACAATGGTGAAGTCGCCACCTTTAACATCGCCGTAAAGTTGCAAATTACGACCTAAATAACTTCCGCTGGCTAAATTACTCATAAGACCGCGGATTATAACTAATGCATCTGCACCTGTCGTAATAGAGGTTGTCGCATCCGCGGCGTGTGTTGGTTTTACGTCAAGAAAATCGCTACATGAAGTAGAGACCGCAGTAGCTGCTAATAAATATGACGCTAATATAATTTTTTTCATGATACTCGAATCTTAAATATTAAAAACTAAAATCAATACCAAAAGTGTAAATCTTAGAAAGTGGAGTTTCCCAACCTCTAGTACTGTATTGGTTTACTTCTGGATCTGCATTCTTGAATTTACTAAACGTAAGCAAGTTTGTTCCGTTAAAGTAGATTCTAGCGTTACTAACCTTAGCTGATTTTAATAAAGACGTAGGGATATTATATGCTAACGAAATATTCTTTAAACGAAGGAAGCTCGCATCATATAGGTGTCTACTACTTCTTTGGTTAACGTCTTCCAAGTCACGTCCAGATACCATTGGTAATGGTCTTGTTGGATTATCTGGAGTCCATGTTTCGTCTGCAAAGATTTGAGAGTGTATACGTTCCCAGTAATATCCATCATCCGCTACATCTTTGTTTGCAGAATCGTACAATTTACCGCCGATTTTATAATTAAAGTTTAAGCCCAATGATAAGTTTTTGTAATCTAAAGTTGAGTTAATACCTCCATAAAATTTAGGAATACCACTACCAATGATTACGCGATTTGCTTTTGTGTAGGTGTATGTTGCACCTTTTCCATTGAATAAGAAATCTCCATCAGGATTATTTTCATCATTAACATACCACACATTTTTACCGTTAGTTTGATCTGTACCAGCCCATTCTAAACCATAGAATGACAAATAAGATTCCCCTTCTTGGTAGATGTACGTTGCTCTGCCGTCGCCTCCTGTTGGGTCAGACCAAACGATAGGCTCTGGGCTATTTAATTTCACAACTTTTGAATTTGTACTAGCTGCATTAATATTAATTGTCCAATTCCAGTCTTGTGATTTGATGATATCTGAACCTAATGAAATTTCAACTCCTTTATTGTTGATTTCACCGATGTTCTGAACCGTAGAACTAAATCCAGTAACCGTAGATTGTGGAACATTTTGGATTAGATCTTTTGAATCTCTGTTGAAGTATTCTAAAGTACCAAATAACTTATTGCTGAATAGCCCAAACTCTAATGCTACAGTAGTATTGTAATTCGTTTCCCAAGTCAGATTTGGATTTGGTGAATTCGCTAAACTACCACCTGCATTTTCCATATACTTACTTCCGTAAGTAATTAATGGTCGCCAAGCATTATTATCTGAAGGTAGGGTACCATTAATACCATAAGAAGCTCTTAAACGAAGTGCATTAATTTCAGGAATATTAGAGATGAAATTTTCTTTGGCTAAATTCCAAGCACCGCCAACAGACCAAAAATTACCCCATCTCACATCTGGTCCCAGCTTAGATGAACCATCTCTTCTGTATGATGCAGAAAGGAAGTATTTTTCATCAAAATTATATTCAGCACGTGATAATGCCGACATAATTGTATTTCCCCAACTGTAAGCTTGCGATTCTAACTTACCCGCTGTCGCTACAGTGTGTAACGTAGAGTTTGGTAAATCACGACCTGTAGCACGTACAAAATCTGTATTATTTTTTTCTGCCTCAAAACCTACTAATAAACCAAAATTATGCTGACCGTTGAAAGTCTTGTTATAATTCGCTGTAGTAGAAGAAACTAGTTTTTGAAAATTAGTGACCATATCATGTACTATACCTTTGTCAGATTGACCTGTATAATGGTTTGCACTATAATATAGATGGTCTTTAGAATTCGTCTCATCAAAAGAGAAAATAGTCTTCACTGATAATTCAGGAAGAACTTTCAACAACAATGATGGAGTTGCAGATATTCTGCGTGTACCACTTAAGTTTTCCCACTCGTTGTTATAATAAGGTACGTTCTGTGCAAAACTTGTATATCTTGCTGTCCACGTATTACCGGTCTTATAGTCCGTTGGCCAATATAAAGGCCATAATAAGTTACTTGCTTGGTACAAATAGTTCGTACTGGTATTTCTAGTATCGTTGACACCTGATAAATCAGTTTTTGCTAAGGATACATTCGCACCAAATTCAAGTAATGATCCAATTTTTTGTGTTAAGTTAACACGGCCATTGAATCTGTCGTAATCATTTAACACTGATCTACCTTTATCGGAAGTATAACCTAGTGATGAAAAATAGTTAGTGGTTTCTGTTGCTCCACTTATTGAAAGGTCATTCACATTGTATTTTCCTGTCCGGAATAATACATCATTCCAATCAAAATATTTACCATCTCTATTCTCCACACCATCCGTTTTGCCTTTAATAGATACATTTTCGAACATGGAGGTACCGTTTGTTGAAAATTCGTAGCCATGTATACCAAAACCGTATGAGGTTACAGGATTTCCATAAGAAGCACCTGGAGTCCAGTTTCTCGAATTAAGACGCATTAAAGTCTGTTCGTTGGCTTGTTCTGGCGTACGTCCTGCTGCGATACGAGAATCGTAAAGAAGACTGTATAGTATATTAACTTGTTCCTGAACGCTCGCTGGCTTATAATTATCCGTTGCCCAAGTAGGACTTAACGCTAATGAACTTTTAAAGTTAATTTTAGCAGCACCTGTTTTACCTTTTTTGGTAGTAATAATCACAACACCATTAGCTGCACGAGAACCATATAATGAAGATGCGGCTGCATCTTTTAATACAGTGATGGATTCAATGTCATTCGGATTCAAGGTGCTCATGACGTTATTCGTATTATACGTATAACCAGACATTTGAGATACTTGTCCAGAAACAACAGGTACACCATCAATCACGTATAATGGTTCATTCGAAGCATTCATAGATCCAATACCACGAATACGAATCGATGAAGTAGACCCTGCTTGACCAGAGGTTGATGTTACACTCATACCAGCTACTTTACCACGTAAAGCATCTTCAAATGAAGTCGTCGGTACATCTTTGATTTCATCTGCAAGAACCGTACTTGCTGATCCTGTAAAAGTACTTTTCTTAGCTGTACCGTAAGCTACAACGATCACCTCGTCTAACTCTTTATCAGAAGATATCAGGGAAACGTTAATCGTTTTGCGACCTGCAACATTGATTTCCTGAGATACGTAACCTACGGAAGAGATAAATAATGTTGCATTTTGATCTGCATTTAAAGAAAAAAGACCATTAGCATTAGAAGTAACGGCAACATTAGTGCCTTTGATACTAATTGTGACGCCTGATAATGGAGTACCAATTTGGTCTGTGATTTTTCCCGCTATAGGGATTTGTTGTGCATTCACGACTTGTAAACCACAAGCCATTACGCACAGGGATGTGAGTAGATGTTTATTCATAATTTTGGTAATAGAGTTATAAATAAATATATATAATTAAACCTAGTTTTTATAAATTATTTTTTATTTATTCAGTGAAATATAATTTATTATGATTTTTAGTCAAAAAATCTCTTAATTCCTTGAATAAAAGTTTAAGAATCTAATTATTTTAAGAATCGTTAATTAATAAGGTAGATTAAATAAGAATACCAAACTACGGCTAGCTTGGTATACTTATTTTTATTTTTTTAAAATTCCAATTCCTGGTCTATCTGGAAGAATGCATTTTCCTTCTTGAACAGTCATTCCATCGTAAATGTCGTTACCAATCAATAATGCACCATCTAAATCCGCCCAATCCACAAGAGGTGCTAATTGTGCTGCTGCTGAGATCGCACATGATGTTTCGGTCATACAGCCCAACATTACTTTCATGTCTAATGAGCGTGCGAGCTCTGCCATTTGTTTAGCTTCGCGCATACCTGTACACTTCATCAATTTGATGTTAATACCAGTATACACACCTTGAAGTTTAGGAACATCGACTAATCGCTGACAGCCTTCATCAGCAATAGTTGGGATAGGAGATTGTGCTGTTAACCACGCATTCTCATCAATCATTTCTTTTGGCATAGGTTGCTCCAAGAACACTACATTTCTTTCGTGCAACCAATGCGCCATTTCCAGCGCTTCTTCTTTATTTTTCCAGCCTTGATTTACATCCGCGCACAAAGGAACATCTGTTACCGAACGAATAGTATCAATAATCATTTTGTCGGTGTCCAATCCCAATTTTACTTTCAGAATTTTGAATTGCTCAGCTTCTTCTACTTTCTTGCGGATCATTTCTTCGGTATCAATACCAATAGTATAAGAAGTAGGCGGGATAAGGTCAGGATTTAAGCCCCAAATTTTGTAAAAAGGCTGATTCATGATTTTTCCTAATAAATCATGAAGCGCAATATCTACAGCCGCTTTTGCTGCAGTATTTTTTTCTGCAATTTGGTCTATATATGTTAAGATTTCCGCAGTTTGGAATGGCGAATCAAAATGCGATAGATCAATCTGACTCAAAAATTTAGTCACACTCTCTTGAGATTCACCTAAATAAGGAGGCATACTAGCCTCTCCATATCCTACAATCCCATCGTATTCTAATTCGGTCAATACAACAGGTGTAGTCGTGCGGCTAAAAGATGCAACAGTGAATACATGACGCATCTCTAAAGTAAATGGCCTAAAACGTAATGTAAAACGTCCCATTTTTTTTGTTTCCCAACTGCTCATTCTTTTAGTTATTTTGTATATGATTTGTTTTCTTTAATAGGTTGAATTTGCGGGTCTGAAGCTCCTATATATCTTCTAGCTGCCACCACTGTTCGTGTTTGGAAGTCATCATAATTGCTTGCTTCTTTCAACATAGAATTGATACGAACTCTTCCTGCCGAATGTATGAATTCACCATTACCTATATACATTGCTACGTGCGTAACACGTGCGTTTGGATTAGAATTTTTGCCACCAGCAAAGAAAAGCAAATCAGCAGGTTTCAGGTTTTTTAAGGCAATAGTAGGGTCAAAATTTCCATCTGCTCCCAGTATTTCGATTTTCTCGCCTGCTAAAACTTGTTGTGAAGCATCGCGAGGAATGACATAGCCATTCATATAAAAAGCTGTTTTGGTAAATCCACTACAATCTACACCTTTTACAGAAGTTCCTCCCCATAAATAAGGAAGACCTAACATGGATTTAGCGCTATTTAATACATTTTCTGCGGTCAGTTGACGTGTTTCTAACCATTTATCAAAAGTAGTAGCTTCTTCTTTTTGGATAAAAGCTATTCTTCCATCAGGATATTTAACTTTGTAAAATTTCTTATCCGCGCTTAATAAAGACAAAATATTACCATAAACTAAATCAGATACACGTAAGCTTTTTGTATTAGCTTCAGAATAAGATTTACCAAATTCATTGGTGTAGATCACTTTTGGAGATTCTTTCCAGCTTTTTATTTCGGATTCATCCATTTGAGCTACAGAAGCCGTAGGTACCCAAGCAATGTAGCCTTCGGGCGTGCGTACACGGAATTCTCCTTTATCTTTCTGTAAAATATCAACCTGAGTTCCTAATAAAGTTTGGGTAGCCATTTCTTCGTCATGCCCAGGCTTTGTGCGTAAATTGGCAACAGAAAGAATGATTACTCCATGTTTTTTCTGCCCTACAGTACTATCCGGTAAAAGTCTGTATTGTATGTTCGCATTGGAATTTTGTAGTTCTTTATTTAAGAATGAAACAACCTCGTTTTCCGTAGTTTGGATCGTATAGATATTATTCTTAACATCTGCTTTTACCAATTCTAATAATTTAGTCCTCTTATCGGGAGCGTATTTTGGTTTTGCGGAGTCTAGTGTTTTAACGATTGACTTGTATATTGTTGAATCAACTTGAGCATTCGCATTATTGAAGCTTCCAAAATATACAGCTATTGGTAAACAGAAATAAACAAATTTGTTTTTCATCATAAATAATTGTGTGCTATAAAATAACGTAAAAAAATGCAAAAAATGGCAATAATATGTTTAAATTATTAAATGTTTTTGCGTTTTTCGTTTGTTTAGTGATAAATAATGTAAAAAATATATGAAAGCAACATTTGGCGGAGGCTGTTTTTGGTGTACCGAAATAATCTTTTTGAATACCGAAGGGGTTAATTCTGTTTTACCTGGCTATATGGGTGGAAAAAGAAAAAAACCCACGTATGAACAAGTTTGTTCCGGAGCTACAGGACATGTAGAAGTAGTTCATTTGGATTTTGATGAATCAAAAGTTTCTTTTGAGGATTTATTAGCGGTATTCTTTAAAACGCATGATCCTACAACGTTAAACCGTCAAGGAGAAGATGTAGGAACACAATACCGATCTGTAGTTTTTTATCACAGTGAAGAACAGAAAGAACAGACAGAGAAATTTATACAAGGGTTGGAAGCAGCTAAAGTTTTTGATGATCCAATTGTTACAGCGGTAGAAGAGGCTTCTGCTTTTTGGCCGGCAGAGGATTATCATATAAATTACTTCAATCGTAATCCAGAAAATCCATTTTGTTCTGCAGTTATTGCGCCGAAATTGACAAAATATTTAAAGACATTGAAATAGTAACAAATAAGGCTCGCTAGCGCGAGCCTTATTTGTTATTTTATTAAAATAATCCTATCTGTCCATCATCACTAATCTGAATATCATCAGGATTAGTAATTTCCAAGGGTACAGAATCGGTATTTTCTTGTGCTGCGTCTTCTGACTTTTTCTCTTCCTCTTTTGGTGGATTAGCCAAATCGATTTCTTCGGTCAGTGCTTTTACAGTCTGTACATTATGGAAAGAAAGACGATTTCCTTGTGCTTTTATCTTTTTGATATCGATCAACTCATTTAGCGGCTGTTCGATAGTTTCTTCTACTTGAGATTTTCCTTTTAGCTGTTTGATTTTAACAACTGGATTCAAATTATTTGTCAATAAAATCAATTTTGAACCTGGTTCTTCATTAATGATAGATACACGTTTGCCTAACGGAATCTCATCAAATACAAAACGTTTTACATAATAAGCGCCAGATTTTCCATCTTGATGTACGGCGGTATAGACGTGATCAGGATAGAATTTCTCGATACGAATCATCTTTTCATCGAAGTGATTACTCAAATCGAAATTAGAAAGCTCGTATGATCCATCTTTGAAAATCATCAAAATCTTGTCTTCCCCATCAAATTCACCTAAGAATTTGCCGCGTTCATCAGCATTTAATCTTTTCAGTACATCATCGTACCAAATTTTGCGTCCAGCAAGTGTCGATACACCCGCGCTCTTGAAGGTGATTTTCTTTACAGGGTATTTGGAAACCAAGTTACCCATGGAGCCTTTCCCTTTGATAGCGATTTCTGCAAAATCTAAATCAAAAGTAAGTTTACGTAATTTCGTATGCGGTTTCAATTGTACATTAACCACTTCGGCTTCACCATTTGGATTCGCGGTGAAATAAAGTATTTTTGAACCTTTAGTTTCTTTGGTTACGTCATATTCTTTTTCACGTGTAACTGCTGTCACTGCGAAACGTTTTACGTACGTATTTCCTTGCGTGCCGTCACGATAGATCGCATTATAAATCGTACGCTCGTCACCTTTTTTGAAAACAGCAACGTGAATAATATCTTTTCCGACAAAGACTTTATCCTGTACTTTGACCACGCTGTATTTGCCGTCCTCACGGAAGACAATGATATCATCTATGTCCGAACAATCCGTAACAAATTCATCTTTCTTCATTGCCGTGCCGATAAATCCTTCTGCACGGTTCACGTATAATTTAGCATTGGCTAAAGCTACTTGTGTAGCTTCTACTTTGTCAAATACGCGCAATTCAGTTTTACGCTCACGACCTTTGGCATATTTCGAACGTAAATATTCAAACCATTCAATCGCGTATTCTGTAAGATGCTTCAAGTTTTTCTTTACTTCCTTGATCTCATCACTCAAAGCCTTCATTTGCTCGTCCGCTTTTTTTACATCAAAACGTGTGATGCTACTCATCGGCTTATCGATTAGCTTTTTGTAATCTTCTGGAAGGATTTCTCGGTAGAATTGATCGAAGAAAGGAGTGAATAATCTATTCAACACTTCTACAACGGTCTCAAAATTACCTGCATTTTCATAATCCGGATGTTTGTACATACCTTCTTGAATGAAAATCTTAAGCAGGGAATTGAAGAATATTTTTTCTTGAAGTTCGTTAAGACGAATTTCTAATTCGCGTTTCAGAAGTTCTTTAGTTTGTAAAGTGTTTTCAATTAAGATGTCGTTCACACTCATAAAGTGTGGTTTGTCATCTTTGATCACACAAGTATTAGGAGAGATAGAAGATTCACAAGAAGTGAAGGCATATAATGCATCAATAGTTACATCTGGCGAAATACCCGGTGCCAAATGAATCATGATTTCTACATCTTTCGCTGTATTATCTTCAATCTTTTTGATTTTGATTTTGCCTTTGTCATTTGCTGAGACAATGCTTTCAATCAAACTACCCGTTGTCGTTCCGAAAGGAATTTCAGTGATAGCTAAAGTCTTTTTGTCTCGTTCTTCGATTTTAGCTCGTACACGAATTTTACCACCACGTTGACCTTCGTTATAATTTGAAATATCCGCATATCCACCTGTTGGGAAGTCCGGATATAAGTTTGGGCGTTCACCTTTCAATACTTGAATAGATCCATCAATTAATTCGATGAAATTGTGCGGCATAATCTTCGTTGCCAAGCCCACAGCGATACCTTCAGCTCCCTGAGCTAATAATAAAGGAAACTTTACAGGTAAAGTAATAGGTTCTTTGTTACGACCGTCATAGCTTAGTTGCCATTCTGTAGTATCTGGATTAAACACGACATCATTGGCAAATTTGGACAAACGTCCCTCAATATAACGCGAAGCAGCAGCCGAATCACCTGTTACAGGATCACCCCAGTTACCTTGACAATCAATCAATAAGTTTTTTTGTCCCAACTGCACGATAGCCTCTCCAATAGAAGCGTCCCCGTGCGGATGGTACTGCATGGTATGACCTACTACGTTGGCAATTTTGTTGAATCTTCCATCATCTTTCTCTTTGAAAGAGTGCAAAATTCTACGTTGTACAGGCTTAAAACCATCATTTATATGTGGTACTGCACGATCCAAAATTACATATGAAGCATAATCCAAAAACCAATTCTCATACAGTCCCGATAAGGGAATTGTATTGCTGGCATGTTCGTTTTCAGGCGATGAATTATGATCTTGACTGTTATCTTCTGGGTTAATCGTTTCGTCAATCATCTATGTTTTATTATTTGATTGTTATACGGATTCAAGTTTTTGAATTTGGTAAAATTACAAATTTCTATCAAATGCGGCTTATAATAAAATGAGATTAAATTTGACTAAATTTTTCTTTTAGTCAAAAAGTACGTAAAAATGACGATTACCATTTTTGCTGAAAATATTTAGGTATTAATTTTGTGGCAATAGATAGAAAAGGTTTTCTTCCTTTACTACCACTCAATTCTAAAATGATTATTGTGTTATGGCCAAGAGAAATTACGTATCAAATTCTACCGAAAGTACGCGGATGTTTAAAAATGACTTTTTAGAGTCATTGACAAAAGTACATTATTCTGTTCCTCTTATTTTTTGGATCCCTGTTATTATTTATTTTATTCGTAAGGCATATGTAGTAGGAGAGATGAGTACAAGCACAGTTTTCGGTTATTTTCTATTCGGATTGGCGTTTTGGACTTTAGCTGAATATGTATTACACCGTTGGGTGTTTCATTTTCATCCAAAGAGTGCTTGGGGACAACGTATCCATTTTATTTTTCATGGCGTACACCATGATTACCCTAAAGATCGTTTACGTTTGGTAATGCCTTTGTCTGCTAGTATTCCGATGGCTACGATTATTTATTTTATATTCTATGCTTTTTTTGGAGAGTTCACTTTAGCAGCTTTCTTCGCTGGATTTTTGTTTGGGTATCTAATCTATGACGAATGTCACTATGCAATGCATCATGCAAATTTCAAATCTGGCATATTTAAGAAAATAAAGGATCACCATATGCTGCATCATTATTCGGATCCAGAAAAGGGATTTGGTGTAAGTTCAGCTATATGGGACAAAGTTTTTAATTCAGGTTTTCCGAAGAAGGAAATAAAATAAAAGCAATCTGAAAAGATTGCTTTTATTCTGTTAGTCTGATTTTAAGGCGCTTCCACATGTTGTGAAAAATGCTAATATTTTTTCAAAGGCATTATATAGTTTTGGTTATGAAGTCTTTTTGAATTCTAATAGCATTTAAAATCGCAATTAACGAAACACCAACGTCCGCAAACACCGCTTCCCACATCGTAGCCAATCCTCCTGCTCCTAAAATTAAAACAGCGGCTTTCACCACAAAAGCTAGTGTTATATTTTGCCACACAATAGTTTTTGTTTTTTTTCCTATTCGAATTGCTAAAGGTAATTTAGAAGGTTTGTCGTCTTGGATTACGACATCTGCTGTTTCTATAGTAGCATCCGAACCTAGGCCACCCATTGCAATTCCCACATCGCTTAAGGCTACTACGGGAGCATCATTGACGCCGTCTCCTACAAAGGCTACTTTTTGATTTAATGCTTTTATTTCTTTTACTTTATTGACCTTATCCTCGGGCAACAAATTCCCATAAGACTGTTTTATTCCCAATTGGTCTGCTACATGTTGAACAACAGTTTCCTTATCACCACTAAGCATGGTGGTCTTAACCCCGAGTTTGTTTAATTGTTGTATCGTATTTGCTGCATCTTCTTTAATGGTATCTGCAATCGTGATATAGCCTACATATTTTTTATCAAACGCCACAGCCAAAGTCGTGTAAACAATTTCTGCTGGATTGGTGTTGTAGCTAATATTGTATTTATCTAAAAGCTTAAAATTTCCTACTAGAACCTCTTTGCCGTCTACGACGGAACATAGTCCGTGTCCGGGAATCTCTTCTGTATTTTCCAGTTTAATAGTATAATCTACTTTGCCGACATACTCCTGAATGGCGGTAGCGATGGGGTGCGTACTTTGGCTTTCTACAGCGTTGACAATGGAAAGCATGTATTCTTTTTCTACTTCTGGCTGAAAATTGATTTCTTGTACCTGAAAAACACCTTCGGTCATTGTACCTGTTTTATCCATCACAATATGTTGGATATTTGCGAGTGTATCTAGGTAATTTGACCCTTTGAACAAAATTCCGTTTTTGCTAGCAGCACCTATTCCTCCAAAATACCCTAGCGGAATAGAAATTACCAATGCACAAGGACAGGAGATAACCAAGAAAATTAATGCTCTGTATAACCATTGATTAAAAACATAGTCCTCTACTATTATTGCGGGAACTAAACAGATACAAAGGGCTAATACGACTACAATTGGAGTATATACTTTAGCAAACTTGCGAATAAAAAGTTCTGTAGGTGCTTTCTGCGATGAAGCATTTTGGACCATTTCCAATATTTTGCTCAGTTTGCTATCTTCATACGATGTGGTGACACGTACTTGAGCTACCGTATTGAGGTTTATCATTCCAGCCAGCACTTGCTCACCTTGTTGTTTTGAGTCAGGTTTGCTTTCACCTGTAAGTGCAGCAGTATTGAATGTAGCGGTATCAGAAATTAATTCGCCGTCCAATCCTAATTTTTCTCCTGGTTTAAGTTGAATGGTATCCCCAATGGTAGCTTTTGTGGCAGGTATAGTCTTTGGTAGTCCATTTTGAAGGATGGTGACTTCATCAGGACGTTGATCCAATAATGATTTTATATTCTTTTTAGCGCGAGATACCGCCATCGATTGGAAAACTTCCCCTACTGAATAGAAAAGCATCACAGCTACAGCTTCTGGATATTCTTTGATAGCAAAAGCTCCTACAGTAGCAATGGTCATGAGTAAAAATTCGGAAAATATATCTCCCTTACGTATGCTTACAAAAGCATCTTTGATAACAGGAAATCCGACTATTCCATAAGCGATGAGGTACCAAATAAAGCGTATAGCCCCCGAAAACCAATCTTGCGGCCACCAATTGTCCAAGAGTATGGCGATGATTAATAAAATAAATGATACGCTAGAAGGTAAAAATAACATTCCTATATTGCCACTCATATTACTATGGTCATGATCATGTTCTCCGTGATCATGTGCATGATTATGGCCATTAATCGCCTTCTCCGCATGATTATTTACTTTACAATTTTGCGTTCCGCATAATTGTTCTGCTACTTCTTCATTGTGTGTATGTTCTTGTGCCATGCAGTACTATTTCTCACTGTAAGGTGATTGGAGGTTTGGCTTTTAATATATCTAAATATAATTAATCTTTTCTGTTTTTTTCCAACTGATGGGAAATTATCCCTGATTAGCGAATATGTAGGAGAAATATATAATAGAATAATTTTTTACTAAAAATTTTAGTATTTTTGATGTCTAGTTTTTTGGTGATAACATGGATTGGCAGGATACAAAACGGTTTGTAGCACATTTGGATTTGGATACTTTTTTCGTCAGTGTAGAGCGATTAAAGAATAGTCAATTTGTGGGTAAACCTCTTATTGTAGGAGGTTTGAGTGATCGTGGCGTGGTGGCAGCATGTAGTTATGAGACTCGAAAATTTGGTGTTCATAGTGCAATGCCAATGAAATTAGCTCTACGTTTATGTCCGCATGCGATAGTCGTGCGAGGTGATTCGGACAGTTATAGTTATTATTCGCGTTTGGTAACGGATGTGGTCGCGGACACTGTTCCTGTTATGGAAAAGGCAAGTATTGACGAGTTTTATGTGGATTTGACGGGGGTAGATCGCTTTTTTGGCTGTAGCCAATTTATGGTTGAACTCAAAGAGCGTATTCGCAAAGAGTCAGGACTTCCGATTAGCTACGCTTTGGCTTCCAATAAATTGGTCAGTAAGGTAGCGACGGATGATGCAAAGCCCGATGGTCGAAAAGAGATAGCACATGGCTTGGAGAAATCCTATTTAGCGCCATTGCATATTGACCGTATGCCAGGTATAGGGCAGAAGACTTCCGCACTGCTACAGCAAATGGGGGTTCGTACTATTAAGGTATTGAGCGAAATTCCAGTTCCGATGATGCAAAATTTGTTGGGCAAGAATGGAATAGATTTATCGCGCAAAGCGAATGGTATTGATCCTACGCCTATAGTTCCGTATTCCGAACAGAAAAGTATAGGTACTGAAGAAACTTTTCAGCAGGATACGATTGATTTGAAATTTTTGAATAGTGAGATTATCCGAATGACTGAAAAGTTGGCTTTTCAGTTGCGTCAAAGTGGAAAGTTGACGGGATGTATTACAGTGAAGTTACGGTATTCCAATTTTGATACCGTGAGTAAGCAAATGGTGATTTCGTACACAGCTTCGGATGCGGTATTGATTCGAAAAGCGAAAGAACTTTTTGCCAAATTATACGAGAAACGGATGCTGGTTCGCTTGATAGGTGTACGTTTCAGTCACTTGGTGCAAGGCTCGCAGCAGATTAATCTTTTCGAAGATACCGAAGAAGCTGTTCGTTTGTATCAAGCTATGGACGCGATGCGTAATCGTTTTGGTGATGAAGTAATAAAAAGAGCGATTTCCATTCCTGCTAAACCTAATAAAGCCAGTTAAGATAAGAAGTAAGAAGCCACAAAAGATTTCTTACGGACGACGCAATGTTCGAAAGAATGTATTTACAAAGTATCATTGTAATTCGTAATCGATTAGATATCTCCGATGGTCGATATGACGTAATTTAGCCTCGTCATTCCGACGATAGGAGGAATCTAAAAGACATGAAAAGAGAAGTTAATACGTAAACTGATATTTCCTGTCAATTACCTCAAAAGTTACTTCTTTATTGGATTCTTGAAATAAAAGATAACCTTGTTGAATATTTTGCCAAAAAGAGAAAGTATCGTCATCTACTTGTGGTTTGTAAATCAGCATATTTTCCTCAGTCATTTCAAACGGAAAGATATAAACAGGAATATTTTGTTGTCCTGAATCTTTTGCCCACAGGGCGTAGAGATAAATTTCTTTCATCAAATCATCTGTCATAGGGAGACAGCCTACAGTTTCACATTTGCCATGAATAAAAATATCCGACCCCGTATAATTATGTGCTAACTCAAATGCATTGGGGTAATTTAATCCCAAGGATAAGTAAAATTTGCTTTTGGGATTGAAGCGGTTGATGGTGTAGAATCCTTCTGGAACTTGCTTGTCGCCTTCGGCTTTTTTAGGACCTAATTTTCCAGAACGCGCACAGATCGGGTATTGCTGAATGAGTCTGTAATTTTCTTGGCTGGTAGATTTTGCAAATAAATCCAATCTATCCAACTCTTTGTACGCAACGAATAATATGTTCAAATCCGTACTATCTAATTGATAATTCTGAAGATTTTCTAAGATTAAACTACCTTTCTCAGTAATGGCGGTTTGTACTCTATCTTCTTCTGGGGATTGAGTTTGAGTAGGAGTGGAGTTGCGATTTGTCATCGTGCAAATAAACAGTAAATAAAGTAAAATTCTCACGACTGGATACGCAATTTGTATTTGGTCAATAATGCAGGCAAACTTTGTAGGTCAAATTTAGCTCCGGCGATTCGGTTATCTTCGGGATCAATCTGAAAATTGTAGGCTGTAGTAAAATCGGCTTTTTCCAATACCGAACGATAAAAGTTTACGCGTTGGAGGTCACAATTTTCAAAAATAGCTTCTTTGAGTTCGGTGCTTTCAAAATCTACTTCGTGCATCCTACAGGATATGAATTTGGTCTTGTTCAATTTCAAACCTGCGAAAGAACAGTGATCCAAAATGGATTCTGTAAAACTAAAACCGATGTTAAATAGATTTGTTGTAGGGAAAAGTAAGCCCAAAACCTTACAATGGGTGAATTTACAATCTTGAAACATGGTATTTTCTATCTTGGCTAAACTCAGGTTACAATGCACAAACTCACAGTCTATAAATTTGATTCCATTTAATACCGTCGTTTCAAAATTGCAGTGTTCAAATCGGCAATATTCGTATTCGGCAATTTCAATGCTTTCTGCTTGAAAGTCTATTTTCTGAAAGGTTTTGTCTTCTATTAAATTCATTCAAAATTTATAAATAAGCCACTTCTTTGCGAATACGACTTAATGAAGTATCCGTAATACCCAAGTAAGTTGCGATATGTTTCAATGGCGCCTGCTGGATGATTTGCGGCTTTTCCTGGATTAATTGCAAATATCGTTTTGATGCGGGTTCCGTAATGATTTCTGTCGCTCTTTTTTTGCTCAAATACAACTCATAGGACATCCAAGCGCGACCCCATTCGCGCATAGCAGGTATTTTGTGAAACAGTTCTTGAAAATCGTCATAACTAATCTTGTATAAACTACAATCCGTCAAACATTGAATATATTCTTGCGAAGGAACACGCGGAAATATAGAAGCTACATCGATCACGACCTCATTATTTCCTTTAAAATCCGTCGTGATTTCATTGCCTTCATAATCGTACAAATAGGCACGCACCAAGCCAGATTCGATGATGTAATATTCGTCTTGAATCTTTCCTTTAGAGAGTAATAATTCTCCTTTATGAGCTGTGATTTTTTGATGTGCTTGTGCAATCAACTCAAAATCTGATGCTTCAAAGAGTGGATGTTGGTAGACTTGTTTGAGGATGTCCATTTTTAGTTTATAATTATTGTTAACCAATTTAACAATAAATCCTATAAATTAAAACGGATCAGCGACGGTAAATGTGACTTCCTGTTTCGTTTTTGGATGGATAAATTGAATATATCCAGCATGCAAATGCAATCTATACGCTCGTTTTCCATACAAATCATCACCCACAATGGGAGTATTCAAACCTTTGACGTGAGCCGAATGGACACGCAATTGATGTGTTCTCCCTGTTAGAGGATAGTAATGTATTCGGGTTCTACCATTTTCTGTCGCTACGACTTTATATTTCGTTTGAGCAGGTTTGCCATATTCATAACAAACCACTTGTCGTGGTCTATCTTCCAAATCTACACGCAAAGGCAAATCAATAATTCCATCTTGGGAATTGATTATCCCATCCAAAAGAGCGGTGTAACGTTTTTCAACAGTATGGCGAATGAATTGATCTTGTATAAATTGATGCGCATCTTTATTTTTCGCAATCACCAAAATGCCCGATGTAGACATATCTAAGCGGTGAATAATCACTGGCCCAGTGATTTCTGGATTTCTGGCTAGAATGCGCGTTTGCACACTATCCTGCACATTGATTCCCGGTACAGAAAGAAACTCCGCTGGCTTGTTCACCACAATAATGTCTTCGTCTTCATAAATTACTTCTATATCCACTTCAGCTGCAGGATTTTCCAGCATGGGATTGGGATCAACTTCCAGACCCTGCAACATATGCCCTAAAATCGGTTCACATTTGCCCCGGCAAGAAGGGTAGAAGTATTGATGTTTGCGTACTTCCGAAGCAGGAGAAGCTCCCCACCAAAATTCAGCCATACAAATAGGTTTCAAATCATGTAAATAGGCATACTGCAATAATTTCGGAGCAGCGCATTCACCAGCACCTGCTGGCGGTAGCATTTGAATAGCTTCTTGGAAAATGTCCAAAACAGCACGTTTTTCGCCCTTTGCATTCAAGAAATGATACTGATCGAAGAGTTGATTTTGCAAAGTGGAAGATTTAGTTCTGCGCAATTCTTTTTTGTCCTCAATTTCTTGCAACAATACATTTAATTCGTCTTCTAGAATAGCTAGCCTACTTTTGCAGTTTGATTTTAACACATCGTACTCGTGTTGGTCACGATAACTTTGTTTGATCAAATCTTGTTCGACCTCTTGGTAGTCTTCAGGTGAAAGAATTTCTTTTTGCGCCGTTCGAATAGCTTTACGTTCTGCTTTATTTTTTTTGTTCAACGCTCTAGCTTCCGCCAATTCTTGTTCAGTCTCCTTTTTGCAAACTTCTATTTGTTCTTTTAACGCTTGGATTTTTGGATTCTTCTCTAAAAGTTCAATCTCACGATTTAAAGTATTAATAGTTGCTTCTTCATTCAAGAAAAATCCTTCTGGATCTAGCATGTCAAAAATGGGAGGGATGAAATAACGATGTTGGTTCGTACTGGCTAATTTTCCAGAACAAGCTGCTAAATAACCTAAATTACCTTTATTGTCTTCTACCACCAAGACTCCAAACATTTTCCCAATCACAAGACCTTCTTGGCCTTCTTGCAAACCGAAATTGTGTTCAAAATCTTTTTGTATTGATAAATAGTGTTGAACATGTTCTGCAGCTAAAACACTGAAAGGATGCGGTTCGTAACAAAAAGGGAAAGTGAATTTTTCAGGTTTCGCTAAGGTTGAAATATCGTGTTGAAAGGAATGTAAAAACGGAATGTTGGATGCCATTATTCTTGCTTGATAAACTGCAAAATTACTAAGAAAAATCTGTAGCTGCGCTATATAAATTAGCATTTCAAAATGACAATTTTATGTCTTACCATATTCCCCAAAAACGGGGTTTTATCGCTAATTTAGAGCTGTAAAAGCACTACTTATGACAATAGAAACTATACCGTTTGGGCAATCAGATATACAAATAACACCTTTGATTTTTGGCGGAAATGTCTTTGGTTGGACTTTAGATGAACCGAAATCTTTTCAGATTCTGGATGATTTTGTGGACAAAGGTTTTAACGCAATTGATACCTCGAATAATTATTCGCATTGGGTTGAGGGGAACAAAGGTGGTGAATCCGAAACCATTATTGGGAATTGGTTGATACAGCGAGGAAGGAGAGATCAGGTTATTTTGATGACCAAAGTAGGAGGTCGATTTGGTTATGAATCTAAACCTAATGTAAGAGGTGCTTATATCAAGGAGCAAGTGGAGGAATCGTTGCGCCGTTTGAAAACGGATTATATCGATTTGTACCAAACGCATTATGATGACGAGGTAACGCCTATTGAAGAAACCTTACGTGCATACGAAGATCTAATCAAAGAAGGAAAAGTACGTTATATTGGGGCTTCGAATATCGGTCCCGAAAGATTGGTTGAAAGTTTGGATATCGCTGAGGACAAGAATTTACCAAAATATATTTCTTTACAGCCTGAATATAACTTATTTGATCGAGCAAAATTTGAAAATCTTTACCAGAAATTAGCTTTAGAAAAACAAATTGCTGTGATTCCTTATTATTCATTAGCGAGTGGTTTTTTGAGTGGAAAATATCAATTGGAAGAAGATTTTGCTAAAACCTCTCGTGGGAAAGGTATTAAAGATAAATATTGGAATGAGCGAGGTCGACAAATCGTACAGACGCAAAAAGAAATTGCAGAAAAATATAATGTCTCGCCTTCGGCAGTAGCTTTAGCTTGGCTTTTGGCTCAACCTTCTATTACGGCACCTATCGCTAGCGCTACCAAATCTGAACATATTGTTGCTTTTGTAGACGCCTTGCAGCTTAAATTAGCTGAAGAAGATATTCAAAAATTAACTGAAGCAAGTAAATATTAACCACATCACAGAAACAAAATATAACGACTTAACATACACACAATGAAAACAAATATTGGAATTAAGGAGAAAGATACTGCTGCTGTTGCAGAGATTTTAAATAAATTATTAGCTGATCACAATGTATTATATGTGAAAGCAAGAAATGCGCACTGGAATATTGAAGGTCCAGATTTTCATGCACAGCATTTATTTTTCGAAACTATTTATGATGCTTTGGCAGAAACCATTGATGAGATAGCAGAACGTGTTCGTGCTATTGGACATTATGCCGTTGGATCATTAAAGGAATTTTTGGATTTGACGCAGCTTTCGGAAGATAAACCAGCGAAAAATGATAGCCAAAGTTATATTAAAGCACTATTGAACGATTATGAAAGTATTATAATTTCAATTCGTGAAAATATTGAAACTGTTGAAAAGCATGGAGACGCAGGTACGGAAGATTTTTTAGTCGGCATTATGGAAGAACATGAGAAGACAGCTTGGATGCTGAGAGCACATTTAAAATAAGAAAGAGAGGTTAACCTCTCTTTCTTATTTTAAATTATTTTTTTGATGGCAACATTACCGTACCTGCTACTAAATCATGAATGGCTCTTTTTCTATAATCGTTGTGAATCGTCAAAAAGGAAACCCATCCCAAGAGTACCTTCACTATAAAACGAATCAGCGCTTGGAAAAAATTAATTTTTCTTTCGACATCTTGATTTTTTCGGACATTAATTCCTTTAATTCTATTTCCAATTGTACCTCCTAAAGTTTGTAAAGTTGGCTCATATAAAATGAAAACAAATAGTAAAGCAAAACCTCGTATCCAATCGGGAAAGTTTATAGAATCACTGAGTTGAGAAAACACAAAAATAATGATTAAAATTACGCCAAAGTCAATCACACTGGATTGTATTCTGGTTAGTAAAGTAGGAAATTCAAATTCTTCTATCTCGTCCATATTTAGGTTTTTATAATAATTCAATTCTTAAATCTAAAGTAGTAACTTTCTATTAAATTAATGTATTTAATTTTAAAGTAGTATTGAATTTTAAATAGCAATATCCCCCAAAAATTCCGTTAATTTGTAGCTTAATAAAATTGTAAATAACCTTACAACAATATAATATGATTATTCAACCACGTGTAAGAGGTTTTATATGTTTGACTTCGCATCCAGAAGGTACAGCTCAACATATCAAAAACCAAATCGAGTATGTAAAATCAAAGGGAAAAATTGCTAACGGTCCTAAGAAAGTCCTAGTTATTGGAGCTTCTACAGGTTTTGGTCTAGCATCACGTATTTCAGCGGCTTTTGGTTCTGACGCAGCAACTATAGGTGTTTTCTTCGAAAAACCAGCTGCTCCAGGTAAACCAGGTACAGCAGGTTGGTACAATTCTGCAGCTTTTGAAAATGAAGCACATGCTGCAGGTCTTTATGCAAAAAGTATCAATGGTGATGCTTTCTCTGATGAGGTGAAAGCTAAAACTATTGAATTGATAAAACAAGATTTAGGTCAAGTAGATTTAGTGGTGTATTCATTAGCATCTCCACGTCGTACGCATCCTAAGACTGGTGTGGCTCATGCTTCGGTATTGAAGCCTATTGGTCAGCCTTTTACCGATAAAACGGTAGATTTTCACTCAGGTGTAGTTTCTGATATTTCAATCAACCCAGTAGAATCTGACGAAGATATCGCGAATACAGTTGCGGTAATGGGTGGTGAAGATTGGAAATTCTGGATCGAAGAATTGAAAGCTGCGGGTGTATTAGCTGACGGTGTGAAAACTGTAGCGTACTCGTATATTGGCCCTGAATTGACTTACCCAATCTATCGTAACGGTACTATTGGTCGTGCAAAAGACGATTTAGAAGGTACAGTACCAGTAATCAACGATATTTTGAAAGACGTGAATGGTATCTCTTACGTATCCGTAAATAAAGCTTTGGTTACGCAGTCATCATCAGCTATTCCAGTAGTTCCATTGTACATTTCCTTATTGTATAAAGTTATGAAAGAAAAGGGTATCCACGAAGGTACTATTGAACAAATACAACGTTTATTTGCTGAGCGTTTGTACACTGCAGATGGTCAAGTAGCTTTGGATGAAAAGGGACGTATTCGTGTTGACGATTTGGAAATGCGTGAAGACATACAAGCTGAAGTAGCTAAATTGTGGGAACAAGCAACGACTGAAAACTTAGAAGAAATTTCAGATATCGCAGGATACCGTAATGATTTCTTCAATTTATTTGGTTTTAACTTCCCAGAAGTAAATTACGAAGCCGATACTAACGAAGTGGTTAACGTACCAAGTATCGAAGGATAATATTTTTATTTTACTATATGCTAAAGGCTCATCAGTTTTCTGATGAGCTTTTTTTTATGTGCGCCCGGCATGGGCGTGAACTCTAGGGTGTAAGTCCCGAACGTGCCTTGATAGTGGGAAACGTTAACTTAAGGCAAGGTTGTCCTTCGCGAGGGGGAATCTGAAGGAAGCCGGCGGTAAA
>NZ_JACOIJ010000027.1 GCF_014692495.1 Sphingobacterium litopenaei | reverse complement strand
AACTTACAATAAGGACAACTAATAAACAATCTTCCAGAAATCCCTAAAACAAAAATGACTGAGTAAGCTTAATACTATACTCAGTCATTTTTTTAAGTCTCTTAAAAAAATAGAAACTTTTTCAGTGTCCTCGTTTTAAACCAACCCTTTCTTTTTATTTAGTTGTGATGAATTTGTTGTCACCATCTACTGTTATATTTATCAAATCTTTCTGACGTAAGCCTTTTGTTGCTGTATCCCATTTTTTACCCGATAAACCTGATTTTTCTTTAGCCTCTGCTAAAGTTTGGTTTTCTTCTGACAAGATACTTAATACTGTTTTCTCATCTTCTGAAAGTTCAATTATTTGCTCATTTTTCTCAGGGCGCATTTGCGGGAAGAATAATACTTCTTGAATAGAGGCATTGTTCGTCAAGAACATAATTAATCTGTCCATACCAATACCTAAACCAGAAGTAGGAGGCATACCATATTCCAAAGCTCTCAAGAAATCTTGGTCAATGAACATTGCTTCGTCATCGCCCTTTTCCGAAAGTTTTAATTGGTCTTCGAAACGCTCACGTTGGTCAATAGGGTCGTTCAACTCCGAATAAGCATTTGCAATCTCCTTACCACATACCATTAATTCAAAACGCTCTGTCAATTCGGGATTGTCGCGGTGTTTTTTAGTCAATGGGGACATTTCAATAGGGTAATCTGTAATGAAAGTCGGTTGAATGAAGTTTCCTTCACATTTCTCCCCAAAGATTTCATCGATCAATTTACCTTTACCCATAGTATCGTTCACTTCGATACCCATTCCTTTAGCTGCTTCGCGAATTTCAGCTTCTGATTTTCCTGTGATATCAAAACCTGTGAATTGCTTGATTGCGTCAGCCATAGTAACACGAGGGTAAGGTGCTTTAAAGTCAATATCATGTTCACCAAAAGTAGCTTTCGTCGTACCGTTTACAGCAAGGGCACAATGTTCTAATAAGCGTTCAGTGAAGTCCATCATCCAGTTGTAGTCTTTATAAGCTACATAAATTTCCATTGCTGTAAATTCTGGATTATGTGTACGATCCATGCCTTCATTACGGAAGTTTTTCGAAAACTCATATACACCATCAAAACCACCTACGATAAGGCGTTTTAGATAAAGCTCATTTGCAATACGTAAGTACAACGGAATATCTAATGCGTTGTGGTGTGTGATGAAAGGACGTGCCGCTGCACCACCTGGAATGGCTTGCAATACTGGTGTTTCTACTTCCATATAGCCTGCATCATTGAAGAATTGACGCATTGCGTTGAACAATTTTGTACGCTTTACGAAAATATCTCTGTTTTGAGTATTCACGATTAAATCAACATAGCGCATTCTATATCTTTGCTCAGGATCCGTGAAGGCATCAAAAGTCTTTCCTTCAGCTTCTTTTACTACAGGAAGAGGACGTAAAGATTTAGTTAGAACAGTTAATTTTTGAGTATGAATTGAGATTTCACCAGTTTGTGTAGTGAAAACATACCCTTCAATCCCAATAATATCACCGATATCCAATAATTTTTTGAATACTGTATTGTAAAATGTTTTATCTTCTGTAGGACAAAGATCATCACGTTTTACATATGCCTGGATACGACCTGTAGAATCTTGAAGCTCAATAAAAGAAGCATTACCCATGATTCTGCGGCTCATAATGCGACCTGCAATACGGATATTCTTATAGTTGATTTTATCTCTTTCGTAATTTTCTAGTATATCTGCCGCAGTTACATTAACCTTGTACTCATCAGCAGGATAAGGATTTATGCCTAGGTCGATGATACCTTGTAGGTTTTGTCTACGTTGTAGTTCCTGTTCGGATAGTGAAATACTCATGTTTTTATCTTTTTTCAAATAATGAGCAAAAGTAAGAAAAAGTGAAGATAAATTAGATTTTAATATGTATTATATGCTAAAATAAAGTAACTTTGTCCATTATTTCATTTCGTGCTCTGACACGAAAAATAATGAGGAATGTTGATAAATATTATTTTGGAATTCATTTTAAAATAAGTTATCTTTGCACCTCAAATGTTAGCATATATAGTAATCATAAGATAAAATGAAAAAAGATTTACATCCATCAAACTACAGATTAGTTGTATTCAAAGATATGTCAAATGACTATGCTTTCTTAACTAAATCATGTGTAGATACAAAAGAAACAATTACTTGGGAAGATGGTAACGAATATCCATTAGTGAAATTAGAGATTTCTCACACTTCACACCCATTCTATACAGGTAAAATGAAATTGGTTGATACTGCAGGTCGTATCGATAAATTCCGTAGCCGTTACAACAAGAAGTAATTATAATTTAACGATTATATATTCCAAAAATCCCGATAAGTATTTATCGGGATTTTTGTATTTTTAGCGAATGAGTATTTCCCTTGTCTTATTCGATCGGTTTGAGGGCAGAAACCATTTGTTGCCATTGGTAGCCACTCGACCTATTGGAAATCTGCGTGTAGGTGCTTTTACATTAGATCAGAAATGGTCCCATATTTTCGAAACAGAGGATGTATCTTATTTGACAGAAGATTATCTTTCTTCGAAATTTCCCTTAAATAATTCTTCTGAATTTGTCCTTCTCATAAAAGCTTCTGTATTGCCCAATAGCGGGCTGGTGCGAGCTTTGAAAAATCTTAAAGCCAATGAGAAGTTGGTGGATGCGAATGGAGAATGGATTGCTTTATTGACACAAACTCGGTCAAAAGAAGAACTTTTATTGAACTTACATTCTTCGGGAAATAAAATTGTAAGTTATTTAGATTCTTATGATGCCTTACTATATGTAGAAGATATTTTTACCTATAATGCCTCTCAAATTGAGTATGATGCTCAATTTATTTTTCAAGAGAAAAATGGAAATACCCTAGAGAACCATTTATATATTGCCGATTCAGCGCAAGTAGCTCCCGATGTTGTATTGAATACCAGTAGAGGTCCCATTCTGATTTTGGATAATGCGGTCCTTGAGTCTCATAATGTCATCCATGGACCTACAATAATCGGAAAGAATGTTCGTGTTAAATCTGGTACTATTATCTATCCTAATGTAACTGTAGGAGATAATTCAACAGTATGTGGAGAGTTAAATAATGTGGTTATTTGGGGAAATTCGGCGAAAGGACATTACGGGTATTTAGGGTGCGCAGTGATAGGTGATGGATGTAATTTAGGTGCTGGAACGTTAAATTCGAATCTCAAAAATGATTGGAGTGAAATCAAAGTATATGACTATGTAGGCAATAATTTCCGGAATACGGGGTTATTAAAATGTGGTGTCTTTATTGGAGATCACAGTATGTTGGCTATTTCTTCCAAATTAAATACAGGAACTATAATTGGAGTAGGCGCACAGGTCGCAATGTCAAATTTTATTCCCAAATTTGTGCCTGATTTTTCATGGCTGACGGATGACAAGTCGGAAAGTTATATCTTTACACGATTTATGGATATGCTATCACGTAAAGCGGAGATTAAGAAAGAGGCTATTACAAACAAGGATAAGGAAATATTAGAGTATATTTACAAGCAAACAAAACAAATTAGAAATTATTAATCAACCTTAATATATAAAACTATGCGAAAAAAGATTGTTGCAGGAAACTGGAAAATGAATTTGAATTATGAAGAAGGGGTAAGCCTTTTTTCAGAAATTGTAAACATGGCAAAAGACGAAGTGGTGGGTAACCAAGAGGTTATCGTATGTACTCCGTTTATCCATTTGTCTACTGTAGCTAAATTATCAGAAAACGTTAAAAATGTAAATATCGGTTCTCAGAATATTCATCAAGCTGAATCCGGAGCTTATACGGGTGAGGTGTCTGCGTCTCAGGTGAAGTCTGTAGGTGTAGAATATGTTATTTTAGGTCACTCTGAACGCAGAGCTTATTTCGGAGAAACGGATGCATTATTAGCTGAAAAAACAAATGCTGCATTAAAACATGATTTGAAACCTATTTTCTGTATAGGTGAAACGAAAGAAGAGCGCGAATCAGGTAAATTCTTTGATATAATCAAAACTCAATTGGTAGATGGAGTGTTTCATTTGGGTAAAGAAGAGTTCGCAAAAGTTGTTTTAGCGTATGAGCCAGTTTGGGCTATCGGTACAGGTTTGACTGCAAGTCCTGAGCAAGCTCAAGAAGTACACGCTTTTATCCGTGAAACTATTGCTAATCAATATGATGCTGAAACGGCAGAAAATACTACTATTCTTTATGGTGGTAGCTGTAATCCTTCAAATGCACCAACTTTATTCTCTCAAAAGGATATTGATGGCGGTTTGATCGGTGGTGCTTCTTTGAAATCAAGAGATTTCTTGGAAATTGTAAAAGTATTTAATGCATAATTATAATAATGAAATATACTGCGGTTAACTTTGTGAGTACGGATATTCAAGATTGGCAGAAGGATTTGTTAATAGCTGAATTGGCCGATATTGGTTTTGATACATTTGAAGATACAGAAGAAGGGTTTGCGGGCTATGTTCCAAGTGCTAACTTTGATATTCAAGCTTTAGAAACATTACTTCTTTCTCAAGTAATAGATTATCATTTGGATTATCAAATCAATGATGTCAAAGAAGAAAATTGGAATGCGTTGTGGGAAAGTAATTTTAATGCTATTGTCGTTGACGAAACTTGTTATGTACGTGCAACCTTTCATGATAGTAAACCTTCGTATATATATGAAATAGTTATAGATCCTAAGATGTCGTTTGGTACGGGGCATCACCAGACGACATCTATGATGTTATCCTACATTTTGGAAAATAATTTTCAAGATAAAAAAGTGCTTGATATGGGCTGTGGGACAGGTATTTTGGCTATTTTAGCTTCTAAAAAAGGAGCAAAGTCAATCTTGGCCGTAGACTATGATAATATTTGTGTTGATAGTGTCAAAGAAAATTCCGATATTAATGGTATCACTAACATATTATCTTTATTAGGTTCTAAGGAGGTAATTACGGGGCAGAAGTTTGATACCATATTAGCCAATATAAATAGAAACATTTTACTGGATCAAATGTCCACTTACGCAAATAGTTTGAATGCAGACGGCGAACTGTATTTAAGTGGGTTTTACGAACAGGAAGACCTCCCCATTATAAGGAAATGTTGTGAAGATCTATCTCTAACTTATGTGAATCACAAAGTTACGGATAAGTGGTGTGCAGCAAAGTTTATCAAAAAGTAATACAATATGCGCATTCACTTTATAGCGATAGGAGGTAGCGTCATGCATAATCTTGCAATAAGTTTAGCAAGATTAGGCCATCAGGTATCTGGTTCTGATGATCAGATCGTGGAGCCTTCTAAATCTAATCTTCGTGAAGCAGGATTGTACCCAAGTAAAATTGGATGGAATCCAGATAATATTACAGAAGAGTTGGATGCAATAATACTAGGGAAACACGCTGAAGCGGATAATTCCGAGTTATTGAAAGCGCAAGAGTTAGGAATTAAGATTTATTCTTTTCCGGAATTTGTTTACGAGCAATCGAAAAATAAGATTCGTGTCGTAATAGCAGGCACTTTTGGCAAGACTACTATTGTAAGTATGATCATGCATGTGCTTAAACATCTAGGAAAAGAATTTGATTACGTAGTGGGGGCACAACTAGAAGGGTTTGAGTCTTTAATAAAGCTTACTTCTTCTGCTCCAATTGTGTTAATAGAAGGTGATGAATATTATGCCTCTTCGATTGATGAGCATTCAAAATTTCATTACTATCATCCCAATATCGCATTGATAAGTAATGTAGTATGGGATGAATATAAAACTGAAGTGTCTGAAGAGGTTTATTTTCAGCAATTCAAAGAGTTCATTGATACTATAGTTTCAAAAGGTACATTGGTATATAATAAAGAAGATGCTAATGTCGTAAAGATTGTAGGGGATACGAAAGATTGTAAAATTAATAGGCATGGTTACAAGATGCCAAATTATACTATTAATAAAGGAATTACTTATATAGAGGTAGGTGATGAGCAAATTCCCTTACAAATTATTGGTAAGCAAAATCTTTCTAATATTGCTGGCGCTTATACTGTATGTGAATGGTTAGGTATCAAAAGAGCTGAATTCTACGAGAGTATAAGTAGTTTCAAAAGTTCTATTAGGTATTTAGAGTTTGTAAAAAGTGATGGACAATCCGTTGTTTATCAGGATTTTGCGCATACTCCAACAAAGTTAAGGAGTAGTATACATGCTGTGAAGGAGCAATTTTCTAATGAGAAATTGTTAACGGTAATTGAGTTAAACCCTTATGATATATTGAAGGACGATAAATTACAATTATATCGTAACAGTATGAGCGAATCTGATCGCGCAATTGTATATGTAAATAAAAATAGTATAAAAGAAAAAAATATAGTATTAGATAATGTAATTAGTGAGATTTTTTCCACATTCAATCATAATAATATGACTATTATTACAAATATTGAAGAGTTGAATAATTTTTTGGAAAAATTTGAAAGTCAAGGGTTTAATCTCTTGTTTATGAGTTCGGATAATAATATTGGAGTAAATGTATTGAGTTTTTCGGATAAATTTTTGTCCAAAAAAGTCAAGAAATTTGAATAGATAGTTTTTAATTTAATAAATTATTTTTAACTTGCACGTTAAATAATAAAAACATTTACCAAATGAATACTTTAGGGAAAAAAATTAGATTATTAAGACACCAAAAAGGTTGGAGTCAAGAAGATGTAGCAAAACGATTGGATATTTCGATTCCTGCGTTTTCAAAAATTGAAACAGGTATCACTGATGTGAATCTATCAAGATTAAATCAGATTGCTAAACTTTTCAATTTGTCATTAGTTCAATTGTTATCTACTTCAGATGCAAATGAAGAGAAAGAAAAATTTGAAGAAATCAATGAATTGAACCAAAGATTGCAAGTACGTGAGGCTGAGGTTATCGACTTACAAAAGAAGGTAATCGACTTGTATGAGCAATTACACAAAAAATAATACCTTTATAAGGGCAATTTTTATTAATAAAATTGCCCTTATTTTTGGCTAGACTGTTATTCGGTTTCTAAATCCTAGAAATCTTCATCGTCGTCATCAAAGTCATCGTACCCTCCAATAGAATCGATGTCGATATTGAAATCATCATCATCGAAATCATCTTCTTCATCTTCCGGACCGTTGAAATTGATTAAATTCTCATCAATCTCCAACTTTTCGATAGTTTCGTTCATCATAGCAATACTTACTTTCAATTGATTATTATATCGTAAAATTATATAAGAAAACCTAAACTAAAAATTTTTTTTAAAAAATATATTACTGATAATCAGGTTGTTATTTTTTAAAAATATAATGAAATGTGAGAAATTATTCTATGATTTCACCTATGCTATTCTCTTCATTTATGATATCTTTTAGCTGAGGCAAGTCTTTTACCGAATTAATTCCGAAGTGATTCATGAAAGTCTCACTGGTAGCATATAATAATGGTTTTCCAATTGTCTCTGCTTTACCTACAATTTTAATTAGGTCTTTCTCTAATAGCCTTTGAATAGAATAGTCACAATTGACTCCTCTAATCTGTTCAACCTCTAATTTTGTAATAGGCTGTCTGTAGGCAATGATGGCCAACGTTTCTAATCCAGATTGACTTAGCTTTTTGCGATCACGATGCGCCTGCATTTGATTGATGACATCATGATAACTTTCTTTTGTCAAGAAAACATATTTGTTATTGAAAGTCTTTAATGAAAAAACTTGATCTTCACTGTCATATTTTGACTTAATCTGATCAATAAATTTTAGAACTTCGTCTTTATTAATGTTTATTAATAGCCCATCCTGCAAAATATGTTTAATATCATTTGCCGATAAACCGTCTTCTGACGCAAAAATTAAAGCTTCAATATTAAGTAATATATCTTTCACTTAGTAATTAATTACTTGTTCAACCATAGACTCTGGTAATTCTCTGAATTCGTATTTCTGGGTACGCAATTGAGGTTCAAAACCAGCTTCTCGAATAGCATCTTGAATAGATTTTGAAGTAAATCGGTGAGGTGCTCCAGCGGCGGATACTACATTTTCCTCAATCATAATAGAACCGAAATCATTCGCACCGCTGTGTAAACATAATTGGGCTACGGCTTTACCAACGGTCAACCAAGATGCTTGAATGTTTTTGATATTTGGCAACATGATGCGACTTAGAGCGATCATACGTATGTATTCATCACCTGTAACGTTATTGGAAATACCACGAAGACGTTTCAATAAGGTGCCGTCATCTTGGAATGGCCACGGTATAAACGCAATGAAACCGTGATGTCCTTCAGGTTTTTCAGATTGTACCTCACGAATCCATACCAAATGCTCAAACCGTTCTTCAATTGTCTCGATATGACCAAACATCATAGTAGCAGAAGTAGGAAGATTGATTTTGTGCGCAGCACGCATAACATCTAACCATTCCTGACCGCCACATTTTCCTTTTGATATCAAACGACGTACACGGTCATTCAATATTTCAGCACCTGCACCTGGAAGAGAGTCTAATCCTGCTTCTTTAAGTTTCGTTAATACCTCAATATGTGACATGCCTTCTAATTTTGCTACGTGCGCAATCTCAGGAGGCCCTAATGAATGTAATTTAAGGGTAGGATATAGCTCTTTTAGTTGACGGAATAATGTTGCGTAAAATTCTAATCCTAAATCCGGATGGTGTCCCCCTTGTAACAACAACTGATCACCGCCGTATTTGAAAGTCTCTTCTATCTTTTGTTTATAAGTCTCAATATCTGTGATATAGCTTTCTTCGTGACCAGGACGACGGAAGAAATTACAGAATTTGCAGTTCGCAATACACACGTTTGTTGTGTTGACATTTCGGTCTATTTGCCAAGTAACTTTTCCATGAGGAACTTGAATCTTTCTTAACTCATTAGCTACGTACGCTAAATCCGCTGTAGATGCATTGTGGTATAAAAAAATACCTTCTTCTTTGGTCAGAAACTCAAATCCTAATGCACGTTCTAGTAAATTTTCTACATTCATTACTAACAAAGATACTGATGATTTTTTAGTATGAGAAAGGAAAAAAGTATATAGAATTAAAACTTAGTTTATCTTTTTTTAGCATCTATATCTTTAGCAATTTGTATAAGGACAAATCCCGCTATGGCAACTAAGAACCAACTCATGAAACAATATTTAGTCAGCTCAGAAAGAAAGCTGGAAGAAATGCGAGTAGTAAAACCATATACTCCCGCAAAAAATAGGGGAATACTTAGTATTAGGAGGGAAATGCCAAATTTTCTCATAAATGCTAAAAGGGGCTGATACAACCCCTTTTAGATAAATATACAAAATTCTTTTGCTAAAATATTATAATTTTCTTCCGGGATAAACTTCTAAAGCTTTTTCCAAACACACTAAAGCTTTTTTCAAGTCGTCTTGGTTAAGAACATAGGCTAAACGTACTTCATTAGTTCCTGCCCCTTCAGTGCTGTAGAAACCTGTAGCTGGAGCCATCATGACTGTTTCGTTCTCGTAAGAGAAAGATTCTAGTATCCATTGACAGAATTTGTCAGCATTATCTATAGGAAGTTTGGCTACCACATAAAAAGCACCTCCTGGATTTGGACAGAAAACGCCTTCAATAGCGTTAAGGCCATTTACTAAAGTGTTACGTCTTGCTGTGTATTCTTTAGAAACTGCTTCAAAGTAGGAATCGGGGGTATCAACTGCTGCTTCGCCAGCGATTTGACCTTCTAAAGAAGGAGATAAGCGGGCTTGAGCAAATTTTAAAGCTGTTTGGTATAATTCTTTATTTTTGGTGATTAAACAACCAATACGAGCACCACACGCAGAATAACGCTTAGAAACGGTGTCAAATACTACGACATGATTTTCTAAACCTTTTAAGTGCATAGGAGAGATGAAATCTTTGCCATCATAGCAAAATTCACGGTAAGCTTCGTCAGAGAATAAGAATAAGTCGTATTTCAAACATAACTCTTTCAGAGCTTCCATTTCTTCACGAGAGTAAAGATAGCCCGTAGGGTTGTTTGGATTACATATTGCAATAGCTCTTGTTTTGTCTGTAATAACTTTCTCGAAATCTGCAATTGAAGGTAAAGCAAAACCATTTTCAATGTAAGACATGATAGGTTTTACCACGATGTCAGAAGAGCAAGCAAAACCATTGTAATTCGCATAGAAAGGTTCTGGAATAATAACTTCTTCTCCTGGATTAAGACAGGCTTGCATCGCGATGGTAATAGCTTCAGAACCGCCGTTAGTAACCAAGATATCAGTAGGCTCAATATTATAGTTTATTTTATTATAATATTCAGTCAGTTTTTTGCGGTAAGAAGCTGTTCCTTCTGAAGGAGTATATGCCCAAACTTTGAAGTCAATGTTTTTTAAAGCATTAAGCATGACTTCTGGAGTTTCAATATCAGGCTGACCTATATTCAAATGGTAAATCTTTTTACCTTCTTTTTTAGCTTGATCAGCGTAAGGTGTTAGTTTTCTAATAGGAGATGCAGGCATGTCGATGCCTTTTTGTGAAATTTTTGGCATATTATTGAGTTATTATTTCGGCTACAAATATAGCTAAAAACAAAGCCCTATCAAATGAATTTTGATAGGGCTTTGTTTTAATTGCAATGCTTATTACTATTCTACGTTACCTTTAATTGTAAGCGTTTTCACTGGTGTTTTAGTGTTTGATTTTACAATGAAAGATTTTGTAAAAGGACCTTTTGCAGCTGCGTTATAAGTAACTTTAATTTTGCCTGTATCGCCTGGCTTCACAGGAGTTTTGGAAAAATCAGCTACTGAACAACCGCATGATGGCGCTACTTCTGCTATAATAATAGGCGCTTTACCTGCATTTGTAAACGTGAATTCATAAGATGCGGGTTTGTTGTAAGGAATAGTTCCAAAATCATGAGATTCAGTTTCAAACTTGAATTCTCCTACTTGCATCATAGCTGTTAACGTAATAAATGCAATAACTGCAGTTGCTATACTTAATACCTTTTTCATTTTATTTCTGTCTTAACCTTTACTGTCTGTTTCTGTTTAATAATCAATTTTAATCAATTATTTTGCCAAATTAAAACTTTGCGCGTTTTAAAATTCATTAACCACAATAATTTTACACGAATCAAAAGGTGATTCTGTACTAAATAATGCCTTCTTTCAATAAATCTTGAATGTGAATAATGCCAGCGTATTTACCATCGGAAACGACCACCAGCTGAGAAATATTATTATCTTTCATTTTATGGAAAGCATTGATAGCCAATTCACCTTCTTCGATTTGTTTTGGATTCGCGCTCATAATATCTTTAGCTGTAAGTTTGGCTGTGTCTTCATGGTTTTCCAACATTCGACGAATATCCCCATCGGTAATGATACCAATGATTTGGTCGTCTTCCATAACTACAGTAGCTCCTAGTCTGAATTTAGTAATGGTGATAATAGTGGTACGGACATTATCTGTCGCTAATACTGTAGGTTTACCATTATTGGTTGATAAGTCGCTTACTTTTAAGTATAACTGTTTTCCTAAAGCACCGCCTGGATGATATTTAGCGAAATCTCTATCCGTAAATTGTCTCAATGTTTGTAAACAAACTGCCAAGGCATCGCCCATAGCCAGTTGAGCTGTAGTGCTCGTGGTAGGTGCTAAGTTGTTTGGACAAGCTTCTCGTTCGACAGTGGTGTCTAAGACGTAGTCAGCTTGTTGTGCCAGGAAAGAATTTAAATTTCCCACAATGGCAACAAGTTTATTTTTGGCTTGCTTTAAAAATGGAATAAGCACTTTAATTTCGGGTGTGTTACCACTTTTTGAAATAACGATGATTAAATCATCTTCCTGGATAATGCCTAAGTCTCCATGAATAGCGTCTGCCGCATGCATGAAAATTGAAGGTGTTCCCGTTGAATTGAGCGTGGCTACAATTTTTTGTGCAATAATAGCGCTTTTTCCAATACCCGATACAATAACACGTCCTTTTAAATTCAATATATTATTGACAACTTCTGCAAAGTCATCTGTAATTTTTTTCGTCAAGGCTTCTAGCGCTTTAGCTTCTAATTGCAGTACTTCTATAGCCTCTTTTTTTATTTCTGAATTGCTTTTCACGGAAAATCTCCTTATTTTTATTCTACAATTGACAAAAATAAAGTATTTAATTTTTAGATGGGTCAATAGTCTACTTATATTTTTGTAAAGGCGCTGATGGAAATAGAAAAATCATTGTACGATAATCTTCAGGAATTCTTTGGTTTTGATGCATTTAAGGGAGATCAAGAAGCGATAATCACTAACATACTTAATAAAAAAGATACTTTTGTTATTATGCCTACTGGAGGAGGAAAGTCGATATGTTATCAACTTCCTGCTTTGATGAGTGCTGGTACTGCTATCGTAATATCACCTTTGATAGCTTTGATGAAAAATCAGGTGGATCAATTACGTGCATTTGGCGGTCGAGATAGCATCGCGCATTTCCTTAACTCATCGTTGACCAAAGGAGAAATAACGCGTGTAAAAGCGGACGTTACTTCAGGACAAACCAAACTTCTGTATGTGGCACCCGAATCTTTGACCAAGGAAGATAATATTGCATTCTTGCAATCTATTAGCGTTTCTTTTGTTGCCGTAGATGAGGCGCACTGTATTTCCGAATGGGGCCATGACTTTCGTCCCGAGTACCGTAAGATCCGAACTATCCTCAATGAAATAGGGGATAATATTCCAATTATAGCACTTACGGCTACCGCTACCCCAAAAGTTCAATCTGATATTCGTAAGAATTTGCAGATGACGGATGCAACATTGTTCAAATCTTCGTTTAACCGTTCGAATCTTTACTATGAGGTAAGACCTAAAAAGAATGTTGTAAAGGAGATTGTGAAGTTTATTCGTAACAATGTGGGTAAGACAGGGATTATCTATTGCCTAAGTCGCAAAAAAGTAGAAGAAATAGCGGAGGTACTAAATATCAACGGCATCAAAGCATTACCTTATCATGCGGGATTAGATGCGAAGACTAGAGCAGAGACCCAAGATAAATTCTTGATGGAAGATGTTCAGGTTATTGTAGCAACTATTGCTTTCGGGATGGGAATTGATAAACCAGACGTGCGTTATGTCATCCACCACGATATTCCAAAATCGATGGAAGGGTACTACCAGGAAACTGGGCGTGCAGGTAGAGACGGCGGTGAAGGTCATTGTTTATCTTTCTATTCGAAGAAAGATGTTGATAAGCTAATTAAATTCATGAAAGACAAACCAGTTTCAGAACGAGAAATTGGTACGCAGATATTAAAAGAAGTAATAGATTATTCTGAATCTTCAGTATGCCGTCGAAAACAAATTTTGCACTATTTTGGTGAGAAATTTGACGAAACAGGTTGTAATAGCATGTGTGACAATTGTCGCTCGACAAAAACACATTTCGAAGCAGAAGAAGATTTAGTGAAGGTATTGAACTTTATTAAAGAAGAAGGGGATAAGTTCGATGACCAACATATTATCAATGTGTTCATAGGACAGAATAATCAACCTGTTTCGGCTTACAAGCATGATGAACATGCGCTTTTTGGTTATGGTAAAGACAAAGGTGTTAACTACTGGAATTCTTTAATTAGACAGGCTGAACTGTCTGATTTTGTGAAGAAAGACATAGATCACTATGGTTTGTTGGTGCTGACAGAAGAAGGTCGTAAATATTTGAGTAATCCTTATGCCCTTAAGTTCATTTTAAATAAGGAAATGGAAGCTGGTGATGAGGAGGATGGTGATGAAGCTGGGCAAGCGTCTGGTGCATTGGATACTGAATTGTTGAAAATGCTTAAAGACTTGCGTAAGAAAATTGCCAAGCAAAAATCTTTACCTCCTTTTGTAATCTTCCAAGATCCTTCGTTGGATGAAATGTGTACACATTATCCAGTGAGTATTGAGGAATTAAAACAAATCCATGGCGTAGGAGCAGGTAAGGCCTTGAAGTTTGGTGCACCTTTCGTACAATTAATCAAACAGTACGTAGAAGACAACAATATTGAAAGAGCCCAGGACTTAGTAGTAAAGAGTACAGCGAATAAGTCTGCTTTGAAAGTAAGTATAATCCAAAATATTGACCGTAAGATTGCGTTGGATGATATAGCAGGCTCAAAAGGAATAAGTTATGAGGATTTACTTAAAGAAGTAGAATCGATAGTTTATTCGGGCACAAAAATCAATATTGGGTATTTTGTAGATGAAATGATCGACCAAGACAGACAAGATGAGGTCTTTGATTATTTCAGATCGGCGGAAGAAGATTCTATCAAAACTGCATTAAAAGAGTTGGGTGAGGAAGATTACACCTACGAAGACATCCAATTGATGCGTATTAAATTTATCTCAGAATTAGGAAATTAAGATTAAAAATGATAAATAACTATTTACCTGGTATTAAGAACGGATCATCGAATCAATTCTTTTTGATGGCAGGACCTTGTGCGATTGAAGGTGAGGAAATCGCATTGCGTATAGCAGAAAAAATCGTAACCATTACTGATAAATTAAACATTCCATATATTTTCAAAGGTTCTTATCGTAAGGCTAACCGTTCTCGCGTAGATTCATTTACTGGAATTGGCGACGAGAAAGCATTAAAGATATTAGAAAAGGTTGGTAAAGAATTTGGAGTTCCTACAGTAACTGACATCCACGAAAGTCACGAAGCGGCGATGGCTGCAGCTTATGTGGATGTTTTGCAGATACCAGCTTTCTTGTGTAGACAAACTGAGCTTTTGGTTGCAGCAGCTAACACAGGTAAGGTAGTAAACATTAAAAAAGGACAGTTCCTTTCTGCAGAGTCGATGAAATTTGCGGTTGATAAAGTAAAAGATTCGGGTAATGATAAAGTTTTCTTGACTGACAGAGGTAATACTTTTGGCTACCAAGATTTAATTGTTGATTTCAGAGGTTTGCCGGTGATGCGTTCATTTGGTGTGCCTACTGTGATGGACTGTACACACTCTTTACAACAACCGAATCAAACTTCGGGTGTAACTGGAGGAAAGCCAGAATTGATTGAAACTATCGCTAAAGCTGCAATTGCGGTAGGCGCAGATGGATTATTTATCGAAACACACCCTGATCCTGCAAATGCAAAATCTGATGGCGCAAATATGCTTCACTTAGATTTGTTGGAAGATTTGTTGACAAAACTGACGCGTGTACGTCAGTCTATATTATAATAGCCTAAAAGGATAAGGGAGTTGCAATTAAGAATTGCAGCTCCTTTGTTTTTTTATTCGCTGTAGAGAGAAATACAGTTTGTGTTTTTTAGGACTTGAATATTTTTAGAAGCGTATTTTTTGAAATTATACTTCACATTTCTCAAAAAAATCTGTTATTTAGAACCATTAATTAAATTATTAACACCTTTTGGATGGAAAATATAATATCAACAATATCTGGATATGTCTGGAGTGAAATTTTTATCTATTTATGTTTAGGAACAGGTCTATATTTTTCAATTAGAACTGGTTTTCTTCAAATAAGATATCTAAAAGACATGATTAGATTGCTTTTTGCTAAGAATCAATCTGATCATGGAATTTCATCATTTCAGGCTTTTGCCTTAGCGATTTCGGGTCGTGTAGGTACAGGAAATATTGTTGGTGTAGCAACGGCTATTTATATGGGTGGTCCAGGTGCTATTTTCTGGATGTGGGTGATTGCATTTTTAGGTTCTGCGTCTGCGTTTATTGAATCATCGCTGGCACAAGTCTATAAGCAAAAAGAAGGTGATATCTTTAGAGGTGGCCCAGCTTATTATATTGAAAAAGGTTTAGGTGTAAAATGGTACGCTTTTCTTTTCGCTATAATTACAATTTTGAGTACGGGATTTTTACTACCAGGTGTCCAAAGTAATGCAATCAATGGAACTATAACTAATGCTTTTAGCTATTCTAATGAGATAATCCATTTTGCGGGGACAGACTGGACAGTAAGTTATGTAGGTTTAGTTGTAGTAGCATTATTAGCTGTTATAATAATTGGTGGAGTAAAACGTTTAGGTCAAGTTTCAGAATTTGTTGTTCCATTTATGGCTGGAGCCTATATTTTGATGGCAATAATTATAATTGCTTTGAATTTTACCCAACTTCCAACTGTATTTTCGATGATATTTTCATCCGCATTTAGTCTTGATGCCACCTTTGGTGGAATAGTAGGAACAGCGATTGCTTGGGGGGTAAAAAGAGGAATTTATTCAAACGAAGCAGGTCAAGGTACTGGTCCTCACGCTGCAGCGGCGGCACACGTGAACCATCCTGCTCAACAGGGACTTGTACAAGCATTCTCGGTTTATGTGGATACCTTATTTGTGTGTACAGCAACGGCATTAATGATTTTGTTCACGAATCAATTTAATGTGGTTGGTGAATTTAATGCGAAAGGTGAAGCTGTAAGTTTCCTAGCACATTATGTACCTGATATGGGCGTAGAAGGGTTTACACAGGCAGCAGTAGCACATCATTTTCCTGCTATCGGTAATCAATTTGTCGCTATAGCCTTATTCTTTTTTGCGTTCACTACGATTATGGCTTATTACTATTTTGCAGAAACTAATATTGCTTATATTTTCAAGGGAAAAAAGAATAATTTTGTTATTTGGATTTTGCGTGTGGTGTTTTTATTTTCCGTTTATTATGGAACTATTAAGACGGCAAAACAAGCTTGGGATTTGGGTGATATCGGTGTAGGTTTAATGGCTTGGGTAAATATTATTGCAATTTTACTCTTGAGTAAAGTGGGCATGAAAGTATGGAAGGATTACGTTGCTCAACGTAAGCAAGGTATTGAAGATCCAACATTTGATCCTAAGAAATTGGGAATTAAGAATGCAGATTTTTGGGGAGAGAATAAATAAAAGTTTTTAGAAGATATATTATATGAGCCAGGAAAATAGAGCAGGTAACTTTTGGGCATTATTGCCGTTAATCATTTTTATCATTATTTATTTTTCTGGCTCTCTTTATATAGGTGATTTTTATGCACTGCCTGTTTTGGTGGTATTTATTATTTCACTTTTCGTTGCTTTCTTTCAATACCCAAAGAAAAGCTTTGAAGAGAAATTAAAAAGCTTTGCTAAAGGTTCAGGCGATGAGAATATTCTCATCATGATCTTGATTTTCTTATTAGCTGGAGCATTTAGCGAATTATCTAAGTCCATTGGTTCACTCTCTTCGACCGTGAATTTAGCCATGACTTACGTATCTCCTCAGTTTATTATAGCTGGAATCTTCTTAATTTCCTGCTTTATATCCGTTTCATTGGGAACGTCGGTAGGAACTATTGTTGCTTTAGCACCTTTAGCAGTAGGTTTCGAAACGTATATCTCCGGTATTTCCGCCATAGCGCTCGCTGCGGTGGTGGGAGGAGCTATGTTTGGCGATAACCTTTCCTTTATTTCCGATACGACTATAGCTGCAACAAGGACTCAAAATGTAGCTATGCATGAAAAATTCAAGGCTAATTTTAGGATTGTATTACCTGTAGCCATTCTTGTATTTATTATTTATTATTTTCAAGGTGCTTCTTTTGCAGAAAATGTAAAAGATTTGGAAGTGAAGGAATACGAGTTATTAAAAGTTGTCCCTTATATTTTGGTTTTTGTTTTGGCATTGGTTGGTGTTCAGGTAATTTGGACCTTGGGAATTGGTATTGTGGCAACGCTGATTATTGGCCTTCTGACAAATTCCATTAGTTTATTAGACTCTATCAAAAGTATCAATACAGGGTTTGCAGGTATGTTTGAATTAAGTTTGCTTTGTTTGATTATTGGTGGGGTGGTAGGAATCATCCGTTATAATGGCGGTATTGATTTTTTGCTTAATTCGGTCTTAAAGAAGATTAAAACCAAAAGAGGTGCAGAATTAGGCATTGCTTCGTTGACGGCTTTGGTCAATTTCGCGCTGGCAAATAACACGATTACAATTGTTATCGTAGGTCCTTTGGCCAAAGAAATATCGGATAAATTTGGTTTAGCGCCAAAACGTGTTGCTAGTATTTTGGATACGGTATCTTGTTTTGTCCAAGGTATATTGCCTTATGGGGCTCAAATATTAGCAGCTTTAGCTGCATCTTCCATTGTATTGGCAGGTACTACGCAGCCACCTACCGTTTCGCCAATCGAATTAATATCCTATTTATATTATCCATTTTTAACAGGAGTAGCGACTCTTGCTTTTATACTTTTCAGTAAGAATAAATAAGCATTATATCTGCCATGTCCAAAAATATCAAACACGTCTACGTATTTGGATTGGGTGCTATTGGAGCAAAATATGCATCCATGATTTATGATGTGAATCCCGAATCCGTGCATGTCATCGTAGATGAAACCCGTAAAGCTAAATATTCTAAAAATGGTGTGTATGTGAATGGTAAAAAGTATGATTTTGATTATGTCACTGTTCCTCCTAAAGATCACGATGTCGATTTATTGATTTTGGGTGTGAAGTCTTTGGATTTGGCAGAAGCTATTGATGGAATTCGTGATTTCGTACAGGAAAATACGGTTATTTTATCCTTGTTGAATGGTATTGGTACGACCAAAATCTTGAATACTCAATTGCCAAATAATCCTGCTATTTACAGTATTGTGTATATGGATGCTGTCAAGTCTGGCAATCATGTAACCTATGGTCATCGCGGTAAAGTCGTTTTTGGAGAAGCGAATAATGAAACAAAATCGAGTAGGATTTTGGCTTTAAGCACATTCTTTGAGACCATGGATATTGACCACGAAATTCCTGAAGATATGATTTTAGCTTTGTGGCGTAAGTTTTTGATTAATGTGGTAGGAAATCAGTTGACCTATATTATCAACGCTGGGTATGAAGCTTTGCAAGATAATCCGTATATCCTAAATTTGGTGCAAGCTGTAGGTGAGGAGGTCATAGCTATTGCCAATGCCCAAGGTATTGCTTTGGCACAATCGGATATAGATGCGATGATTACTACCATGCGCAAAATTGATCCTAAAGCTAAAACCTCGATGGTACAAGACCGCGAACAGCTTAGAGCATCCGAAGTCGAAATATTTGCTGGCGAAATCATTGAGCTTGGTCAGCAATTACAAATCCCAACACCTTATAACTTTATGCTCTATAACTTGATAAAAGGGTATGAATTTGAGCAATTCGAAAGGGAATAATAATTGCTATTCAACGAGAGTGGAGGATACGATAAAAACTTAAATACAACTATAAGGTTGATAGTCAAATATATGTAACAACTTTTGTTAAGCGAATAATGTCGCCTTAGTGAGTTGCCAATTGCAGGAATGTCGAGGCATTGTGGCAACTCGGTACAGCGACGAGCTTTTTTTGGTGACTTTTTGCGGGAAAAAGTCACTGCCTGCCCGGGATGAGGGCTTTAACATATATTATTAACTAGATTTGACGTTATTCAAGTTTTACTGTTTTCCCAGACCTAGCACTTCGAATTGCAGCATCTAATATTTCCATGACGACCATATTATTCTCTAATGATGAAAGGTAGTAAGGTTGTAATTTGACTTCGTTTTTGATTATTGCTGCGAAGTAATAGAACGGATTATGATAAGGCTTTTCGAATGTTTTTAATTCCATTTTTTCTTCTTTGAATCCATCATAGCCTTTGGACATCCTAATGCGTAAGTGATGACCATTATCTGCGTAGATGACCCCGTCATATCCGTATACTTCTACATCTTTGCGACCTATAGTCCAGTTCCAAGAGGGTTGAAGTACTGCATTGCAATTATTGTAAGATAAGACTATAGTCGCATCGTCATCAACCTTTGGGTTGTTTTCTTTTTGCAATTGTTGGGTTACAGCGGTGACCGAAATCGGCTTTTTACCTTGCATAAACCAAGTCATTAGATTAGCACCATAACAGCCAAAATCCGTAATTGCACCTCCACCATTTTGTACAGGATCGGTAAGCCAATCGAAAAATTCAGGGTCTAAATTTATTCGCGCAGGACCTTTGTGTCCGTCACGGATGATGACTTTTCTAATCTCTCCAATAGCATTGCTTTGCAATAAATCATACGTCTTTTGCATGGTCGGATACCAGGTAGTTTCGTAGTTGGTTAGCAAATGAATATTATGCTTTTTGGCCCATTGTTCCATTTTCTTTGCATGAGCCAAACTTACCGCTAAGGGCTTTTCCACCATGACATGAATTCCTTTGGGAGCACATTTTTCGACCACTTCCAAATGTTCGTACACCGTTCCAAAAGCCAATACAGCCTGCGGTTGATTTTGGACAAATAATTCATCCATGGACGAATAAACCAATTCCATCGGAAACTTATATTGCTTTGCAAATCTTTCGGCTAAGGCTTTATTGGGTTCTACTATTCCTACCACTTCATAAGCTTCGGTTTTTAAATTTCCCAATATCCAATGCACATGGGAGTGCGTTAATCCTACTATGCCATATTTGACTGGATTTTGTTGTGCTTTCAACGAAGTAAAAGTATATATGATAAACATAAGGATTACAGATAGCCTAAGCATGGGTATAAAAAGTTTATAATGTAATTTATTATTGTCTGAACCTAAAATAACAAAAGAATTTTACACTTCTTGCATACGATAATAGATGGTTCGACAATACCTATTTGCTAAATCTTCATATTTCGGTTCATCACGGTGTGTTTTTTAATAAGAAAAACCATAGCAGAGATACCAGCAATGATAAAAAATTCTAAGAACCACCTGCCGATAGCTTGAAGTCCCATGGCATAATTGCCTTGTACAAATGCCATCGTTGCGATACTTGCGGAAGTGATCAAAGCCAAGAGTACCATGACCCCGGCAGTAAGTAAAGTTCGGTTGGTAAGGATAAGAATAGTACCAATAATGGCAGCTAATACAGAAACCAATACACTTTCGGCGGTGATAGTCGTGAAGTAATCTACCAATTTATCTTGCGGAAGATATGATGATGAACCAATTAACACATTCGTGCCTGTAATCTTTAGACCGATAGCGGTAATTGTAGCTCCTATTAGCAAAGCGGCATAACCTGCAAATACATCTTTAAGCCCTTGTTTCCAAGTGGTATGTTTGTTTACTAAGCCTAATGAAATGCGAACAACGGCACCAAAACCGGGGGCGAGTAGGGAAGCACCGATGACGACATGAATGGCATTGGTCGCTAATCCCAATACAGCAATCATTCCCGACAGCACCATGGTCAACAAATTGTTGTATGTCATCTGACTTTGTTCATTTATCGTGGTCAAGGTTTCTTCCCAAATAGTTTGGCTACCGTCGGTGGTAATCGCCTCAGAATGTGTGTTGCTGAGCATACTCGATGACGTGGATGTAGACAATGAGTACTGCGGATTATTGAGTATACCCTCATCTTCTAGTACGACCATTATATTTCGGATTTCGTTGCTCAAGACATCCACAGATATAACATCACCTGCTGGAGTAAGGGATATACCTCTTTGTAGGCGGATACTTAAAATACCTTTTTCGGAAGCTATTTTTCCTATTATTCTTTCTGAGGTGTGGGATGGTGCGGTTATTTGGATAGTTCTCGGCATAAATATTTTTTATAGAGTAAAACAATTTTGCAATCTTTTCCGTTTAAAATATTTGACATTAGTAATGTATTAAAAAATTTTTATCACCACATGAATCATAATTTAAGAAGAGAATTTACCAAAGAAATTAATGGAAAAGAAGTATTATTTGAAGTGCAGTACGATCCAATGACACATAACTTCACCGTTACCGAAAATACCTTAGTTCAATACAAATTACTTTTTGATCCGACTACTCGGGTATGGACGACAACGGACGGACCTGAGCCCTCCATTCCTGTAGAGGAATTGGCTGCGGCAGTGCAACAAAGTTTTGGGGTGACGGTGTAGGAATAGTGCTTAAAGAAGTGCACTAACTTTTTAAGTTACTGTTCTTTTTACCAAATCTTGGGGAAAAGTAATTAATAAAGTTCCATTATTTTAAACTCTAATATAACTCACATACTAGTTTATTTTTGTGACTTTTAGAACTGAAAACTTATCTAGTGTGTAAATCTAAAATGTAAAAGTATTAGAATTATCCATTTTAAAAAGAATACACAGGCGATGACACCTGGGTGTTCTTTATTAATCTTTATACAAGACTTTGTCCTATTTGTAGGTGTGTGCTTAGCACAACCCTATTCCAAAGATTGATAGTAATTACAGCTGTTATAATATCTGCAATTTGAGATTCACTAAAAAACTGTATAGCCTTTGAATAGGTTTTATCCGATAATCCGTTTTGATGAATTAATGTAATCTCTTCAGTTATTGCCAATACTGCTTTTTCTTCTTCTGTAAAGATATTCTCCGCTTCTCTCCAGGCACTTAAAAGAAAAATACGCTGATTAGTTTCTCCATTTTTAATGGCGTCTTGAGTGTGAATATTGATACAATAGGCACAACCGTTAAGTTGTGAAGCTCGAATTTTAATTAGCTCTTTGATTGTATTGGATATAGAAGCCTTTGCAAGGTAAATTTCCAAACCAACCATAGCTTTTAGTGCACTTGGTGCAACTTCTTTAATGTTAAATCGTTTTTGCATTGTGTTATTCTTTTAATATGTTAGTACAAAATTGGAGAATAAGTAAATGAAAAAACTTAAACTAGTTTAAGAAAGAAGCTTCTTGCGTATTTCGCTTAGATATTCGGGAGTAAATCCTAAATAAGAAGCAATTAAGTATTGAGGAACACGTTGCACAAATTCAGGATGATTTCTTACGGCTTGTAAATAAAATTCTTCTTTTGAAAAAGAAAACAGAAATTTAATTCGTTTTTGAGCCGCTGCAAAAGCTCGTTGGTAAATAAACCGGAAATATCGTTCCATTACTGGATATTTGCTCAACAGCTCTTCTTGTTTTTCTTGAGTGATGTAAAGTACAGTTGACTTTTCTACTGCTTGAATATAAAATTCAGTAGAAACATGTTTTTCGTATGCAAAGTTATCAGTTATCCACCAGGTTTCTATAGCAAATTCCGTTGTTTGTTCCGTACCTTTCTCATTTATGTAAAACTTTCTTAGCAAGCCAGTCAAAACAAAATAATGATGTTTACAGATCTGTCCTTCCTTTAATAGAATTTCTTTTTTAGAAACATCTTTAGTATAAAAATAATTTTTAATTTCTTCAAACTCACTGTCAGAGACTTGCGCGAATTTGTTTATATGCTTTTTGAAGATTTCGAACATCTTTGTTTTTAGGATTTGATGTTAGAGAATACGCAACATCTGGTTTTTATAAATCCAATATACAAAATATCTCGCTATTCCATAAAAACAAAAAAAGCCCAATCTTACGATTGAGCTTTTCTGTATCCTAATAAAACTTAGCTTAGTGTTTGAAGTGACGCACGCCTGTCGTAACCATTGCAAGACCTTTTTCGTCAGCCATTTCGATAGATAATTTGTCTTTGATTGAACCACCTGGTTGCAATACTGCAGCGATTCCATTATCACCAGCGATTTCTACACAGTCAGGGAAAGGGAAGAACGCATCTGATGCCATAGAAGAACCTACTAAGTCAAAACCAAAAGCTTTTGCTTTTTCGATACCTTGTTTCAATGCATCTACACGTGAAGTTTGACCCACACCTGAAGCGATTAATGTACCGTTTTTCGCAAATACGATTGTATTAGATTTCGTATGTTTAACGATTTTGTTAGCGAAGTACAAGTCTTCTAATTGTGCAGCAGTAGGCGCAACTTTCGTTACGGTAGTCATTTGTTCAGGACCTTCTACTGTGTTGTCTTTATCTTGTAAGATTACACCGTTCAATAAAGTTTTGAACTGCTCAGTTGGCAATTTCACTTCTTTACGACGTAAGATGATTCTGTTTTTCTTTTCTGTCAAGATAGCGATAGCTTCTTCAGAATAGGAAGGTGCGATTAATACCTCGAAGAATAATTTGTTGATTTCAGCAGCAGTTTCTCTATCTACTTCACGGTTTGTAATCAATACACCACCGAAAGCAGAAACTGGGTCACATGCTAAAGCGTCGATCCAAGCTTGTTTTACAGTTTCGCGTGAAGCGACACCACAAGCGTTTGTATGTTTTAAGATAGCAAAAGTAGGCTCTTGGAACTCGTCGATAATAGCTACAGCCGCATCTACGTCTACCAAGTTGTTGTATGATAATTCTTTACCATTCAATTTGTCAAACATTGCGTCCAAATCACCGAAGAAAACACCTTTTTGGTGTGGGTTTTCACCGTAACGCAATACTTGTGCTTTTTGCTCTGATTGTTTGAATACTTCGATTGGTTCTTCTTGGTTGAAGTAATTGAAAATAGCTGTATCGTAGTGTGAAGATGTATTGAAAGCACGTTTCGCGAATGACTTACGTTGCTCTAATGTAGTAGCTCCTTCTTGCGCTGCTAAAATTTCTTCTAATTCTGTATAATCATTTTTCGAAGAAATAATCACTACATCGTTGAAGTTTTTAGCTGCTGCACGAATCAAAGAGATACCACCGATGTCTATTTTCTCAATAATGTCCTGCTCTGAAGCACCAGAAGCAACAGTTTCTTCGAATGGATATAAATCCACGATTACTAAGTCGATTTCTGGAATGTTATATTCGTCGATTTGTTTTTTGTCTTCTGCCAAAGGACGGCGAGAAAGGATACCACCAAATACATTTGGGTGTAATGTTTTTACACGACCACCTAAGATAGATGGGTAGCCAGTCAAATCTTCAACTCGCTCTACACCAATACCTAAGTCACGGATAAAAGCTTCCGTACCGCCTGTAGAGTAGAAAGTAACTCCGTACTTGTTTAATAGTTGAATAAGTGGGGCTAGATTGTCTTTGTAGTAGACAGAAACTAATGCGTTTTTAATCTTAACAGGATGATTCATTGTTTTTTATTTGGAGCAGCAAAGGTAAAAATTTATGTGTGGATTTCATAGGAATAAAGGCTATTTATTTGCTGAATTAAATAAGTTCAATTTTTTATAACTAGACATATTGTGCGTCATCGTAAGTTTGTAGGAATATATTTGGATAATATTAAACAGAATATAATTTTGTTCAGTTTAAAAAGATCCAGCAGAGAGAAGGAGCAAGATTTTAGTCCGTCATTAGTCAATAAAGACTCTTCGAAATGTTAGTCCCCTTCTCTCATTCTTATTGCAACTTGGGCAGTTCATTAGGCGAAATAGCAAGAAGGAAGAGACATTGTTGCGAAAGATTCTAGCGACGAGTTTTAGCTTCGCTGAGCTCGGCTTTCAGCTTTCGGTTTTGCATTCTTTTTTGAGGGAAAAAAGAATGAGCCCCTCGCGGCTTGAGCGAGACTATAGAAGTTAATAAACATAAAAATCGCACCGTTTAGGTGCGATTTCTTAATGATATTTCTTTAATAAGTTCTCTACGACTTTTGGGTAGTGTAGGTGCTCTAATTGTTGTCCTTTGAATTTGATGGTTTCTAAGGTGTCGTCTTTTTCTACTTTGAAACGACCTTGGTAAATTACTTCGCCTTCGTCGAAGTTTTCATTCACAAAGTGAATGGTAATACCGTGTTCTTCGTCACCAGCAGCCAAGACAGCTTTGTGTACGCGATCACCATACATGCCTTTACCGCCGTGTTTTGGTAACAGGGCAGGGTGGATGTTGATGATTTTATTTGGATAAGCTTTTAACAAGTTCTCTGGAACCAACCATAAGAACCCTGCCAATACGATTAGGTCAATATCCAAACGTTTTAATATATCTACGATATTATCGGTTTGATAGAATTCGTTTCTATCAAAAACGTGTGAAGGTATTTCAAAATTATCAGCCCTTTGTAGTACGTAAGCATCAGGGTTGTTACTTAGTACTAATGATACTTCGGCTTCATCAGAATATTTAAAATGCTCCATGATTTTTTGAGCGTTTGATCCTGACCCCGAAGCAAAAATAGCAATGCGTTTTTTCACGTTGTTATTAGTTATAATATTTTCTCAAATATAATCATTTCTGCCTTTTTATTGGCATACAGACTTATCAATTGTCAATTATTTAGAGCTGGCAATTTTGCTCAAAATCATTCCGCTAATTTCATCTACGGAAATAGCAGAATTGGAAAGAACAACGATAGCTGATTTTTTGTCGGGCACCAAACCAATGAATGATGAACTGCCTCCTGTGCCGCCATTGTGCCAATATTGGATGACATCATCGACCATATTCATATGCCATGCTAAACCGATATCTGTATTTGGCGGAAGATAAAAAGTGAATTGACGAGTTAACGCCATTGCATTTTCCAAAGTAGTCTCTGGTAATTTGAATTGGTACTGCGCAAAACGTAATAAATCATGCACGGATGATTTCAGCGCACCTGTACCTGCGAAAGCTTGCCATTCCCAAATTGGGGTTTCCTGACCTTGCTCGTTATATACTTTTACGATTTTCTGTGTTTTCAAATTGGCTTTATCTACCGTATTTGGAAGTTTTAAAGAATCCGAAATTATTTCTTTAATATTCTGTACGTAGGTTTTATTCGTAATAATCGAAATTAGCTCACCTAATAAACCATATCCTAAATTGCTGTATTCAAAATTGTCACCTGGTTCATTTTCACTGCTTACATTTTTCAAATAGTGAAATAAATCTTTACGGCTATAGGTTGCATATGGATTTTTAGGGTTGAATTTTGCTGCTTTTTCTAAATTATCAGGTAATCTAGGCAATCCAGAAGTATGATTCGCTAAATGCTTGAACGTTATTTTTTGAAGAAATGGGTTCTGCGCTAATGAATCGGGCAAAAACTTAACGATGCTATCATCTAATGCGATCGTTCCTTGTTCCACTAAATCAGCAAGTAGGGTAGCCGTAAATACTTTTGTTACAGAACCAATTTCATACAGCGTATTTCCGTCAGGCAGGGAGGCTTTGAATGCTGCATCAGTCTGACCGTAGAAAAATGTATTTATTTTTCCTTTATTAATAACGCCAATCGCTAATGATTTGGTGTTAGGATTTGCCAAATACGCATTCGCTACAGAATCTATGTAATGATCCAATGCATTTTGTTTATTTACGTTTGATGCTACAGCTTCCATACGTTTGGTCGGAATATGACCTTGCTGCAAAAGGAAATAATTGAATTTATAATTGGAATCTACACCTAAATACAAGGAACTTTTTATAGCTCCAAGCATAAAATTATATCCAGCAATGTTATTGGAAAAAGACGCTGGTTCTGTATTCGAAATCTTTCCGTAGTTGGCCAGATCTCTAATCATACTAACAAAACCTTGCTGGTCAACTTGTCTTTTGAAGTCATCCGAAGCTAAAGTGTATACAGAGTCTGGTTGTTTGGAATTGATGAAATATTCTATTCGGTTATATACCGTTCTATTTCTGCGCTCGACAGGAGATTGAGCAAAGACAAATGAACTTAATAGTATAAGGTTGCAGACTAATAGTAGTGCTTTTCGTTTCATGCTGCAAAATTAACAAACAATCGGCTATAAGCCAATTGTTTGTTTTAATCTTGCATATCCTGATTTACTGATATTTACTTTGTCACCACTGATTAAAATACCTTTGTAGCTTTCTTTTTCCATCGGTTCTATCTTAGCCAACTGATCTACTTTGATGATAAAAGAACGGTGTACGCGTACAAATTGTTTTGGATCAAGTTGTTTTTCGAAAGAAGACATTGTTTTGTTTTTCAAGAACATACCATCTTTTGTGTGAATCTTTACATAATCATCATAAGCTTCTAAAAAGATGATTTGTTGTACGGGAATCAACTTGATTTGTGTACCATTTTTCACCACGATTCGCTCTAATGTTTCTTCATCCAAATCCTCTTTTAAAGCTTTTACACCTTGTTGTTTTTGTTTCGTAGCATGCAGTGATTTAAATTTCGCTATGGCTTGTTCGAAACGATCTTCCGATATGGGTTTAAGCAAATAATCCACAGCATTCTTCTCAAATGCCTTCAACGCATATTCTTCAAAAGCTGTAGTGAAAATAATATGAGGCAATTCGTCTAAAATTTCCAACATTTCGAAACCTGTCAATTTTGGCATTTGTATATCCAAAAAGACGATATCTGGTTTAAACTGTTGAATCGCTTTGGCACCTTGAAAACCGTCACCGCATTCGGCTACGATTTCAAAATCATTTTCCTTTTGAAGATATTCATGTATAATCATCCGAGCCAAAGGCTCATCGTCTATAATTATTGCTTTAATCATGTTGAGGTATTTTTATGATTGCTGTGAATTGATTTTCTGTTTTTCGGATCTGTAATAAATCTGTACGGCTATAAATTAAAAACAATCTTCGCTGAATACTTGAAAGCCCAAATCCTGTACCTTTTTTGTTATAGAACTGATCTGTATCGTATGGATTTGTAATTTCAATCGTCAGCATATTGTGTTCCATGCTGATGTGCGTATTGATATCCACGTCGCCAATAATATTGTATAACCCGTGTTTTATAGCGTTTTCCATAAGCGGTTGGATAATCATACACGGAACTTTTGCGTGCAAAAGTTCGTTATCGTATTCAAAGTGCGTCTTTAAACGATGACCAAATCTAACTTTTTCAATCTCTAAATACAATTCTAAATGTTTGATTTCATCCGCCAGCGGAATCAATTGTTTATCATCCTTACGCATCGTCCCTCTTAAAAAGTCAGAGAGTTGGAATGTCATTTTCTTAGCCAAATCAGGTTTTACACCTATCAGCGCTATAATGGAATTTAAGCTATTGAAGAGAAAGTGGGGTTGAAGTTGTTGTCTAAGGTTGTATAATTCTGCATCACGTACCAAGCGCTCGGATTCTAATTTTCTTCTATCGTTTTCTAAAGCTTCTTCTTGCACATTCCAAAAAATATTGATAATCATGATACAAGACAAGACCAAAAAATTGATAATAAACTTGTAGGGTAATTTGTGATAGTAATGGACTAAAGATGGGCTATCAAAGAACTGGTAGATACAAAAGATAGAAATTACCAAGCTCATAATGGTCAATGCAAAGCAGAACCCGATAATTTTGAGGTACTGCTTTTTGCTTGGGTTATAGAATTTCATCGAACTAAATATCAAATAACAACACAAAGCCATTGCTATTGCACTGATAAGTGGTTCTATATACGATACCTTTATTGGTTTAAATTCCCACCACAATAGAAAATAAGAAACGGCAAAGTATAAAACAAAAATAATCCATACACTGAAATGGACTAAAGCTGTTTTAGAGTTTATTTTGAAGAGCGAAAACATTTTCCTTAGCTATTTTTTATTGTTACGGTACCAAATAAAGATGTTCCGGTCAAGTATAATTTCTTCGAATCATCGTATGGATGATTAATCATTATGCGGCGATCATCTACATCTCCGAAGATAGAAGAAACAGAAGGAGTCACCACCCAATGAGGAGGTACAATGATTTTTATGCTACCAAATAATTGAAATGAATCAATGACTACAGGCTGAGTAATGTCCGCTTGTAAAAGATTGATCACCGATGAGCCAAATATATTTGTGATAGTACCACCTAAAAAGTTTTTAGACAAAATGATTTTTTTCGAGTTACCAAAGATAGCATCGATTTTCAAATAATTTTCAGCATACTGGAACTGCTCTTGCGTTCCAGTATACCCAGCATTTGCATGCGACGAATTTCTATTGTTTTCTTCTGTGCCATCTGTCAAATCCACGACTCTGCGATCCCAGTCAAATTCGTCTGTTGGGTGCGGAGGATTGGTGTTTTCTGGTGGAGTAGGGATAGTAGGTACTTTTCTATTTCTATTGATTATATATATACCAATCACAATGGCAATAGCTGGAAAAAGCACTTGAAATGGATTGAAATCATGAAAAATCTTGCGAAGTAAAAATATACCACCAATAGTCAGTAATACCAGTGCTGATTTTTTCTCAAATTTTGAATTAATACCGATGACAAGGCCGATTATAATCAAAATCATTGGAAAGCTAAATAACCAATCAGGAAATAAGAATCCTAAATCCAAGTTATTTAGAAGCAAGAATACACCGAAAAGTATTATAATAGCACCTACAGTAGTAGAAGACTTATTATTGCTCGGTGGCATTTGCGGGTTTTGATTTGTATGCGTTGACTTTTCCATTACTCTTTATTTTATAGCTCAAAAGTAAACACCTAATGTCATTGAACGTACTAGAATTAGGTATTTATGGTAGCTTCATCGGTAAAGTATCTGATTTCATCGGTAAAAATACATTCTAAAAAATGATTTCAAATCTTTATTAATAAAAAATAATTATTTTTTGCAAAAAATTTGGTTCTTTCATAAGATATATTATATATTTATGACATTAAAATATAGGATTTAAACTTAAATACTTACTAGACTAATGGGAGATTTTGAAAACAAAGAACGTGAAGAAGTATTTTCAAAAAAGGTGAGAGCTGGAAAACGTACTTATTTTTTTGATGTAAAAGCAACACGATCGAATGATTATTATGTGACTATTACAGAGAGCAAAAAGCGTTTTGAAGATGGTCAGTTTATCAAACATAAAATTTTCTTATACAAAGAAGATTTTGAAAAGTTCGCAGAGGGATTGACAGAAGTGGTGGAATACATCAAATCAAACCAAGAAGTCGTAGAAAAAAGATACGAACAAAGTCAAGAGGATTCTGCTTATGAAAATAGCGGTGAGTTTGTAGCAAAAGATAATTTTTCTTTCTAATACAAAAACCTAATCAAGATATTCGAGCCACTTCATGAAGTGGCTTTTTTGATTTTAAAGTTGTTACAATAATTGTGTGCCAATTATACACTTAACCTTTATTTTCGTGGCTACTATAGATGATATTATATGACAAAACGTTGGACTAATTTAGCAGTCATTGGACTGTTGTTTATCGGATCGCAGTCAATTGCTCAGCAGAGATTAAGCTTTGATGAAGCTTGGGGTAGAGTAAATACTGTTACTAAGCCTATTAATGGTTATCCAGGGTGGGCTGATAATGACCATTTTTTAGAATACAATAGAGAAGAAAATCGTACTTACAAAGTACATGTGAAGACTGGAAATAGAGAAATTTATGTTCCCACCGAGATTAAAAGTACCAAAGTTTTTTCTCGTGATAATGATGTATACATCCAATTTGCGAATGGTCAAGAGAAGAAACTGACAAATTCTCCAGAGGTACCAGAGCAAAATCCAACCTTGTCTCCTGATGGAAAATATGTGGCTTTCACGCGTCAGAGTAATTTATTCAGTGTGGCAGTAGAGAATGGGAAGGAGACACAATACACTACGGACGGTACGGATGTTATATACAACGGTTGGTCTTCATGGGTATATTATGAAGAAATCTTAGGACGACCAACCAATTATAGAGCTTTTTGGTGGTCTCCTGACAGTAAGCAAATTGCTTTTATGCGTTTTGACGACACGAAAGTTCCGATGTTTCCAATTTATGGTTCAAAAGGACAAAATGGTTATTTAGAGCAAACGCGCTATCCAAAAGCAGGACAGAGTAATCCGGAAGTGAAGGTGGGTTTTGTGAAGGTAGAAGATAATAATATTGTTTGGGCTGATTTCAATGAGAAGGATGACCAATATTTTGGAGAGCCGTATTGGAGTTATGATAGCAAAACTATCATGGTGCAATGGATGAATCGCGACCAGACTAATTTGAAATTTTACAACATCAATCCTTTGTCTGGTGCAAAAAAGGAGATTTACAACGAAGAACAGCCTTCATGGATTAATCTTGATCATGATGAGCGAATTACGTACTTAGCAGATAACAAGCATTACATTCTGAAATCTGACAAGACAGGTTGGGCGCATTATTACTTGTACACGTTGGATGGAAAATTAGTGAACCCATTAACTTCTGGCGAGTGGCAAGTGACAAAACTGCAATTGGTAGATGAAAAATCTAAAGTAGTTTATTTCACTGCGCGCAAGGAAAATTCGGCTACCTCGGATTTATACCGTGTAGATTATTCTGGTAAGAATTTGAAAAGATTGACATTTGGTGATTATACCCACCAAGTTTCTGTCTCGCCGAATGGTAATTACTTTATAACGACCTATTCTAATGTAAGCACACCTTCAAAAGTTGCTCTAGTAGATAATAAAGGTAAAGTTTTGAAAGAATTGGCGGATGCTAAGTCTGTTGATTTTGAGAAATATAAAATAGGTAAAACAGAATATTTTACGATTAAATCGGATGATGGAAAATTTGATCTTCCTGTTATTATTACTTATCCTGTAGATTTTGATGAAAGTAAATCTTACCCTGTTATTATGAGTATTTATGGTGGGCCAGATGCAGGAACGGTAAGAAATACATGGAAAAATACTTCATCAGGTGCTTATGGAGGCATGTCGCAGCACTGGGCGAATGAAGGGATAATTCAAATTGAATGTGACCATCGAGCTTCAGGGCATTTTGGAAAACAAGGTGTAGCGTGGATGCATCGTAATTTGGGTAATTGGGAATTGGTAGATTACATTACAGTAGCAAAATGGTTAAAAGCTAAGTCTTGGGTTAAAAAAGATAAATTGTTGATTACAGGACATAGTTATGGTGGTTATATGACTTGTTTGGCATTGACCAAAGGTTCTGATTATTTCGATTATGGAATTGCTGGTGCTCCCGTGACAAGCTGGGATTTGTATGATACCCATTATACAGAACGTTGGATGGATACGCCACAAGATAACCCTGATGGTTATAAAAATGGTTCCATACTAACCTATGTAGATAAATATAAAGGTGGCTTGCGTATTTTACATGGCGATATGGATGATAATGTGCACATGCAAAATACTATTCAATTGGTAGACGCGTTGACAGATCGTGATAAGCCTTTCGAATTGATGATTTATCCAGGAAGTAGACATGGATGGAACCGTTCAAAATTAAAGTATGACTTTAAAGAACGCGTTCGTTTCTATTATCAAAATTTATTAGAACGTCTTGTTCCCAAAGAGTTTAACTAAGGTTTGTAATAGAAAGGCTTCGTGATTACGAAGCCTTTCTGTTGTGCGCCCGGCATGGGCGATAACTCTAGGGTGCAAGTCCCGAACACGCCATTACAGTTGGAAGTGTTAGCCGAGGGCAAGGGTGTCCACCGTGAGGTGGAATCTGAAGGAAGTCTCAGGCAAACTCTCGGTCTGACGGACAGAAACTACATATAAGGCCTAAGTTGCTGGATGAGGTTGCAACACAAACTAAAGTCCGATACTGTACAGAAGCATCAAGGTATAGCAGACACATGAGAGGAAAGTTATCGTTCTTACCCGGGGAGATCTCACAGGCTTGTGGAATTTTTTTTTTCAGAAGCAAGGAGTAAAGCTAGCTGTGAGAAGTCAGCTGATTTCGTAGTACTTGCTTACGGCAAAGCAAGGAAGGAATGAACCTTAAGTTAGTGAGCAATACACGAGAATTACCTAATGAAGGATAGAATGCAGAAAATTGATAACGTTTATCAACCTGATCACAAAAGAATAGGGCGGAACCCGAATGCTATGTGGGAGGGCAGACTTTTGTTGGGATGATTGAAAAGAACCTCACCTATACAAACACAAAAGTAGATGGACTTTTAGAACAACTCCTTGACCGTCAGAACTTGAATACAGCCTACCTACAAGTGGTCGGTAATCGTGGTGCTGGCGGTATCGATAAGATGGGCGTCGAATCCTTAGGGGATTATCTTAGAGAGCACAAAGAGCAACTTTTAGTATCCATCAAGCAAGGGGATTATTCCCCAGCTCCAGTAAGACGTGTCGAAATTCCCAAAGATAACGGGTCAAAACGAATGTTAGGGATCCCAACGGTAGTTGACCGTCTCATCCAACAAGGCATCAGTCAAATCCTCACGCCAATTTACGAACCTGAATTCAGTGACCACAGTTATGGTTTTCGTCCGGGTCGCAACGCGCACCAAGCGCTTATCAAATGCAGAGAATATATTGAAAAGGGATACAAGTATGCTGTAGACATAGACTTAGAGAAGTTCTTCGATACAGTTAACCACAGTAAACTGATTGAATTATTATCGCGCAAGATTAAAGACGGAAGATTAATCTCGCTGATCCACCGTTACTTGAGAGCAGGTGTAGAAATAAAGGGATGGATTACAGTCACTACAGAAGGTGTACCTCAAGGAGGGCCACTAAGTCCACTTTTGAGCAATATTATGCTTGATGAACTGGACAAAGAACTGGAATCTCGAGGACACAAATTTGTACGTTACGCTGATGACCTTGTGATACTTTGTCGTAGTAAACGGAGCTCCTCACGAGTGATGGAATCGATCACAAAATTTGTTGAAGGTAAGCTGAAGCTTAAAGTCAACAAAGAGAAAAGTGTGGTTAGCCATGTATCCAAGATTAAATTTCTAGGCTACAGTTTCTACAATTACAGAGGGGAATCACGTTTAGGCATTCACCCTAAAAGTCTAGGGAAGATGAAAGCGAAGATTAAAGTATTAACCTGCCGTAGTGGGGGTTGGAGCGATGAACAGCGAATTCTCTACCTTAAGGAATACCTCACAGGCTGGATGCATTACTTTAAACTAGCGGACATGGGGACGAAACTCGGGAATCTGGACATGTGGTACCGTGGTCGTCTACGTATGATCAAATGGAAACAATGGAAACGCCCCAGGACTAAAATCACGAACCTAGTACAACTAGGCGCGAATAAGTATAAGGCGTATGAATGGGCTAACACAAGGAAAAGTTACTGGCACATAGCTAACAGCTGGATACTGTCAACAACCCTTTCCAACGATTATCTTAAACAGCTGGGATACCCATCTTTACTGGCAGAATACAAGCGAGTTCGTGTTACAACTTAGGGAAGCGCCGTATACCGAACGGTACGTACGGTGCTGTGGAAGGTCGGAACGGGAATTAATCCCGTTCCTCCTATCCGATTTCTTCAATAATAATGTTGGCAATTAATAGAATTGTGGATAATAAACTCTACAATCTAAAAGATTTTCGTTGATGTAATGCGAAAATTATATCATCTTTGCAGTATTATTAATCAACATGTTAGAATTTTTAAAAGAAAGTACTTTTCGTGCTAATGATGTGTTTTTTCGCGCGTTGAATATTTTGAAGAAACACTATATATCGATTGCGGGGTTGTGTTTTTTGTTGTTTGTCACTAACAATTTATCTACTTATTTGGCACTCTATCTGAGCGATTTGACAGGTAGTGGCATTAGGTTCGTATTGTTGTTGGTCTTTGTGACATTGTTTTTTGGTCTTCAACTTGTTTTAATAAAAAGAGCCATCCTCTTGGCTAATAATATCGAGAAGACTGCATTGAGAAATTACATTCCTTCGACTAAGCAGTTTATCCATTTTATTTTAGGGTTGTTAAGTTATTCCTTCATCACTGGAGTGGTGTACTTATTGTGCTCGATTGTATGTATGCCTTTGTTGTATATGGGAATCGATATGGATACGATATCTTACGAGATAAATCCTTTATTGACAGCGATAATCATGATGTTTGTGCTTATTCGTATTTCATTTTTCCCGTTTTTTATTTTAGAAAATAATTTCAGTTTTGTCCGTTCAATCAAATTAAGTATAGCTTTTACGCGTGGAAATACTACCAATTTACTTATCTTGATGGCTTTATTAGCATCTACATACCTTGGACAGATGTTTTTCGAATATATGGACTATAGTATTTTTGCTAAAATAATGAGTGCTGTCAATACATTCGTTATTATTCCATCAGTGAGTCTAGTGTTGGCTGTAGCGTATGTAGGCATGATAAAAGAATATAAAGGAAGTTACGATCCGGAATTATTGAAAAATATAATATAAAAGAATAAGGGGAAGTTTTGGAGAAGAATAATATAGCCATATTAGGTTCGACAGGAAGTATTGGTACGCAGGCTTTAGATGTTGCGAGAGAATTCCCTGATAAATTTGAAATATCTGTACTTACAGCAAGCAATAATGCAGATACATTGATTCAACAAGCCTTGGAATTTAATCCTAAACTTGTTGTTATCGTTTCGGAAGTCGCTTATACAAAAGTAAAAGATGCGCTAGCGCATACCTCGATCAAAGTGCTATCTGGAGAAGAGGCATTGGTTGAAGCGGTACAGCTAGAAGAGATTGATGTGGTTTTAAATGCTATTGTAGGTTCCGCGGGTTTGCGCCCTACTGTGAAAGCCATTACTTGTGGAAAAGATATTGCGTTAGCTAATAAAGAAACATTGGTTGTGAGTGGTGAGCTCATTATGAGGCTAGTGAAGCAACACAATGTTAAGATGTTGCCTGTAGATTCAGAGCATTCAGCTATTTTCCAATGTCTAGTAGGAGAGCCTAGTCCTATTGAAAAGATTTATCTTACAGCATCTGGAGGCCCTTTTAGAGGTTGGTCTAGAGAACAATTAGCGAATGTTGGAAAAGCTCAAGCTTTAAAACATCCAAATTGGTCGATGGGTGCCAAAATCACAATTGATTCGGCTTCATTGATGAATAAAGGACTTGAGGTAATTGAGGCTAAATGGTTGTTTGAATTGGATATAAACCAAATTGATGTGATTGTGCATCCACAATCTATTGTGCATTCTATCGTACAGTTTGAAGATGGATCGATGAAAGCGCAGATGGGACTGCCAGATATGAAACTTCCTATTCAATATGCTTTGACTTACCCGCAACGCTATAAAAATACGTTCAAACGTTTTGATTTCATGGATTATGGCAATCTTACTTTTGAAAAGCCAGATTTAAATACATTTAGAAATCTTCAGTTGGCCTTTGATGCATTAGCGGAGGGAGGAAACCGTTGCTGTGTGCTGAATGCCGCTAATGAAATAGCAGTAGCAGCATTTCTAGAAGATAAAGTGTCATTTTTGGGAATGTCCAACATTCTAGAGGAGACATTATGTCATATAAAAAATACAAACAACTTAAGTTTGGATGATTATATTGCGTATGACAAGGAAAGTAGGATAGTGGCACGAGATTTAATCAATAAAATAAAACAAATAAATTAGAAAGAGTTAAATGGGAACATTGGTAATGGTAGGTCAGGTTATTCTGGCTTTATCTATTTTGATTATATTACATGAATTAGGACACTTCTTAGCCGCGAGAGCTTTTGGAATCAAGGTCGAGAAGTTTTATTTATTTTTTGATGCTTGGGGCGTAAAATTATTCAAATTCAAATATAAAGATTGCGAATACGGTATTGGTTGGTTGCCATTGGGCGGTTATGTTAAAATCGCGGGTATGGTGGACGAATCGATGGATACGGAGCAATTAAAAGAAGAACCGAAACCTTGGGAATTTCGTTCGAAACCAGCTTGGCAGCGTCTTATCGTGATGTTGGGTGGTATTATCGTGAACGTGATTGTAGGTATTTTAGTATTCTGGATGTTGGTGTTCAAATATGGTGATTCAGACTTTGATAATACCAAACTTTGGGGTGTTAAACCTGGGATTATTGGTGAAAAGATTGGCTTAAAAGAAGGAGATAAAATTCTTTCTGTGAATGGTAATCCTGCCAATTTATTTATGAAGGATTTAATGACTTCTGAAGTGTTGATGGGAGATGCGGTATTAGAAGTGGAGCGTCAAGGTCAAACTGTAGATATTACATTGCCTTCAACGATGTTGAATGATGTAGCTGATCATAAGAAAAATGAGTTTGTAACACCGATTTTCAAAATGTTGCCTGTTGACACGGTTGCGGAAGATACACGTGCTGAGAAAATGGGGCTTAAGAAAGGGGATAGTATCATAGCCATTAATGGTGTGATGGTAGAACGTCTGGATGAATTTCAAAATGAGGTTGCTAAAAATAAAGGAAAAGAAATCAAATTGGATATTATTAGAGGAACGGATTCATTACAGTTGGTGGCTGCAGCTGATACCTCTAGCAAATTAGGTTTCTCGAACTTACCTGTTGTTATGCGCGAGTATTCTTTCTCTGAGTCATTACCATTGGGTGTTTCAAAGGCATTTTCAGTAATCACAGATAATATCAAAGGTTTTGGAAAGATATTCAAAGGAGAAGTAAGAGCGGATAAAGCACTTTCGGGACCAGTAGGTATTGCAAAAATGTTTGGTGATGAAGTGGATTGGACACGTTTTTGGAACCTTGTAGGTGTGCTTTCTATGGCATTAGCCTTTATGAACTTGTTGCCAATTCCTGCATTAGACGGTGGACATGTGGTGTTCTTATTGGTAGAAATGATTCAAGGAAAACCTTTAAGCGATAAGTTTTTGGAAACGGCTCAAATGATTGGATTCTTTATCCTAATCGCATTAATGCTATTTACTTTCGGAAATGATATCATTAAATGGTAATATCCATTATAATATAAAAACCAGAAAGCCGAAACTAATGTTTCGGCTTTCTGGTTTATAAAAGTTCTTATAAGATTTCATTAATGTTTGCCACAAAATTGATTTGTTTGCCTTTATTACTTTCATAAATAAAGTCTCTCAGGCTATTGCTATTATATTTTTCAAAATCTCCTACAATAACTAGAGGCATTTGATATTGTGCAAACTTTTGTAATATTTCGCCAGCTAATTTGGTTTTTAGATTAAAAAAATCAGCTGTTATATTATTTTCAGTTATGATTATCTTTTCATATCCCTCATAATAAAGATTTCCTATTAGCTCTAAGGCATCGTCAATCGAATTAATAACAACTTCTTCAGCAATTATTTCGGCTATTTTCTGCTTGTTATGTTCATGTGTTTTTATTTGCATAAGGTCTTAAGTATTTAGAGAAGTTCGTTCAAAAAGTTCATCCAATTGTTTCAAACACATGGATATTCCTTCTTGAAAACCCATTTCTAATACTCCTTCAATTGCTTCCTTGCTGTCACACGTAATAATGCAATCCACCACCGTGTGCTTGTCAGCCGAGGTAAAAGTGACGTTCCAAGTGCTTTGTGGCATATCTTGATTAATAATTCCATCTTCATCACAGAATCCATCTTTATGACTAAAAGATTGACCTTCATTTATTTCAATATATTGTGATAATGCCCAATGTTTTTCACCCTCTGGCCCAACCATAGCGTAAAGCCAAATGCCATTAGGAATGAAATCCAACGTTTTCGTTTCGACGTGCCAAGGTTTTGGTCCCCACCATTGATCTAACCAATCCGAACTGGTCCATGCTTGCCAAACCAAACTTGGGTCTGCGGCAAATTCTTTCTTAATTTTTATGGTTTTGGTTGGTATCTCAATCAAAAAATCATAAGCTAAGTCTCTTTTCATAATAGAATGTTTAGTGTATTTAGCAGTTTGTTATTACCCTTCAACAATTGAAAATAAGGGTTGTTTTGATAATTTAATAAATTGGAAGTAACGAGAGGACAATATGTCCACCCGGCAGCGTTTTGATTAGTTTTTGTTTGAAAACAATCTGATTTTCCAGACCTTCAAATAATAATCTTCCAGTAGGACTAACCATAGGATGGATACAAAGTTGTATTTCATCTATTAATTTTAGCGCTAACAACTGTAGCATTAGGCTTCGACTACCGATATACACTAATGCATCTTTTTCTTCTTTTAGATTTTTTATGGTTTCAATGAGTGTGCTATCGGCCAATTGAGCTGTCGACCAATTAGTACTTTGTAAAGTGTTTGAAAATATAATTTTTCGGATAGCATGTATCGTTTTTGCAAACGCATAACTTTCGAAATCGGAGTTTTTGTTCTTCAGTACATCTTTCCAATACAACATGAGTTCATAGGTTTTGCGACCGTACAATATTGTAGTTCCTTTTTTCAGCAAGTTGGCATAGTACGCATGAACATGTTCATCGGGTAACGATTGGATATGATCAAAATTACCATCAATCGTCATATTTATTGCGCAAATAATATTTCCCATATCACATGATATTTTTTTGATAAATATGTGTTGACGAGTTTTGGTGGAGCGACTTGACAATACGCACTTCGTACAATAGCTGTAATTATCTCTTCTTTAATTGTATTGAGTTCTACTATTGTCCAACCTTGCCTCCCCCAAGCATTTGGAACCGGATAAATTATATTTTTATCGATTAATGCATATAGATCTTGATCAGATAGAGAAAGTTTGACAGAAGCCTGGTTGTTTTTAGGATTATACGTTGCGAAGATCTTCTTTTTGACACGAAATGATATTTTATCGAAATGTGTATCTTCCATTGCTTCTGGATACGCTAATGCAATTTTTCGAAACGTTTCTAAATTGACCATATTTATTTTAATCTTACTAATTCACCTTTTCGTTTAACTATATTTTTGTAGTCCCATTGAATTTGTTCTGCTTTATGAAGCCAGCGTGTGAGATCTTCCTCATGGATTTCTTCAGTGGTATTAAAGAAAATGGAGGTATCTTTAAACTTTTGACCATGAACATTCAATGCTTCTTCATTGAAATCCTTTCCGCTCCAAAACATTAATCGTATACCTTTTTTCTCTTTGCTAAAGCCAACAATAGGATTGCCCTCAATAAACCAAACAGGGTGACCATGCCATAGTTTACTTTCTGTGGAAGATAAATTCCTATTGATGTATTGAGAAAGGTTTTTGCAAATCGCTTTTTCTTCTTCGGAAAAATTTTGAGCATAACTTTCTATTTCATTGATGGTCATAATCTTGTTTATTATAGGAGAAATTAAGTTATGACTAATTTACAATAGATTAAAGGAATTATAATTGTCTTATGCTAAGTAAATAATTCCTCCAATGAAGAAAAGGTATTCTAAATAAGTTAACATAATCTGCAATGAAAAGTTTAATAAAGATTAATAATGGTTATATTTGTAACCATTATTAATATAACGAATGTAGATGACTAAAAAAATAGCAATAGCATTAAATAGTGTTGAACTTTTAAAACATGCACTCTTTAAGGGCTATACATTTCCTAAGGAAGCATCCTTATTAAATCTCACTCAGGAGCGTATATTAATGACTGTAAAAAATTCGGATGAATTACCAATGGTAACTATTGCGCGAGCGATAGGATTAGAAAAAGGCCCATTTTCACAAACAGTAGATAAGCTAGAAAAATTAAATTATATCGAACGCGTACGATCAAAGGAAGATAAACGATTAGTTTATTTAAAGTTGACAGCAGAAGGAGAGACGATCACGAAAATTATAGAAGATAGCATGGAAGAGCATTTTAAAGTGCGCATGACTATGCTTTCGTCTTCAGAGTTGCATTCCTTTTTTCAAGCACTTGAAGTCTTAAAAAATACAGCAAACATCTTAATATCAAAATAACAAAATGAGTTTAATGCCCGTAAACAAAAAAGAAAGTCTAGTTTACACTATTCTAATGGTAATCGTAATGGCAGGAGTGATGACAACTTACAATATCGCTTTACATAATGGGTTATCTTTACAAACCCTTAAGAAAGCGTGGTTAGTACTGCCGATTTCAGGAACGATAGCTTTCCTTGTAGAATGGTTTTTCGTGAGTAAAACGGCTTTTGCTTTGGTAAGCAAATTTGTGAAAAACGAAGATCCTTTGCCTAAGAAAATATTAATAAGTGCATTGTGTTTTGTGACGCAAATGGTATTAATTATGTCTATAATTGGTTCTCTACTCTTTAATGAAATATCTGAAAATTGGTTTTCCGAATTGCTAATTACTATTCCAAGAAATTTTATAATGGCTTACCCTTTGCAGGTTCTAGTAGCGGGACCACTAGTTGGTTTTGTATTTAGAAAGTTATTTCCACTGGGTACAATTGTGGTACCGGAAAGTAAATAAGCATAGTACCTTATTTAAACATAAAATCCATCTTAATTTTCTAAGATGGATTTTTATTTAAAATCATTTTTCAGTTAATGCCTTGTATATTTCTAACGCGATATCCTTGTCATTGAGATATCCCTCAATACCGTGTTGATTATCGGTTTGGTTTTTGACATTATTATTGTTTACAATAGAAGGGTTGATGTTGAAATACTTTTTATCTAAAGCTTTTAAAGCAACTACATCTCCCTCGTCATAAGCATTGTACCAGCCATTAGCTACACATTCAGGCATTTTGATGGGTGCTTTTAAATATTTTTTGATAGCGCTGATACCAAGAGGTGAGCCTACTGTTATAAATTTCCGAACATTTAAGTCATCTTTATCTCGTAATATATTGTAGCTAACCACGGATCCTAAAGAATGTCCCAAGACGACGCAAGGTTCATTATCCAATGTTGAAATTACCTCCTTATTTATTTTTTCTTTAATCGCATCGACTGTGAGGTAAAGAAATACATCATAGGTGAATTTTTTTAAAGTATATTCGCTCCAACTTGTTTTTTTATCAATTGCTTTCATAATGGAATGTACCCATTCCCAATTCATAATTCCGCGCTCGATTACTGGTGCATCATTTTCTACTGCAATTTCTTGATCTGAGATATTTGCATTCTCAGCAACTTCTAATAAGAAATCTTGAAAAAATTTTGCATCCTTATTTTCTCCTTCCACTCCTCTTTGGATGATATTTTCAACAGGAGAGTCGTATTCGGTAACTAATTGATCTAACAATTTGCCATAATACGGAAAGATAATATCATCTTCACTAATAGGAAGAGATAAATTGGATTTATCAAGACCAAGTTTTAAAGTTTTAATCCATTTTTGTTTTAAATCAACAGGTTCGAAGGCAGCTTGTGCTCTTCCGTGTATTAGGATTAGTTTCATAATTAGGATTGTTTAAGTAAATAGTTTTTTGATTAATTGTGTTCCTCTTGGAGTGAAAGTGGTCCATAAGCTTGGTACTAAATAATTAGAGGCTTCTATTATTATAGGATCCAAAAGACTTTCAAATTGATGTCGATATGCCCAACCTAGGGATAGCATAGGGCAAAATGGAGCTAATCTGTTTTTTTCATCTGTTAAGGCACTAGCGAGCATAGCTATATCAAAAAGAATATTGTTCTTTTGAATCGCCATAAATCTGTAAACAGATTTGATGTCTTTGATTTTACCTTCTTGTCTGAAGGCATAAACTGCATATAAGCCTAATGAAGGATCGATATCTTTATCTTGTCTAAGATAGCTTCCAGCATTTGAAAAATTTATTTGACCATCTTTATTAAAATCATCTTTGAATGTTTTGATATAATCGAATCCGTCATTTGCGGCACTTGCAACATAAGATCTAGCTATTCCTATTCCTTTCTCGTTCTTTAAGTAAGAATGGTATTTATAACTGTTTTGGCTCGGTGTGTAATTAATTGTTAGAAGTGTTTCTTTTTCGAAGACGAGCGTACCGATATATCCATCGAGTATTGCTATTGGAATACTATTTCCATTCTGGAGTATGATAAGGGCAGTTTTCGATTGATCTTGGGGATGAATCCGAATATGAGTGGTATTCTCATAGTCTTTAAATATTTCTAATGGACTATTGGATAAGGATGTTTGTATCTCTGTGCCAATGATTGTAAAGCCTGTTTGTGTCTCGAAACTATCACGTCCTTTGGATTTATAAATAGTCTCTAACCTCCGTAAAAATTTAGTGTCAAATTTAGCTTGAGGGTCGGGCAAATCTTTATTGCCAATAGGTTTTATGTCCGAAAAATCGGGTCGGTCTATATTTTCATACAGATCATCAGTAGGTACATGTCTTTCGTATAATGTTTCGTCTATGATATATTCGCTAGGAACTTCTAGTTTATTTATAATATCTTTAAAAGAATCATTTCTAAGCGAATCTCGCGTAAGCTTTCCTCTAAGATTTCCCAGTATTTTATTTGCTAACTCGGCTTGTGCAGGTGCGACATTTTCGGTATTAGTTTGCGAATAGGTTAGGAGTATATTTTTGGCTGTATTATCATCAAATTCCGCTATACTAGGTTTTGGATTTTGGTATTCCAAACGTATTTCGGGATTTTGTTTTAGCGTTATTTTAATGTCACTGGCTTTTTTAGCCACAAGTGACTTGATATGCGCTTCGCTTGAAAAAGAATCAATACTCCATTTACCTTTAGGTAATTTTTTATACTCCTTATTTGTTGTAAGTTCTTGTACGTTGTAATAGTTGACTAAGCTTTCGTTGGTTTGTTTAGATTTTATTAGTTCTGGATAATTACCATTTAGCACTTCCAGAAGAGCCTGTGTAAAAAGACCAAATCGCTCTGAATTTGATTGCCCTGTTTGTTCTAAAGCGGGATTCCCAGGTCGAGTAGCATAAAGAATGTCAATGGCACAATCTTGATTTGTGTCGTCCAAAATAGGAAAAATCACAGATCCATTGCCTGTAAATTGCATTTCATTGGGCAAAACACGACAGGCGTCCGATATAAAAACTATATACGGGATTCCACTTGTCCGAGCAATATCAATGGAACCAGTTAGGTTTATAGATTCATTTGGATTCAATTGCGCATTCGAAAGAAGCCATATTTCTTGACTTGGGCTTTTTAAAATACCATGTCCTGCAAAAAAAATAATCAATTGTTCGCAGGTCCTTTCTTCTATGATTTCATTGATTCTGTCAAATATCGCTGTTTGGGAAACTCTTTGTAGAGCATCTATAAATAAATCTACTGTATAGCCCTGAGAGTTTCCCCATGCTGCAAATTGTTCAGCTCCCGATACAGCTGATTGCAATGGAGGAAGACCTTTCGCATTATTTATTCCGATGCTAATAATATTTTTCATTACTCGTAATTTTAGTTCATGATTATTCAAGAGGGAAACCGAAGTTTAGGTTTTATACTATACAGAAAATTTGGTTAGTCGTTAGTAATACCAGATATATGGATTTAAGCTAAAATATGTATAGTAATTATAATTTAATTTAATAAATTTTAAGGAAATATAAACTATAATTTAAATATTATTTTGGGCAAGACTTAAGTTTTGATAGAAAAGCTATTTATGAATTTCTCTTAAACATAATATAATCAGATATCAATGGTTCAATGCCATTACTACGACATTCTGTGGCTATCTGTGCGCGATGGTAAGTAGAGTGGTTGATGACATGAAAAAGTATATCTTCCAGCTTATTTTCGAATTGATCACCTTTGGAATTATGGTAAATTACGGTACGATTTAAATCGTCGTTTTTTAGAATCTTCAATGTATTTTGGTAATTGTTTTCATTTATTGATCGTACAAAATTCCAATCATTTAATTGCCATACCGCAAATTCTTTTTCTTTTTGAATTCGAGCGTTCCATATTTGGTGAGCATTCAGCGTATGAGAAAGTAGAAGTAAAGCTTTTTCTGATATCTTGTTGTAGTTAAGCGTAAGAAGATCAATTACCTTAATATTCATAGCTTGGTTATATTCAAATAACGCTGTAAATTTTTCCTTCATCTTAATCTAAATATATTAAATATACTAGGTTAGCTCATCATTCAAAGAATCAATTCCTTGATCTTTTAGTTTTTGTAAAGCATCTTTCATCGCCTTGACTTGTTCTGGGGCGTGCCCCTGCCATTTGGATAATTCACCAACGACACGTAGAGGAGAAGTAGTACGATAAGATAGCGTTGGGTTACCAGGGAATTTCTTATCTGTTAGATCAGGATCATCCTCAAGAGAACCAGTAGGTTCTACCAAATAGATACGTTCTGTACTTTCGCCCAAAGCTAACTCAGCTCCCCAAATAGCCGCGTCCAATGTGGAGGAAAGGAAAATATACTTCGCCTGCAATTGTTTACCGTAATTGGAGGTATGTCCCGGAACAATGAAATCTCCTAATTGAAGATCCGCTTTAGTACCATGAAAATAAATCTGTGCAAAGACACTTGGAGCTTTTGAATTCGTGGTAAGGTCTGATTGTTGATTAGACATAATATTAATTGGGAATAATATTCAGTGAAGTAAAATTATATAATAATTCACAAGTGTCCTAAATAAAAATTTTAGACATATAATATACCTCCTTATCTAGCTTCTAGATAAGTTTTCTGTTTTAAAGTCAAATTATACCCTCTATATTACTTTTAGAATAGTTTAAATTGCCCA
>NZ_JACOIJ010000026.1 GCF_014692495.1 Sphingobacterium litopenaei | reverse complement strand
TACCGCCGGCTTCCTTCAGATTCCCCCTCGCGAAGGACACCCTTGCCTTAAGTTAACGTTTCCCACTATCAAGGCACGTTCGGGACTTACACCCTAGAGTTCACGCCCATGCCGGGCGCACATAAAAGTAAAAAGCTCGTTTTAAAAAACGAGCTTTTTACTTTTATCTTATTATTGATTTGTTAAACTTCTACAAGTTTCATTTTAGGAACTAAAGATTTCATAATGAACCATGCCACTATATAGGCTACGGCACAAATACTAAACATAATAGTGTATCCTGTGTCAATATTACCCAAAGCGTCATATTTATCAAAAAGAAATCCACCTAATTTTGACATCACCACACCTCCGATACCTCCAGCCATACCGCCAATTCCTGTAACAGATGCAACCGTAGTTTTTGGGAACATATCCGATACTGTAGAAAAGATATTTGCAGACCATGCTTGATGTGCAGAAGCACCTACTCCTATCAATAAAACAGGAACCCAATAAGAAATATCACCGAATGGCTGAGCCAATAATACTACTAATGGGAATAATGCTATAATTAACATGGCTTTCATACGCCCATCGTAAGCATTATAACCTTTATTGATAAAGTACATTGGAAACCAACCTCCACCTATACTTCCAACCATTGTCATACTATACAATACAGCCAAAGGAAGCATGATTTGCGTTCCTGTCATCGCATATTGATCTTTTAAGAAAGAAGGCAACCAGAATAAGAAAAACCACCATACTCCATCAGTCATAAACTTACCAATAGCAAAGGCCCAAGTCTGTTTGAAGCTCAACAATTTGTACCAAGGAATATTGTATTTAATTTCATTACCGGAAGCATCTTCTGTCGGTAATAAAGTATCGCTATTAATATATTCTAACTCAGCCGCAGAAAGACGTTTTTGCTTAGATGGTTTTTCATAGAATATAAACCAGAAAATCAACCATAAGAATCCAACAATACCCACAACCCAGAAAGCCGATTGCCAGCCCCAGGTTACGGCCATCCAAGGCACAGTCAATGGTGCTAAAATAGCACCAATATTAGAACCAGAATTGAAAATACCTGTCGCTAAGGCACGTTCTTTTTTAGGGAAATATTCTGCCGTAGTTTTGATGGCTGCTGGAAAGTTTCCAGACTCCCCAAAACCTAATAATACACGAGATACCATAAAACCTATTACAGAAACGGATAATCCTGTAATTCCTAATACCCCTAGAATAGTAGCTGAAAATCCACCAACTTCAACAGCATAAGCATGTAAAATAGCTGCCAATGACCAAATAACAATGGCCCAAGCAAATCCTTTTTTAGTTCCCAACTTATCGATAAATCGACCAGCAAACAGCATAGCTATGGCATAAGAAAACTGAAAAGCTGCTGTAATATTAGCGTAATCTGTTTTAGTCCATCCAAACTCTTCTTCTAAAGTTGGATGTAATAAACTTAAAACCTGTCTATCTAGATAATTAATCGTAGTTGCAAAAAAAAGCAAGGCGCATATAGTCCACCTATATTTCCCAATATTCCCCATAATCTTATTTTATATAATTCTGTTATCGTATATTATCTTGAATTAACTTCCTAAGATACCTAATTCCAAACCTCGCAATTCTGCCAAACCTCTTAATCTACCTATAGCGGAATAACCAGGATTTGTCACTTTATTCAAATCATCCAACATTTGATGACCATGATCAGGACGGAAAGGAATTGCTGTATCTCGTTTTTGATTTTCAGCAACAATAGATTTCATTATTTTGTACATATCCACATTACCCTCTAAATGGTCTGCCTCATAAAAATTGCCTAATTCATCAATTTGTACGTTCCGCAAATGCGTGAAGTACACTCTATCTTTGATAAGATCAAAAATGGACAATAAATCATTATTTGGATTAGCCCCTAAAGATCCTGTACAGAAACAAAATCCATTGAAAGGTTGGTTAACTCCTTCCAAAATAGCTTTATAATTATCGTAGTTAGAAACCACACGTGGCAATCCTAAAATAGGAAATGGCGGATCATCTGGATGAATAGTCATCTTTATACCAGTTTCTTGACACGTATCTGCTATCTCACTCAAGAACCAAAGCAGATTATCCTTTAGCCCTTCAGTTCCAATATTTTTATAAATATTAATGCTAGCAGTCAAATCTTCTAATAGAATTTCCTTTTCTGTAGGAATGCCCATCAAAATATTTTGCGTCAAAAGTTTCAAATCCGCGTCAGTAAGTGAAGTTAGCTTCTCTTCTACCTGTGCTAAAATTTCTGCATTATAATCTTTCTCCGCACCTTCACGTTTTAAAATATGGATATCAAACAAGGCCAAATCTGACCAGTTAAAATATAACGCCTTCGAGCCGTCTATCATCTCATATTCCAAATCTGTACGTGTCCAATCCAATACGGGCATAAAATTGTAACATACTGTTTTGATTCCGCACGAAGCTAAATTTCGAAGTGTTTGCTTATAATTTTCAATATATTTACCCGCATCCGCAGATCTTGTTTTAATTGCTTCATGTACAGGAACAGATTCAACGACAGACCAAGTTAAACCTGCCGATTCAATAATATTTTTTCTTTCCAGAATATCTTCAACTGGCCATATTTCGCCATGTGCTATATAATGTAAAGCTGATACGATTCCTGTTGCACCTGCTTGTTTCACGTCTGACAAACTCACCGAATCATTCGGCCCATACCATCTCCAAGTTTGTTCTAATTTCTGTTTGCTCATTTATATTTAACGTTTATACTCCAGTCCAAGCTGTAAAACCACCATCAACATATAATACTTCGCCATTCACGAAACTTGCCGCATCACTCAATAGAAATACTAATGCTCCTTCTAATTCTGAAGGATTTCCTAGACGTGAAAAAGGTGTATTGTTTATAAATTTTTGTCCTCTCTCAGTGTATGATCCATCTGGATTAGTAACCAGTGCTCTATTTTGTTCAGTTAAGAAAACTCCTGGAGCAATAGCATTCACGCGCACTCCATCTCCATAACGAAGAGACAACTCTGTAGCCATCCATTTTGTATAGCCTACAATTCCTGTTTTCGCTACCGTGTAGCCCAAAACACGTGTAATAGCCTGATGCGAAGACAGAGAAGCAATGTTGATAATTGAACCTTTACCTTTTTCAGCTATGACCTGGCCAAATATATGTGTAGGAATGATGGTACCATTTAAATTTAATTCGATAGCTGCTAAGGTATCAGTGACTGCTACCTCAAATAGATTTTTATCTGGTCCGATAGTAGCATTTGGCATATTGCCTCCAGCTGCATTAACCAATCCATCTATTGTACCCCATTTTTCTAAAATCTGCTCTTTGGCACGTATAATTTGTTCTTCCTTCAGTACATCTGCTTGGATAGCAAGCCCTTCCCTACCTAAGGATTCTACCAATTGAACACGTTCTATAGCCTTCTCTAGATTTCGGCCTAAAATAGCAACTTTGGCACCCGCTTCGGCCAATGCTTTTACAAAAGATTCTCCGAGTATTCCTGTTCCTCCTGTAATAATGATAACTTTCCCTTTTAAGGAAAATTGATCCAATATACCCATGATATGATACTGTCTTAAAATAAGGTTTATAACTATTATAAAGGTGCTAATATCAGGCTACAATTAAAAAAAATACAACGATTATTTACGGTAACGATTTCGCAAAATTATAAATGGTCTGCTTCGAGTATTTTGTAAAGTATTTGTAATTTGGGTGATTATTGAAATCTAAAATGAATAAACCTAATAAAAGAGTATTGTGTTTTGGAGAACTACTTGTTCGCCTCCAATCTACTGCAGATTCATTTTTCGGCAATCAACAAAATACACTTAAAATTTATGCTGGTGGATCAGAAGCAAATGTAGCTGTGACACTTGGACAGTTAGGTATTGCTACAAGCTATTTCACGGCCGTTCCGAAAAACGCAATATCTAAAGAAATTGAAAGTATACTTGAATCAAAACAGGTAGATACTTCGAAAATTTTGCATCAAGGCGATCGTATAGGTTCTTACTTTTTGCTCTCGGCAAATGGTTTGACAAGCGGCGAAGTAATCTATGATCGCAAGTACTCTGCTTTCAGTGATTTGAAAGTGGAAAATATAAATTGGGACAAACTTTATGACGGAATTGATTGGTTTCACTTTACAGCCATCACGCCAGCACTGAATGAAAGTCTAGCTTATCTAACAGAAGTAGCTTTAGAAGAAGCTATAAAAAGAAATATTACGATATCTGTAGACCTGAACTACCGAAGTAAATTATGGCAATATGGAAAAGATCCTATAGAGATAATGCCGAACTTAATTCGATATGCGGATGTTGTTATGGGTAATATTTGGGCTTCTAATAAAATGTTGGGAACCAGTATTCAAGAGCATTTGGATAGAAGTACCTCAAAAGAAGAATATGTAAATTTTGCAAACCAAGTAGCGTACGAAATGATGGAAAAATTCCCAAAAGTTAGTCAAGTTGCTAACACCTATCGTTTCATGGATAATCCTAAGCACAACCTATTTTATGGAACCTACCACACACGCGAAACAAATGTATTTTCTGATACACGTGAAACTTTTGAAGTCATAGATCGTATTGGTAGTGGAGACGCTTTTATGGGCGGATTGATCTACGCATTAATAAACGAATTGCCCGCACAAGAAATTATTGATACAGCAACAGCCGCTGGTTTCGAAAAACTTTTTGTGAAAGGTGATTTAGGAAATGGTAAAATCTAACATAATGAATATACGAGAAACTATACAAGCCTATCCCGTAATACCAGTATATTATAATGACGATGCTGAAAAATGTATTGAAGTGGTTAAACAATGTTATTCTGGTGGAATTCGGGTATTTGAATTTGTAAATCGTGGAGCCAAAGCTTTAGAAAATTTCAAAATCTTACTGGAATACAAAAACGAAAATCTCCCTGATTTAAAATTGGGCATTGGTACAATTAAAACAGCAGAGCAAGCTAGAGAGTTTGCAGAAGCAGGAACTGAATTTTTAGTCAGTCCAATTGTCAAAGCAGAAATAGCTGTCGTTGCAAAAGAATATAATTTGGATTGGATTCCTGGTTGTATGACCCCAACTGAAATAGCTTTAGCTGAAGAATTAGAAGCTAAATTGGTTAAATTATTTCCAGGTGATACTTTAGGACCTAACTTCCTAAAAGCCATTAAACCATTATTTCCTACATTGAAGTTTATGCCAACAGGTGGAGTGGATACTACTAAAGAAAGTATTAAATCTTGGCGACAAGCAGGTGTATTCTCTGTAGGATTGGGTTCAAAATTATTTGCTGCTCCAAACGAAGCCTCCAATGAAAATTGGTTAGCTGAAAGATGTACACAATTATTAGAATGGGCTAAATAATTACAATTTAGATATAAGAAGTAAAGGCTTTCCAAAATTGGAAAGCCTTTACTTCTTATAAGGAAGAAGAAGATTAATCTTCTTCTTTCGAAGCCAATAATTGATCGTATTCTTCGCGAGAACCTACGATAATATTGCTGTAAGAACGTAAACCTGTACCTGAAGGAATCAAGTGACCTACGATTACGTTTTCTTTCAAACCTAATAAGTTATCACGTTTACCAGCGATCGCTGCCTCATTCAATACTTTAGTAGTTTCTTGGAAAGAAGCCGCCGAGATGAATGATTTAGTACCTAATGAAGCACGTGTGATACCTTGTAGCATAGGGCTTGATGTAGCTGGAACAGCATCGCGTACTTGAACCAATTTCAAATCCTGACGTTTCAAGTTAGAGTTTTCCTCACGCAATCTACGTAAAGTAACGATCTGACCTGGACGCAATGTATTTGAATCACCAGCATCTACTACTACTTTTTTATCAAATAACGAATCGTTTTCTTCCATGAAGTCCCATTTGTTTACTGCTTCTTTTTCTAAGAAACGAGTATCTCCTGGATCTTCGATGTGAACTTTTTGCATCATTTGGTGTACGATTGTCTCAAAGTGTTTATCGTTGATTTTCACACCTTGAAGACGGTAAACCTCTTGAATACCATTAACGATATATTCTTGTACTGCAGCTGGACCTTTGATATTCAAGATATCGCCAGGAGCAATCTGACCATCCGATAATGGCATACCTGCTTTTACGAAGTCGTTATCTTGTACCAAGATGTGTTTCGAAAGTGGAACCAAGTATTTTTTAACTTGACCGTCACGAGACTCGATTGAGATCTCACGGTTACCACGTTTCACACCACCTAAAGTTACAACACCATCGATTTCAGTTACAACAGCTGGATTTGAAGGGTTACGAGCCTCGAATAACTCCGTTACACGAGGAAGACCCCCTGTGATATCTCGTGTCTTACCTGTAGAACGAGGGATCTTAACAAGGATAGCACCTTCTTTCAATTTTTGACCATCTGAAACTGCAACGTGAGCTCCTACTGGAATGTTGTATGAACGAACTACCTCACCTTTGTTGTCAAGGACTTTGATAGTAGGGTTTTTCGTTTTATCACGAGTTTCGATAATAACTTTCTCCTTGTGACCTGTTTGCTCATCAGATTCTTCACGGAAAGTAACACCTTCGATGATGGCATCGAATTCTACTTTACCCGCAAATTCAGAGATGATTACCGCATTATATGGATCCCAGTCAACAAGTTTAGTACCTTTTTCAACTTTCTCACCTTCTTTCACGTATAAGTTCGATCCGTAAGGAATGATTTGTTGGTAAAGAACTTTACCGTTGTTAACGATTTTGATCTCACCTGAACGACCTAATACAATTTGGTAAGGACCTTCTTCACCTTCTTTTTCTACTGTACGAACGTTTTCGAATTCGATAGTACCTTCGTATTTTGCGATGATAGATGAATCAGAAGCAATGTTAGAAGCCGTACCACCGACGTGGAACGTACGAAGTGTCAACTGTGTACCTGGCTCACCAATTGATTGTGCTGCGATTACACCGACAGCTTCACCCAACTGAACGCGTTTACCAGAAGCTAAGTTACGACCGTAACAACAAGCACATACACCACGTTTAGACTCACAAGTCAATACCGAACGAATTTCTAAACCTTCGATACCTGCTTCGTCAATAGCTTGTGCCACTTCTTCAGTGATATCTTCGTTAGCCGCTACGATTAATTCGTTAGTCTCAGGGTGGTACACATCATTTAATGGTGTACGACCCAAGATACGATCGTATAATGGTTCAACGATATCATCGTTATCTTTTAATGCAGTTGTATAAATACCTCTTAAACCTCCACAGTCGAAATCAACAACGATCATGTCTTGTGCTACGTCATGTAAACGACGAGTCAAGTAACCAGCATCGGCTGTTTTCAAGGCTGTATCGGCAAGACCTTTACGCGCACCGTGGGTAGAGATAAAGTACTCTAATACGGATAGACCTTCTTTGAAGTTTGATAAGATCGGGTTTTCGATAATTTCACCACCAGAAGATCCTGATTTTTGAGGCTTAGCCATCAAACCACGCATACCTGCTAACTGACGAATCTGCTCTTTCGAACCACGGGCACCAGAATCCAACATCATGTATACAGAGTTGAAACCTTGGTTATCATTCGAAAGAATTTCCATCACGTGTGACGTCAACTTATTGTTGATACGTGTCCAGATATCGATGATTTGGTTGTAACGCTCGTTGTTTGTAATGAAACCCATGTTATAGTTATTCATTACTTCTTCAACTTCAGCAGTAGCTTGAGCAATCAAATCCGTTTTAGCTGCAGGAATTTGAACATCTTGTAAGTTGAATGAAAGACCTCCTTTGAATGCTGTTTGGAAACCTAATTCCTTCATATCATCCAAGAACTGAGCAGCGCGCGCCATACCTGTAGTCTTAACGATCTCACCAATTACATTACGTAATGATTTTTTCGTTAAGATTTCATTGATATAACCAACTTCTTCTGGAACGATTTGGTTAAAAATTACACGACCTACTGTAGTCTCGATAATTTTTTGAACCAACTCACCGTTTTCATTCAAGTCTTTAGTTCGTACTTTGATCCAAGAGTGAAGATCTACTTGTTTCTCGTTCAAGGCAATAATTACCTCTTCTGGAGAATAGAAAGTACTTCCCTCCCCTTTCATCTTACGATTTTCATCCGATTTACGGCCTTTAGTAATATAGTAAAGACCCAATACCATGTCTTGAGATGGTACTGTAACTGGAGAACCGTTAGCCGGGTTAAGGATATTGTGTGCCGCCAACATTAAGATCTGAGCTTCCAAAATTGCAGCATTACCTAATGGTAAGTGAACCGCCATCTGGTCACCGTCGAAATCGGCGTTGAACGCTGTACACACTAATGGGTGTAATTGAATCGCTTTACCTTCTACTAATGTAGGTTGGAAAGCTTGGATACCCAAACGGTGAAGCGTAGGAGCACGGTTAAGTAATACTGGGTGTCCTTTTAATACATTCTCCAGGATATCCCATACGATAGGATCTTTGCGATCTACGATTTTCTTAGCCGATTTTACAGTTTTTACAACACCACGCTCTATCATCTTACGGATGATGAATGGTTTGTAAAGCTCTGCAGCCATATCTTTAGGAAGACCACACTCGTGTAGTTTCAAGTGAGGACCTACGACGATTACAGAACGAGCAGAGTAGTCAACACGTTTACCTAATAAGTTTTGACGGAAACGACCTTGTTTACCTTTCAAAATATCAGATAATGATTTCAACGCACGGTTACCTTCTGTTTTCACAGCGTTAACTTTACGTGAATTATCAAATAACGAGTCAACAGCCTCTTGAAGCATACGTTTTTCGTTACGTAAGATTACTTCTGGAGCTTTGATTTCGATCAAACGTTTCAAACGGTTGTTACGGATGATTACACGACGGTATAAGTCATTCAAATCCGAAGTCGCGAAACGACCACCATCCAAAGGCACTAAAGGACGTAACTCAGGTGGAATAATAGGAACGATCTTCACGATCATCCATTCTGGTCTGTTTTCGATACGCTCGTTAGCTCCACGGAAAGCTTCTACAACATGAAGACGTTTTAACGCTTCGTTTTTACGTTGTTGAGAAGTTTCGTTAGCAGCTTGGTGACGTAAATCGTATGATAACTGATCTAAATCAAGACGTTTCAATAATTCTTCTAACGCCTCAGCACCCATTTTAGCAACGAATTTTTGAGGATCGTTATCGTCTAAGTATTGGTTTTCTTTTGGTAAAGTATCTAAAATATCTAAATACTCTTCTTCTGTCAAGAAATCCATGTAAGAAATACCATCATCTTCTTTGATACCCGCTTGGATAACTACGTATCTTTCGTAGTAGATGATCATATCTAATTTCTTAGTAGGAAGACCTAATAAGTAACCAATTTTATTAGGAAGAGAACGGAAGTACCAAATGTGTGCAACAGGAACTACCAAAGCAATGTGTCCCATACGCTCACGACGTACTTTTTTCTCCGTAACTTCAACACCACAACGGTCACATACGATACCTTTATAACGGATACGTTTGTATTTACCACAGTGACATTCGTAATCCTTTACAGGACCGAAGATACGCTCACAGAATAAACCGTCACGTTCTGGTTTGTAGGTACGATAGTTGATCGTTTCTGGTTTAGTAACCTCACCGCTTGAACGCTCCAAAATAGTTTCTGGAGAAGCTAAGCTAATCGTGATTGAAGTAAAGTTACTTTTAATTTTATTATCTTTTTTGTAAGACATACGTTGTATAACTTAAAGATGTATGTTAGAGCATAAGAGGCTCATCGCCTCCTATGCTTGAATATTACTTGATTAATCTAATGTGATATCTAAACCTAAACCACGCAATTCGTGTACTAATACGTTGAATGATTCAGGAACAGATGGTGTTGGTAAGTTGTTACCTTTTACGATAGCTTCGTAAGTTTTAGCACGACCTACAACGTCATCTGATTTCACAGTTAAGATCTCTTGTAAGATGTTAGATGCACCGAATGCCTCAAGCGCCCAAACCTCCATCTCACCGAAACGTTGACCACCGAACTGAGCTTTACCACCCAATGGCTGTTGTGTAATCAATGAGTAAGGACCGATAGAACGAGCGTGCATTTTGTCATCCACCATGTGACCTAATTTCAACATGTAGATAACACCTACAGTAGTTGGTTGGTCAAAACGCTCACCTGTCAAACCATTGTGTAAATATGTACGACCTGATTTAGGTAATCCTGCCTTCTCTACCCACTCTTCTACTTGGTCCATTTCAGCACCATCGAAGATTGGAGTAGCAAACTTAACGCCTAATTTTTGACCAGCCCATCCAAGAACTGTTTCATAAATCTGACCTAAGTTCATACGAGAAGGTACACCTAGAGGGTTCAATACGATATCTACTGGAGTACCGTCTTCTAAGAATGGCATATCCTCATCACGTACGATACGTGCTACGATACCTTTGTTACCGTGACGACCCGCCATCTTATCACCCACTTTCAATTTACGTTTCTTAGCTACGTAAACTTTAGCCATCTGAACGATACCAGAAGGAAGCTCATCACCCACAGAAACTGCGAATTTATCACGTTTGAAAGCTCCTAATTCTTCGTTCAATTTAATATTGTAGTGGTGAAGCGCTAATTTAATTAACTCATTTTTGTCTTCATCAGTAGTCCAACCAAACGGATTAATGTTTGCATAGTCTAAGTCAGTTAAGATTTTTTGAGTGAATTTAGCACCTTTAGCTACTAACAACTCTTTGTATACATTATAGACACCTTGGCTAGTTTTGCCATTCACGATAGTGAATAATTTCTCTACCAAACGCTCTTTTAATACTCTTAAGTTTTTCTCGTGTGCTACTTCTAATTTTTCTAAAGCTTTTCTTTCAACTTCTTTAGACATTTTCTTAGCACGAGAAAATAATTTAGTATCGATAACTACACCTTTGATTGAAGGTGGAGTTTTCAAAGAAGCATCTTTTACGTCACCCGCTTTGTCACCAAAGATCGCACGTAATAATTTCTCTTCTGGAGAAGGATCTGATTCACCTTTAGGCGTAATCTTACCAATTAAGATATCACCTTCACCTACCTCAGCACCTACACGGATAATACCGTTTTCATCTAAGTCTTTAGTAGCTTCTTCCGATACGTTAGGGATATCAGCAGTTAATTCCTCTTCCCCACGTTTTGTATCACGTACTTCCAATTCAAACTCTTCAATGTGAAGTGAAGTGAAAATATCTTGAGATACTACACGCTCAGAGATTACAATCGCATCCTCAAAGTTGTATCCTTGCCAAGGCATGAACGCTACTTTCAAGTTACGACCTAATGCTAATTCGCCATTTTCAGTTGCATAACCTTCACATAATACTTGACCTTTAGTCACTTTCTGACCTTTCTTAACGATAGGTTTCAAGTTGATACAAGTATTTTGGTTGGTTTTCTTGAACTTAATTAATTTATATGTTTTGATATCATCGTCAAATGATACTAAACGCTCATCTTCATTACGTTCGTAACGGATTTTGATTTCTTCAGCATCAACATACTCTACAACACCATTACCTTCAGCATTGATCAATGTACGAGAGTCAGAAGCCACACGACCTTCCAAACCAGTACCTACGATAGGTGCTTGAGGGCGTAACAATGGCACCGCTTGGCGCTGCATGTTTGATCCCATCAATGCACGGTTGGCATCATCATGCTCCAAGAATGGAATCAATGAAGCCGCGATTGAAGTAATTTGGTTTGGAGCAACGTCCATATAATCCAATTTCTCTGGCTCAATAATAGGGAAGTCACCCTCGTATCTAGCTTTTACTTTTGGATCTACGAAGTTACCTTTATCATCGTAGTAAGCATTCGCTTGCGCGATTGTTTTGCCGTCTTCATCCTCAGCCGATAAGTAAACTACAGGCTCATCTACGACTACTTTACCGTCTCTTACTTTACGGTAAGGAGTTTCGATAAATCCTAAGTTGTTAATCTTAGCGTGAACAGATAAAGATGAAATCAAACCGATGTTTGGACCCTCAGGAGTTTCGATAGTACACAAACGACCGTAGTGCGTGTAGTGAACGTCACGAACCTCAAAACCAGCACGCTCACGTGATAGACCACCAGGACCTAACGCTGACAAACGACGTTTGTGCGTGATCTCAGCCAATGGGTTAGTTTGGTCCATGAACTGAGAAAGTTGGTTCGTTCCGAAGAACGAATTGATTACTGATGACAATGTACGAGCATTAATCAAATCAGTAGGTGTAAATACTTCGTTGTCACGAATGTTCATACGCTCACGAATAGTACGTGCCATACGAGCCAAACCTACACCGAATTGTGCATACAACTGCTCACCAACAGTACGTACACGACGATTTGACAAGTGGTCAATATCATCCACCTCAGCTTTAGAGTTGATCAAGTTGATCAAGTACTTCACGATAGCGATGATATCTTGACGAGTCAACACTTTAGTTTCAGGATCAGTATCCAACTTCAACTTACGATTAATGCGGTAACGACCTACATCACCTAAATCATAACGTTTGTCTGAGAAGAATAAACGATCGATGATACCACGAGCAGTTTCCTCATCAGGTGGTTCAGCGTTACGTAATTGACGATAGATATGCTCCACCGCTTCTTTCTCTGAGTTAGATGTATCCTTTTGTAAAGTGTTATATATGATAGAATAGTCCGCATTGTTTGCTTCATCTTCTTTCGCTAAGATAATAGACTTAACGCCAGCGTCGATGATCAAGTCAATGTGATCTTCTTCTAATACAGTTTCACGTTCAAGGATAATTTCGTTACGATCGATAGATACTACCTCACCAGTATCCTCATCTACGAAATCTTCCGTCCATTTATTCAATACCCTTGCCGCTAAACGACGACCAACGTATTTCTTTAATCCAGATTTACTAACTTTAATTTCATCAGCTAAATCGAATAATTCTAAGATATCTTTATCTGAATCATAACCGATTGCACGTAATAAAGTAGTAACTGGGAATTTTTTCTTACGATCAATATACGCATACATCACGTTGTTAACGTCTGTAGCGAACTCAATCCAAGATCCTTTAAAAGGAATTACCCTTGCAGAATAAAGTTTTGTACCATTTGTGTGTCTACTCTGACCAAAGAAAACACCAGGAGAACGGTGTAGCTGAGATACAATTACACGCTCCGCACCATTGACAACGAAAGTGCCCTTTGGTGTCATGTATGGAATTGTACCTAAGTATACATCTTGTACGATAGTTTCGAAATCTTCGTGTTCTTCGTCATTACAAGACAACTTCAATTTTGCTTTCAAAGGCACGCTATAAGTCAAGCCACGCTCAATACACTCTTGAATATCATAGCGAGGAGGATCAATGAAGTAATCCAAAAACTCTAGCACGAATATGTTTCTTGAATCAGAAATAGGGAAGTTTTCCGCGAAAACCTTGTACAACCCTTCCTGATGGCGGTTATCAGAAGTAGTTTCTAATTGAAAAAACTCCCTGAAAGACTCCAATTGCACATCCAAGAAATCAGGATAATCGATTACCTTTTTACTTGTAGCAAAATTTACTCTTTCGTTTTGAATATTATTGTTTGCCAAGGGAATAAGATTTTAGTTTAAAAAAACTGAAATTAATGTTTTGCTGTTTTGAGTCTTTAGATCATGCGACAGCATACACACGAAAAGACTTATTATATATTAAAACGGGAATAGACTCTGATAAATTATCAGAGTCTAATCTCGTTTTGGTGTTATTTGAAATTATTTAATCTCAACAACAGCACCAGCTTCTTCTAATTGTTTTTTCAAAGCTTCAGCTTCGTCTTTAGAAACACCAGCTTTTAATTCTTTAGGAGCACCGTCAACTAAATCTTTAGCTTCTTTCAATCCTAAACCAGCTAAGTCTTTTACTAATTTAACTACAGCTAATTTTTGACCACCAGCTTCTTTCAAGATAACGTCGAATGAAGTTTTCTCTTCAGCAGCAGCAGCGCCACCTTCAGCTGGAGCAGCAGCAACTGCAACAGCAGCAGCAGCAGGCTCGATACCGTACTCGTCTTTTAAGATATCAGCTAATTCTTTAACTTCTTTTACTGTTAAGTTAACTAACTGTTCAGCAAGTTGTTTTAAATCTGCCATTTTATTTTGATTTTTTGAATGTTCTTTTAAAAAATATTGTTAATTAAACTACGAACTTTTTTAATTGTATAAGGTGCTCGTTAACCTCTTTGTTCTAAAGCTTTTAATACGCCAGAGATTGTATTTCCACCCGATGAAAGAGCAGAGATAACATTTTTCGCTGGAGATTGAAGTGCCGCGATAACGTCTGCGATAAGCTCTTCTTTCGATTTTAGAGTTACTAAAGCATTTAATTGATCATCACCTACGAAAGCAGTTTCTTGAATGTATGCTGCTTTTAATACTGGTTTGTCACCTGCTTTACGCAATTCTTTAATCAATTTCGCTGGAGCATTACCTGTCTCAGAGAATAATAATGTAGAAGCACCTTTCAATACACCTACTAACTCAGGAGACTCGATACCTGCTTCGATTAATGCTTTCTCGATCAAAGTGTTTTTAGCCACTTGCATCACGATACCTGCATCGAAACATTTACGGCGAATTCCGTTGATTTTTTCAACAGTTAAATCAGCAGTATCAGTAATATAGAAGTTACCGTAAGATTTAATCTGTTCTGCTAAAGCTTGAACAATTTCTTGTTTTTCTTCTTTTCTCATGATTAAATACCTGCTACTGATTTAGTTTCTACATGAATACCCGGACTCATAGTTGATGAGATGTGGATACTCTTGAAGTATGTTCCCTTAGCTGCTGAAGGTTTTAATTTAGCGATTACTTGCAATACTTCTAAAGCGTTTTCGTAAATCTTCTCTGCTGGGAAAGACACTTTTCCTACCGAAGTATGGATGATACCTGTTTTGTCAACTTTAAAATCGATCTTACCGCCTTTTACGTCTGTTACAGCTTTACCTACCTCTGTAGTTACTGTACCAGTCTTAGGGTTAGGCATTAAGTTTCTTGGACCTAAAATACGACCCAATTTACCTACTTTAGCCATTACCGAAGGCATAGTGATGATAATGTCAACGTCAGTCCAACCACCTTCAATTTTGCTGATGTACTCATCTAAACCTACGAAGTCTGCACCTGCAGCTTTAGCTTCTTCTTCCTTATCAGGAGTTACTAATGCTAAAACACGAACAGTCTTACCAGTCCCGTGAGGTAATGTCGCAATACCACGAACCATTTGATTCGCTTTGCGTGGATCTACGCCTAAACGTACGTCGATATCCACAGAAGCATCAAATTTTGTTGTAGTAATCTCTTTCACTAAAGCAGAAGCTTCAGCCAAAGTATACGCTTTACCAGCTTCAATTTTGGATAGTGCCGCTTTTTGATTTTTTGTTAATCTAGCCACTTTCTTAAACTGATTTCGTTAATTAATTTTTCCAAGGAGCGTCACCTGAAACAGTGATACCCATACTACGCGCTGTACCAGCTACCATGCTCATTGCAGATTCTACAGTGAAAGCATTTAAGTCAGTCATTTTGTCTTTTGCAATCGTTTCAACTTGCTCCCAAGTAATAGAAGCAACTTTTTTACGATTTGGCTCACCTGATCCACTTTTCAATTTAGCAGCATCTTTTAACTGAACTGCTACTGGTGGAGTTTTGATGATAAAATCAAATGACTTGTCAGCATAAACAGTAATTACTACTGGTAATACTTGACCTGGTTTGTCTTGCGTACGAGCATTGAACTGTTTACAGAAATCCATAATGTTCACACCTTTAGCACCTAAAGCAGGTCCTACTGGAGGAGATGGATTTGCTGCACCGCCCTTAACTTGTAATTTTACTAACGCACTGACTTCTTTTGCCATTTTGTTTTGAATTTAATTTGTTAAATGTTTGTTAGTAAGTTGGAAGCAATAACGTAACATTTACTTTTCGTTTACCGTTAAACAATAGTTTTCACAACTAAACGAGGTGCAAAGATAATAAGAATATTTTAAATACAAAAGAATACTGAAAATATTTAATACTAACCTTACTAAAATTTATTTAAGCATAAAAAAGCCTTCCCACGTATAATAGGAAGGCTTAATTTATTATAAATAATATTATTCTTTTTCTACTTGCATGTAGTTTAATTCAAGTGGTGTCTTACGACCGAATACTTTAACCATTACAGTTAATTTTTTCTTATCCTCATGAACCTCTTCAATCTCACCCGTAAATCCGTTGAAAGGACCATCTGTCACTTTCACTGACTCACCTACGAAGTATGCTACATTGATAGATTCACCTTGCTCCGCCATTTCATCCACTTTACCTAAGATTCTATTCACCTCAGCTTGACGCAATGGAATTGCTACACCAGCTTTATCACCTAAGAAACCGATAACACTATTCAAATTTTTGATTGCGTGTTCGATTTCACCATTTAAAGCAGCCTCTATTAATACATATCCTGGATAGTAGTTACGCTCTTTCGCTACTTTTTTTCCGTCGCGCATTTGGTAATACTTCTCCATCGGAATTAACACTTGAGGTACTACGTGTTGAATACCTAATCTATTAACTTCCGCCTCTATGTATTGTTTTACTTTCTTCTCTTTACCACTTACAGCACGTACAACGTACCACTTTAAACTTTGATCAGCCATATTATTCTTCTAGATAGAACTTTATTTAGTACCGTATAATAACTCCAATACATTACTTGAAGCCTTATCCATTACCAATACTACTAAAGCTATGATCAACGAAGCTACAAGTACTACCACTGCATGGTTTTGCAATTGAGACCAAGTAGGCCAAGTAACCTTCTCAGTTACCTCTTGATAAGACTCTTTAAAAAAATCAAGTACTTTAGCCATTGTTTGATTATTTATTTAAGTTATTTAGCACGGGCACCAGGACTCGAACCCAGACCAAAGGTTTTGGAGACCTTCGTTCTACCTTTAAACTATGCCCGTGTATTTCTTATTTTGTGATGCAAATATAGTGTTCTATTAGCATTAGACCAAATATTTTTTGCTTTTTTTACTATTTAAAGAACAATATTTACATTGAAAAAAATAAGCTAATCAGCATCAGCTAATTAGCTTATTTTATATTTTATAGATAATCTATAAGATTACGCTAAGATTTCAGTTACCTGACCAGCACCTACTGTACGACCACCTTCACGGATAGCGAAACGTAGACCTTTTTCCATAGCGATAGCGTTGATCAACTTAACAGTGATTGTAACGTTATCACCTGGCATAACCATCTCAGTACCTTCTGGTAAAGAAATTTCACCCGTTACGTCAGTTGTACGGAAGTAGAATTGAGGACGGTATTTGTTGAAGAATGGAGTGTGACGACCACCTTCAGCTTTTGATAATACGTAAACCTCAGCTTTGAAATCTGTGTGAGGAGTTACTGAACCTGGTTTACAGATAACCATACCACGTTTGATATCAGTTTTCTCAATACCACGTAACAATAAACCTACGTTATCACCAGCTTCACCGTAATCTAAGATTTTACGGAACATCTCAACACCTGTTACTGTAGATTTCAAGTTCTCAGCACCCATACCTAAGATCTCAACTGGATCACCAGAGTTGATTACACCTCTTTCGATACGACCTGTAGCAACTGTACCACGACCAGTGATTGAGAATACGTCCTCGATTGGCATCAAGAAAGGTAAGTCAGTCAAACGTGGAGGAATTGGAATGTAGTTATCTACAGCATCCATTAATTCCATAATTTTTTCAACCCACTCAGGCTCACCATTCAATGCACCTAAAGCAGAACCTTTGATTACTGGAATATCATCACCTGGGAATTCGTAGAATGATAATAATTCACGAACTTCCATTTCAACTAAGTCTAATAATTCTGGATCATCAACTAAGTCAGTTTTGTTCATGAAAACTACTAACGCAGGAACACCTACTTGGCGAGCCAATAAGATGTGCTCACGAGTTTGAGGCATAGGACCATCAGTAGCAGCAACTACGATGATAGCACCGTCCATTTGAGCAGCACCAGTAACCATGTTTTTCACGTAATCGGCGTGACCTGGACAGTCAACGTGTGCATAGTGACGGTTAGCTGTTGAATACTCAACGTGCGCTGTGTTAATAGTGATACCACGTTCTTTTTCTTCAGGAGCAGAGTCAATTGAATCAAATGAACGAGCTTCTGATAAACCTTTATCAGCTAATACTTTAGTGATAGCTGCAGTTGTAGTAGTTTTACCGTGGTCAACGTGACCGATTGTACCTATGTTTAAGTGCGGTTTACTACGGTCAAATTTCTCTTTTGCCATGTTTATGCGAATTAGTAATTATTAAATATTTCTTATTAAATTCTGTTACAAAAATAATAAACTTATTGTATCGAGCCAAAGATGGGATTTGAACCCACGACCTCTTCCTTACCAAGGAAGTGCTCTACCCCTGAGCTACTTCGGCTTTTTATAAAAGCTTATTTACGGAATTATGCCTCCACCTTACACATTTGAACCATGAAAGATAGAGACTGAAAAACCTTGAAAATTTGGAGCGGAAGACGAGGTTCGAACTCGCGACCTATAGCTTGGAAGGCTATCGCTCTACCAACTGAGCTACTTCCGCTTTTGTTTACAACCTCTAATATTGATTTAAATTGTAAACTAACAATATTAGTGTGGAGGGAGAAGGATTCGAACCTTCGAAGCCGAAGCAACGGATTTACAGTCCGTCCCATTTGACCGCTCTGGAACCCCTCCAGACCTGTGATTTCTCACATTTAGAGCCTCCTATCGGAATCGAACCAATGACCTACTGATTACAAGTCAGTTGCTCTACCAGCTGAGCTAAGGAGGCTTTTATTTTTATTGTCTTATCAAACTCTCGAAGAACATCTACTCTTCCGAGTAGCTGGTGCAAAGATAGAAAAATTCATTTCAAATTTGCAAGAGAATTTATCAAAAACTTTTTATTATTTATTTCTTAAAGAACACTATCAAAATACGTCCTCAATTCATCGCCTGTGTTCGTTTTTGATGTTGCAAAGATAGACACAGGATTCACATTTCAAAAATTTTTAATCAAAAAAAGATATTCAAAAACGTCATTAAGCTGATATGCAGCTCAATAATTTTTCATTAAAAAATTTAAACAAACCTTTACAAATGTTTTGGGTTATATTTGAAACGACAATTTTCAACATATGTTGTATGAAAAAACACTTAACTATTTTTTTATTGCTGCTCATTTCTGGATCTATACACGCTCAAGATTTCACAAATTTTATCAAAAGAATTATCAAAAACACTTTTTCATCACAGGGTGACACCACACGAAAAGGAAGCTTTTTCATCTTACCAGCCTTTGCATACGCTCAAGAAACTGGCGCAGAATTTGGAATCGCAGCTACTTACAACTTCTATTTGGATAAAGAAAATGTAACAAGCCGCACTTCTAACATCTCTTTGATAAGTACTATCACAACGGAAAAGCAAAAAAAAATTAATATAAACGCTGATCTTTGGACAAAAAATAATGATTACCATATCCTACTAGAACTCAGAGCGCGGGATTGGCCATTCAACTTTTATGGCATAGGGAATAATACTTGGAAAGCAGACGAAGATTATTTAGATCAAACACTCTATCGCATTAAAGCAGATGTAGAAAAAAGAATAGCTCCTAAATTATATCTTGGAGTCAATACAAGTTATGATCATTTCAAATTTGAAGACATAGAAAATGGAGGGATTTTCGACAGAGATCCCAGCATTTCAGGAAAAACAGGAGGACAATATGCAAGTATTGGATTATCTGCATTATATGACACACGCGATGTCACCACTTATACAAACAAAGGTTTTTACAGCCGTTTCAAATATGCTTTTGTCCCTCAATTATTCAAGGAAACAGACTTTAACGGTTCACTTTTAGAAGCTGATGTACGCGGGTTTCACCCATTATCAAAAAAGGTTAACGTTGCTGGGCAGATTTTATATCGTGGCACGTATGGAGAAAATATTCCTTTTTATAGTTTACGTGATTTAGGAGGAGACATGACTATGCGCGGATATTATTTAGGACGCTATAAAGACAAAAACTATTTAGCTACGCAAGCGGAATTACGCTATCGTTTCCACCCTCGATTCGGAATACTAGCTTTTGGCGGCACTGGTACTACTTTTTCTCCAGAACACAAAGCTCGCTTTATACCTAGTTACGGTGCTGGTATGCGCTATTTCTTTAGTATAGAACATAGCAGCAGTATACGTTTTGATTATGCTTTCGGGGAAAAAAGAACTGGAGAAGAAAGGCAAACAGGTTTTTACCTCAGCTTAAGCGAAGCGTTTTAATAGAACCAATACGGAAAGCGCAACTTAAAGGATTCCTTGGGTTGCTCTTTTCTTTTACAGATTATTCCAAATTCAAATAAATCAATCAATACCACAAAATCTGTATGTTCCTGCATGGATTTCCAGATTCTTCTATGAGTTGCCTTTTGATGTATGTCTTTGACGAAAATCATAAAATACGAATCTTGTAAAGCCAATAGATCGTCTAAAGAATGCTGATGAAAATCGGTAATTAAAAAAGAAGAACTCTCCACCCCTTTTACATTATAATAATCTATAATATCCTCTATCAACGATTTACTTCGCGTGATGTTCTTATTATAAATCAATTCATCAGTCAAAGCATATACAAATGGGGAGTGCGTACCATGACGGCTATTTGACGTGATAAAATGCTTGATTTTTTTCAGAAGATAAATCATAGCGCAAAAATACACATATTGATTAACAATTTTTGAAAGCTGAATTCTTAATAAATGAATCAATTTTACTAAATTTAATATATGAATGAGAGAGAGGTAAAAGCGATAATATCTTTATTAGACGATCCAGATACAGAAATTTTCAATCAGTTGGAGCAACGTCTTGTGACATTTGGCCCAGAAGTAATTCCACTACTGGAAGAAAATTGGGAATCTTCGTTTGATCCATTATCTCAGTCTAGAATTGAAAATATAATTCACAAAATCCAATTTGACCAGATAAAATATGATCTTCAATTTTGGGATTTAAAAAACAATGATGACTTACTAGAAGGTCTATTAATTATAAATCGATACCAATACCCTAATTTGGATGAAAATAATGTATTGTTGACCATCTCGGAACTGAAGCGAAACGCGTGGTTTCAATTAATGTACGATATGAGTCCGCTGGAGAAAGTAAAACTGCTTAACAATATAATCTTCCGCGAATTTGGACTTTCAGGCAATACCACAAATTATCACGATCCGCAAAACTCCTTTATTCATAAAGTATTAGAAACAAAACGTGGAAATCCTATTTCCTTATCGTGTATATATAGCATCATCGCCCAACAATTGGATATCCCGATTTATGGCATAAATCTTCCAAAACACTTTATAGTAGCGTACATGGAAGATATGGAACAACCTCCCTTGTTTTACATCAACGCGTTCAATAGAGGCCAAATCATGCATCAAAACGATATACATTCCTTCTTGAAGCAATTGAACCTTCCTTCAAGTGAAGAATACACCATGCCCTGTACGAACAAAGCCATTATTAAACGCGTATTACGCAATTTAATAACGGCTTATGAAAATATTGGGAATCCTCAGAAAAGAGAGGAAATTGACATCCTTTTAAAAATTATCGAAGATTAACGCGCATCCAACGAAATACTTTCGGGTGTTCTACCTCTTAAGTTTAATTCTGCATTAGGAGCAACATTCCCGTTATCTTCAATCAAATAACGAAAAACTCTTTTAGCTCCAGAATCAGCGACATAGATATATTTACCGTCTGCACGAGAGTCAATCGCCACATCCATTGGCTGTTTGAGTTTTGTAGCAGCGCCAGTTATAATACGCGTAGGCGTAATTTTTTGTGTAGTACTATGCGAAGAAAAGTTTTCAAACACTAAAATTCGACCATCTCTAACTTCGTTACCAACTACCGAATAATCAGTCAATAATAATATATCTTTTGATTTAGAATAAGAAATCCCTCTTAAATTTCTAGCACCTTCAATTGTTAAGGTATAGGTTGGAGAAATATTTGTTAACGTAGTATCCGATTTCTCGATGAGATTTTGAGCAAATCCTTTATAAGATACAACCGCCCCTTCAATACTCGCATCTCCTGTACGAACAATATATACATCCTTTTCATCCATCGTTATACCCCAAGGAATAAAATCTAATACCATTTGAAAACGAGGTTTAGCATAGAAACCTGAATTAATAGGCTTATAAAAAGCAAATAAATAAGGTGTAGCAACAGTATCCGATTTTTGAATAGCTAATAGAAACTCTTGAGCTAAAGTACCCGTGGCGTTATTTACAACGGTGTAATGCATCCCCCTTACATTGTCTAACCTTCTGTTCGGTAACTTTGCGCGGCTCGAAGGCACTCCCAAAACATTCACAGATAACACTTGAATGGAAGTATCATTTAAACCAGGTGAATTTATCCCCGATTGAAATATCATACCATTGCTCAACGGAGAATAATGAATAGTTCTACCCCCTTTTGCTGCGGACACATAACCTTTCACATCTGATTCTGCGGGAAAAGTATCGCCATCAGCGGGATCCACAATCCAGATATTTTCTAAATTAGTCGACGCTCCAGCCTGATAATCTGAAGTAGAAACGTATAATCTTGAAATAGCTTTTATCTCTCTTGCTGGTGGTTCATCATCATCACGTTGACATGAAATAGCTCCTATTAATAGTGTCGGTATTAAATATAAAAATAATAATTTGCGCATATAATTCGAATCGATTACTTCGTTTACAAATGTATAAATTTTTGTTAGTAAGTATTTAAACGAAAATAGCATTCTGAACGTTACAAAATTGAAATTACTTTTAAAAGCCAGCAGATTTCCGTAAAATTGTAGTCGAATACCTTTGAGGCTATGGAAACTAAAAAAGAATTGATAAGAGAGAAACTTGAATTACCTAATCAGGGCAAAAAATTACTTCTGCACTCCTGCTGTGCTCCTTGTGCCGGCGAAGTCATGGAGGCTTTGATTGCATCTGATATAGAATTCACTATCTATTTCTACAATCCAAATATTCATCCACGCAAAGAATACGACATTCGTAAAGAAGAGAATATTCGTTTTGCTGAGAAACACAATATCCCCTTCATCGATGCGGATTATGACGTTGACCATTGGTTTGAATTAGCCAAAGGCATGGAGCATGCTCCTGAAAGAGGCGAAAGATGCACCATGTGTTTCGATATGCGATTCGAAAAAACAGCAGAATACGCTGCCGCAAATGGATTTGACGTAATATCCAGCTCCTTAGGGATTTCTCGCTGGAAGAATATGGAGCAGATCAACAACTGTGGTTTGCGTGCAGCATCGAGATGGCCTAATATGGATTATTGGACATTCAACTGGCGAAAAAAAGGCGGCTCCGCTCGTATGTTAGAAATTAGCAAACGTGAGAAATTCTACATGCAAGAGTACTGTGGCTGTGCATATTCGCTACGCGACACGAATAAATGGCGTATGGCGAATGGACGTGAAAAAATAGAATTAGGTGTAAAATATTATGGTGATGATGAATAATTATTTCACAAAATAATTGCATCCTAAAATATAAAACATTAATTTTGCAGGCTCAAATACAAGATTGTGAAGTATCTAAAACAATATAGAATTCCATTTTCGGGATTAGCAGCAGGAAAGCACGATTTTGAGTTTGAGATAAACGATAAGTTCTTTGACTGCTACGAGCATTCATTAGTAAAGAAAGGTAATCTTACCGCTAACGTCTCCCTACAAAAACAGGAAGCCATGCTGATTGTCAATTTTGACATTCAGGGTACGATAAAATTGAATTGTGATGTATGCTTAGCCGAATTCGATGCTCCTGTATCTTTTCAAGAAAGAATTATAGTAAAATTCATCAATGAAGAGTGGGACAACGAAACTGATGAAGTAATTATTCTCAATAAAACAGATCATGAGCTTGATATAGCAAACCTGTTGTACGAATACATTAATGTACAAGTTCCGTATTATACAAAATGTACTGAGCAAGGTGTAAATATTACGTGTGATCCAGAGATGCTCGCTAAAATCAGTTCAGAAGAAGAAGGATCGGACATAGAGGAAGAAAACATTGACCCGCGTTGGGCCGCATTAAAGAATATTAAAAACAATTAAAAAACATAATACGAGATGGCACATCCAAAACGTAAAACTTCGAAATCAAGAAGAGACAAAAGAAGAACGCACTATAAGGCTGAAAAACCTACATTGACAGTTTGTAAAGAAACTGGTGCTGTACACGTACCTCACAAAGCGTACGAAGTTGATGGCAACTTATATTACAACGGTAAATTAATCGTTGAGAGAGCAGCAGCTGTCTAAAAATATCTTTAGAGAAAACATCCCAAATTGAGTAAAAAATAGATTTTTTTGCTTTACTTTGGGATGTTTTTGCGTATTATTGAAGGAGAAAAATAATAACGGATGAAGATAGGATTAGACGTTCTAGGTGGGGATTTTGCCCCAAAATCAAACATACTAGGTGCTATTGAAGCACAAAAAAGTCTTTCTGATGATCAACGCATAGTGTTGATTGGTCCTGAGGAAGACACAAGAAAAGCCATAGAAGAAGCAGGCGCAGACCCATCATTATTTGATTACGTACATGCACCAGATGCTATCTCTATGCATGAGCATCCTACCAAAGCTATCACACAGAAGCCTAATTCAAGCATCGCTAAAGGTTTTGAATTACTAAAAAATGGCGAGATAGACTCCTTCTCTTCTGCCGGCAACACAGGCGCCATGCTTGTGGGAGCTATGTTCAGCGTTAAAACTATTCCAGGAGTAATGCGACCAGCAATCGCAACGAATGTACCCAAATTAAAAGAAGGCTTTGGAATTCTTTTGGATGTGGGAGCTAACGCAGATTGTAAACCTGAAATGTTAAACCAATTCGCTTTATTAGGCAGTTTGTATGCAGAATATGTGTACAACATCCAAAATCCTAAAGTAGGTTTATTAAACATTGGCGAAGAAGAAGAAAAAGGTAATGCCCTAACAATCTCAACCTATCCTTTACTCAAATCAAACCCTAAAATTAATTTCATAGGCAATGCCGAAGGCCGCGACTTATTTTCGGATCATGCGGATGTATACGTATGTGATGGTTATACAGGAAACGTGGTACTTAAATTAGCCGAATCATTTTATGTTGTTACTTTGAAAAAAGGTTTTAAAGATGATTTCTTTGATAGGTTCAACTATGAGCAATATGGTGGAAGTCCAATTCTAGGTGTGAATGCTCCTGTATTAATTGGACATGGAATCTCCTCTCCTACTGCTATAAAAAATATGGTATTACTATCTAAAGGTATGATCGAATCGAAATTTATCGATAAGATTAAAACTGCTTTTAACTAACATTATATGTCTAAAATTCACGCAGCTATCACGGCGGTAAACGGATATGTTCCTGATTATGTATTGACAAACAAGGAACTTGAAACTATGGTGGATACGAATGACGAATGGATTGTCTCTCGTACTGGTATTAAAGAACGCCGTATCTTAAAAGGAGAAGGATTAGCTACCTCAGATCTTGCAGTACCCGCAGTAAAAGGTCTATTAGAAAAGAGAGGTATTACTGCAGAAGAAATCGATTTGATTATTTTCTGTACAAGTACTCCAGATATGTTATTCCCAGCCACAGCAAATATCTTAGCAGACAAAATCGGAGCTAAAAATGCTTGGGGTTACGATCTACAAGCAGCTTGTTCTGGTTTCTTATTCGGATTGACAACAGGAACTCAATTTATTGAATCAGGAAAACATAAGAAAGTATTGGTTGTCGGCGCAGACAAAATGTCTTCTGTAGTAAACTACAAAGATCGCAATACGTGTATTCTATTTGGTGATGGATGTGGAGCAGTATTGTTAGAACCAAATGATGAAGGTAACGGCATACAAGATACTATTCTAAAAACTGATGGCTCGGGCGGTCAATTCTTAAACATCAAAGGCGGAGGTTCATTGAACCCTGCAACGCACGAAACTATAGAAGCAGGTTTACACTATGCCTACCAAGAAGGTCGTACAGTTTTCAAATTTGCTGTTACAAACATGGCAGATGTTGCACATGAAATTATGCAACGCAATAATTTGACAGCTGATGACGTAGCATGGTTAGTGCCACATCAAGCTAACAAAAGAATTATCGACGCTACCGCTGAACGTGCAGGTTTACCAGAAGAAAAAGTAATGGTAAATATTCATAAGTACGGAAATACCACAAGTGGTACTATCCCATTATGTTTATGGGAATGGGAAAGCCAATTGAAAAAAGGTGATAATTTAATATTAGCTGCTTTCGGTGGAGGATTCACTTGGGGATCAGTTTATTTAAAATGGGCTTATTAGCTAAGTCAATTTTTCCTATATTTATCGACTAATTTTTAATAATTAATAAACAAATTTGACAAAACCTACTATCATGAGTATGGACATTAAACAAATTCAAGACTTGATTAAATTCGTATCTAAATCAGGTGTGAATGAAGTATCGATTGAAGAGAAAGATTTCAAAATCACGATAAAGACAAATCAAGAACCAACGTATGTAACAGCGACAGTACCAGCAGCTATCCCTGCTGCGGCTCCTGCACCAGCGGCTCCGGTAGCACCTGCAGCGACTACCCCTGCTACACCAGCGGCTCCAGCATCTGATGAGTCTAGCTACATCACAGTTAAATCACCGATGATTGGTACGTTCTATCGTTCTCCAGGTCCTGATAAACCAGCCTTTATCAATGTAGGTGATGAGATTGCACCAGGAAAACCGTTATGCATTATCGAGGCAATGAAATTATTCAACGAAATTGAATCGGAAGTTTCTGGTAAAATCGTTAAAATTTTAGTGAACGACGCGCAACCAGTTGAATACGATCAACCATTATTCTTAGTTGATCCAAGATAATCTCTAGCTGCCCTAGGCAGCTTTTTGAGTTTAATAAGATGCTATGCAAGCATAGTACAATTGGTATATTAAGTCATTCCTTATGTTCAAAAAAATATTAATAGCAAATAGAGGGGAAATCGCTCTACGTATCATTCGCACATGTCGCGAGATGGGCATCAAGAGTGTCGCTGTATATTCAACAGCAGATAAAGATAGTTTGCACGTACGCTTTGCAGATGAAGCTGTCTGTATTGGTCCTCCAGCAAGTAAAGATTCTTATTTAAATATTCCAAATATCATTGCAGCTGCTGAATTAACAAATGCAGATGCAATCCACCCAGGATACGGATTTTTATCTGAGAATGCTAAATTCTCAGCAATTTGTGCTGAATATGGTATCAAGTTTATTGGTGCTACTGCAGACCAAATTGAGAAGATGGGAGATAAAGCTTCAGCTAAAAATACAATGAAAAAAGCTGGCGTTCCTACAGTACCTGGATCTGATGGTCTTGTACCTGACGTAAAAACAGGTATCAAATTAGCTAATGAAATTGGCTACCCTGTTATTATCAAAGCTACTGCAGGTGGTGGTGGCCGTGGTATGCGTATCATCTGGAAAGATGAAGAGTTCGAACCAAACTGGGATTCCGCACGTCAAGAAGCTGGCGCAGCTTTCGGTAATGATGGGATTTATTTAGAAAAATTCGTTGAAGAACCGCGTCACATCGAGATTCAGGTAATTGGTGACCAATACGGTAAAGTATGTCACTTGTCTGAGCGTGACTGTTCGATCCAACGTCGTCACCAAAAATTAGTAGAAGAAGCTCCTTCTCCATTTATTACACCTGAATTGCGTGCAAAAATGGGTGAAGCAGCTATCAAAGGAGCTACTGCTGTAAATTATGAAGGTGCGGGTACAATTGAGTTCCTGGTGGACAAACACCGCAACTTCTACTTTATGGAAATGAATACTCGTATTCAAGTTGAGCACCCTGTTACGGAAGAAGTAATCAACTTTGATTTGATCAAAGAACAAATTAAAGTGGCTGCTGGTATTCCTATTTCAGGAAAAAGTTACGAGCCTACTATGCATGCCATAGAATGTCGTATCAATGCTGAAGATCCATTTAATAATTTCCGTCCTTCACCAGGTCGCATTACTAATTTCCACTCTCCAGGTGGTCATGGTGTACGTGTAGATACGCACGTATATGCTGGATATACTATTCCACCAAACTATGACTCTATGATTGCGAAATTGATCTGTGTGGCTCAAACGCGTGAAGAAGCAATCGCTACGATGGAAAGAGCATTAAGCGAATTTGTAATCGAAGGTATTAAGACCACTATTCCATTGCATTTGAGATTAATGCGTGATCCAAATTTCAGAGCAGGTAATTTTACTACAAAATTCATGGAAACTTTTGATCTTTCTGAATACCCAGAAGAAGAGGAAGCGTAAAAATTTTGTGTTGATATTTAATTAAATACCATTCTTATCCCAAAGAATGGTATTTTTGTTTTCGTTACTTAAAATTGCTTATGTCAAATAAAAAACTCATCGACGCTATAAAGAATAAAGGAAAGAACTTAGAAGCAGAGATGTCATTCTTCGAGCACCTAGAAGTCTTGAGATGGCATATCATCCGTGCTGTAATAGCTGTTGCTGTATTTGCAATACTTTCATTTACATTTTACGATTTTGTGTTCAATCAAATCATTATGGGTCCTAAAAATTTAGATTTTTGGACTTACCGTATGATGTGTAAAGTGGGAGACTTATTGAACTTGGATGGGTTTTGTGTAGAAAAAATTCCTTTTAACATTATCAATACAGAATTGGCTGGACAGTTTATGTTACAGATTAATTCTTGTTTGCTGATGGCTGTAGCATTAGGATTTCCGTATTTATTGTTTGAAGTATGGTTATTTGTAAAGCCAGCGTTGACAGACGTAGAAAGAAGATCTGCTAGTGGATTTGTGTTTTATGCTTCTATCCTATTTGCTCTCGGAGCTTTGTTTGGATATTACATTGTTGTTCCTCTTTCAGTCAATTTCTTGGCAAACGTTTCTTTAAGTACAGAGATTACAAACCAAATTACTATTGACTCTTATTTATCAACAATTGCCACGTTGACATTGGGCTGTGGAGTGATATTTTTATTACCTATTTTGATCTTTATACTATCAAAATTAGGCTTAATGACACCGCAATTTATGCGTGCGAGTAGACGCTATGCGATTGTTATCATCTTGATTATAGCAGCGATAATTACACCTACAGCGGATGTTATTACTTTGCTTACCGTAAGTGCGCCGATGTTTATCTTATATGAATTGAGTATATCGGTATCGGCAAACGTACATCGTAAGAAACAACAAAAAGAAAAAGAATTTTATACTAATTAAAAATATAATACTATGAAAATTGCAATAGGCAGCGATCACGCAGGTTACGATTACAAAGAGACTTTGGTAGCGTATTTGAAAGAGTTGGGACATGAAGTTCAAGATTTTGGTCCTGCGACTGGAGATTCAGTAGATTATCCTGATTACGCACATCCTGTAGCTTCTTCGGTAGAAAATCAAGAAAATGAATTAGGTGTTTTAATTTGTGGTAGCGCGAATGGAGTGGCAATTACAGCAAATAAACATCAAGGAATCCGCGCAGCTATTGCATGGCAAAATGAAATCGCTGCTTTAGCACGTCAACACAATAATGCGAATGTATTATGTATTCCTGCACGTTTCATCGATCTAGAATTAGCAAAAAAAATCGCACAAACTTTTATTACTACTGAATTCGAAGGTGGAAGACACGCAACACGTGTAAATAAAATCTCTTGTGCTTAACCAATAATCATAAACTGACTATGAGAAAAATCCTTTCAATATTTTTTATTCTTCCTCTAGCTTATAGCTGTTCGGTGGCACAATCACCTTCAAAATATGCTAATACCATTACGGAAGAATCATCGAAAAACCATTTGACTATTCTGGCAAGTAAAGAATTTGCGGGAAGAGGAACAGGTCAAGAAGGTGGTCAAAAAACTGTAAAGTATGTAGCTGATCAATTTCAATCGTATGGTTTAAAACCCATTGTAAATGGATCGTATTACCAACCTGTTTCTTTATTACAAGTAGCGTATAAAGTTCAGAACTTCACACTTGCTGGCCAAAATTTAGTATACGGTCAGGATTTTTATGTGCAAGGAGATAATACTGACGCTACATTCTCATCTGATGAGATTATTTTCTTAGGTTACGGTATTCAAGATGAAAAATACAATGAATTAAAAAACATTGATATTACAGGAAAGGTTGTTTTAATCATAAACGAAGGCGAACCTGTTGACGCAGATGGAAAATCTATTATTTCGGGGAGCACTTCGAAATCAATGTGGAGCACAAGTCGCTTCAAAAGAATCCAAGAGTTAACAAAGTTAAATCCAAAATTGATTCTGGCGACAAGTTCTCAAAATGAGGAAATGATCAAACGCATGAACAACCGTGGAATGATGGGACGCGTTGGCCTAGATAAAGGAAATGTTAATCAAGCTACAAGAACATCTGTCCCTGTAGTGCATATCAAAACTTCATTAGCGGATCAATTACTTTCAAAAATTGGTACCAGCGTAAATAATTTTACCTCTAAAACTACGAGTGCAGCTGCACAACCTCCAGTTATTAAATCGCCGGTGCAAGCCTCTATGGGTGTTAAGAATGATAAGCTAAATGATCCAAATGTAATTGGTTACCTAGAAGGTACTGATCTGAAAGATGAAGTTATCGTTGTAAGTGGACACTGGGATCATGATGGTATTTTGCCAGACGGCACTTACTTCCCTGGAGCTGATGATAATGGTTCGGGTACTGTTGCTGTTGTTGAATTAGCTAAAGCTTTTGCACAAGCTAAGAAAGAAGGAAAAGGTCCTCGTCGCAGTATTTTATTTATTGCATTGGCGGCAGAAGAAAAAGGTCTATTAGGTTCTCAATTTTATGTAGAAAATCCTATCATTCCTTTAACACAAACTGTAGCTTGTCTTAATATTGATATGATTGGTCGTATCGATGATAAACATTTGAATGGTGACCATAATTATATTCACGTGATTGGTGTCAATAAATTAAGTTCGGACTTAAAGCCAATCGTAGAAAAAGCGAATGCTGAGACAAAAATGAAATTGGATTATGACTACGATCATCCAGAAGAACCAATGCGCTTGTATTACCGTTCTGATCACTACAACTTTGCGAAGAATGGTATTCCATCGTTATTTTTCTTCTCTGGATTGCACCCACACTACCATACACCAGAAGACACTGTAGATAAAATTGATTTCCCAATGATGATAAAACGTGAGAAATTGATTTTCAATACAACATGGGAAATTGCAAATCGCGATAAAAAACCTGTGGTGGATATGCCATTAGCTGATGCTCAAGGCACTGGAAGGTAAAAAAACTTCCACTAATAAATAAAAAGTCCATCTGAATTGAATTCAAATGGACTTTTTACATTTCTGCACAATACTATTATAAAATTAATAGTTAAAAAAACTTAATTGACACTTTTTAACGATTTATAATAATATTTTAGTGCTATTAACCAGATAATTATGAAGTCATACTTTCTATCTTTAGTATTAATTTTGATTTTTGGACAGTTAATAGCTCAAAATAAAGGGAAAATTTCAGGGCATATAATTGATGCTGAAAATAAGGCATTAGCCAAAGCTACTATTTCGATAATCAACCCTAAAGATTCAACTGTGCTGTCCTATTCCTTGACTGATGAAAAGGGTAAATTTGAATTTATCAAGCTACCAATCCTCACCAAGCTTAACTTATTTATTACACACATCAATGCCGAAACATATCTTACAGAATTTGAAATTGATAATAATCTAATCAAAGATTTTGGTAGCATACAATTAGGCGGCAAATCCATTGATGAAGTGGTCGTGACCGCAGCTCCTCCCATACGAATGAATAAAGATACATTGGAGTACAATGCAGACTATTTCAAAACTAGACCAAATGCTAATGTAGAAGAATTATTGAAAGAACTGCCTGGTCTACAAGTAAACATGGATGGCAAAATATATTACCAAGGTAAGGAGGTAAGTCAAGTTAAAGTAAATGGAAAAGATTTTTTTGCAAGTGATTTTCGTATTGCCACACGAAATCTAGATGCTAGTCTTGTGAAAACAGTGCAAGTATATCGCGATCGGGGGGAATCAAAAAAAACGGTTGAAAATGAAGAAAATCTTCCTATTACCATAAACTTGAAATTTAAAAAAGAATTATTAAGGACAGATTTTGGAAAAGCATATGCCAGTGGTGGCACGAGAGATAGGTATGAAGCTGGTGCGCTATTTAACACATTTAGAGATACCTTACAGCTTAGTTTCATCGGATTTGGCAATAACATCAACAGAGAAAGTTTTGACTATAACGAATTAAATCAACATGCAGGATTAGGCCGATCGGAGAATTATGGATTTAATGATTTTGGGGGTAGAAATTATTGGGGAATTGGTAATAATATAGGGTTAGGCTTCAATCTAAACTACGATTGGGGCAAAAAGACCAAGCTCAATGTAATGTATATGTTCAAAAAAAACAATACATACACTGATTACAACACAGTAAGTAAAATGCTGTTAAATGAGTATGAAGAAACTGCATCATATGCAAGCTCGGATTCACAAAACGAAAATCAGCACGATATTACAACTTTATTTAGACATCGATTTGATACGACAATGTTTATTGAATTTAAGCCTAGGATAAGCTTCAGTAAGAACTCATCAATTAACTTGGGCAGCAGTTATACTTTGAGTGCTATTGATTCACTAAATCGTAACTCGTCGAATAGCTTAACAAACAGAAAAAGATTTTCCTATGGACACGATCTATTCTTTGAAAAACAGATTAACCCCCAACACCTTGTGACATTTACGAATTCGATAAATTACAGTTCGAAGAACAACGATATACTCGACGAAAGTATCACTAAACTATTCAAAGAAAATCAACCAAATACTAGTATTTGGTCTAATAATATTGAAGACCGTCTAGACAATAATATTTATTTCAGTACAAGCTATCAAAATAGAATGATCAAGAAGCTAAACTTTGACACTTATTTTACTGTGAGAAATATTATAGATAGGCCACTTGAAACATTTTTTTATAATAGAAACAACGCGGGACAAGTACATGGCACAGATCTAGAAAACAGTTATGAAATCAATACACAAGATTATATATCAGGAATAAAATTTTATTATAAACCACTAAAAGATTTAGATATTAACTTCGGGACTGCCTATCAAATAAAGCATAATGATTTTGATTTTATTTCAATTAATACCCAAAGAAATATAAAGAATACCTATTGGTTACCCAACATCAATATTAGGTACAAAACAGTACATACGAGTTGGTCAAAAGATGTAAGAGATCCCTATTCTAATATTCGCACACAGACATACAATCTCAATCCTACTTCCACACAATTGCCTTCATTAAACTTTGATCCAGTAGAGATTCAAAATGTTTCTTTGAGATTTAATAAGTTCAATCAAAAAATTCAATTTGGATTTAATTTGAACTATTATTACGAAGATAAATCTTCAGCATATCGATCTTGGATGGTTCCTAATACAGGACAACATACTGGACAATCTTACCAAAGTGGAGCTACAAATAGATATAGTGGTAGTTTCTATTTTAGGTATAATCTGAAAGGTTCTAAAAATTGGCAATATTATTTTTCATCCTCACCTTTCATTTACACACATCAGAATTACAATACAATTAATGATATTGAAAACCTGAATTCTATGTTTAATGCATCTTTGAATCAAGAGTTTTCCATCAGTTGGAGAAATAAAATTGCTTTCGCGCCAAAGTATAAAATAGACATTAGAAATAATACCAATTCAGTGAAAGACAATCCTGACTTTAGAAATTCAACCTATATCACGCATGATATAGGTGCAGGTTTAAATATTACAGGAATAAAACGATTCAACATAGAGACTAGTTATTCCTTACAGAATAGAGCAAGTGGCATGAATGAACGGAATAACTTTCACATTATAAATACGTCATTATATTACAATCTTAAAAATAGTTCTCAACTGAAACTTACAGGATTTGACATTTTGAATCAGAATAATGCCACTTATTGGGGAACGTATGGCAACAGAACTCATTTCCAGAATAGTATTGTACTTAGACAATACTTCTTATTAGGTTATATTCACAAATTCAATATTGCTAAATCAAAAGAATAAAGCTAGGTGATTAACCTAGCTTTATTCTTTTATGATTTGATATGTATCGTATCACGATTAATTGTTCTGAACTTTTCATCTTGATATTCTAAGAAATAGCGGTTTGGTAGTAGCTTGAGTTTTATCTTTTCTTCCTTATGTTTTGAATCTAGAATATGGAAATAGTTGATTCCAGTTTCTGTTTCATATTCCGCGAAGAGTTTTAAATAAACTTTTCCTTTTACATCCTGGATGATTGAGGGGACGGAAATTTCTGAATCCATCGCTTTTTCCGAAATATTCTCTGCGATTTTCCAATTGTTTCTATAAATCTTTTGCTGTGTATCTTGTAGGTTTATTGCATTAATCTTAGCTAGATAGTCCAATTTGCAAAATTTACAATTCAAATGCTCTTCACTGCTAATGTAATACACCAAACTCAACATTTTTTTGCCCTTTTCAAAAGGAATCAATACCTGACGTATGTCTAATCTCCCCAGTTCAAAGTCCTTTTGCAGATAATGTTGATCTTTACCGACTTCCTTCTTTTCAAAACCCTCAGTTTTCGGTAACTTCTTTTGATGTAAAACTGCCAAAAGATGGTACTGAGGTGATGAGTTTGGAATTGCAGAAAAAAGAACTTTTGCTCCCCTACTCTTTAGACCAATTTTCTTTAGTACATCTATATCTTGAGCATAAAACTCATTCAACTTCACTCCTGTCTCTCCACCATCTTGATAAGGATAGAAATTCATATATGTCCACACATTTACCTTCAATGCTGGATTAAAGTATTCATCCACATCATCCACAAATACACTTTCCTTTGCGAATTTGTGGGAAGAACAGGAAATTAAGGCAAAAAATGAGAGCAACAAAGTGGTTAATTTCATATTAACTTTTCGTCAAATCCAAACGAATAGGTAAAGAATAAGCTACACGTACAGTTTTACCATTTTGAATACCAGGAGACCATCTCTTGGAAGTTTTTAAAACAGCAATCGCTGCATTTCCTGTACCATGTCCTAAATCTCTTACCACTTTTAAATCACTAAGTGAGCCATCTTTTTCAACAACAAAAGTAACTTGAATTGTCCCCTTTACTTCGGCATCAATTGCAGCTTGTGAATATTTATAATTATCTCCAATCCATTTGCGATATGCTGTCATTCCACCCGGTGGTTCAGGAATAATTTCTACAGCGGTGAAATTTGAACTTTTATTAGAACGTGTATTTGCTAGAAAAACAATTTTACCTCCACTTTTATCATGTATCGTATCTTGAAAACTCTCTTTAACTTCTCCCATATTCGTCACATCCAACCGTATTGGTAATAAATAAGCAAATCTTACCACTTTACCGTTTTGGATTCCAGGCGACCATTTTTTTGACGTTTTTATCAATTCAATAGCTGCCTCTCCTGTACCATGACCAACATCTCTTACAAATTTTATATCACTTAGAGAACCATCTTTTTCTACAATAAAGCTAACATGCACTGTACCATTAACTCCAGCATCAATAGCTGATTGTGGATATTGATAATTATCTCCTATCCATTTACGATAAGCTGCCATTCCTCCTGGTGGCTCTGGACTAATTTCGGTTTGTTGAAATACTGCATCATCTTCTATACCTTCAATGGCTTTTTTCCGAATCTCTTCTTTTTCTTCCTGCGATAAAACTACTCTATCTGTATTAGATGACAATAAAACTTTTCCTTCCTCATTTACACCAAGCAAAAAATAAGCTTGTGAGGATATAGCTTTACCATTTTTTACTGCAGGCTGCCAATTAGGAATATCTGCGAATACTTTCTCAGCTTCAGGAAGTGGTTTCTTATTTTTATTGGTCACCACTAAATCTGCTAATTTACCAGTTGACTCAACTGTAAAATTCATGTGGAAAATTGAATTACCTTCCTTCTCTAATAAATTTTCCTCTTTAAGTCTATTTTTACACCATTCTATAAATGCTTGAGGGTCTTTGGGTGCCGCTACAGTATCTCCAAAAACTTTAACCTCATCTTCCAAATTAGCAGTCATTACTTTATTGATAACTGCTGGATTGGAAATAGGCAACTTCACATCTTCCATCTTTGATTCAACCTTTGCTACGACACTTTTAGCTCTGGAGGTATTAAATACTATTGTTGATATTCCAACAACCAATACAGCTGGAATTATCCCTAAATACAAAAAGCGTTTATTTTTTGATGATTTATTTTTAAATAACATCATGATTCTTTTCTTTAAAAACGATTGATTGGAAAACTCATGCACCAATACATTTTGCGGTACTTGGAGCGCATGAGCCACTAATAACTCGGCATAAGCTACTTTATCTTCCGTACTCAATTCATCCGCTATACATTCATGCTGAAATTTGATTTCCTTGCTCAGGTGGTACACCACAGGATTAAACCAATTCAATGCCTTGAACAACTCCATAAATAGTATATCATAGCTGTGTCCTTGCTCGATATGGATTTCTTCGTGTCGTTCAATACTTTTATAGGATTTGACTTCTTTACCTAAAAACATTTTATTGAAAAATGAAAAACCCAAAAAAGGTGCGTCAGTTTGAAACATTTTGCGCACATACCATAGTCTCCAAAATATGATTGAAAAACTTGTAATCAAACCAACGATATAAATCCATTTTAGCATATCCACCAAATACAAGGAAGAATTTTGCTGTGCATAGACTACAATTGGTATATCAATAAATTCGTGTACATTGACCATAGGAATAATAATATCATCCTCAAAAAATGTAGATAAGTCAATAAATAATCCTACCGGAATCAGTAATGCGAAAAATGCTGTGCTGAGCAAATAAACTCTGTTCCACTGGAAAAAAGTTAATTTTCGGAAGCTGAAATAGTATAAGCTATAACTTATGATGACAGCTATATTGACTAATAGCAGATAAATTACCATAATGTAAGTTTATAAGTAGTTTATAATTTTATTTGTGCTTGTTGATAATGTTCAAAATATCGTCCAGATCTTTGACATCCAATTTGTTCTCTTCCAAAAAGAAAGAAAGCATCTGTTTGGGTGAATTTTCAAAGTATCCACTCAGCAATTTATCGGCTACGACTTTCTTGTAGTCTTCTTTGCTGATCGCTGGTATATATTTATGACTCTTACCGTAAGCCTCGTGATTCACAAAACCCTTGGTCTCAAGAATACGAATTATCGTAGAAACAGTATTATATGCAGGCTTTGGCTCAGGTAGACGTTCGATAACTTCTTTTACGAAGCCTCCTCGCATCTCCCACAATTCATGCATGATTTGCTCTTCCGCCTTTGTAAGTTCTTTGATTTCGTCCATAACTCTATTTATAAAAATTAGATTGGCACGTCTGCCTATAATCGATTACTAAAACTAATCTAAAACTAATTTTTTAGTTTTACAACTATTTTTTTAGTTTTCATAAAAAAAAGGCTTCCATACTACATTGAGCATGAAAGCCTAAGCCTATTTGTAACAAAGAATGTTTTAATCTACAACTTACTACACGCTAATTTTCGAACCACATCAGCTAATAAATCAATCTCTGCAAAGGTGTTGTAAAAAGCAAAAGAAGGTCGTACAGAATTTTCATAACCCAATCGGCGCAAAATTGGTTGTGCACAATGGTGTCCCGTACGCACAGCGATACCATGATCATTCAATACCTTTCCTACTTCCTCATTGCTGAAACCAGCAATTGTAAATGACATAACGCTCGCTTTATCTTTCGCTGTTCCGATAAGTTTTACTTTTGGAATTTGCTTAAATAGACTCGTAGCATAATCCAAAAGTTCATGTTCATATTTGGCGATTCGTCCTATACCGATTTTTTGTACGTAATCCAACGCTGTGGCTAAACCTACGGCATCCGCAATATTACCAGTTCCTGCTTCAAAACGATTGGGTGCAGGGTGAAAAATTGTCTTTTCGAAAGTAACATCCTGAATCATATTTCCACCACCTTGGTAAGGTTGCGTTTTTGATTAAGCAATTCTTCTTTTCCATAAACCGCACCTATTCCAGTAGGTCCAAAAATTTTGTGCCCAGAGAAAACAAAGAAATCTGGATTCAAATCTTGAACATCTACTTTGATATGCAAAATAGATTGTGCACCATCTAGCAACACTTTAGCACCAACTGAATGCGCTATTTCAATAATTTGTTTAGCAGGTGTGACGGTTCCTAAGGCATTACTCACATGCGTAAATGAAACCAGTTTCGTCTTATCCGTGAATAATTTTTTGTACTCATCAATAAGTAACTCACCATCATCATTCACTGGAATAACTTTGATCTTGAAACCATTCTTTTTGCTCAACAATTGCCAAGGTACGATATTCGCGTGATGCTCTAAATTTGAAATAATAATTTCATCACCTTCTTTGAGATTTTCTGCACCCCAACTATTGGCTATAAGATTAATGGATTCAGTTGTTCCACGTGTAAAGATGATTTCGTTAGCTGACTGTGCATTGATAAAAGCCCTGATAGTTTCCCTTGCCCCCTCATAAGCATCCGTCGCCCGAGCCGCTAGCTCATGTGCCGCACGGTGAATATTCGAATTTTCGTGTTGGTAGAAATAAGCCAAACGGTCAATCACTACTTGTGGCTTTTGTGTCGTCGCTGCATTGTCAAACCAAACTAACGGACGACCATTCACATATTCTCCAAGAATCGGAAAATCCTTGCGAATAGCATACACATCAAAATTGGAACTGTGATCTTGAAGTAAATCATTTCATACAAATGAATATGGACTTCCTAAAGGGCTAATTGCAGCATTGAATGCTGAATAAGTCTCCTTCGCAAAAGGTATATCCGCTGATAAATCGGGTTGGTAAGACACAGGATTATTGAATGCAAAAATATCTTTTGGAATCAAATCATCTAAATTAGAGGTTTGTGATTCCAAAATAGACTGATAAGCGTACGAATCCGAAAATCTATCTGAAATATCTTCCAATCCCGAATAACTCGATCCTTTATTGACATAATTATCAAAAGTAGGCTTTACTTCTTGCTTGAAATGTGGTGAACTCCCATCCCCTGCTTGCGCTAAAGGATGCTTGCCTTCATCTCTTAATAAAGGATCTTTGAGACTTGTCTGAGGATCAGAAATATTAAATTCTTTCGAATGCGAGCTCACATGTTCAAAATCTGCTGGCGATTGTCGTTGATAAACTCCTGAGTCCGAATGATTAGCATTGTTGGAAGAATTGTTAAAATGGTACAACCCCTCAAACAGTTGGTTTGCAATTGCTGCCAATTCCTTATCAGAAGGTATTGAATTATATTGTGCCATGTAATTAGTTTTAAAATGAATAAATGTACTTTATCACACATAACTAACTGCTAGATGCAATTAGTATTTGTATTCGTGATAATTTGTCACATCTACATCTTCCAAAACGGCTAAAGCATCATCTACCAACACCACTAAAGAACAATACAAAGAAATTAAATACGAAGCAATGGCTTTGTCATTAATGCCTGTAAACTTTACCGAAAGCCCTGGTGTTTGCTCACCCGGAAGATTTGGTTGATATAATCCCACAACACCTTGCTTACTTTCTCCTGTTCTTACCAGAATGATTTTTGTTTTTCCTTTCACAATAGGCACTTTATCCGACGGAATCAATGGAATACCTCTCCAAGTAATGAATTGTGAACCAAACAAAGATACTGTCGGAGGTGGGACAACTTTACGGGTACATTCTCTACCAAAAGCAGCAATAGCCTGTGGATGCAACAAGAAGAAACTTGGGTTTTTCCATACTTTGGTTAATAACTCATCCAAATCATCTGGAGTTGGAGGTCCCAATCGCATTTTGATAACCTGCTTTTTTGCCACACTATTCAACAATCCATAATCTGCATTATTGATTAATTCACTTTCCTGGCGTTCTTTGATTTTTTCAATTGCCAAACGTAATTGTTCACTAATCTGATTGTAAGGCTTACTATACAAATCCGATACGCGTGTGTGAATGTCGATCAACGTATTAACCGCACTCAAATTATATTCTCTCGGATTCTCATCGTAATCAACGAAAGTATGCGGCAATACACTTTCATCACGACGTGAACAATCCACTTGGATTCCTTCTTCACCTACAACACGATTTAAGCGAAATACACCAGATTCAACAGGCAGCCATTGTTATAATAGGGTAATCCATCTCGGCGTAATACTTTCTAATTGAGGAGCTGTCCGGGTAGCAATGGCTAGATGTCTCGCTGCAACATCGCCTAAGGCAGTTTGATTTTCTTTTGTACTCACGCGTTATTTAAAACTAGTTAATGTAAAAATTATTTAATCTACTAAATCAATAGTAAATATAGATTAATAAATTAAAAACAGAATTATTTTAGTTAAAATAATTTTTATTAACCTTAAAACAACTTAATCAAATTTCCATCTGCGATTAGATTTCTTTTCTGCATGTTTTGCTTTGCGATCTAATCGAGCCAAAATTTTTGAGCGAGGGATTTTGGTAGAAATACGTTTTTTCACAACTTTAAAAGTACTTTCCAAGAGTGCCGAAAGTTTGTCAAAGGCGATCACCTTATTTGCTAACTGACTTCTACTTTCCGAAGCATCAATTTGCAGCATTCCATCGCCCTGAATACGGTTAGAAAGTTTCGTACGGATAAGCACTTTTTGCTGATCACTTAACAAAGAGGAATTTTCAAAATCCCACAACAAAGAAGCTTTGGTTTCTACTTTATTCACATTTTGTCCACCCGCACCAGAAGAACGTGATGTTTTGTATTTTATTTCCTTTTTTAATTCTGCTACAGAGACAATCATAACATAAAGATTACGTATTTATTGCAAATCGAATGTAAAACCTTGCTTACCTTTGCTTGTTATAAAATTATAAATAATTCTTCATGAAAATTGGTATTGTTTGTTATCCAACATTCGGTGGATCTGGCGTGGTAGCCACAGAATTGGGAAAAGGTTTAGCTTCTAAAGGACACGAAGTACATTTTATCACGTACAACAAGCCAGCTCGTTTAGATTTCTTCTTAGAAAACTTATACTATCATGAAGTTTCGATTTCCCAATATCCTTTATTTGACTTCCCACCTTACGAATCTGCTTTAGCAAGCAAATTGGTAGATGTGGTTCGTTTTGAGAAATTGGATGTACTACATGTACATTATGCTATTCCACATGCCTCTGCTGCTTATTTAGCAAAACAAATTTTAAAGACCTACGGTATCAATATTCCTGTAGTGACTACATTACACGGTACAGATATTACCTTAGTCGGAAAAGACAAAACCTTCAAACCTGTAGTGACTTTCTCTATCAATGAATCCGATGGAGTAACTACAGTTTCTGAAAATCTGAAAAGCCAAACTCTGGAATCTTTTGATATTACAAGAGATATTCAAGTTATACCAAACTTCATCGATCTAACGCGTTTTGTGAACAAAAATCGTGAACATTTCAAAAAAGCTATAGCTCCAGGGAATGAACGTATTATGGTGCATACTTCGAACTTCCGTAAAGTAAAAAACACACAAGATGTAGTTCGCATCTTTCATGAAGTTTCCAAAACTATCCCTAGTAAATTATTAATGGTTGGTGATGGCCCTGAACGTAGCAATGCGGAGGAATTATCTCGTCAATTAGGTATTTCTCAATCCGTTCGTTTCTTGGGTAAGCAAGATGCCGTGGAAGAAATTTTATCGGTTTCCGATCTATTTTTAATGCCATCTTCTTCCGAAAGTTTTGGTTTGGCGGCATTGGAAGCGATGGCATGTCGCGTACCAGTGATTTCATCAAATATTGGTGGTCTTCCTGAACTAAACGTACAAGGTGTAACAGGATTTCTAAGTGATGTAGGTAATATTGAGGAAATGGCGCAAAATGCTATTCATATTTTGGAAGATTGTGATCGTTTAGAAAAGTTCAAACAAGCGGCTTACGAACATGCACAAAAATTTGAAATCAGTCTAATTTTACCACTTTATGAAGATTATTATCAACAAGCTATTACGAATTCAAAAAAATAAAACAAATGCTTCTATTGCCTTAGATAGCAGGAAAAAAGTTATATCTTTGTCTTTTGGAAATCTTCCAAAGAAAAAAACTATATGAAATATAAACGTATCCTACTAAAACTTAGCGGCGAAGCCCTAATGGGTGAGCAAAATTACGGTATCGACATCAATCGCGTCGCTCAATACGCTAACGATATCAAAGAAATTCATTCTCAAGGTTTAGAAATTGCAATTGTCATCGGAGGTGGAAATATCTACCGTGGACTGAGTGCCGAAAAAGCGGGTATGGATAGAGTGCAAGCCGATTATATGGGCATGTTAGCTACCGTAATCAACAGTATGGCTTTGCAAGATGCTTTGGAAAAAGTAGGATTGAAAACTAGATTGTTAACAGCGATCAAAATGGAACAAATTTGTGAACCATTTATTCGTCGCCGTGCAGTTAGACATTTAGAAAAAGGAAGAATTGTAATCTTCGGAGCAGGTACAGGTAATCCATATTTCACTACAGATACAGCCGCTTCCTTACGTGCTATCGAAATCAATGCAGATGCTGTACTAAAAGGTACTCGCGTGGATGGTATCTACACTGCTGATCCTGAGAAAGATCCTACAGCAACTAAATTTGAACATATTTCTTTCAACGAAGTATACCAAAAAGGTTTGAATGTAATGGATATGACTGCATTCACATTATGTCAAGAAAACAACCTTCCAATCATTGTATTTGATATGAACAAGCCAGGTAATTTGAAAAAATTAGCGAATGGTGAGCATATCGGTACTGTAGTAAGTTAAGTATAAAATATTAAAACATATGAACGAACTGATTTCTATTGAATTGGACGACTGCAAAGAGAAAATGACTAAGGCAGTTGCTCATACCGAGTCAGAACTAACAAAAATCCGTGCGGGTAAAGCTTCTCCAGGTATGTTGGATGGTATCCATGTGGATTATTATGGTTCTTCTACTCCACTTTCTCAAGTAGCCAATGTAAATACTACAGATGCACGTACTATCGTGATCCAACCTTGGGAAAAATCTATGTTAGGAACAATTGAAAAAGCTATCATTGATTCTAACATTGGTCTTAATCCTCAAAATGATGGTGTTGTTATCCGTTTAGTAGTACCTCCTCTTACAGAAGAAAGAAGACGTGATTTAGTGAAAAAAGCGAAGGAAGAAGCTGAAAAAGGTCGTGTAGCGGTACGTAACATCCGTAAAGATGCAAACGAGTCTATCAAGAAATTGAAAAACGACGGTGCTTCTGAAGACGAAATAAAAGTAGGTGAAGCTGAAGTTCAAAAATTGACGGATACTTACATCGCTAAAGTAGATACATTAGCAGAATTAAAAGAAAAAGATATTATGACGGTCTAAGTTGTATTATTCTATAAAAACAAAGGGCTTCCATTCAAAAATGGAAGCCCTTTGTTTTAAAGTTAAAATTATTACATTTATAAGACCAAGATTTCTAGGATATGCATTCATTCTTTTATTTATCATTCTGTGTATTAAATGTGGTAAGTTTTATACTACTAATTTATTACTTCTTTAAATGCACTTCGTTGATAAATAAAAGAATAGGAATAATTCCTGCAATAATCTTCTTTTTTGGAGCCTCCTCATTATTATCCAGTTATTTACCTTCCGAAACCTCCAAGAAGTCGAATGATATAACCTTAAATCATTTTTCAGATAAAGCTGGTATACCCGATTTCAAAAACATTATTATAGACGATAAAGAATTTGCTCGATTATCCATTGATGTTCAATATCAAGAATTTCCATACGCACAAAATGTTCCACTAAGTATTGGAACTAGTTTTACGGGTTTAGCAGCGGGTGTAAAATGGAACCAACGAATAATAGATATAACGCCCATAAAAAATAACCTTTTCCAATATTATGTATCGGGAGAATATAAATGGTCATTTCTAGGCATTAATATATATACGCAATCAAAACGATTTGAAGGAAAAATTGTTCTTGATTAATACTAATCAAACTATAAACATGCAAAATTCGAGAAGAAATTTTTTAAAACAAGCAGGTATAGGTGCTGTAAGTGCTTATCTCGGTTCATCATTACTTTCTGCTTGTACTTCATCCACTAAAACAGTCACAGGCAAGGGTCCTATCCACAATATAGGTCTTCAGATTTATTCATTACGTGATCTATTATCACAAGATCCCAAACTTACTTTAGAAACTGTTGCTAAGGTAGGCTATACTCACATCGAAACCTTTGGTGTAGATGTCGCTAATAATTCATTCTGGGGATTGAAAGTACCAGAATTAAAGAAAATTCTATCGGATAATGGATTATCAACTTTCAGCGGTCATTATGATTTAGGAAAATATTTGGATCGTAATAACAACGATAAAGAAAGTGTTGAAAAATATGTGGAAATAGCTGCTGAACTTGGACAACAATATGTAATTGCACCGGTAAATCCGATGCATGACCTAAATAATCTTAAAGTAGAAGATTACCAATATGCAGCCGAACAATTGAATAAAGCTGGAAAAATCGCAAAAAAAGCGGGATTAAAGATTGGCTATCACAATCACTTCTGGGAATTCAGACAATTCGCGAATAATACGAGAGGTTTGGATATTATGTTAGCTTTTACCGAAAAAGATTTAGTAGCTTTCGAAATGGATTTGTTCTGGATAGAAAAAGCAGGTTTAAATCCTATCTCCTACTTTGAAAAATATCCTGGAAGATTCGAAATGTGGCATGTAAAAGATATGGACAAACAGTTCACAAAAACCGTCGTGGGCGAAGAATATGACCAATCACCGTTGGATTCTATTTTCAAAGATGTGAAATATACAGAAGTTGGAAGTGGAACAATAGATTTTGTGAATATTATACAGGCTGCTCAAAAGTCAGGATTAGTCCATGCTTTTGTAGAGCAGGATGATATTTATTTGCCAAATAAATTTGAGAGCGTAAAGAAAAGCTATGATTATGTTCAGAAGTTTTTAGCGAAATAAAAAAGGGACTTTCGAGTCCCTTTTGATATTTAAAATTTCATATTTTCTACTTCCGTCGCTGTTTCTTCTACTTTCTCTTTTAATCCTTTTTTAAAGGTCAAAAGATTCGAAGCGACTTGTGCATCATTAGTTCCGATGATTTGTGCGGCTAAGATACCTGCATTTTTAGCAGCATTCAACGCTACAGTTGCTACCGGAATACCATTTGGCATTTGTAGAATTGACAACACAGAATCCCATCCATCGATAGAATTAGACGATTTAACAGGAACACCAATAACTGGTAAGTGTGTTATCGAAGCTACCATTCCTGGCAAGTGCGCAGCACCACCTGCTCCAGCGATAATCACTTTCAATCCACGTTCAGCAGCTTTCTCTGCATACTCAAACATACGATGAGGTGTACGGTGCGCCGAAACAATAGTTACTTCAAAACTAACACCTAATTCTTTTAAAACATCTACAGCATCTTGCATTACTGGAAGATCTGATTTACTTCCCATTATAATGCCTACTTGCACGGATTGTGAACTCATAAATTTTTATGCAATAACTTTTAATATTTCTTGTACTTTGCGCGCATTACTGATTGCCAATTCTCTGTCTGCATTTACAATACATACGTGTCCCATTTTACGGAATGGTTTTGTATATTTTTTACCGTATAAATGTACATATACGCCATCCATTGCCAACACCTCTTCCACTCCTTCGTATTTTGCCAAACCTTCATAACCTTCTTCTCCCAAAAGATTGATCATTACAGCATTTGAACGTGCAGATGTATCTCCCAAAGGAAGATTAAAGATAGCACGCATATGTTGCGCAAATTGCGAAGTGAAGTTACCTTCAATAGTTTGGTGACCCGAATTATGCGGACGCGGTGCTAATTCATTAACCAAGATTTCTCCTGTTTTTGTTAAGAACATTTCCACAGCCAAAAGACCTACAATCTGTAAATCATTCGCAATTTTCTTAGCCAATTCTTCAGCTTGTTGTTGAATCTCGAAGCTATAAGTTGAAGGTGAAATCAAGAATTCTACCAAATTAGCCTCTGGATTAAATTCCATTTCCACCATTGGGAAAGTTTTCACTTCTCCTTTATCGTTACGTGCTACGATAACCGCAATTTCTTTTTCGAAATCAACGATCTCTTCGATGATTGAAGGTTCTGCGAAAGCATTCGCTAAATCATCCTCTGTGCGGATCATTTTTACACCTTTACCATCGTATCCATCTTTACGTAATTTTTGGACGTAAGGAATAGATAGATTTGCTGTTTTCAAAGAATCAATATTGGAGATAAATTGAAAAGCAGACGTTGGAATATCATTTTGCTTAAAGAATTGCTTTTGCAATCCTTTATCTTGAATCAAACGAATAACACGAGATTGCGGATATACGATTACACCTACTTCTTCCAAAGCTTCCAACGCATCCACATTTACTTTCTCGATTTCAATAGTGATCATGTCCAAATCCTTACCGAAATTGTAAACAGTATCATAATCACTCAATGAGCCACATTCGAAATGTTGACATAGTTTACGACACGGAGCATTTTTATCCGGATCCAACACATGTACATTCACGTTGTAATTGATAGCCTCTTGGATAAACATGCGACCTAATTGACCGCCACCAAGAATGCCTAACTGCAACTCACCATAAAAATCTTTTGCCATATTATATTTTAACTATTAAACAGTCTCTTCAAAATACTTATCTTGAAAGATTTGCTCGCTTTCTATTTTCTTTTGTAATTCTAAAAATGCGCCAATCAAGGCTTCAGGACGTGGAGGACATCCTTGTACATACACATCCACAGGTATAATTTTGTCCACTCCTTTAACTACATGATAACCATGTTGCCAATATGGACCGCCACAGTTCGAACAAGAGCCCATTGAAATTACATAACGTGGTTCGGGCATTTGTTCATACAATCTTTTGATACGATCTGCCATTTTGAACGTAACCGTACCTGCAATAATCATCACATCGGATTGTCTAGGAGAAGGACGAGGAAATACACCGAAACGATCCAAATCGTAAGTCGATGCCATAGCGCCCATCATCTCAATAGCACAACAAGCTATACCAAAACTCATAGGCCACATCGATGATAAACGAGCCCAATTCAATAAGTCATCTATCTTAGCGACGACGACACCATCTGATTTAAGTTGTTGCTCTAGATTTGTCATGCGTTTGGTTTTTTAAATCTTGGTTTGAATCCTACAGATGCTTTAGGTTGAACTACTTTTTCCTTTTGCTCAGCGACCACTTCTACTGCTTTATGATCTTTGATAGCATATTGTTTGCTATTCAACGCTTCATAAGCACTTAACGGTACGCCTGTATCCACGGAAGGAATAGTATGTTTAGGTTTGACCCAATTCAAATCACCACGCACCCATACATAAACCAGTCCTAAAATCAATATACCTAAGAAAATAGCCATCTCGATCATCGTAAACCATCCCCAACGTTTATCTGCAGCAATTAATTCGGATTGACCGAAAACTGTAGCCCATGGAAATACAAAAATTAATTCCACATCAAACAAAAGGAATACTAAAGCAATGACATAAAATCTAGGATTGAACTGTACCCATGAACTTCCTGTGGTTTCTTCGCCACATTCGTAAGTACTTAATTTAATGGGATTAGGTTTATTAGGTGCTAATAATTTAGCCATGAACATCGTCACACACACCAATAGGATTCCTACTACTCCTATTAAGAGAATAGATCCATATGCTGATAACTGTGTGGGGTGATCGTCCATATTACAAAATTAACAATTAATTCCTTAGCTCTAAAATTAAGGAACAAAAATCATTTATAAAAACAAAACCAAGTCAAGAAATTGACTTGGTTCTGAATATTATTGGATTAACATTTCTCTATTAAAAAGGTTTGCCTGGCATTTTAGGCATATTACGCATCATCTTCGCAGCCATCGCTGGATTTGACATTTGCTTCATTACCTTACGCATATCCATGAATTGTTTGATTAATTTATTCACCTCATCGATATTCGTACCCGAACCTTTTGCAATACGATTTCTTCTACGTTGGTCGATAGCATCAGGATTCTCACGCTCAAATGGAGTCATAGAATCGATAATAGCTTCGATAGGCTTGAAAGCATCGTCTTCGATTTCAATATCTTTCAATGCTTTACCAGCTCCGGGAATCATACCAATCAAATCTTTCATGTTACCCATTTTTTTGATTTGTTGGATTTGAGAACGGAAGTCGTTGAAGTCAAATTTATTTTTACGAATTTTCTTTTGAAGTTCAGCTGCTTGTTTCTCGTCAAATTGTTGTTGAGCACGCTCTACTAAGGAAACGACATCACCCATACCCAAAATACGAGATGCCATACGATCTGGATAGAACACATCCAATGCTTCCATTTTCTCACCTGTACCAATAAACTTGATTGGTTTATTTACGACAGATTTGATAGATAAAGCCGCACCACCACGTGTATCACCATCCAATTTCGTCAATACCACACCGGTGAAGTCCAAACGATCGTTGAATGCTTTAGCCGTATTCACCGCATCCTGACCAGTCATTGAATCCACTACGAAAAGAATTTCGTGAGGTTGAGTAGCTTCTTTAACAGCTGTAATCTCATTCATCAACGCTTCATCAATTGCTAGACGACCTGCTGTATCGATGATGATTACATTATTGCCATTTCTTTTACCTTCTTCTACCCCAGCTTTTGCAATAGCAATAGGATCTGTAGAATTACGGTCTGTATATACAGGAACACCTACTTGACCACCTAATACTTCCAATTGATCAATCGCCGCAGGACGGTAAACGTCACCTGCAACCAATAAAGGTTTTTTACCTTTTTTGTCTTTTAAGAAGTTAGCTAATTTACCCGTGAAAGTAGTTTTACCCGCACCGTTTAAACCAGCGATTAAGATAACAGTAGGATTTTTTGATAAATCTAAATCAGTAACCGTACCACCCATCAATGCTGTCAACTCATCATTCATGATTTTTGTCAACAACTGACCTGGTGAAATACTTGTCAATACATTTTCGCCTAAAGCTTTTTGTTTTACTTCATCGGTAAAGCTTTTGGCTGTTTTATAATTCACATCGGCATCCAATAAGGCCTTGCGAATTTCTTTCATCGTCTCCGCAACGTTGATTTCTGTAATATTTCCTTGTCCCTTTAATACTTTAAAGGCTCTATCTAATTTATCCTGAAGATTTGAAAACATAGTTAATCTTTTGAAATTCTTATGCTAAGCTACAAAGTTACAAAATTGAAGTGAAAGGACGCCCATTCAAATCGCAATTCCACAAAAAAGGGGATAAATAATTTACCCCCTGTATAAAAGTATATTTCGATTTACTAATCTCTTCTACCTAATAACATTTGTGCATAGTATAATAATGTTACTAATGCAGATAATGCAGCTACTACATAAGTCATCGCAGCCCATTTCAATGCATCTTGTGCACCATCGTGCTCTACTGTAGAATGTGTAATATTTGCAGTATTCAACCAAGCTAAAGCTCTTCTGGAAGCATCAAACTCTACAGGCAACGTAATAAAACTAAATACTGTAGTTACGGCTAAGGCAGCAACACCTATTTGAAGTAATATTAACACCTTAGAGAAAATAGCCAACATCACACCAATCATCAACGTGAACTGAACGATACGCGAAGCAACATTCACAATTGGCACCATTGCCGAACGGAATTGCAACCAGGAATAGGCTGTAGCGTGTTGCACAGCGTGTCCACATTCGTGAGAAGCTACCGCAGCAGCTGCCACACTACGTCCGTGATATACTTCTGGACTTAAATTCACCGTGCGATCTGCTGGATTATAATGATCCGTTAATTGTCCTTCTACAGAAATAATTTTCACATCATATATATTATTATCGTGAAGCATTTTTTGTGCAACTTCGGCTCCTGATAAACCAGAAGTCAAAGGCATTTCCGAATACTTCTTAAATTTATTCTTGAATCTTGATTGGACAATCATACTAATGATACCAATTCCTATAAGCAAAAACCAAATCGTCATATCGTTATTCTTTATTTAATTTCTATTCTTTTTAACTCTTTTCTATTCAATATCAAAATGAATTCCAAACTCTAAATTCATCTTTTATACTGTCAAGATGACAACTAACAATCCCAAATATAACAAATTCAGCCAAATATTCCGATAGAGTAGGAAGGTAATCATTATTTGATTACCTGACCCCTCACACCACCGTACGTGCCGTTCGGCATACGGCGGTTCATTAAACATTAACAGTCTTTGGGACTATTATATCGGTAAGATATAGTA
>NZ_JACOIJ010000025.1 GCF_014692495.1 Sphingobacterium litopenaei | reverse complement strand
TGGTTATTTTGTTTGTTCAATAGGTGAAGCATCTCCTGATACTATTCGTGAGTATATTCTCAATCAGGGTTAGTCGCTTACATCCCACAGGCTAAAGACCTGTGGGGTTTACGCTCCGTTTTATAAATTAGGTGTTATAAAATTGAAAATAAACAAATCTCTAAGAGCACATTAATAATAAAAAGAAGAGGACGTACATCACCCATATGATTCGATTGGCAAAAAATTATATAAAGTATGGGAACAATTACATTATCAGGCTATATTCAAATTCAATATAATATTTTAACTTAAAGAAAGATTTATAAATATTGATAACTAAAGAAGTTCAATTTTCTACTTATAAGAAAATCTGACTTAGTATAATTTAGAGCAATTGACAACTACAAGCAAAGGGTCAATCTTTTACATAAAATAAAGACGCTTGTGATTTGATTTCACAAGCGTCTTATATTTATAAACTCTAAAATTTTAATATTAATACTGACCAGTATTTAACATCACTAATGTACAAGCTTCTACAGGCTCTATTCCTGCCTCTTTCAGCATAGAAGATAGCTCTGGATTCTCGGCCCCAGGGTTGAATATTACACGTTTGGGTTTAGTCTTAAGAATATAATCATAATAAGGAGCCTGATTTCGAGGCCCTACATATAATGTAATAGTGTCAATGTCTGTATGAATTTCTTCGGCTGGCTCAATAGCTACCCCTGCTACCTCTCCTACTTTACGGCCGACATTGACAATGGGATATCCCTTTCTAACTAATTTATTTGCTACTAAATAAGAATATCTCGCTGAATTCGTGCTTGCTCCTAAAATCAATGTCTTTTTCATATACTTAAATTTATAATATTAATGTTCCACAAATCCGCCGTTGGCATCATATGCATTTTGTCTTAATATAGGCATTTCTAAGATTTTATACAACTCATCGAGTTGATTTAAGCTTCCGTTTACCATATTTGACAATAACACAATTGTCACATCATTTGTTAAATCTCTTACGTAAAGATTTTTAAATCCGTGCCACCATCCTGTGTGATAGACAATTTTTTCCTTACCAGAAGTAAACATTCGCCAACCATAGCCATAGCTAAAAACACCTCTCTTGGCGTCCGAGCGAGGCACATATGCAGAGTCCAACAATTCGGGTTTTAACAAACGACCTTCTTTCAAAGCTCTATCCAACAAATACATGTCCTTTACTGTACTGTAAATCCCCTTATCGCCTAATGGCCCATCCAAATAATCCTGTACTACAGATCTGCGCCATACACGATCATGCCCAATTACATCGGTAGGAATTTTATCGTATTTAACACGAGATAAGGCAGCTGTTTTCTTCATGCCTGCAGGCTTAAAAACATTTTCCTGCATATACGTGTCAAAGTCCTGTCCTGAAACTTTCTCTACGATAGCACCCAACATCATATAGTTGGAATTATTGTAGTGAAATCTACCATCAGGTTTACCATATCGACCTGGCTTATGCTCGATCAGTAAATTTATTGCATCCGTATTGGACATTCCCATTTTACGATCAGGCCAAATTTTATCTACGAAGTACACATAATTAGGCATTCCAGAACGATGTGTCAGTAGCTGTCTAACGGTAACTCCTTCATATGGGAAACCTGGAAAAAAGTCCGAAACTAATTGATCGATCCCTACTTTTCCTTTATCTATTAATTGTAAAACAGCTAAAGCTGTCATTGGTTTTGATACTGAGGCTAATTCGAATTTAGAATCAATATGTAAACTATCCTTATGTAAATAATCCGCCCATCCAAAAGAATTTTGATAAATGATTTTTCCTTTCTTAGCAACTAATACATTACCATTGAAGCCTGATCGTTTATGCAGTTTTTGCATAAATTCATCCACACGAGGATCAAAATTTTTGGGATCATATATTAAAGCTATGCTATCTAATTCAGATTGCTTTTGCAATACTTCCTCTTGTTTTTTAGCTTCTGACTTACACGAAATAATAAAAATTGTACTTACAAAAAATGCTATTAACCTAACTAATCTATTCACGCTACAATACGATTTTTCAATTCAATTAAATATAAAAGGAATCTCAAATAAAAACCAAAAAAGAAGCCACTTTATTTTGTAAAGTGGCTTCTTTTTATGCTAAGCAACAATCTTTTTACGCTAATAAACGGATTGGCGCTTCTAATAATCCTTTTAATGTTTGTAAGAATTGAGCTCCTGTCGCACCATCCACTACGCGGTGGTCACAACCTAAAGTCAATTTCATTACGTTACCAGGTACTACCGCACCATTTTTCACAACAGGGATTTGTTGGATTGCTCCTACTGATAAGATTGCACCATCAGGAGAATTGATAATTGATGTAAATTCATCAATACCAAACATACCCAAGTTAGATACTGTGAAAGTTGAACCTTCCCAATCTGCTGGAGTTAATTTTTTAGATTTCGCTTTACCTGCGAAATCTTTAACCTCTGCTGAGATATGTGATAATGTTTTGCCATCAGCAAAACGTACCACTGGTACCAATAAACCATCTTCTACCGCCATAGCAACACCGATGTTTGTATGTTGGTTAAATCTGATTTTATCCCCTTGCCATGAAGAGTTTACTGCAGGGTGTTGTTTCAACGCTACAGCAACAGCTTTGATTACCATATCATTGAAAGATACTTTTACCGGAGCTACCTCATTGATCTGAGTACGCGCAGCAATAGCATTATCCATATCGATACTTACTGTCAAATAGAAGTGCGGAGCAGTAAATAAAGATTCTCCTAAGCGACGAGCGATTGTTTTACGCATTTGCGAAACATTCGACTCTGTATATTTTTCTTCGCCAACGAAAGTTGGTAAGCTAATAGTTTTAGTTTCTGATTTTGCAGATTCTTGAGCTGGAGCAGATTCTGACTTAGCTGCAGGAACAAAGTTTTCTACATCTTTTTTTACGATTCGACCACCGTCTGCTGAACCTTTAACCTCATTCAAGTTAATACCCTTTTCTTTAGCAATTTTACGTGCCAAAGGAGAAGCTTTCACCCTAGAGTCATCATTAGATGAAGTCGAAGCAGTAGCCGCTGGAGCAGAAGTAGTAGATGCTTCAGGTGCTTTTTCTTCTTTCGCCTCAGCTTTTGGAGTAGAAGCAGGTTGATTCAATAATGGAGTAACATCAGTTCCAGCAGGGCCTACAATCGCAATGATATCATTTACTTTTGCAGCTTCACCAGCTTCTAAACCCACATACAATAGGGTACCATCAGCATACGCTGTAACTTCCATTGTTGCTTTATCAGTTTCTACATCAGCGATGGCATCATCCGATTTGATGGTATCACCTACTTTGAAGTTCCATTGTGCAATAACACCTTCTTTCATCGTGTCACTCAACAATGGCATTGTAATTACTGTAACTCCCAAATCTTCCGCTGTAACTGTAGGAGTCGAATCCGCAGGAGCAGCAGTTTCTTCAGCTTTAGCTTCAGATTTTTCTTCTTTTGCAGGAGCTGCATCTCCTCCGCTTAATAAAGCTTGGAAATCCTCTCCTTCTTCGCCCAAAACAGCGATTACAGCATCCACTGGAACTGCTTCGCCTTCTTTTGGACCTATATATAACAATGTACCATCTTGATAAGATTCAAAGTCCATTGTTGCTTTATCTGTTTCAACCTCTGCTAAAAGGTCTCCAGAATTTACTTTATCACCAACTTTTTTGTGCCATTTCGCGATCACCCCTTCGGTCATCGTGTCGCTCATTTTAGGCATTTTTACTACTTCAGCCATGTATTATAGTAGATTATATCTTTTATAAAAACCTTGAATAATGTTGTATTAGTCCATTACGAATGGATAGTCCTCTTGTACATAGATATCTTTGTACAATTCATCCACTGAAGGATACGGTGATTCTTCAGCAAATTTCACTGATTCTTCTACCACTTTTTTCACTTCAGCCTCTACCTCAGAAAACCAAGCCTCGTCAGCATATTTGTTCTCTAAAATAGCTGATTTAGTTGTAATTAACGGGTCTCTACCTTTATACTCTTCTAATTCTTCTTTAGTACGGTATTTTGCAGGATCTGACATAGAGTGACCTTTGTAACGGTAAGTACGAATCTCTAAGAATGTAGGACCTTCACCCGCACGAGCACGTTGAACAGCCTCATCCATAGCATTGTGAACAGCTACTGGATCCATACCATCTACTGGCGCACATGGCATATCAAAACCTAAACCGATTTTGAAAATGTCCATCATGTTTGTAGTACGTTTTACAGAAGTACCCATTGCATAACCATTGTTCTCGCAAACAAAGATTACAGGTAATTTCCATAACATCGCCATATTGAAAGTTTCATTCAAAGCACCTTGACGTACAGCACCATCACCCATAAAACATACGTTCACGTTGTCTGTACCCAAGTATTTTTCTGCGAAAGCAATACCAGCACCTAGTGGAATCTGACCACCTACGATACCGTGACCACCCATCATACCTTTTGACTTATCAAAAAAGTGCATCGACCCACCTTTACCTTTTGAACATCCTGTAGCTTTACCATAAAGCTCGGCCATACATGCATTTGCAGATACACCTTTAGCTAATGCTTGAGCGTGATCTCTATAAGATGTGATAAATGTATCTGAAGGACGTGTTGCTGATACAGTACCCGCTACAACGGCCTCTTGACCAATATACAAGTGACAAAATCCACGGATTTTTTGTTGTCCATAAAGTTGTCCTGCTTTTTCTTCAAATTTACGCATGAGTAGCATTGATTTATACCACTCTAGATATGTCTCTTTTGTTATAGGTGTTGAACTCATTTTAAAGTATTGTTTCTTACTTAACCGATTACAAATCTAATAATTTATATCGATAATTATGATACTTTTAATTCTTGATTTAAGTAATTTTTGTCATAAATAGATAAAAAGTTCGGCCGAGATTGTTATGATGCAATAAAATTATCCGATTTATCCTATAGGATATTTTTCCCTTAACTTAATTGTGCTATAAGGTCTTCTTTACTCACTTTCACTTGCTCGCCTGATTCCATATTTTTTAGACTTAATAAGCCAGATTCTTTCTCCTCATCCCCGATCAATAGTACGTATGGAATACGTTTTGCGTCAGCATAACTCATTTGTTTCTTCAGTTTTGCAGCCGTTGGATAAAGTTCTGCGGCAACACCTGATTGACGAAGTGAAGCTAATAAAGGTAGGGTAAATGATTCTAAAGTTTTATCGAAATTGATAATCAAGACTTTAGTATTAGTTGAATTTGACTCTGGATATAAGTTTAATTCTTCCAACACATCATAGATACGATCAGCTCCAAATGATACCCCCACTCCTGTTAATCCTTTCAACCCAAACATGCCCGTTAAGTCATCATAGCGTCCACCGCCACCAATACTGCCCATTGCCACTTCGTTCGTCTTCACTTCGAAGATACAACCGGTATAATAATTCAATCCGCGCGCTAAAGTAATATCGACTTCTACAAATTTTGGCAAGATCTGTTCACCTGCGAACGCTTTTACATAAGCAAAGACTTCTTCAATTTCTTGAATACCTTTTAAACCGTTTTCAGAAGTTGCTAATACAGTTTTTAGCTGCGAAAGCTTTTCCTCATTCGAACCTTGTAACTCAATAATAGGCTTCAATGTTTCCAAATCCTCGTTGGTAAATCCTCTTTCCAATAATTCTTTATTCACACCAGCCAAACCAATTTTATCCAACTTATCAATAGCCACAGTCATATCAACGATAAGTTCTGGTTTACCGATAATCTCGGCAATACCCGATAAAATTTTGCGATTATTAATTTTGATAGTGAAATCTTTCAAGCCTAATGCTTGCAACGCCTCTTGATAAATCAAAATAAATTCAGCCTCATTCAATAAGCTATCCGAACCTACAACATCCACATCACATTGATAAAATTCGCGATAACGACCACGTTGCGGACGATCCGCACGCCAAACCGGTTGAATTTGGAAACGTTTGAAAGGTAAAGCAATATCATTTTGATGCATAACAACATACCTTGCAAAAGGTACTGTTAAATCATAACGAAGTGCTTTTTCTGTAATATGAGGAATTAATTTATTGGAATTACGTTCTGTCAATTGTTCGTCGGATACTTTAGACAAATAATCTCCAGAATTTAAGATTTTAAAGATTAATTTATCACCTTCATCACCGTATTTTCCGGTTAGAGTTGATAGATTTTCGAAGGAAGGAGTTTGAATTTCGTTGTAACCAAACTTTTTGAAAACTGTTTTTAGCGTATTGAAGATATAATTTCTTTTCTCCATCTCAGCAGGAGAAAAATCACGCGTACCTTTAGCTAATGATGGTTTAATTGCTGCCATACTGCAAAGGTAAGATAACAAAGCGAATATGAAAAAATACAGCGAAAGATTATCACCAAGAGAGAGAATTATATGATTTTCAAAAATTCACAAGCTTTTTCAGCCGCCAATTTTTCTGCACTTTTTTTGTTAAAATCTCGACCAATACCACAAACTTCTCCAGCAACAGCGACTTCAATACTGAACATTTTAGAAGATTCTCCTTCAGGATTTTCGATAAGATTGAAAACAACCTCTTTACCTTCTTGCTGACACCACTCGATCAAACGACTTTTGAAGTTTGACTCTGTAACCTCGAGTGTCTCAATATCCACATGCGGATCTATAATTCTGGTAAGAAGAAATTCTTTAGTAAACTGATAACCTTTGTCCAAATAGATCGCTCCTACGACGGCTTCGAAGGCATCACCCAAGAGAGAGCCTTGCTTTGTAGTATAAGAAATCATACGGGAATCATATTGGATAAGTTGATCAAATCCCAACTTACGGGAAAGCTGGTTAAGATTAGCTCGAGATACAATTTTTGAACGCATCTCAGTTAAAAAACCTTCTCCCTTGTAAGGGTACAATTTGAAAAGTAATTCCGCGATTACAGATCCCAGTACAGCATCACCCAAGAATTCTAAACGCTCATTACTATTTTTGACCCCTTCTTTGATAGGAACGGCTACAGACTTATGACGAAAAGCCATTTGATATAGCTTGACATTCCCTGGTACAAAACCAAGTATGTTTTTTAGCTTTTTATAATAGGCTCTATTTCTTGAAAAGTATAACTTATATATCTGTAATGACATTCCCAATATGCTACAAAGAAGAAATAGGTAGTTTAATGTATTAAACTACCTATTATCTCTTTATCCTTATTCAATACTATCCTTTATATTTTTTAACGATGACAGTTGCATTGTGACCACCGAATCCAAATGTATTACTCAAAGCCGCATTTACTACACGTTTTTGAGCTGTATTGAATGTAAAATTCAATTTGTTATCTATTTCAGGATCATCTGTAAAGTGATTAATTGTCGGAGGGACAATATCATTTTTAACAGCTAATATAGAAGCGATTGCCTCTACAGCACCTGCTGCTCCCAACAAGTGACCTGTCATAGATTTGGTAGAACTAATGTTTAATTTATAAGCATGATCGCCAAATAAATCAGCAATTGCTTTTGTTTCACTGATATCTCCTACCGGAGTAGAAGTACCATGTACATTGATGTAATCAATATCTGTGAATTCTAATCCTGCATCTTTAACAGCCATAGTCATTGCTAACTTAGCTCCTAAACCTTCAGGATGTGAAGCAGTAATATGATGAGCATCTGCACTCATACCACCTCCCACTACTTCTGCATAAATTTTAGCGCCACGTGCCAAAGCATGGTCTAGGCTTTCTAAAATAATTGCACCCGAACCTTCACCTGAAACAAACCCATCACGATCTTTATCAAAAGGACGTGAAGCTGTTTTTGGATCATCATTGCGAGTGGACAATGCATGCATTGCATTAAAGCCACCGATTCCAGCTTCGTTGATTGTTGCTTCCGAACCACCTGTGATGATAATATCTGCTCTACCCATACGGATATAAGTAAAAGCATCAATCATCGCATTAGTCGAAGACGCACAAGCTGACACAGCTGAAAAGTTAGGCCCACGTAAACCATGACGCATAGAAATGTGTCCTGGGGCAATATCTACAAGCATTTTAGGGATGAAGAATGGATTAAAACGTGGTGTACCATCGCCATTAGCAAACCCAGCAACTTCGTCTGTAAAAGTAGTCAAACCACCAATACCCGACCCCCAAATTACTCCAATACGGTTTCTGTCTAATTTATCAAAGTCCAATCCTGCATCCTTCACTGCTTCATCGGTAGAAGCAATAGCGTATTGCACGAAAGGATCCACTTTGCGAGCTTCTTTACGATCCATAAATTGATGAGGATCAAAACCTTTTACTTCGCAAGCAAACTGAGTTTTAAATTTAGACGCATCAAAATGCGTAATAGGAGCGGCCCCACTTACACCATTAATTAAAGATTCCCAAAATTCGGAAACCGTGTTACCTATTGGTGTAAGCGCGCCTAATCCTGTTACAACTACTCTCTTAAGCTCCATTTATTATGTTTGGCCTAATAAAATTAGTTAGTTAACGTTTTTTTCTAAGTAAGCAACTGCCTCACCAACTGTGCTGATGTTTTCAGCTTGGTCATCAGGAATTGCTACGTTAAATTCTTTTTCGAATTCCATGATCAACTCAACTGTATCAAGTGAGTCTGCACCTAAATCATTCGTGAAAGAAGCTTCTGGTGTTACTTCGTTTTCATCTACACCTAACTTTTCAACGATAATTGCTTTTACTCTTGATGCGATATCTGACATGATTGTATAGTTTAATTGTTTAATAAATCTGTGCAAAGAAAAATAAATTTACTCAAATATCAAACCTTTTTGATATTTAGGTACAAAATAAAAGAACGTCATCCTTGTTACAGTACGTTTAAGCCGTATCTTTTTATTAATAATATTATACTCAATAATACTAATTCCAACAAGTAATAGCAAAAAAAGTTTGAATTTAAACCGTTTAAAATTCCTTTATGCGTATTAATTATTGTATTTTCGTATAACAAATATATTAAGCTAAAATTTTGAACAAAGTTACTTTCAAACTTGATCTTGACTTCGACTTAGAGCTAGATTTTACCTTAATAGGTATTAGCTCCTCCTTGAGAGATTACAGACTTTGTCATTTTATAAATAAACGCACAGGTCTTCAATTCCAATTCGGAAAAGAATCTCCTATTGATCATAATGGAAACTTAAAATCTAAATCTCAGGAAGAATTAGACTATCACATCATTGCAGAAAAAAATAAAAATAGCATTATTACTCATCATTTTCCAATGTATCGATATTGTTGCGAACATTTTGAATTTGAATACTATATCATCAACAATAAAAGCTTGGAAAATGGCGTTTTAATACCTGAAATACCTAATTTCGATTATTTCATGTTGATTAAACATTATATTGACACAGAAGATTTGAATAAGCTAGTTGACAACTTAAAATCAATTAATGAGATAATGTTGGTAAAAGAAATTGAGCCAACATCATTGAAATCTAAAGAAAATCTAATATTTTAGCAAATTCTTTACAAAGTGTACATTTTACACTCTGAAAAAAGACAAAATAATTATGCCTAAATACTGCATCCTTTCGTTAACAATTATAAGACAAGGGTGTGATTTTTAATAAAGAATAGAACTCAAATGAAGAAAATTCAAAAAAGAACTAAAATAGTTGCAACACTAGGCCCTGCATCCGCAGACAAAGAGGTTTTAACTCGCTTGATTGCAAAAGGTGTAGATGTTTGTAGACTAAATTTTTCGCACGGTAGCCAAGATGACCATTTAAAAGTAATCAACACTATTAAAGAAATCAACGAAGAACATCCTTTTCACGTAGCAATCTTAGCCGATCTTCAAGGACCAAAAATCCGTATCGGTAAAATGAAAGAAGGCGGTGCAATCCTTGTGAATGGTTCCCAAATCGAAATGACTACCGAAGAATTGATAGGTGATGAAAAAAGAGTATACATCACTTATGAAAACTTCCCTAATGACGTAAAAGAAAACGAAATTATATTATTAGACGATGGTAAATTGCAATTGCGCGTACTATCGACTAACCACAAAGATTCTGTAGTATGTGAAGTCGTTCATGGCGGTATTTTGACTTCACGTAAAGGTGTGAACTTACCAAATACAAAAGTTTCTATCCCTTCATTGACCGAAGAAGATTTAGATAATTTAAACTTTGCTTTGGATCACGGCGCAGACTGGATTGCAATGTCATTCGTTCGCTCCGCTGAAGATATCAAACAATGTAAAGAAATCATCGCTGCTAAAGGAAGCCACGCAAAAGTAATCGCGAAAATAGAAAAACCTGAGGCTATCGAAAATATCGATGCCATCATCGAAGCTACTGATGCTGTAATGGTAGCGCGTGGTGACCTCGGTGTAGAATTGCCTATGGAAGAGGTTCCTGGCCTTCAAAAAATCATCGTTCAGAAATGTCGTAACCTATCAAAACCAGTAATCATCGCTACACAAATGTTAGAAAGTATGATTACAACTCCTCGCCCTACTCGTGCAGAGGTGAATGACGTTGCTAACTCTGTATTAGATGGTGCTGATGCAGTAATGTTGAGTGGTGAAACTTCTGTTGGAGAATTTCCCGAAATCGTTATCGAAACGATGGCAAAAATCATTACACACGTTGAATCCACTTCTTACCCTTACTACATTGCAAAAAGTGATTCATCTACTGATGATACTATCATTCAAGACTCTATTTGCGGCTCTTCCATCTTCTTGGCAGAAAAAACAAAAGCTTCGGCTATCGTAGTAATGACTTCTTCTGGGTACACTGCAATGGAAATTTCGAGTTATCGTCCAGACACAAACATCTATGTATTCACTGGTAATACGAAATTATTAAATCAATTAAGTTTAGTTTGGGGTGTAAGTACATTCATCTACAAAAAATTCGAAAGTACAGACGGAACTATCCAAGATGTAAACGAATTATTGAGAGAAAATCAATTGGTTGATCCAGGACAAATTGTGATCAACACAGCTTCTACTCCACTACACAAAAAAGGGAAAACAAATACGATCCGCGTTTCAGTGGTTCAATAAAAACAAAGGCGAGATTTTAAAATCTCGCCTTATTTATTTCTTAGTTTTCAACGAATCAAGAAGAAGCCTATTTTCCAGTTTATCTAAATTCTCTGTTCCTGGCATGGGCGCTAAACCCTTTCCACTTACTTTTTTAATGGGCATCGAATATATTACCTTTTCTTGTTTCGAATAAGCATTAGGAATGGAAACAGCATTACTATCTTTTTGAATATATGATTCCAAATTCAAAGGCTTAGACTTTTGTAAGGAATCCAAATGCTTTTCATATATGTTAGGAATCGAAAATCTTTTATTTTTTGAATTGTTGCTTTCCTTATCTTCTTGTGCATTTGCACAAATGCAGAATCCAAAAGAAAAAATGAATAGTATTAATGATTTCATAATTATACTAGTTACTAATCAATTAAAGTTATCAATTAATCCTTATTCATTGAAGTTAAATTCTGTTAAATGAAAGGTTTAAGTAGCAATCATTCTTATTTTTGTATAAAATGAAGAAAAAAAGCATCTCGTTAATTATTTGGTTGATGTCCATTGCATTACTAGGCGTAATGGCGATGCAATATTATTTTATACGAGAGACATACTTTCAAGAATCTCAGCTTTTTGACGAAAAAGTAAACACCTCCCTTTCAAAAGTAGCTTCTGAAATTGAAAAATCGGAAGTATTGGATTTTGCTAAAATACAATCGAAGGTCAATCGCGACAAGTACATAGCTGAACAGAAAAAACAACAAAAACTAGCTCAACAACTTGGCATTCAAGAAGAGATAGATCGTTTGAGATTAAAGCAACAATCCAACTTTTTAAAATTTAAAGAAGCGGATGAAGAGTTAAAATCTAGATATCCAAATGTTACGCCAATCGAAAACTGGTTTTATGAAACATATTATAAAATCAAACCGAACAGGAAGTTTATCCAAATAAGATTAGAGCAAGAACCGATATTAGGCACCACTCTTGCAAACACATATGTAATCGTATCTGCTAGCAGGCAAGTACCAAAAGTTGCAGCAAAAGATGATTCCGTACGTTACGTTATTTCGGAATTTGACTTATTGACAGGTCTTGTAAACTGGTATCAAATCGCAACATTGCCTCCCAAAGAAGATGTTAAGATCAATAGAAGAATTTCGGATTTGGTTGGTCAACTTGATCGGATCCGTGAGAATTTATTAGCCGAATCAAATCCTACTACCTTATTCGATTCTGTCGCTATTCTTAGCGGTAAAAAAGCTAGTGTGGTCGAAGATGTAGCCATGAGTGTTCAACTGGCAAATAGGCCTCTACACAAAAGAATTAATACACGAAGGATTCAGCAGCTCATTCAACAAGAATTATCCAGCAGGGATATTCATTCTCCGTTTAACATGGAGATTCGTGATCATTTCAAATTGATCTATGAAACTTCCGATCCTTCTACATTATTAGAACCTCAAAAGTTAACTCGCTACACTACAGATCTATTTAAAGGTGATATTGGTGAATCTCGAGGAAGATTATCCATTTATTTTCCAAACAAAAAGAATATAATAGCTAAAAATATAAGCTACTTGTTCTTACCTACAATCGCGTTGTTTGCTCTTTTGGTTGGATGTTTTGCTTACACTCTGAGCATTATTTTCAAACAGAAAAAAATATCGGAGATGAAAACGGATTTCATCAATAACATGACACATGAATTCAAAACTCCCGTAGCTACCATAATGATTGCCAGCGAATCACTTCGTGATCCAGAAATATCAGATGACAAGAAGCGAGTAAACAGACTTGCTAATATCATCTATGATGAAAATGTCCGACTAGGCAACCATATTGAGCGAGTATTGAACATTGCGAAACTGGAGAAAGAAGATCTAAAAATTGAGAAAACTGATGTTCATCTCAATAATATTGTCGAAGATGTCGTAGATAGTATGTATTTACGCATAGACAAAGTAAATGGTAAACTGACTAAAGAATTGTATGCAGAGAAGGATTTAGTGATTGGCGATGAATTGCATCTATCAAATGTAATGTTTAATTTAGTTGATAATGCTATTAAATATAGCCTGGAGTCACCTGATATTACGGTAAAAACATATAATTCCAATAATAAAATAATAATTTCCGTTTCAGACAAAGGAATGGGAATGACCAAAGACCAACAAGAGAAGATATTTGATCAATTCTATCGTATTCCAACGGGGAATGTCCACAATGTAAAGGGATTCGGCCTTGGATTGAGCTATGTGAGCGATATCATCAAACGATTTGACGGAAAAATCACCGTAAAAAGTGAAAAAGACAAAGGCACAACTTTTGAGGTAATATTACCGCTTAAAAGCAAATAAAGATTTAGTAAAAATATACTTATGCAAAAAATATTATTAGCAGAAGATGACCCAAATCTAGGTGAGCTACTAAAAGACTATCTAGAACTCAAAGGGAAATTTGATGTGACATTATCCGTAGATGGAGATAAAGCGATCGAAGAATTTCGTAAGAATGATTTCGATTTATGCATATTTGATGTCATGATGCCTAAAAAGGATGGTTTCACATTAGGCAAAGAAGTTCGAAAGATAAATAGCACTGTACCCATTATATTTGCAACTGCAAAAGGAATGATGGAAGATAAAACCCAAGCTTTTGAGCTTGGTGGGGATGATTACATTACCAAACCTTTTCGCGTAGAAGAATTACTGTTGCGTATCAACGCTTTATTGAAAAGAGCTTCAAAAGATAAAGAAGAAGAACTTGCAGATAAATTCGAGATAGGAAATTATTTCTTCGATTATACAAGTCAAATCATCTCTTATAAAGGTCAGCAACAAAAGCTTTCTACAAAAGAAGCCGAGTTGTTACGTCTCTTGTGTCTAAAGAAAAATGATGTATTGACTCGTGAGGAAGCGCTGAAAAAAATATGGCATGATGATAATTACTTCACTGGTCGTAGTATGGACGTGTTTTTAAGTAAGCTTCGTAAATATCTTAAAGAGGATACAAGCGTAGAAATTGTGAATGTTCACGGACGAGGATATAAACTTCTCGTAAGTTAATGATACTAGAAAGGTCTGAATTATTTCAGACCTTTTATGCATATACGATTTATATGATTGTGTAAAAGTATTTTACGCATATTTGTGATAACAAATATATTCTTATGAAGCGAATCTTCTCACTCGTACTATTATTCTTATTCTCGCTTCCGAGCTTTTCACAATATCCTACGTTCAAGATCGATTATAAATACCTAGTGGATGAAGCTATTTTGCAGCAGAACAACAAGCAAGTTGATGAGTCGCAATTGTCATTTATTTCCGCGATAATTAAATCCTTAGCCTTTCAAGAAGAAGGAAAACCTCTTACGCAAATTTGGGTAAATAAACATTTTGTACGAGCAGAGACTAGTCTTTTCAGCAATACTTATGAACTCAATAACAAGATTGACCAATTAACTTTCATTGTATATCCCGAAACCAAAGAATATTACAAAACAGATGGTCTCAATGATAAGCTTTTGGATTTTGGTGATTCAATAAAATTAGCTTCAGAATTGCCAATAAAATTTGTTGATGGACAAGAAAAGAAAATAGCAGGTTACACGTGCAAATTAGCAAAGATTATAGTTAATGAAGATCACACTTCGACTATTCATATATGGTATACCGAAGATCTCCCTCAAGTTTATTGGGGCGAATATGCCTACCTAAAAAATATTCCTGGAGCGGCGCTAGAAATTTCTACATCAGGAATAGGTATTCAAGCCTATCAGATAAAACCTGATGGAGATGTGAATTTGTTCAAAATCCCAAGCGATTTTAGCGAAATAAAAGCTCTTAATTAATTATGGAAATATTCTCCAACATTACGCTATTTAGAGTGTAATTGATTTTTACTTTTGCACCATGATAAAGCAATCATTTGAAATCAACACCTTACATCGGGGAAAATATATGCTTAGTTTCTTTTCATTATTGATTCTAGGGGGTGTTTTATCTTCTCAAATTCCCGCATCCGAACTTGTAAAGGTGATTTCGATTCTATTTACTATTCCTCTTATACTTTATTTATCGGTGAAATGGAGTAAGAATAAATCCATTTGGACTTTATCAGATAAAGTGCTGACGATTCAATTCGAAAATAAAATCGAAACTTATGAAATAGAAGACATTGACAACATTCAAAGTCTTACACGCTCAGGCGGAAATCTTTATGTAATTCATTTTAAAAAGAAATCACCAAAGCGTTTTTGGCGGAACAAATTATTTTCTAGTGACGATGATAATTTAGAATTGCACAATGCCCTGACCGCTCATTCTGTAGAATATTATAAAATGTAAAGAGCCTATCGAGGCTCTTTACATTTATTTCTTGAATGTCCATTGAACATAATTGATATTCTTGTCCACCGCCAAATATTTGCGCTCGTAATAGGTTTTAATTGAAAGCACTTCATCCACTAAATTTGATTTGTACAAATCTGTAGTTTCTTTGAATTTAGTCAAGCCTAAAGCCTCTATTTGTTCCAATGTATACGCATAGAAGCCGTCGTTGTCTGTTTTCAAATGCATTATACCATCTTCTTTCAGGATAAATTTATAACGCTCCAAAAATTTAGGATTTGTCAAACGTTTTTTCTCACGACTATCCTGAGGTTGAGGATCTGGGAAAGTAATCCAAATCTCAGAAACTTCATTTTCTGCAAAATGTTCTAATATTGTTTCGATTTGAATACGCAGAAAACCAACATTTTTGATTCCTTCTTCCAAGGCCGTTTTCGCTCCGCGCCAAATACGATTTCCTTTGTAATCAATACCGATGAAATTATGTTCTGGGAACATTTTCGCAAGATTAACCGTATACTCGCCTTTTCCACAGGCTAACTCCAAAATAATTGGTTTATCGTTACCAAAGAATTTTGAAGCCCATTGACCCTTATATTCAAATCCTGCATCCAGTTGTACTACATTTTCAAACGTAGCCACTTCCGCAAATTTTCTTAATTTATCCTTACCCATAACATGAATTAAGCCGCAAAAATAACCTTATGTTCTCAGTTATTCAACTATTTAGGGCTTAAATTTTCTGGAGTCTAATGAAATAACAATCTCTAATTATAAAAAAATCCCTTCAGTCGAAGGGATTATATATTTTAACATAAAAGATTAGTAAGTTTCGCTGTCTGGTGGTATACCAAAATTAGCAGTATCCTGTTCATCAATTCCTCGTATATTTTTATGCTTCTTTTTAGATTTTTTAGGACGAATGTAATCTGCAATCCTGCCTACAAAATTATTCACCTTATCTTTATTAATCTGACCAGCAGCACCTTCTGAAGCTAGCAGCACAAGTGATTTTTTTAGCCAACCACTATTCTTGAGTAATGTTTTGTTAAGCAAAAAAGGAAGCGCTAATTGCGTAGCTTTTGTAAGCCAATCGGACTTATTCCCTAATACCTCTTCCGAAGTTTTAGATTTGCTAAAAGATGAAAATAAACTCTTTACCAAACTTACGCCTGGTACAGATGAAGTAACAGCACCTAAAACACGAGCTGGAGTCTGTACTTTATTTTTTAGAAGTCGGTATTGATCTCCTATGTAAACTTCCTGCTCCTTTCTCAAGCGATTAAGACGCAAAAGCTCATTTTTAAGCTCTTCAGAATTATTAATATTTACTCTCATGATCAAACTTCCTTTTCAAAAATATCTTTTACCGTAGCTGTACCCTTAGGAGATTCATATGTTTCCTTTTGCTGAGATTCTTCGCGTTCCATTTCAGCAATAAAATCTTCTTCCTCATTCCATTTACCTAAGAACTTTTTAATGGTAATGTCCATGAATTTAGCTTCCAATTTAGGCTCTAAAAGCTTAACAATTAATAGAATAATCAAAAATATCCCTCCTGTAGCCAAAAATCCTAAAGAATTGCTTTCTAATAATTCACCTAACCAAAATCCTAAAGCTAATGACCAAAAGAAAATAACAATAAGAATCAAACCCAATTTGGAAACATCCAATATGATAGCTCCCATAATACGAGAAGACTTGGAAATAGCTTTAAGCTTTAATATTTCCAGTTGCGTATCAAGGTATTCTTTGGTCTTCTGAAAACTACCTGAAAAGGAAAATTTTTGTTCTTCCATCCATTATTTATTTATTGGCGAGAATAGATTACCTCGCCAGTACGATTATTAAATATCTTTATCTTATTTATGCGTGTTCTTCGATTTCATCATCGATAATCGATTCTACTTGATGAGCTTTTGATTTTACCGAAGCTAATACTTTCTCTTTCAATTCATTTAATTGATCAATTTGTTGCTCCGCACGCTCTTTAATTGCATCAGCCAAATCTGATAACGAATCATTGATTTTATCACGAGTCTCTGATCCTTTTTCTGGTGCAAACAATAAACCTAAAACTGCACCTGCTGCTAAACCAGCTAATAATGCTGTAACTACTTTTCCGCTGTCTTTCATTATTCCGTTGTATTAAATTTTAATAAATCACTTACTATATAAACACTAAAAGTGCCAAAACGTTTAAAAATAAAAATATTTTTTGTGGGCTACGTCAAAATAAGGTATTTATTACAATTCATCAAAAACAAGACCAAACGAACCTATAAAAAGAATTTTTATGCAAAAAATTTTCTTTAAATTTAATTAACCAATTTTTCACACTATGCTAGTAAAGACTTTCGGAAGTGTCGTTTACGGTATCGAGGCGACTACAATTACGGTAGAAGTAAACGAGTCTACATGAACTAAATATTATATAGTAGGTTTACCAGACAACGCCGTTAAAGAAAGTCTACAGCGTATAGAAAGTGCAATAATATCCATAGGCTATCGTATGCCAAGACAAAAGATAGTAGTCAATCTTGCACCCGCTGATATTCGTAAGGAAGGATCATCGTATGATCTTTCTATAGCAATTGGAATTCTAGCCTCATCAAATCAGCTCACCACAGAAGAATTAGATAAATTTATAATCTTAGGAGAATTGTCTTTGGACGGTGCAGTGCAGCCTATAAAAGGGGCTTTACCAATAGCAGTTCAAGCCAAAAAAGATGGCTTTAAGGGAATTATTCTTCCTTCTGTAAATGCGAAAGAAGCAGCTATCGTTGCAGACATGGAGATCTATGGAATCGATAACTTGAATGATGTCGTTGACTTTTTTGAAAGAAAAATAACGATAGCTCCGACTTACGTCAATATCAATGAGGAATTTGAAAAAAATATCAACAGTTATGAAGTAGATTTTTCCGATGTAAAAGGACAAGAAAATATAAAAAGAGCTTTAGAAATAGCAGCAGCTGGGGGACATAATGTCATTTTGATAGGCCCTCCAGGAGCAGGAAAAACCATGCTTGCTAAAAGGCTACCCACTATTTTACCACCTCTTACAGTTGAAGAATCATTAGAAACAACAAAGATTCATTCTGTTGCCGGAACATTGCCCACAGCAGAATCCCTCATGACCACTAGACCTTTTAGAACTCCTCATCATACCATTTCTGACGTTGCTTTGGTTGGCGGAGGAACTCATCCGCAACCTGGAGAAATATCCTTAGCACATAATGGAGTTTTATTTTTGGATGAATTGCCCGAATTCAAAAGAACAGTATTGGAAGTAATGCGTCAGCCTCTAGAATCACAAAGCATTACGATTTCACGTTCCAAATTTACGGTAGATTACCCAGCACGTTTTATGCTTATAGCTGCAATGAATCCTTGTCGTATTGATGAAAACCTTCACCATAAGAAAGAATGGATAATTCACTCTTAAGGTATGCTTTGACAATTTACCAAAATTCTTATTATTTAAGTATCTGTTGTGTTGACTTGTTGGCTTTGAGGCTAATTATTGAAATATTTGAAAATTATCTCGGTACCCCTTCACCAAATAATTTGTCAAGTGCTGAATAAAAATAGGCATATAACCTATCATTATTATTTTATATACAAACTAGATTATTGGTAGGATTCAAATCTAGCACCATTTAAATTCTCGGTTTCTAACCTAAGTTTCAAAATAAATCTAAAAATTAGCTGGATAAAGGACAAGAAGCCGAATATTGGCCAATTATAGAAGACATAAATTTGCTTTTATCAGTTTTATGTGGGAGCATATTAAATTTTTTCTTAAATTCTATTCATATTTCCCAAATATAGAATATATGCAAGTTTTGTTATTGGAAAAGAAAATGTTACTATTGTGTTTTGTCACTTTTGGTTTAAAGTATCATGTATAGACGTGTCGTATGTGTCCTGTTGATTGTCATATCGGTTATCCTTTGTAAAGCAGGAACCGGACAGGATACTTCGTTGATACAGCTGCTTCAGATGGTCGATAAAAAGGAAGAGTTTATGGCCATCAAAGAAGCGAGAATAGAGGATTTGGTACGACAGCTTCAGAAATCAACAAATAACGCTTCCGGACAATACGAATTAAATAAGCTCCTTTACCAGGAATATGCTTCATATAAACTAGATTCTGCGATTATATATGCCAGGGGAAATGTAAAGTTAGCACAAAAGAGCGGCGATTCCTTTCAAGTCAATGAGAGTAATCTGGACCTTGCTTCATTTTACTTCACAGCAGGTATGTATATTGATGCCTATAAGATATTGGTCACTGCGGAGAAGAGCAAGCTTCCTAGAGAACTGTTGATCAAGTATTACGATGCGTGGAAAAGGCTCTATAAATTTTATTCATTTTCAAATACCGACGATCGGCAGTATGCCATTCGGAGTGATCGCTATCGCGATTCGCTCTTAAGTGAACTGGACACGAAAAGTAGTCAATACCGTATTGTTTATGCCGAAAAGCTCCATGATGAAGGGAAATTTGAGGACGCGAAAAAGACGTTGATGTATATGCTTGATCTTTCCCGAAAAGAGGATCATGAACATGCCATCTTATGTTATGCCTTGGCTAATATCTATGAAAAGGAAGGAAATGTTGACCTTCAACGCAAATATTTGACGCTATCCGCGATTAGTGATATTAAAAATGCCATCAAGGAGAATGCCTCAATGCAGGCATTAGCGACCTTATTGTATAAATCAAACCATATTGAAGAGGCCTATAGATGTATCAAATCATCAATGGAGGATGCTATATTTTGTAATGCCCGTTTCCGGACCTATGAAGCTTCGCAGATCTTTCCGATCATAAACTCTGCTTATCAAGAAAATGAATTACAACAAAAGTCAAAATTGACAATCTTTCTAGCGATTGTCAGTATGCTATCGCTGTGCCTCATTATAGCAGTTATTTTGATATACAGGCAGATGAAGCGGGTAAATCGCGTCCGTAGAGAGCTCTTCGAACTCAATCAAAAATTGCAGGTGCTCAATCAGCAATTGAATACAGCTAATGACGAACTTCATACCACCAATAGCGAAGTGCTATCTATGAATAGCGAGTTGGCAGAAACCAATCACATCAAAGAAGCCTATATCGGTGAGTTCCTAAACTTATGTTCCTTATATATTGATAAGCTCGAAAAATACCAGATTTCGCTCAACAAGATGGTCATGGCCAAGAAGATCGAAGAGCTCAAGCAGATGCTTAAATCACGCGATATGATCGACCATGAAGTAAGAGAATTATACGCCACTTTTGATCATGTATTTTTGCACTTGTATCCGAACTTTGTGGAAGATTTCAATGCACTGTTAGTCCCAGATATGCAAGTTGTCTTGAAGCCAAATGAAGTACTGAGCCCGGAACTCCGTATTTTTGCATTGATACGTTTGGGTATTACAGACAGCGCAAAGATAGCCCGTTTCTTGCACTATTCAACGAATACCATTTATACCTACCGGACCAAATTCAGAAATAAAGCTGCCGTCCCGCGCGAAGATTTTGATGAATTGGTCACAAAAATAGGTCGAAAAGCCCTAAATTATTGACCTAATCTTCTATATATTTCTTTGTTGTATTTGATGTAATATTCTGTTTTTTAGATTTTTACATTTTTGTTGTTTCTATATTCGGCGATACACCTCTTTTATCTGCTCTTTGATCCTCTTATTTTTGGATAAACCAATTAGGGGGCGATTTGACACTAGTTTCAAATCGAAATTAAATAACAATTATAAGCAATACGTAAAAATCAAATTTTATGAAAAACCAGGGGCGATTACGTTTTACGTATCCCATTCTCATGCTTTTAATGATTTTAATCTGTTTAAATTCATTTGCACAGCAAAGGGAGATTCAGGGTACTGTTAAAGACGAAAACAAGCTAGCTATTGAAGCCGTTTCTGTCAGCAACAAGGGGACAACCCAGCAAGTACAGACAGATCGAAATGGCCATTTTAAAATGACCGTTGCACATGGTTCAGTTTTGAGCATCTCCTATATCGGCTACAAGACTCAGGAAGTAAAGGTCGACAATGCATCAATTTATGATATTATACTAGTCAAGGATAACACTGCACTTGACGAAGTGGTTGTTATCGGATATGGGACCGTTAAAAAGAAAGATCTGACGGGTTCTTTAGCCTCTGTGGGTGCCGAGGCAATGAAAGATAAGCCTGTGGCAAATGTTGGCGAAGCACTTCAAGGACGTGCCTCTGGTGTACAGGTTATCAACTCAGGTGCGCCCGGAAGCAATGTATCCATACAGATCCGAGGTCTGGGGTCAATCAACAATAGTGCACCATTGTTAGTGATTGATGGCGTTCCAACGGATCTGTCTCTCAATGCGCTCAATCCAAATGATGTGGAGACAATCGATATCCTCAAGGATGCTTCTGCTACTGCCATTTATGGTTCCAGAGGAGCCAATGGTGTTGTACTGATTTCAACAAAAAAGGGCAATAAAAATAAAGGCAGTATTGCGGCAAGTGCCAATTATGCGATTCAGCAGGCAACGAGTTTGCCCAAAATGCTGAATGCACAACAGTTTGCATCGCTGCACAATGAGATGATGGCCAACAACAATAACCGTCAACGACCCGATTTTGCCGATCCTACATTGCTTGGCCGAGGAACAGATTGGTTAGATGCACTCTTACAGACAGGTAAATTAGCTAATTATGCCCTTAGTTATGATGGTGGTGGCGAAAAGAATACATACTACGTCTCTGCTGGCATACTCAATCAGGATGGCATCGTGAAAAACACCGATTACAAACGGTATAATTTTCAGTTTAACAATGAAGCTAAACAGACAGCATGGCTCAAATTGGGCAATACGCTCACGCTAAGCCATGATGTAAAACACAGTGGTTCCTATAGCGTATTGAATACGTTGGCCTCATTGCCCACACAACCAATTTTCAATGAAGACGGCACCTATTCAGGTCCTGGAAATGAAGCTATATTCTATGGCGACCTGCGCAATCCAATCGGTACTGCCATGCTTGAACAAAATACAACGAAAGGCTATAATCTTCTTGGAAATATCTATGCGGAAGCAAGTTTCTTGAATCATTTCACCTTCAAAACTTTGTTTGGCCTCGATTATAAGGCTTGGGACAATATGACCTTTTCGCCTAAATACAATTGGAAACCGATCCCCGTTCCTAATTCCTATCGGAGTGAAAGCTTCAACAAGAGCCTCACCTATTTGTGGGACAATACCCTTACTTATGCAAATACTTTCGAGGGGGGACACGAAGTCAATGTGATGTTAGGATCTAGTGCGCAAAACAATGATTATAATTACATGAATGGAAGCATCAAGGAGTTTCTTTCCGACAATAATAACCAGTTAAACAATGGTTTGTTAGATCCAACCGTAGGTGGGAGCCGCAACGAATGGGCGCTATTGTCATTCTTCGGACGCGCCAATTATACGTTTAAAAATCGCTATCTCCTTACTGCCACTGTACGTCGTGATGGTACATCAAGAATTACTACGGCCAACCGTTGGGGGACTTTTCCTTCTTTTTCTGCCGCCTGGCGTATCTCTGAAGAGTCTTTTTTTAACAAAAATGATTTTTGGAGTGATGTTAAACTCCGTATCGGTTATGGAGTTACTGGTAATCAGGCCGTGTTGGACAACTATGCTGCATCCGCTCGCTTAAAAACTGGTCAATATGTTTTCAATGGTATTCCCGTTTCGACATTGTACCCACTCGTTATGCCTAACCCAGGCATACGCTGGGAAACGATCAAACAACAGAATGTTGGAATTGATGCAAGTTTTTTCAAAAACAGGATCCAGTTGACGATGGATGCTTACATCAAAAAAACTTCAGATATGCTTGTCAAGATGAGCGTGCCCATTACGACAGGATATTCAGACAGCTATACGCCAATGATCAATGCTGGAGAGGTAGAAAACAAGGGTTGGGAATTGAGTTTACGTAGCAAAAACCTAAAAGGAGAACTGATGTGGAATACCGATTTCAATATCTCCTATAATAGAAATAAGGTCGTTAGACTTGATGGCGATGTACCTATTTACTATGGTTATCAGTCCCATACCATTGGACAGCCTGTTGGATCATTTTATGGCTATTTGACCAATGGTATTTTTCAGAACTGGGCCGAAGTGAATAGTTATGCTTATCAATACCAAGGGGCAGATCCAGCCAATAGTACGGCACCCGGCGATATCAAATTTAGGGACATCAATAAAGATGGAGTCGTCAATGACTATGATCGTACCTATTTAGGTAATCCAACACCAAGTTGGAGTTTTGCCATGAATAATAAGTTGTCCTATAAAAATATAGATCTTGAAGTATTCTTTCAAGGGGTATCCGGAAACCAGATCTATAACGCCAATAGGGTTACCCTGGAGGGTATGTATACGATTCGAAATCAGACGACTAAAGTTCTTGATCGTTGGACTGCGGAGGGAACAAGTAACGAGGTGCCCAGAGCGATTTACAGCGACCCCAATAAAAATACACGTAATTCAGATCGTTTTATAGAGCAGGGAAAATACCTGCGTCTGAAAAATCTGACCGTAGGTTATAGCTTGCCTGAGGCTGTAGCCAAACGTCTGCATGCAGGGCGGTTGCGGTTTTATTTTTCAGGACAGAATTTGTTCACCTGGACCAAGTATTCTGGCTTCGATCCTGAAGTGATAGGAGGTGTTGATAATAGTAATTACCCGATCACAAAAAACTTTAGCTTGGGATTGGACCTTAGATTTTAACCAATTAGACTCATGATGATGAAAAAAATATTTTATATGGCTCTTGCGGCGATGCCCCTTTGGTTGGGCTCATGTTCAAAATTTTTGGATAAAGAACCTCTTGAGGATCCCAGTGCCGAATCCGTCAAGGATGCTTCCGCTGCTGTTGCAATGATCAATGCGGCATATCAGCCACTCCAACGACCCAAGTTATACAATATGCGGATATGGTCATTAGACATTATGGCCGGGAATAGTGCCGTGGGCGCAGGTGGTGGCGATGACGGAATAGAAACGATCCAACTGTCCAATTTTTCCACTGGCCCCGACAATTTCTCGGCGGTTGATCTTTGGCGTGGGCCCAATCCTGGTATTTTATATTGTAATACCGTCTTGGAAAATGTCCCTTCGATGGATATAGATCTCCAATTGAAAAACAGATTGATCGGGGAAGCCAAATTCCTCCGTGCGAACTATTATTTTATTTTGGTTCAGCTGTTTGGCGATGTGCCACTTTCATTGGTACCTACAAAACCCGGAGATGATCTTAAACCGGCTCGCGTGAGCAAAGAACGCATCTATAATGAAGTTATAGTACCAGACCTTAAGGAAGCCATTACACTGTTACCACGTCGTGAGGAATATGCCGATCAGGATAAGGGACGCGTCAGTAAAGGAGCTGCGGCAGGCCTTTTGGCAAAAGTTTACCTCACGCTAAAACAATATCAGTTGTGCATTGATCAATGCAATCAAGTCGAGTCGCTGGGCTATGTGCTTAATGCAGACTATAGTGATTGTTTTGGGGGGGAGCCTCGTCATAAAAATACAGCCGAATCGCTCTTTGAAGTACAATATTATGGACTTACCAAGGCCGGATTTTGGGACGATGAAAATCAGGCAAACTGGCTGAGCACCTATATGGGACCACGCAATTCGGGCTGGGTGGGCGGCGGCTACGGCTGGAATCAGCCAACAGCTGAGTTTGTCTCCCAATACGAAACTGGAGACTTGCGCAAAGATAAAACTGTTTTGTATGAAGGCGGACCACTTTTCGACGGTAAGGCCTACAAATCCAATATGTCGTCCACAGGATATAACGTGCGCAAATTTTTGGTTCCATTGTCCATTTCACCCGATTACAATACCAATGCAGCCAATATCGTTGTGTTACGTTATGCAGACGTGCTATTGATGAAGGCTGAGGCACTCAATGAACTCGGCAATACGGCTCAGGCGGTGGATCCCCTGTATTTGGTGCGACAACGAGCAGGTTTGACCGACAAAAAGTCAATTACAGGACTTTCCCAAGCTGATATGCGTGAAAAAATCCGTCACGAAAGAAGAATAGAACTTGCTTTTGAAGGACAACGCTGGTTTGATATGATTCGCTGGGACAATGGACAGTATGCGCTTAGTTTTCTGCACAGCATCGGCAAGCTCAATGCGACCGCAAAACATTTGTTGTTACCCATTCCTCAAGTTGAGATTGACGCCAATCCAAATTTGAAGCAGAATCCTGGTTATTAAATCCCTTTGGTAATTAACCAACTAACAAATTCAAAAAGATGAAAAGACTATATTATATTATCAATTTGATCTTGATTTCGTCCTTGTTCTGTCAGTCCTGCAAAGACGATTTTGGCAATATCATCTATCCCGATGGTCCCTTAGAACTCAGTGTCTCAACATCAGATATTGTATTGAATGTTGCCGCACCGGAACAGGAAGCTGTCGTATTTGACTGGACTTCGGGTTCTAATTTTGGAACGAATGCAGCCATCAAGTATACCCTTGAAATCGGTGAAAAAGGTAAGGATTTTAAGCCTTCCATTAGCAGTACTTTTGAGAAAGGATTGCGGTCACAAAGATATGTTACCAAAGATTTTAATCAATTGTTAATTGAAAAGCTTGGCATCACAGCAGGAAGCGGAGCACAGCTGGAAGCTCGTGTCACGGCAGAGCTCCAAGACGGACAAAGCGCAACACAGCTGTCTCAAATCCTTAGTTTAAAGGTCAAAACCTATAGGCCGATCACCGAAACCCTCTACATGTTGGGTAGTGCTACCAGCAATGGCTGGGATGCACATAAAGCAAGCAAGATGAATCAGATACAGGGTACACCGGGAGCCTTTATATGGCAAGGCGTATTGAGCCCGGGCGAGTTTAAGTTTATCAGCACTTTGGGCGATTTTACACCTTCGTACAATAAAGGAACAAGCAATGAAAAGCTCTATTATCGTGAATCAGAGTCAGATCCATATGATGTTCCATTTACTGTTGCCAAATCTGGCTTATACCAAGTCAAAATCAATCTGATCGATCTATCTATTGCCATTACTGAAATTGAAGGAGCTATGTATGATGCATTGTGGTTTGTGGGTGGCTTTACCGGTTGGTCCTTTCAGCCTATGGCGAAAGATCCGAATGACCCTTTTATTTTTACCTATCATGCCGTCTTAAATTCTAGTAATAACGCAGACGAGTTTAAGATTGCAACGAAGCCAGATTTTGATCCAAGTGTTGTCTTTTTGCGCCCAGAGACAGATCAACAGGGCGTTGGAACAGACCTACCTGTCGTAAAGTGGTCCGAAAGTGAAAATAAGAGTGATTATAAATGGCGGATTAATAAAGGAACCTATAAGATCAGGCTGGATCTACGGGCCAATAAAATTACCATTGCTCCTTTTACACCATTTCCGGCTATTTATCTTGTGGGCGATGCGACGCCTAATGGTTGGGATATTGCCGCAGCAACCCCAATGGTCAAGGGTGATACACCCCATAGGTTTACCTGGTCTGGAACACTCAAAACTGGCGAATTAAAGTTCAGTTGCGATAAACAGTCTGATTGGAATGGCGCATGGTTTTTGGCCTCACAAAATGGCAGGACACCGTCAGCGCAGACCGAGCAGATGATCTTTAGCAAGTCTGGCTCTAATCCAGATAATAAGTGGAAAGTGACCACTGCGGGTACCTACAGTATCACACTGGATCAGCTACAGGAAACAGTCACAATTGTCAAACAATAAATCAATCTTAAGCTTTTTCCTCCATCGGCAAAAGGGAGGAAAATAATAAGCTTCTGAGTGCGTGATAAAATTATTTACAGATGAAACGAATATTTAGACTTTTGGCTGCCGGCGGAATGCTTTTAAGCGCGAGCTGCAACAACTATTACGATATTGACAAAGACCCGATCACCTATGGGCAGACCTATTTTAAACCTGTCATCAATACGGATAAGGCTGTTTATAAACCTGGGGAAAAGATCACATTTACAGCTGCTATCTCCGACAATAATTTGAGTGTCGCCTATACCTATCTGGGCGAATTGATCAAAGACGAGCCGCTTTCACAGTCGAGCTGGACCTGGACACCACCTACGACAGACTTTCGGGGCTACATGGTCTATCTTTTTAAAACTGATGATACAACTAAAAAGCCGCTCTACAGCATAGCTGTGGATGTATCTTCCGACTGGCGCAAGTTTCCACGGTATGGATTTGTATCCAATTACGATCGTCTTGATCAGCAGGCAATACAACGCAATGTCGAAACGCTCAACCGTTTCCATATCAATGGAATCCAGTTTTATGACTGGCAGATGGATCAACATAAACCTTTGGCCGGTTCAGTATCCAATCCAGCTGATTCCTGGCTGGATCTTATCGGTCGGACCAATTACAAATCTACCGTTGATGGCTATATTCAGGCCGCTCATGATAAAGGAATGAAAGCGATGTTCTACAACTTGTTGTATGGAGCTTTATCCAATGCGGCAAGTGATGGGGTATCCGAACAATGGTACCTTTTTAAGGATAATCAACATCAAGAGAAAGATATGCATCCGTTGAATGCACCCTTTCGAAGCAATATCTATTTGGTTGATCCCAGCAACTCGGCTTGGCAGACCTATATTAACAAAAGACATCAAGATGTATTTGCGGTCTATAATTTTGACGGCTATCACATCGATCAGTTGGGAGACCGCGGAAAACTATATGACTATACTGGCAAAGAAGTGAAACTAGACCAGAGCTACGCCCCGTTCATCGCAGCGTCAAAGAAGGCTTTTCCGGGCAAGTATCATGTGATGAATGCAGTTAATCAATACGGTCAGGAGTATGGGATAGCACCATCTGCTGTTGATTTTTTATATACCGAAGTTTGGGATCCCAACAAATCATACGATGAATTGGTGAAAATTATTCAAGACAATGACCGTTTTAGCAATTACAATAAGAATACCGTATTAGCAGCTTATATGAACTATGCTAAGTCCAATCAGGCAGGCTTTGTCAATGAGCCGGGTGTGTTGCTGACCAATGCGGTCATTTTTGCCAATGGAGGGGCTCACCTTGAAATGGGAGAACATTATTTGACCAATGAATATTTTGCAAATAACAACCTGCAGCTTAAAGGAACAACAAAGGAAAAGCTGATCCAATATTATGACTTTATGGTCGCCTACCAAAACGTATTGCGAGACGGTGGTACAGCCGCGGTCTTTAGTGTCACCGGTACAAACGCTTTGACTATCAGTAATGGTAAAGCAAGATCAGGCAGTATTACAAGCTATGGGCGACATTTTGCTAATCGTGATGTAATCCATTTGATCAATTTTAAGGATGCCAATACTATGGAATGGCGCGACACCAACGGGACCCAACAGGAACCCTCCCGTATCGATGGCCTACAGATCAAGCTCGACGTGACACGTACTGTCAAGCGAGTATGGTTTGCATCGCCCGATATGCAAGGGGGCGTCGCTATTCCGCTTACTAAAGCGCAGACAGGAAATAAATTGACCATCGATCTGCCGGGGCTCAAGTATTGGGACATGGTTGTGATCGAATATTAAAAACCTATTATGCATAAACTAAAATCTTTTTATTTGATGCTGTTTTGCCTGATCTCCATCGTTCATGGAGCAGCAGGGCAGGTGATGAAAGCGACACAATGCCAAGATTATCAGATCGAGGGGCGAAAGGTGACTTTCAATTGCAGCGACGGTGCTAAGCTGGAGTTTTATTTTTGCAGCAGTTCTGTTGTTCGGATATGGTATGATGCCAGCGGCACACTACAAAGGAAGAACGCTTCCTTTGCAGTAGTTCATGAACAGCTTGAGGACATCGGTGAAATCAAGGTGAATAACGAACCGGCAAGCTTCGAAATCTTCACCGGAAAGCTGCGTGTCCGCCTCAACAAGGATCCCATGCAGTTGCTGATTTACGATAAGTGGCAAAAGTTGGTTTTCAGTGATTATAAAAGTCTTGGACACCGCACGAGCGGCACCAAAACCGTGGCACATAAAGTACTGCGTCCCGATGAGCAATTCTTTGGCCTAGGCGAAAAGACTGGGCCGCTCAATCGAAGAGGCCGGTCTTACAAGATGTGGAATAGCGACAAACCCTGTTATAGCAGTCAAGAAGATCCATTGTATAAGAGTATTCCTTTTTTCATGAGCAGCTACCATTATGGTATTTTTTTGGACAATACCTATAAAACAGCTTTTGACTTTGGAACCAGCAGTACAGAATCCTATTCTTTTGAAGCACCAGATGGTCCCTTCATCTACTATTTTATCTATGGGAAGGATTATAAAGAGATCCAACAGCAATATATCGCTTTGACTGGGAAACCGATCATGCCACCAAGGTGGGCGTTTGGTTTTGCACAGAGCCGTGGACTTTATACACGGGAAGACCAGGCTTTGGAGATCGCTTCCGAATTTCGAAAGCGCGAAATTCCCTGTGATATCATCTATCAGGATATTGGCTGGACACAGGAACTGCAAGATTTCAACTGGCGTAAAGGAAATTATAAAGATCCCAAAGGAATGCTCAAAAAGCTGAATGATCAAGGATTTAAGATGATTCTCTCACAAGATCCAGTGGTGTCGCAAGCAAATAAAAGACAGTGGCAGGAGGCCCATCAAAAAGGATATTTTGTCAAGGACCGCCGTACGGGTACATCTTATGATATGCCTTGGCCATGGGGTGGTAATTGTGGGGTCGTTGATTTTACAAATCCATCTGTGGCCGACTGGTGGGGGCAACTCCAGCAGAAGCCCTTAGCCGATGGTGTTAGTGGTTTCTGGACAGATATGGGGGAGCCTGCCTGGAGCAATGAAGAGGATGTTGATAGACTTCATATGCAACACCAGTTAGGCATGCATGCCGAGATCCACAACGTATACGGTCTTACCTGGGATAAGGTGGTGAAAGAGCAGTTTGACAAGCATAATCCCAACAAGCGGATCTTTCAGATGACACGCGCAGCTTATGCCGGACTTCAGCGCTATACCTTTGGCTGGTCTGGCGATAGCGGCAGCGGGACCGAGGTGACCGAAGGCTGGAGCCAATTGGCCAATCAGGTTGCGGTCGGATTATCGGCGGGTCTTGGCGGTATTCCGTTTTGGACGACAGACATTTCAGGTTATTGTGGAGACATTACAGATTACCCTGCTATGGCAGAGCTGTATACACGTTGGATGCAATTTGGTATTTTTAATCCATTGAGCCGCGCCCATCACGAGGGCAACAATGCGGTCGAACCCTGGTTATTTGGTGAGGTCGCCGAAAAAAATGCCAAGACAGCCATTGAACTCAAATATCAACTGTTTCCATATCTCTATTCCTATGCGCACAAAGCACATCAGACTGGTCTACCTATATTAAGGGGCTTGTTTATGGAATTTCCACTAGACGACCAGGTTATTGGGATCAATGATCAGTTTATGTTTGGACAGGAAATCCTTGTGGCCCCTGTGCTGAAAAAAGGCGAACGGGTCAAAAAACTCTATCTGCCCGATGGCGAATGGATTGATTTTAATGACAAAAAGACGGTATACCTTGGGGGGCAGCAGATTGCCTACCGCGCACCTCTAAACCGAATCCCGATGTTTGTCAAAAGAGGTGCTATCGTACCCATGATGCCGATCATGCAATATATCGGCCAGGATCCAACACATCCGCTTTATATCCATATCTTCCCCAATTATGAAGGAGAGTCCGCTACATTTGAACTTTATGAAGACGATGGTGAGACACAGGATTATCTCAAAGGTATTGGTGCTACGACACGCTTTACCTGCACAACCCTGGCAGAAGGAGATTTTGAAACAGCGATTCAGCCCCAGGATAAAGGCTACATACCTGCCAAAGGAAGACAGCTCTACTTAAGCTATCATCTTGAACGCGAGCCAAATGGAGTCACCATTGATGGTAAGATCATACCCTATGCTGTAGCGGACAATAATCAAACGTCAACGATAAAGAAAAATGAGACGAGTTGGACATGGGACGCTCAACAGGGGAGCTGTATCGTTAAGTTGACCGATAATCGAAATGCGAAAAATATAAAAATCTACTAATTATCATAAAAAATGAAGAAAACGACGCTCTTGATGAGTTTATTTTTAATCACTTTAGGACTGCAAGCCCAAGAGCTGCTTTCGCCTTCGGGAAAATTGAAACTTCAGTTTTCATTGGATGCATCAGGTACACCGACGTATACCTTGAGTTATAAAGGCAAAGCTGTAATCAAACCCAGTAAGTTAGGATTGGAATTGACCGGCAATACCAAGAAAGTTGACTTTTCAGGGGCAGGAGAAGGCAATGGAGAACAGTTATCCAGTTCACTGTATGACGAGTTTGAAGAGATGGCACAAGAAAGCAAACATGTTGATGAACGCTGGAATCCTGTTTGGGGCGAAGAAAGTGAGATTCGAAACTATTACAACGAACTAGCCATTAGCTTGCAACAGAAAACGTCCAAAAGAAAACTTGTGGTCCGTTTCAGGTTATTTGACCAAGGTTTAGGATTTCGCTACGAATTTCCCGAGCAAAAGGAGATGACTTATCTCGTTGTAAAGGAGGAAAAAACGCAATTTGCAATGAATGGCGATCATACAGCCTTTTGGATTCCAGGAGATTACGACACCCAGGAGTATGATTACACCAAGTCTCGTCTGTCTGAGATCAGAGGATTGATGGCCAAAGCGATTACGCCCAATGCCTCGCAGACCCCATTTTCGCCTACAGGTGTACAGACGGCTTTGATGATGAAAAGTGACGACGGGCTATATATCAATATCCACGAAGCGGCTTTAATTAATTATGCGTGTATGCATCTTAATCTGGATGACAAAAATTTTGTGTTTCAATCTTGGCTGACACCCGATGCCAATGGGACCAAGGGCAATTTGCAGACCCCTGCCCAGACCCCCTGGCGCACAATTATGGTGAGCGATGATGCCAGGGATATTTTGTCCTCCCGGATGACGCTCAACCTCAATGAGCCCACTAAAATTAAAGATCCTTCGTGGATAAAGCCTACTAAATATGTAGGTGTATGGTGGGAGATGATTACCGGAAAGAGCGAGTGGTCCTATACCTATGAACTTCCTAGTATACATCTAGGTGAAACTGACTATAGCAAAGTGAAGCCTCATGGCAAACATGGTGCTACGACGGCGAATGTAAAACGTTACATTGATTTCGCAGCAAAACACGGGTTTGATGGCGTATTAGTTGAAGGCTGGAATATTGGTTGGGAAGATTGGTTTGGCAATGCTAAAGATCATGTGTTTGATTTTGTCACGCCGTATCCCGATTTTGATCTGGCAGGCGTCCGGGATTATGCCAAGCAAAAGGGTGTTAAGATGATTATGCATCACGAGACCTCGGGAGCAGTCCGCAATTATGAGCGTTATTTGGATAGCGCTTATAGATTTATGAAAGACAATGGTTATGAGACTGTCAAAAGTGGCTATGTAGGCAATATTATTCCCCGAGGCGAATATCATTATAGCCAGTGGATCAATAACCATTATCAATACGCCTTGGAGAAAGCTGCTAAGTATAAAATCATGGTCAATGCGCATGAAGCCGTACGTCCGACAGGTTTATCGCGTACCTGGCCCAATCTGATCGGTAATGAGTCTGCACGTGGTACAGAGTATCAGGCATTCGGGGGTAACCATGCAAACCATGTTACCATTTTACCTTTTACACGGCTTATCGGAGGACCGATGGACTATACACCGGGCATCTTTGAGATGGACATCCAAAAGATCAATCCTAAGAATACATCCCATGTCAATTCTACTTTAGCCAACCAGCTGGCATTGTATGTGACCATGTACAGTCCATTGCAGATGGCAGCCGACCTCCCTGAGAATTATGAGCGTTTTATGGATGCTTTTCAGTTTATCAAAGATGTTGCTGTCGATTGGGACAGTAGCCAATATCTCGAAGCAGAACCGGGAGAATACCTAACGATAGCCCGTAAATCAAAAGGTAAAAATGAATGGTTTGTCGGGAATGTCAGCGGGGAGAAAGGACATGAATCTATCTTGGATTTTGGTTTTTTAACAACGGGCAAAAAATATGAAGCTACGATCTACGCTGATGCTCCAGATGCTCATTACAAAACCAATCCCCAGGCTTATGTGATAAAAAAGCTTAAAATAAATAATAAAAGTAAATTAAAACAAAGATCTGCACCTGGCGGTGGCTTTGCTATTCGGATTGTGGAACTATAATAATCAGTAATTAATAATCTAAAAGTTATAGGTGGCAATTGTTTATTAGTTGTTTTTTTGGCCTTAATCAGAAATGGTTAGGGCCCTATTGATTTGAATAACAATTGATATCCATTTTGTAAACCTATAAACGGACGATACAATTGCAGCTGTTGTGTTTTTCCATTATAGAATTTTTCATTAAAAAACAGCTAATATTCATTTATATTAAAGTTATAATTTGCTAAAAACTGTTCCATTTCGCCCCTCTTAAGACCATTCCCCTGCCCCTTTCCCCATTGTAGAGCAGTTCTTGGATCAATTTTCATTAAGATTCCAAATTGCTTCTGGCTAAGGCCATTTATAAATCTAAACGCTTCCATTCTTCCTTTGAATGTAGATAGATCTAGTCCAAAGGGATAATAGCCCAAGAATTTAATTATATGAGGATAATACTTCATCTGAGGTTCACTGCGATTATTCTCCCAATATGTTATACAATCTTCACTGACATTGAAAATTTTGGCAACATCCTATTGTAATAATTTCAAATCCAACCTTTTTTTCCTTATGTGAGCTCCAATTGTCTTAGGAACATCTCGCAGAAGCTATCCAATTCAGAAGTCTAGACCGCGAAAGTTGGGCAGGATAAAAATATTAGAACTGATCTATAAAATGTCTAATAATCCACGGATGAATCAGTATAGTAATTAATAAACCAGCTAATGCGCCAAATAAATGGGCATCGTGATTAATACGATCATTCGAATTTTTGGAAGCCCAAATACAATAACCAATATACAAGACTGCAAAAAGATAAGCAGGCATAGGTATAATCATAAATATGCCCAGCATAGCTTTAGGCTCGAACAAAATAAAACCAAACAAAACTGCAGATATTGCCCCAGATGCTCCTAAACTGAAATAACTTGGATTATTTTTTTGTTGTATAATCGTAGGAATATCACTCAAAACTAGGCTAACAATATAAAGAATAGCAAAATAAAAATGTCCTACGCTTCCATTTGCGGCAACAAAATAACTTTCTAATGCAAAACCGAAGAAATAGAAAGTAATCATATTGAACAATAAATGTCCCCAATCAGCATGAACGAGACCGCTTGAGAATATTGTATAAGCTTTACTCTTATCACGTTGAATGCTATATGGATGGAGCATCATTCTTCCTAAAATTTCAGGATTGGAAAAGGCATAAATGCTAGAAGCTACAGTAATGGCAAATATAAAACTCGCAACTGGAGTGTGTAGTATATAGTCTTGAATCATAAAAATTAAAATCGGTCTTCAATCAGAAATACATAGAGGTCTTTAGGACCATGAGCACCTAATACTAACATTTTTTCAATGTCAGCAGTGCGACTAGGTCCAGTAATTGTGGTGATCATAGAAGGTAAATCATTACCATATTTTTCCTTAATTGCCTTCATCGCATGACGAATATCCATTACTAATTGTGAGGCTTTTGCAAAAACAATATGTACAGGTGGATAAATGCTTAATCGACGACCGCCTGCGTTCGCGTTCGAAATCATAATACTGCCATTGCGTGCAATTAGCGATTCACAGGTGGTTATACCTACTTCAGCCTTGTCGAAATCATTATCCGTACGCAGAAAAGGGAATCCGTACGTTTTTAACAGCTCTTGTACTTCGGGTTCCCACGCAAATATTTTACTCACGCCTAATTCTTCCACTAATGCGATTAGATTCTCTATCACAGCTATTTCTCCATCACAATAGATGAATTTTCCGGATACATTTGTAAATTCTCTTGCAAACGTTACATCCAAACCATCTTCCTCATCTTTATACAATGGAGAATCTTCAAAATCCGGATGCGGATTATCACGCTTTTGAAGTAAAGCCTGTCTAATGCTTTTAAGCATCTTCTCTTTAGCTGTAGTATTACGGATATTCATTTCAAAAATAAAATAGGTGTACCTGGCGGCACACCTTATTGCTTACTTTTTTTCTTCATTCACTTGTGATGAACTCACCTCTGGCTGAGTAGTTTGCTCAGGCAAAGGAGGTAATGGTAATTCGGTTTGTGGAACACCTCCACCATCTGCACCACCATTCACGAATTCATCGTAAGTTGTTCTATTTGTAAATGGACGCTTACCTAAGATTTCTTCTAAATCAGTTTGGAATAAAATTTCTTTTTCCAACAATTTCTCCGCAATCTTAATCAATCCATCTTGTTTTTCTAACAACAATTCTTTTGTACGATCATATACCGCTGATATCAAATTCCTAACTTCTTCATCAATCAGCTGTGCTGTCTGATCAGAATAAGGTTTTTGGAATTGTGATTCACCCGAACTATCGTTGAATGAAACGTTACCGACCTTATCGTTCATACCATATACGGCAGTCATGGCATAAGCCAATTTAGTGATGCGTTCCAAGTCATTTTGAGCACCTGTACTGATTCGACCAAACGTAATATCTTCAGCGACACGACCTCCCATTGTCATACACATACTGTCTATTAACTGCTCAGTAGTGTATAAAAATTGTTCTTTTGGAAGATATTGAGCATATCCCAACGCAGCAACGCCACGTGGAACGATAGAAACCTTTACCAATGGATCTGCATGCTCTAAAAACCATCCCGCAATAGCGTGACCAGCCTCATGGTAAGCCACAATTTTTTTCTCCTCTGGAGAAATGATTTTATTTTTCTTCTCAAGTCCACCAATAACGCGGTCAATCGCATCTTGGAAATCCTGCATATCCACAGAAGGTTTCCCTTTACGTGCTGCAATCAAAGCGGCCTCATTACAAACATTGGCAATTTCCGCCCCGGCAAAACCTGGAGTTTGAGCGGACAATTTTTTAGCATCTACTTCTTCGGCTAACTTAATAGGTTTTAAGTGCACATTGAAGATATGCTCTCGCCCAATTAAATCTGGCTTATCAATGGAAATTTGTCTATCAAAACGTCCGGGACGTAGTAATGCTTGATCCAAAACATCCAAACGGTTTGTAGCAGCAAGAATGATAACTCCTAAGTTCGTTCCGAAGCCATCCATTTCTACCAATAATTGGTTTAATGTATTTTCACGCTCGTCATTTCCACCCATAATGGAGTTTTTACCACGAGCACGACCAATAGCATCAATCTCATCAATAAAGATAATACACGGCGCCTTTTCTTTTGCTTGCTTGAATAAGTCACGAACACGTGAAGCTCCTACCCCAACAAACATTTCTACGAAATCAGAACCTGACAACGAAAAGAAAGGAACTTGCGCTTCCCCTGCCACGGCTTTAGCTAACAATGTTTTACCTGTTCCCGGAGGACCTACAAGTAATGCTCCTTTCGGAATCTTACCCCCTAAATCAGTATATTTTTTTGGATTTTTCAGGAAATCCACGATTTCCATCACCTCAGTTTTGGCTTCTTCAAGACCAGCAACATCGTTGAAAGTAATATTTATCTGCGATTCTTTATCAAATAATTGGGCTTTCGATTTACCGATGTTGAAGATTTGACCACCGCCAGCACCACCGCTACCCATTCTTCGCATTAAGAACATCCAAATAGCGATAATAATAACTAAAGGAAGAATAAATGAAATTATGCTGCCCCATGGATTCGAACGCTCTTCAAAACCTTGTGCAAAGATTTTAGGTGTTCCTTCTGGTAGGTTCTCTTGCGAATCCTTTAATTTTTGAGTTAAAATTGAGGATGAAGCTTCAGAAAATACAAATTGTGGTCCTTGAGAGACACCAATTCCAATTTTATTATCAGTTGGAGCAACATCCTTATATTTTGGATCATTTTTAAGCTTATCTGGCTTAATGTAAACCTCAGCCTCCACGAAATCACCCGTACCTTTTTTATAAACAACTAATTTTTCGACATCGCCTGTCAGCAACATCTCTTTTTCAAATTTTTCATAGGTAATTTCCTTTGTTGCATTACTACTATATAAGAAGTTTAATGCAAAGAAACCCGCTATCACAGCAATGTAAATCCAAATCATATTGAATTTGGGCGGGGTTGGAGTTACCTTTTTACTCGGAATTTTTTTCATTATATATTTAACGTATCTAATCTAAGAATTATACTAAGCACTTTTAAAATTTTCAACTTTGGCATCGCCCCAAAGGTCTTCTAAGCGATAACGGTCACGTGCTTCGGTTTTGAAAATATGAACTACCACATCAACAAAATCTAACAAAATCCACTCACCATTTCCTTGACCTTCTTTGTGCCACACATCGTGACCAAAAGCTTTATAAACTTCATCTTCTACACTTTTAGCAATAGCGTTGACTTGCACATTGCTATCAGCGTTACAAACCACGAAATAATCAGAAAGGGTTGAATTTATCTCGCGCATATCCATCTTCACTATTTCACTTGCTTTTTTTTCCTGCATGCCGAACACCACAACATCTGCCAATTTGTTAGACAATTCTGAATTTTTCTTTTTACTCATTAAGAAATATTATAGTTTTACTGCGTAATTTTAATCTTTATCCTTTGCAAAATAACACATTTTTTGAAGATTCTAACCCAACTAACATAATTGTTTTTGAAGAATTGCCTTCTACAAATGATTATCTCAAAGAACTATTGTCAAAAGTCAAGCCACTTCAACCGTACACTGTCATAATGACAAAAAATCAGACAGCTGGAAAAGGCCAAAGAGGAAACCAATGGAAAAGCGCACCAAACCAAAATTTGACAGCGAGCTTTTTGATTTCCCCCGAAAAGTTAGAAATTTCTAATCAATTTCTATTAACTACAATAGCAAGCTTAGCGGTTTATGACACTTTAAAGACCTTAGAGATTCCAAATATCTCGATAAAGTGGCCAAACGATATTCTTATCGGGAATAAAAAGGTGGCTGGCATATTAATCGAAAACAAAATCTCTGGGAAATATATAACAAACAGTATTGTTGGAATAGGAATAAATGTGCTCCAACAAGAATTTGCGGAAGAAATCTCTCACAAAACAACTTCTCTTGCTTTAGAAAGTTACAATCTACATATCGAAATCATAGATTTAGTAAAAAAAATTCAACAGCAAATAAAGCACTATACCTTACTTTCATTGGAAAACAGTCATTTATTAATAGAAGAGTATAACAATAAATTATTCAGAAAAAATGAGATGCACTCCTACGATTTCGAAGGAAATATTGTGGAAGGTAAAATAATCAAAGTAGAAGGCGATGGTTTACTCCAGATTAAAATCGACAATATCCTGCACAAAGTCGATTTAAAAGGTATATCTTATATATTATAACAAATAATTTACTTGTTATTTATTTTTTTTAAAGTGTAAATTCGCATTAAACTTTTAGACCGTAGAATAGTCTTAAAAGCAGAATTGAAAATTGAACATTTTATAATATGAAAAAATTAGGTTTATTATTAGTAGCCTTAGTAATGACAATGTCTGCTGCTTTCGCACAGATTCAGTCTCCTGTTAAATGGCAAGTAGCTTCAAAAAAAATTAATAGTAAAGAAGCGGTTGTATTGATCAAAGCAGTTATCCAAAATGGCTGGCACATCTACGGACAAAATGTTCCTGACGGAGGTCCTCTTTCAACAACATTTGCTTTCAAAAATTCTAAAGATTTTGCATTAAACGGAAAGCCAGTTGAGAGCGTAAAAGCAAAAACAAAATACGAGGAAATATTTAAAATGAATGTTCCTTATTTCACAAATGAGGTTATTTTCCAACAAAAAGTTAAGCTAAATGGCAAACAAGCAACAGTAAGTGGTACTGTAGAATATATGGCTTGTGATAAAAGCCAATGTTTGCCACCAGATGAATATAATTTCACTGTAGCAATAAAGTAAAATTTAGATACCAACATATTTAAAAGGCAGTTTTTAACTGCCTTTTTTTTTATTTTTACCGCTTATCAAAGTTTATTTATAATAATGAAAACCTACTTGTTTTCTTTTTTCCTCATTGTACTTTTTAGTTTCTCAAATAAAACTATTGCACAAGACACATTAATCAATTTTGATGATGTAGAATTCACAGATGGTAATACGGAGTTAGTCGACACAACTGATATCGTTTTCTCGGACGGGGAACCCCTAGATAGCGCCGAGCAAGTCAGTACGCAAGTAGATTCACTACACACGAATCTTCCTGCATCGGACGATGCCAAGACTGAAGATTCTTCCCTTTGGAGTATATTTATTACTGGTGTATTGGGCGGTTTTGCAGCATTCTTTATGCCTTGCATTTTCCCAATGGTTCCTCTAACAGTAAGTTTCTTTACAAAAAAAGCAGGTTCTCGCTCTAAAGCTATATCTCAGGCTTTTATGTATGGCTTGTTTATTATTGTGATTTATGTGGCTCTGGGCATGTTGATTACCATTGCTTTTGGTCCGGAAGCCTTAAACGAACTGTCCACTAATGGTATTTTCAATTTCTTCTTCTTCTTATTGCTCGTGGTATTTGCGACCTCGTTCTTAGGAGCTTTTGAAATTACTTTGCCAAGTTCTTTTGTCAATAAAATCGATGCCAATTCAGACAAGGGAGGATTGGTTGGATTGTTCTTTATGTCAGCTAGTTTGGCTGTGGTTTCTTTCTCCTGTACTGGTCCTATTATTGGAACTTTGTTGGTGGAAGCGGCTACGCGTGGAGAACGTTTGGGACCCGCTATCGGAATGTTAGGCTTCTCCAGCGCACTGGCAATTCCTTTTGTGCTTTTTGCAATGTTCCCATCTATGTTGAAATCATTACCTAAATCTGGAGGATGGTTGAATAGTGTGAAAGTGGTTTTAGGATTCTTAGAACTGGCTTTAGCTTTGAAATTCTTGTCGAATGTAGACTTGGCTTACAACTGGAATTTCTTGGACAGAGAAGTGTATTTAGCTTTATGGATTGTGATTTTCGGGTTGTTGGGACTATATTTAATCGGCAAAATTAAATTCTCACACGACAGTACATTAGATTATTTGTCAGTGCCGCGTACGATTATCGCCATATTGGTTTTCACTTTTGTGGTCTATATGATTCCTGGAATGTGGGGCGCACCATTGAAAGCCATTTCAGCTTTCTTGCCTCCTGTAGGAACGCAGGACTTTGATCTTACTTCAGGTATTACATCCTCAAACACTACAGCACATGCTGATGCTTCTTCACGCAAGCATTACACCTATTTCCATAGCAAAGCAACGATAAAAGGCATGGATCCTTATTACGATTACGAAGAAGCTTTAGCTGCTGCTAAAGAACAAAACAAACCTCTTTTGGTCGATTTTACAGGCTGGAACTGCGTAAACTGCCGCAAGATGGAGGCTGAAGTGTGGAGCTCGCCTAAAATCAAAAACTTAATCAACACGGAGTTTATTTTGGTGGAATTGTATGTAGATGATAAAGTCTTGACGCTGCCAGAAAGTGAACATTATATTTCCCCAAAAACAGGAAAGAACGTCAATACAGTCAGCAAACGCAATGCAGACTTGCAAATCACCAGATTTGAGAGCAATTCACAACCGTTGTATGCTTTACTAGATACTCAAGGAGAATTATTAGTTCCAACAAGTGGCGCTGTATATGATATCGACAAGTATGAAGCTTTTCTTCAATCTGCACTAGATCAATTTAAAGTAAAAGAATCAAGCAAATAAAAATATTTAAACAATAAATTTTAGGCCGATATTGATATATTTGTATATATGGGTGAAATTAAAAATATAGCAGTTTTGACATCTGGTGGAGATTCCCCAGGAATGAATGCCGGTATTCGTGCCGTAGTTCGTGCAGGTATATATCATGGTCTAAACATGTTTGGCGTTAAAAGAGGATATGATGGTCTTGTAAATGGAGACATCATTCCAATGGATGCTAAATCAGTAGCAAATATTATCCAACGAGGTGGTACAATATTGAAAACGGCACGTAGTGACGAATTCAGAACATATGAAGGCCGTAAAAAGGCTTATGAGAATATAAAGAAATTAGGTATTGATGCTTTAGTAGTAATTGGTGGTGATGGCACTTTTACGGGAGCATCCAAATTCATTGAAGAATTTGATATTCCAATCATAGGTCTACCTGGTACCATCGACAACGATTTAGCTGGGACTGATTTTACGATCGGCTATGATACAGCAATCAACACTGTAGTTGACGCTGTCGACAAAATTCGCGATACGGCAGAATCTCATGACAGACTGTTTGTAATTGAAGTAATGGGTCGCGACTCAGGACTTATTGCTTTACGTTCCGGTATCAGTACGGGAGCTGAAGCTGTGCTTATCCCTGAATTGGAAGTGGATTACAATGCTATCATGAAACGTTTGGATAGCACACGTAAAAATAAATCCTCACGTATTATTATCGTTGCGGAAGGAGATGATGAAGGCGGATTAGTTGTTGCAGATAAAATCAAAGAGAATTTCCCTCACTATGATGTTCGTGTATCCATCTTAGGACATATTCAGCGTGGAGGTAAGCCTTCTTGTATGGATCGCGTATTGGCAAGTCGTCTAGGCGTTGCTGCTGTAGAGGGTCTGATTGCAGGCCGTCGTGGTGAAATGGCTGGTTTGATACATGGAGAAGTAAATTTCACTCCATTTAGTAAAGCAATCAAACATATTGATAAAGTCAACACCAACTTAACACGAATAGTTGAAATACTATCTTTATAAATTTAAAAATCCCTCTAAAAAAAATTTAGAGGGATTTTTGTTTGTATATAATTACTAATTCTATAGCTTATGCTGATACCAATTCAAAAATAGTGATTTCGGGTAGAATGCCAACTCTTCCTGGATAACCTAAGAAACCATATCCAACATTTACGTACAATTGCTTTTGACCTTCAGTATATAATCCTGCCCATTCTTTATAAATATATTGAGCTGGACTCCATTGAAAATTTTCACCTCTAACACCGAATTGCATACCGTGCGTATGACCAGCAAACATAGCATCCACATCCGTATTCAATACTTCTGCTCTCCAATGTGAGGGATCGTGGGAGAGCAATAGTTTAACAGATTTATCTTCTGTCCCTATCAATGCTTTTTTTAAATCACCTTTCTTTGGAAAACGGCCTGTACCCCAATTTTGCACTCCAACTATAGATATTTCTTCATTACCTACTTTTATAGTTCTGTTTTCATCCATTAGAAGATCATACCCCATTATCTTATGAGTAGCTATAACATCCTGTAAATTTTTGCGCTTAGCTTGACTATCTTCTTTACCATAATAGTAATCCCCATAATCGTGGTTACCCAGTACTGAAAATACTCCTAAGTCGGCATGAAGTTTGGAAAAAATATCTTGATAATCACGCATTTCACTTGCAACATTATTTACCAAATCTCCAGTAAAGAATATCATATCAGGTTTTTCACCCAACAACATTTCAACTCCTCCCAATACTGCCTTTCTATTATAGAAAGATCCAGAGTGAATATCTGATATCTGTGCTATTTTAAGGCCATGAAAAGCTTTTGGCAAATTAGGTAAGATTAACTTTTGTCTTCGAATTTGATAATCATAAGGCGATGACAAGACACCCCAAGCCAATGGAAATATAGGCAATGAAGCTATCACTATTCCGGATTTAAGAAGAAATTCTGATCGCGATATAGCATCTTCGTTTTTTTCAGGTAAAGGCTTTTCTAATTCTTCAATATTCTCCTCAACCGATTTCTCTTTCTTAATATTTACTAATCTAGAAATCCATACCCCACCTCTACGCAAATCATCTAATAATAATATAATTACATAAATAAATTTACTAACAGCAGTCATAAAGAAGGCTACAAGTATTATAGATCGATATGCTAAAGGTATACTGAACTTAAAGGAAATAAACAGGCCTATATACAGCGCAATAGAATACCCCCACCATATACAAGTAAACCATTTTTGCTTTACAAAATCAATTTTAGTAGATCGTAGAGCAAAAAAAATATAGAAATCTAAAATAAATAATAGAATAGCATTGAATATTAGCATCACAGAATATTAATTAGAAAGAACCAATCTCTTAAGTGATTGGATCCATCTCGGATCATCATTTAAACTTTCCACCATCACGACTTTTTCTCCACCTAACTCTTTAAATTCATTGGCATATTCAACCTGTATTTCATCCAGCGTCTCGATACAATCCGAAACAAAGGCAGGGCTAAACACTAACAATTTCTTAACGCCTTTGTTTGCTAAATCATGCAAGGCATCAGATGTGTAGGGCTGAATCCAAGGAGTTTTACCCAAACGAGACTGAAAACAAACTGTATATTTATCTTCTGAGATACCAATTTTAGCTGCTATAGCTCTAGATGTGGCATAACATTGGGATAAATAACAGAATGGATTTGTGGCTTTTTTGCAGGCATCGCAACCCGTATCCGGACATTTTAATCCTCCTGTAGGATCAACTTTTCCCAACTGACGAACTGGAAGTCCATGATAACTAAACAATATGTGATCAAATGAATCCACATCATGTCGCATACCATGTTCAGCATAGGTTTCGATCATTAAATCATCTTCACAAAAACTACTTACAAAAGACACTTTAGGAATATATTGCCAGGTGCGCATAATCTCCATCACTTTGTCAATTACCGAGCCCGATGTAGCAGAGGCATACTGTGGGAATAATGGAATTACTTTAATGCTTTCCAAAAACATCCCTTCCATTTTTTTCAATACGGATGAAATAGAAGGATTTTGGTAACGCATAGCTAGCTCCACGTGATATTCCTCTCCTAATTGCTCTTGAAGCATTTTTTGTTGGAGTTTTGAATAATACATCAAAGGGGAGCCGTTTACCTCATCCCAGATTGTAGCATAAGTTTCGGCAGATTTAGCGGCTCGCTTAGGTACAATGACACCTTTTACCAATAGATTTCTTCCTAAAACAGGAATATCGATGACACGGCCATCCATCAAAAACTCTGTTAAATATTTTCTAACCTCTGGAGCAGAAGGAGCATCAGGTGTCCCTAATTGCACCAATAAAACACCTTTTTTTCTTTGATTATTCATTGGTACAAAAATAAACAAAATTTATATCAGCCATTAGTAGGCTATCGAAAATGATAATAACATGACTAGTATTAGAATTGCTCAAGTGCTTTCTTCACTTCTTTCATCAACCACATAGGAGTAGACGTAGCTCCGCAGATACCTATAGTCTCTCCTTCATTAAAATTTGAAGAATCTAACTCGTCTGATCCCGAGATAAAATAAGAATTTGGATTGGCAGCTTTACATACATCATAAAGCACTTTACCATTAGAGGATTTCTTACCCGACACAAAAACTATTTTGTCATAACCTCGAGCAAAATCATTCAAATCTTCATAACGGTTAGACACTTGACGACAAATTGTATCATTTGCCTTAACATCATATCCACGCTTTAGCAATTCATCCTTTATAGCATAGAATTTATCAACACTTTTAGTTGTTTGACTATATAAGGTAAATGAACTTGGGAGTTCAATTTGATTTAATTCAGCTATATCTTGAAATACAATAGCTTCATTATTGGTTTGACCCTGCAATCCTATAACTTCTGCATGACCATGCTTTCCGAAAATCAAGATTTTTTCATCCTCATCATACGAAGTTTTTATCCTATTCTGCAATTTCAGTACTACAGGACAAGAAGCATCGATTAACGTGATATTATTTTCAAGTGCGATTTTATAAGTTTCAGGCGCCTCACCGTGAGCACGGATAAGCACTTTTTCATTCTGCAAAGATGGCAAAACATCATGATTAATGATTCTTAAACCTTTTGCCTTTAAGCGAGCAACTTCTTCATCATTGTGGACAATATCGCCCAAGCAATATAAATAGCCATCCTGCTCCAGAATTTCTTCAGCCATATCAATAGCGTAGACAACCCCAAAGCAAAAGCCTGAATCCTTATCAATTGTAACTTGCAGATTTTTTGACATATCACAAAGTTAGTAATAAGATTTGGGACGTGAAATATTTACAAATAAGCGTAGTGAATATTCATTATAATATTTCTTTATAATTTTTCCTTTTTCTGTACCTTTGCAACAAATTTATTGATAATACGTTATGGCAACTAACAGAACTTTCACGATGATCAAACCAGACGCAGTAGCTAATGGTCACATCGGTGCTATTTTAAACGACATTATTGCAGGCGGTTTCAAAATCGTAGCAATGAAATATATTCAGTTATCTACTGAAACTGCTGGCAACTTCTACGCAGTACACAAAGAAAGACCTTTCTATGGTGAATTAGTAAGCTTTATGACTTCAGGTCCTATCGTTGCTGCTATCTTAGAAAAAGACAATGCTGTTGAAGACTTCCGTACATTGATCGGTGCGACTAATCCTGCTGATGCTGCTGAAGGTACTATCCGTAACAAATACGCAAAATCTATTGATGCTAACGCTATCCACGGATCAGATTCTAACGAAAATGCAGAAATCGAAGGTAACTTCTTCTTCTCTCAATTCGAAAGATTTTAATATAAAATAATTAGAATAAAAAGCACGATGCAAATCGTGCTTTTTATTTTGTATCCAATGTTCTCAAATACGTTAATAATTTAGGCAAATCAGTGTCCTTTAATAAGATTTTCTAATTTTAATCTAACAAATAAATAGTTGTTGAAGCCTTCAAATCATATAACGACCTCTTTAATATGGTCTTCTCCAAGTCGATTCCATTAATCCAATAATTCGGAATATTCTCAGCATATTGTTCCCAAATTTTCCTTTCACCATCAGGATAAATCGCCAATAAAACTACATTTATATTAAGAAGCTTAGAAAAGTCTTCATCCTTCTTAAGTATAGCCATTGCACTTTCACAATACGGACAACCCGGTTCATAGAAAAAAAGAATTATAAACTTACTTTTGAGATCATATAAATTATTGACCTTACCATCAGCATAATATTTAAAATCTGTTGCTAAATCACCCACTCTATTCTTTTTGGCCAAACCTTGGCTAAAAAATCTTTAATTACTAGATTTTGTTTCTCTTTGGGCACATGAGCAAAGAGATTAATAAAATCTACAAAATGCTGTTCTCCATAATCTGCAGAAGTAGCTCGGCCTTTATCCTCAAAATCAAACTTATCCCAAAAAGATTGAATCCGTAGTTCTTGTGCTTCTGGGCTATGTATAGTTGTTTGAATATTGTTAGAAGTATCCACAGTCGATGAAGTCCCTTTCTCACTCTGAGAATTACAAGCAATAAACAAGAAAATTATAATAAGAAAGTATATAAAACGTATATCGTATATTATGTGAAAAACAACCATCCCTTTTTTGTTTTAGCAGGTCTAGATGAAAGTTCTAAATCAAATTGTAAATTTAACGCTTTTTTATGCTGAATAGATTGATAAATGAAGTGCCAATCGGGAAGTCCTCCAAAATTTCTATCGTCGATAAATAAGTCCGCTTTTAATTTGCGAGGAGCTAAAGATCTATATTCTTCTGGAAAATTGGCATTATGAGCATAAAAATATAAGCCATTTTTGAACAAAATTTAATAGCATCTTCTAGCAAATGACCTTCTCTAACTGTCCAAAGAATGAGCGTATTATTTCTCCATAAACATGTAAACATATACCTACATTTACTTAATAAAAAAAATTATTATACTGTAACAAAACTATTCATATAGTATTTTTGTGACATATTTTAACATTATTAATGAGACATGGCATGGAAATTGCCTAATACCTAATGATAGGGTAATTAAAAATTAAGGCGCTAAAAATTTTAAATTGCCTAATTTAATTTGTTAAATTATATTATGAGTTTTTTTTCTAAAATATTTGGTTCTAAAAAAGTGGAAGGTGATAAGGTTAGATCTTTAGGGAAACTTTCTTTTTTAGAAGTGGATATGCATAACCATTTATTACCAGGGATTGATGACGGTAGTCCATCAGTAGACGAATCATTAGATTTGATAAAAGGATTAAATGGATTTGGATTTCAAAATTTTATTTGTACACCACATATCATGGATGGTGTACATCCCAATAACAAATCAACGATTAATGAAGCCTATAAATCATTAAGTGAAGCATTGTCACAAAAAGGGAGCAAAACTAAAATTTTTGCGGCGGCAGAACATATGATAGATGATGGTATAGTTCCACTAATTGCAAAAGACAATTTATGTGTGATGCCAGGTGGATATGTCCTTATTGAAATGTCCTATTTAGCTGAATCAAAAGCTTTATTCCAAACTATTTTAGACATTCATAATTTAGGTTATAAACCTATTTTAGCTCACCCTGAACGTTATAATTACTATCATTATAATTTTGATATGTACAAACAAATTAAAGACGCAGGGTGTTTGTTGCAATTAAATCTATTATCAATAAGCAGATATTACGGTACAGAAGTAAAAGTTGCCGCATTAACTATGCTAAAATCAGGTATGTATGATTTTGTAGGAACCGATTTACATCACCAGAAACATTTAGCTGCATTGCAAGATGTAGTTGCTAAATATCCTATTCGCGATCTTCTAAGAACTTGTAATATATTAAATCCTTCTTTATTGAACCATCTTAGTAAAGATGCCTCAATAGCAGCAGGATAAAATAATAAATATTAAGAGGGAATTTTATAAGGTGGAACTACAATTCCACCTTTTTTATTTTATCTAATTTTTATTTCTGAAGATTGACTAATTATTTTTCTAAATTTGAAATACGTCATATTCAATTGAAAGGATAGAAAATTGATAGCAAAGGAAACAATAGAGAAAGTATTAGATACAGCTCGTATCGAGGAAGTTGTAGGGGATTTTGTTGACTTAAAAAAGCGGGGCACCTCGCTTATAGGGAATTGTCCATTTCATAATGAAAAAACCCCATCCTTTCACGTTTCAGTAGCTAAAGGAATTTATAAGTGCTTTGGATGTGGAGTAGGTGGAGATTCACTTAAATTTATTATGGAGCTGGAGAAGTTTACTTATCCAGAAGCCATTCGATACCTGGGAAACAAATATGGTATTGAAATAGAAGAGATCGAACGCAGCCCCGCTCAAATTGCTGCCCAAGACAAACGAGAAAGTTTATATATCTTAAATCAATGGGCTAGCAAATTCTTCAAACAAAATCTTTGGGAGACTGATTTTGGTAAATCCATTGGATTGTCCTATTTCAAAGAGCGCGGATATCGTGAAGATATCATTAAAAAGTTCGAACTCGGCTATTCACCAGACCAATGGACAACTTTAGTCGATGAAGCTAAAAAAGCTGGTTTTCATGAAAGTTTTTTAGCAGAACTTGGACTTGCAATAGAGCGCGACGATAAATCCCTATACGATAGATTTAGAGGACGTGTTATATTTCCTATTCACAATTTGACTGGACGTGTAATAGGATTTGGTGGACGTACGCTCAAAACCGAAAAATCTGTAGCCAAGTATGTAAACTCTCCCGAGTCTGAAATTTATCACAAATCGGATGTTCTTTATGGTTTAAATTTTGCCAAGAAAGCCATTATGGATGCTGACCTGTGCTATTTGGTAGAAGGTTATGCCGATGTGATCGCTATGCATCAAACTGGAGTTGAAAATGTGGTTTCTTCTTCGGGAACCTCACTTACAACGGGACAGATTAAGCTTATTTCGCGTTTCACAAAAAACGTAGTTATCTTATATGATGGAGATGCCGCAGGGATAAAAGCCTCATTGCGTGGTACGGATATGCTGCTGGAAGAAGGCTTGAATGTAAAGGTTTTACTATTTCCAGACGGCAATGACCCCGACTCTTACGCTAAACAAGTTGGCTCCTCAGTGTTCAAAGAATATATAGAAAAAAATCAAGAGGATTTCATTTTTTATAAAACGAATATACTGCTGAAGGATGCAAAAGACGACCCTATTAAGCGAGCGGAAGTTATTCGCGAAGTGGTTACCAGTATAGCTTTGATTCCCGATGAAATAAAGGTTTCGGTATTTATACGACAATGTAGTTCGCTTCTAGATATTGAAGAACGTATACTTTTATCGGAGTTAAACAAAATTCGTCTGGGCAAAGCTAAAGCTCAGGATAAGAAATTTGCTCAGAGCAAAGGATATCAAACACCTTCAGCTCCATTAGCGGTGGACTTCCCTCCTGATATGCCTCCTGCTGATTTCTTTCTCACCGAGGATGAAAAAAAAGAAGCAGGAATCCAGGGACAGACGAATCAACAATTAACATCAGAATTACTTCAAGAAAGAGAAATTGTTCGAATACTTCTCAATTACGGAAGAGAACTCGTAACCTGGGAAGGAGACGGAGATATTCCTGTAGCCCCGTATTTATTAGGAAGTTTAGATGATATTGAATTTGAGGACAACACATGTCATAAAATCATTATAGAATTTCAGAAGCAAGCTGAAAATTTTGAAGTACCAGATGCTAAATTTTTTATATCCTCTCCCGACAAAGAGGTGGCTGCTTTAGCAATTGATTGCATTGCTTCAAAATATGAAATCAGTCCCAATTGGAATGATGATAAACGAAAAATTTATGTCACACAAGAGATTGAACATTTAAAAGAATTAGTAATCCAAGCAATATATCGGATTAAAAAACGAAAATTCTCTCGTGAAATGCATAAGGTGCGTGAAGAAATGAAAAAGAATCTTTCAGCAGAAGATCTGGAAATTGAACTAAATAAATATCAAAAGCTTAAAGAAGCAGAGAAAATGCTAGGTCAATTATTAGGAAATATAGTAATAAAATAAACATTCATTACTCTTAGATATATTGATATGGCTAAGCATCTAGAATCCGGAAGATTTGGTGAAAACTTAGCATTAAATTATCTTCGAAAAAATGGATATGAAATTCTAAAAGTAAATTGGCGCTACAAATATTGGGAAGTAGATATTATTGCTAAAGAAGGAATTTACCTAGTACTTGTAGAGATAAAGAGTAGAAAATCCAATTTATTTGGTGAACCAGCAAATTTCGTGGATGACAAAAAACAAAAGAATCTAATTCAAGCCGCAGAAGCGCATCTTAAGGTAAATAATTACGAAGGCGAGATTCGCTTTGATATTGTATCAGTATATTTAGATTCAGACAAAATAGAATTAATTAAGGATGCTTTTTGGAGCAATTAAACAAAAAAACATGCGCATAAAATTAATATCAGGATTATCCTTAGCTATTTTAATAGCCATTGGAGGTTGTAAATCACAAAAAGGAAAATTTGAATTTGTAAAACCAGAATCAGGTCAACGCGTAGCTTTTGGAGAACAGGTAAAACTTACACTCAACATTCCATTTACATCTTTGGACTCGGTAGTTTATTCCATCGATGGAGAGCACTTTATTACGAAAACTGATACTTCAAGTGTAGTTTTTAACACGAAGGATTATGGTTTTGGAGACAGGTCATTGTCTGCCAAAATATATGCAGAAGGAAAAGAAGATATAGCTTATAGCAACGTAATAGTATTACCACCCACTGCAAAAAATTATGCTTTCGAAGTAATAAAAGAATATCCTCATGATACCAAAGCATATACACAAGGTTTACAATATGCAGATGGCGTTCTTTATGAAACGACAGGTTCACCTGACGATTTAATTAGCGAAGGTGTGGTGACAACACTGCGTAAAGTAGATTTGAACTCAGGAAAAATTCTTAAGATGGAAAAACCAGAAGGATTTTTCGGTGAAGGAATGACCATTGTAGGAAATAAAATAGCATTTCTAAGTTGGAGAGAAAAGAAAGGTTTTTTCTATTCTAAAGACTCCTTTAAGAAATTAAGTGAATTTTCATATGAAAATAGCCTTGAAGGATGGGGACTAACTTACGATGGCAATCGCTTAATTAAGTCGGATGGCACTAACCGTCTTTACTTTTTAAATGCCGAGACAGGAAAAGAAGAATCTTCTCTGGGTATTTATGATGAAAATGGACCTGTTAACTCCCTAAATGAGTTAGAATATATTGATGGTAAAGTATATGCCAATATTTATGGTGAAGATATAATTGTAATTATTGATCCGAAAACTGGTGCAGTAGAAGGTCGTATTAATCTAGTGGGATTATATTCTGAAAGAGCTCCAGTTAATAATGAACTTAATGGCATAGCCTATGATTCAGCCAATAAAAGATTATTTGTGACAGGTAAGCTTTGGCCAAAATTGTATGAAATAAAATTAGTGGAAAGATAAAAAAGGCAGCTTAAAGCTGCCTTTTTTTATGGTCTTATATTTCCGTTTTCAATAGAAAATTTCAACTTCTCGTTTAGCTCTATTTTTTGATTTGCCGCTTGTTCTTCTAGACGATCTGGGTATAAAATTCCGTAAAGATGATCTACTTCATGTTGAAATATTACAGCAGTAAACCCCTCAATGTTTTCTTCAATAACATTTCCGTTTTTGTCCCAGTATTGCAATCTAATAACATAGCTTCTTGTAACATCATCACGCCTGTCAGGTATAGAAAGACAACCTTCAGCACCCAGGCGCGTTAGTTTTGATCGCCAAATAATCTTTGGATTGATAAAAAATTCAAAAGGCTCACCTGCTTTGTCAAAACGCTGTACCCATATCAAATTTTTATTGATTCCAACTTGAGGAGCTGCAATGCCCACACCTGCATGCTCTGGCGCTTGAACTGTTGCAAGCATTCTTTTTTCCAAAATTTCTAATAATGGGTCATCTATCTTAATATCTTGAGAAGTAGCCTTTAATATTGCTAATTCTTTCTCATCTGTATTTAGGTAAACGTGCATTTTGCTGCTTACATCGCCACTTGAAATAATGGCTTTTTCTTTTTCTGTAAAGTTCTTTGCCATAGCTTTATTGACTGGTCTTTCGTTCTTTGGTCCTTTATATGCTTTTTCTCCAGCTAAAATATGAGTTTGAAGTATATTTTCTGCTGGTGGCTTTGGACATCTGTATCCAGAGCTGTATGCACAATATGGATTGTATGCTTTGTTAAAATCAATTGTAATTTTTCCGTTGACCACTTTTGATGCATCTAATTCAATGTATCTGCCACCAGTATATGTCTCAAATTCATTTGTCTCATCAATGAAAGGTAAGAATAAATAATCTTTATACTGGGGATTTTGAAATATAGCGGCACTTTGATAAGCCGTTAATGTGTGTTTCTCGCCCAAAATTTCGAAATGAAGTAAGGCATATCGCTTATAATCATTGCTAGTTCCATCGTAAGTAGGCATTCGAAAAGGTTTTTCACCGAACAATATTTCTACATCTGCCTGAACAACAAAGTTTTCATTTGCGGTATAGTAATCTAAATAGCCAATATTTTCTTTACGTAATGGACCAAAAGTATCCTTCTCAAATTTGGATTTTATTTCGTTCCTGTATGAATCAATCTTTTGCTGATATGTTTGAGCCTTGCTTCCAAATGGCAATAGAAATAGTAATAGGTATAAGATAAATCGCATAAAAACTAAAATATACGACCAAAGTTATAGATTTTTATCATCAATAATGAATTGTACCTTTGTTAAAATTTTTGAGGTTATGCGATTAATGGCATTTGATTATGGTACAAAGCGTATTGGGATAGCTGTTACGGACCCGTTACAGATAATTGCAACTGCGTTGACCACTGTGCATCCTGATGATATATTTAAATACTTGAAAGAATATTTGCAACAAGAGCAAATTGAAACTTTTGTTGTTGGTAGACCTCTGCAAATGGATGGCACAGATTCCGAATCGGCTCAGCATGTTGTAGGATTTGTACGAAAATTAAAAAAGGAATTTCCTGCAATCAATGTTGTAGAAGTGGATGAGCGTTTCACATCAAAAATGGCTTCCTCGGCTATAGCGCAATCGGGCATGAAAAAGAATAAAAAGCAAAATAAGGGATTGGTGGATACGATTTCTGCGACGATTATTTTGCAAACATATATGGATACAAAAGGATTTTAATAGAATGGCATTAAAAGATATTTCATTTTTTTCAGAAGATATTGATTTTGTTCTTAAGGATAAAGCAAAAGTTAGAACTTGGATTGGAGATACCATCAAATCTGAGGGATTCAGACGTATAGGAGAATTAACTTTTGTATTTTGTTCAGATGAATATTTATTAGACATCAACAAGCAATACTTGAATCATGATACATACACAGATATTGTAACTTTTGATTCCTCGGAACAGCAGGATGAGATCTCTGGAGATATCTTTATCTCTATAGAAAGAATTCGTGAAAATGCCGCAAAATTCGCAGTAACCGAAAGAGATGAATTACACCGCGTGATTATTCATGGCGTATTGCATTTATGCGGTTATTATGACAAGAAAAAGCAAGACAAAGAACTCATGACTTTAAAAGAAAATGAGTATTTGGAAAAGCGTACCTTCTAACCCTGATTGAGAATATACTCACGAATAGTATCAGGAGATGCTTCACCTATTGAACAAACAAAATAACCATCAGACCAGAAAGTATGTTCTTTCCAAAAATGTTTAAATAAGAATGACCTGTGTGGTGAACGCCAAATGTAATAAGTAGATTCTTGTTTTAACTTGCGAACAATAGAAGTAATTGAAACACGAGGGATATAACGAATAAGAAAATGGATGTGTTCTAAATCAGATTC
>NZ_JACOIJ010000024.1 GCF_014692495.1 Sphingobacterium litopenaei | reverse complement strand
TCTCCATATACCTGTCGAATCTACCGCGGAATGTTTCGGATAGTTTAGGGCTTTGTCTTGTTATGCAGACTCACCCACATCCAACGGCCTCATTCGATTTCTGTGCGTCAGGCCAGAGATTTACCGCAGGCTTCCTTCAGATTCCCCCTCGCGAAGGACAACCTTGCCTTAAGTTAACGTTTCCCACTATCAAGGCACGTTCGGGACTTACACCCTAGAGTTCACGCCCATGCCGGGCGCACATAAAAAGAAAGGGAACTCTCACGAGTTCCCTTTTATATCTAACAAATTGATAGCGGTTTAAAAACTAAATTATTTTACTGCATCAATAACTGCTTTGAAAGCAGCTGGGTTGTTTAAAGCTAAGTCAGCTAATACCTTACGGTTTAAGCCAATGTTTTTAGCGTTTAATTTACCGATCAATTGAGAATATGAAATTCCGTGTTGACGAGCACCCGCGTTGATACGTTGAATCCATAAAGCTCTAAACTCGCGTTTTTTGGTTTTACGGTCGCGGTAAGCGTATTGTAAACCTTTTTCTACTGTATTTTTAGCAATAGTATATACTTTGCTACGTGAACCGAAATAGCCTTTAGCTAATTTCATGATTCTTTTTCTTCTTCTTCTCGAAGCAACTGCGTTAACCGAACGTGGCATATTTTTAAAAATTAAATTTGGTATGAGGCGCTGTGTATCTCAACTAGCTTACGACCCGATACCCGGTTATAAAATATTGTTAATTGTGCTGAAAACGATTATTTACCAATCGCTAACATGCGTTTTACGTTACCTGTATCACCATCAGAAACTAATGCTGTGTGAGTCAAGTTACGTTTTTGTTTCGTAGTTTTCTTAGTCAAAATGTGGCTTTTGAAAGCACTTTTTCTTTTGATTTTACCTGTTCCAGTCAATTTGAAACGTTTCTTTGCGCTGGAATTGGTTTTAACTTTTGGCATAATACTTATTATTTTATATCAATCTGTTAGAATATCTTTTTTTACTTTTTCGTTCCTTTAGGAGCCAAAGTCAAGAACATACGTTTACCTTCCAATTTTGGTAACAATTCCACTTTACCATAATCTTCCAATGCCTGTGCAAAACGTAACAACAAGATTTCACCTTGCTCTTTGAATACGATAGCACGACCTTTGAAGTGAACGTAAGCACGTACTTTCTCACCTGCCTCTAGGAAGCGCATAGCATGCTTTAATTTGAAATCAAAATCGTGCTCACTTGTATTAGGTCCGAAACGGATCTCCTTAATAATCGTTTGCTTCGCGTTCGCTTTGATTTCCTTTTGTTTTTTCTTTTGTTCGTAAATGAATTTACTATAATCCACAATTTTACAAACAGGCGGTACAGCATTTGGCGAAATCTCTACTAAATCTAACTCCAACTCATCAGCCAATTCCAATGCTTTACGCGTAGGATACACTCCTGGCTCAACATTATCACCCACTAAACGTACTTCAGGCACACGTATAAATTCATTTATACGATGCTCTGGTTCTTTCTTTCTCATTGGTGGTCTTGGACCACTAGGTCGTTTTAATGCCAAATGTTTAAATTTTTAAACGGTTATTTCTTTTATTAATAAATCTCTAAATTCTTCTGCTGTCATAGAACCTAAATCCACTGACCCGTGTTTACGAACAGAAATTGTGCCACTTTCCATCTCTTTTTCCCCTACAATCAACATATAAGGCAATTTCTTAACTTCGGCGTCACGGATTTTGCGTCCTACCTTCTCGTCTCTAAGATCGATCAGACCGCGAATATCGGAATTATTTAGCGAATCTAAAAGATTTTGAGCATATTCTTCGTATTTTTCTGACACAGGCAAGACGATAAATTGCTCAGGCGCAAGCCATAATGGAAACTGACCACCACAGTGCTCGATCAATACCGCAACAAATCTTTCTAATGATCCGAATGGTGCACGGTGAATCATCACAGGACGGTGTTTTTGATTATCCGAACCAGTGTATTCTAATTCGAAACGCTCAGGCAAATTGTAATCTACTTGGATTGTACCCAACTGCCATTTACGTCCCAACGCATCTTTCACCATGAAGTCCAATTTAGGACCGTAGAATGCCGCTTCACCGTATTCTACCACTGTGTTCAAACCTTTTTCTGCAGCAGCTTCAATGATCGCTGATTCAGCTAAAGCCCAGTTTTCATCCGAACCAATATACTTAGAACGGTTCTCTGGATCTCTTAGCGACACTTGTGCTGTAAAATCTTCGAAACCTAAGGCACCGAAAACGTATAATACTAAATCAATTACTTTTTTGAACTCGTCTTTTACTTGGTCAGGACGACAGAATAAGTGCGCATCATCTTGTGTAAACCCACGAACACGTGTCAATCCATGCAACTCACCGGATTGCTCATAACGGTATACTGTACCAAATTCCGCAAAACGAACCGGCAAGTCTTTGTACGAACGAGGTTTTGTTTTGTAAATCTCACAGTGGTGTGGACAGTTCATTGGTTTCAAGAAGAATTCTTCACCTTCTACAGGTGTATGAATCGGTTGAAACGCATCTGCACCATATTTCTCGTAGTGACCCGAAGTAATATACAAATTTTTGTTACCGATATGCGGTGTGATAACAGGCTCATACCCTGCTTTCAACTGTGCTTTTTGCAAAAAGTCTTGCAACTTTTGACGTAAAGCCGTTCCTTTTGGCAACCACAATGGCAAACCTGCTCCTACTTTTTCAGAGAAAGCAAATAATTCCAATTCTTTACCCAACTTACGGTGATCACGTTTCTTCGCCTCTTCAATGAATTTCAAGTAATCTGTCAATTCAGAAGCTTTAGGGAATGTCACCCCATAGATACGAGTCAACTGTTTGCGTGACTCATCTCCTCTCCAGTACGCACCAGCTACATTTGTTAATTTGATAGCTTTGATGAATCCTGTGTTTGGAATATGTGGACCACGGCACAAATCCGTGAAATTTCCTTGTGAATAGAATGTGATAGAGCCATCTTCTAGATCTTTGATCAAATCCAATTTGTACTCATCACCTTTTTCTGTGAAATAGTCTAATGCTTCCTTTTTGGAAACTGCTCTACGCTCAAACACTTCTTTTTGCTTCGCCAATTCCAACATCTTGTCTTCAATTTGTTTGAAGTCATCCGATGAGAATTCTCTATCGCCAAAGTCTACATCGTAGTAGAAACCGGTTTCGATAGCTGGACCAATACCAAATTTGATACCTGGATAAAGTGCCTCCAAAGCTTCAGCTAATAAGTGAGCAGAAGAGTGCCAAAAGGTAGATTTACCTTTGTCGTCATTCCAGGTTAACAATTTAACAGTCGAATCTTGTTCAATTGCACGTGAAGCATCCCATACTTCACCGTTTACCTCAGCAGCTAAAACATTTCTAGCTAATCCTTCAGAAATAGACAACGCCACTTGCATCGCTGTTGTCCCTTTTTCAAACTGACGTACTGAACCGTCAGGGAGTGTAATGTTAATCATCTACAATTATGATTTAAAATTTTGAATTTAGTAAAGCTGACTTTAGCTACAATGCGTACAAATACATTGCATATCGACTAAAATCCGCGAGGTGCAAATTTACGAATTATTTAACCAAATAATGAAGGATATGAAAAATGAAAAGGTTTAGCGTTAGATAATCGAATTATTTATCGCATACATTATTTTTTTTGAAATACCTTCTAAACCTGGGCATATTGAATCATAAGAAATCCCATATTATATAAATCTCTTTTTATGCTTTTCAAAGCCTCTTTTGGAATTACAATTTGATTAAGAAAATCAATTTTATTTGGGTGATTTTTAAGTCCATCCATATCATGACCAAAAAGGGTAAAACAAGAGTTTTGATTTTTTAGTCTCTCATCAATATAAAAAGGTTTTAATGCAATTGGATATTTTGTGCGATCGTTTTTACTAGGTATCTTAAAAGTCTGCCTTTAATGTAAATAAGACTCAACAATTATATCTTTATCAAATGAATTATATAAAAATCCATATTTATGATTAGACCCTTCATAAAGTTTTTGTGTAAAGAAATTCAACTTATAAGCATCTAACACCCATATAAAAATATCATGTTCTAAATTTTCATTCTCAACCGCAAAAAATAGTGAAATTAGCGCATTATCAGTCCAATCTAACAATCGAGTTTCAATTCCATAATGTTGCATTAGAAAATAAATTCCATTTACATGATTAGTTAATTGATGTTTAACCAAAAAAGGATATGCTTCATTCTTGAATGTCGAAATTAGATTATCTTCTTTTACACCAAAATCATGGCAAGAAACAGGCGGAATTACATATTCTCTAAATATACTTGGGATTAAATGTGTTTTCTCGTATTTGGTTGATTCTGCTCTAAACCACAGGCTATATTGATAGGGATATGTTAATTTTTGAAACCCCTTAACTGCAGTGATAAAATCCGAAATTGATTGGATATTTTTCTTTTCCTCCATAAAAAACAAAGACAACTTGTAATTAAATAAAAATTTATTAATTGATAACTTTTAGAATGAAAGACATTAGCACAAAGAATATTTATTATTCAATTAAAAATAATCAATATTCAAATAAATCTTACGACTATTAGATTAAATATAGAAATCGACTGTTTGTAAATCTAAAGCTGTACCTTTGACCTTTAAGAGCAAATAAATAAGAATGCATAATAGAAATAAGCACTTAAATGGTTACGACTTAAAAAAATTAAAATCCGCATACAAAGGATTAAGCAGTCATATCATTCAAAACAATCAAAAAGATACTATCGACTTTTCGAATCCAAAATCCGTTTTGGAACTGAATAAAGCATTATTAATCGCAGATTATAAATTAAAATACTGGCAACCGACGCCAAACAGTCTTTGCCCTGCTGTACCAGGAAGAGCGGATTATATCCATCATTTAGCGGATTTATTAGCAACGACTAATAATGGAACTATTCCGACAGGAAAAGAAGTTAAAATATTAGATATCGGAACAGGTTCAAGCATTATCTATCCTGTTATTGGTGCGCAAGAGTACAATTGGGATTTTGTAGGAACTGAAATTGACCGCGCATCTGTGCATCAAGCAGAAGTGAATGTCAACAAGAATATTTGGTTGAAGAAAAAAATCAAATTACGTTTTCAGGATAATAGAGAAAATATTTTAGACGGCATTATTTTCCCCGAAGATAAATTTGATGCGATAATGTGTAATCCTCCATTTTTCAAATCAAGAGAAGATAACTGGACAAAGAGCACCAAGAAATTTCAAAATCTGAAAAAAGGAACAGAATCGCCTACAGTACAAAATTTCGCTGGCCATCCAAATGAACTTTGGTGTCCAGGTGGTGAAAAAGCTTTTATCACCCAATTAATCTACGACAGCCAGAAATACAAAAAACAGATTAAGTGGACCACTTCTTTGGTTTCCAGCAAAGAAAACTTAAAACCTCTGATTGCTGTTTTGGAATACCACAAAGCCGCTCAAATCGAAATCATCGAAATGGAGCAAGGCCAAAAGAAAATGAGAATCCTCGCTTGGCGTTGGGAATAAAACTTAAAAAAGCTTTCAGATAGAATCTGAAAGCTTTTTTAAGTTTTATTAATCTACGAGATTACGTTTTGAGGTAAAATCCTAATTAGAAATACGTCATTTTGACGATAGGAGAAATCTAGTATTTGACTTTCACTTCGAGGTATTATTTGAAATAATATATATAATATTCCTCCCAAAACTATTAGATTTCTCACATTCGGTCGAAATGACGTGGGAAACTACAAAGTTAGTTAATTATTCAGAATAACCTATCGTACTAGCACAGTGCATTATCATCAATAACTATTAAAAAAGCTCTTTTGTAAACTCCACACGTATACGTGATTGAAAACCCTCTATAGTCTTGAAAATCTCTTTAAGTGTTACCTGTTCGATTTTTGTTAAACTAGTTGGATCAATAAAGTTGTTAGGTTCTGAATTATCTTGAATAATGTCATTAGCCTGCTTTTTCAAACGCAATGCCATCAGATAATAATAGGAATGAAGGAGTTCGTGTGCAGCGGATTCCGAAAAAACCTCGTTTTTTTGAAGTGCTTTTATCCTTTCTCCTGTATTCACCTTGAAAATACGATGTTTTAATGCATATACACGTACCAAATCCACGATCGGTGTCATTGCTTTTTTAATATCAAAAACTTCCCGGTCTCCTACGTTTATAGTGCGTATATTCTTGAGGAATGAGGTAAGCGGAGGTTGATACTGCAATGCATTTTTTGCCATCTGGAAAAACAACTTTTCTAAAGGTTGTTTTAATTTTTCATCCAAAAATTCATGAAGCTCATCCATAATTGTCGCATCACCATAAATGTAACGACAGTCGAAGAAAGTCGAAAATTTAATACTTGTTTCGGGAACAGATTCTTGTAGCCATAGCTCATAGTTATTTTTCCAATGTGACAAAGAATGGGTCCATTTTGGATTTTTGGCCATAAACCCGCCACTACAGAAGCTGAATCCAACAAAATCCAGATGCCCTGACACCATATCAGCGAACTTAAGAAAATAGGCTCTCACTTCCTCACGGTGCTCATTAGCCTTGTCTTCATAAATAATGGCGTTGTCTTGATCCGTTTTTAAAGTCTGTTCCTTTCGGCCTTCACTCCCCAGCACCATAAAGACAAATTTAGCGGGAGGCTTGCCAATCTCAGCTATTACATTTTCTATTATCTTGATCAAGATAGTGTCCGCTATGGATGTAATAATTTGGTTAACGATCTCGGCATTGACTCCTCTCCCAACCAATTGCTTGATCATATGAGGCACATTATCCCATTTACCTTTTAGCTCATCCACCGATAATGCCAGCTTAACTGATTGAATAAAAACCAACGGAGATTGTGCTTGCTCACTAAGTAGACGGTTTCTACTAATAATTCCTTCGAGCGTACCTTTATTATCTACCAAGAGATAGCGGGTCTTCGAACGAAACATCATCAGTATCGCTTCATATACATACGCCTGATTATCGATGGTCACTACAGGAGTGTCCATTATTTCCTTCGCTGCAACAGTGTTATCAAATCCACGTTGCGCCACTATTTTGTCGCGCAATGTAATATCTGTAATAAACCCGACCGCATGCCCAGCTTCATTACGAACGATGAGACAACTTCTTTTATGATCCGCCATAAGCGTTGCCGCTTGCCACGCAGGTGTATATTCATCACAATACAATATATCCTGGGCATCTACGCTTTCTATCCGCCTCGAATATAACTGTTCGGCGGCAATATAGCTTTGTTCAAAGGAAGGGGGAGCTTTAGTAAAATGAGCAAAATCATCATCCGCCATTAGACGTCCATATTCAGCTGTGAAATATTGAAAAAAGGCATCGTTAGACTGACAAAGCCCAGCAAAATACTTTCGTTTTAATGAAAGCACTACCGTGCCCTTAGTAGCAATAACAGTACGCAACGATTTCTTTCTATTCAAAAGTATGGATATACCTCCATAGCAAAAGCCTTCTCCATGTGATTTGGGCAATCGTTTATTATGCTCCTTATCGTAAAAAAAAGACTCGTATTGTCCCTTAACAATGACATCAACACCTTTCATTTTGGTGATTTCCTGTTGATAAATCAAGGTATCTTTGCTATATTTTGTTTCAGTAAAAAGATCCGCAAAGTCAGCAAGTACTTCCAGTGACAGCAAATTGAATGGGGGAATATTTTTTAGAAATTCTACTCGGTTCATCGTAAAAGGGTTATTTTGAAACTACTTTTATATGATCATAACCTATCTTTCGTTCCTTAATCTGATCCAAAATTGTCTTTTCGGTTATATATCCACTTTTGAATAGTTCGAAAAAACATTCTGCAGTCGCTAAGGTATCACAAAGCGCGTCGTGATAATTTTGGAGCGATTTATAGAAAAGTACGGCATATAATTGAGACAAATGAAGAGGTCTCGCGTGTGGTGTCCCTGCAAGATATTTTGTTGCTAACATCGTACAGAATGCCGGAATTTGATTTAGATCATACTCAATCTTGGCTCGGCGCAACTCCACTTTGAGTAAATTAAGGTCAAATTTCAAAAAGTGGCAAATCAATAAAGGATCGTACATCTGAAAATCTAAAAGAAGCCGATTCAACACTTCTTGGCGTGAAAATCCATTTTGCTGCCGAAATCGATCCGTAATCTTGTGAATTTTTAGTGCCGAAGACGTGCTTTGAAAATCCTTTTCGTCAATATAAAGTTTTTCGCGCTTGATTTCATTTCCATCAAGAGTATAGATTACCCAAGAAATCTGCACCAAATAGGGCCAGTCACTTCCGTCTAGTGAAGACACATCCCATCTTACCGGTTCTCCGGAAGCTTCCGTATCCAAAAACATATAATGTGATTTTATCATTTATTTAGCCCCAGAGTAATCTTAAAATCAATCGTTATTCAATATTTTAACACCATTAAAAAACAAGCACTATAAAATTTCTAAGAATAAAAATCCCTCTTTAAACATAGACAACTTATAATAACAAACTTAAATAAAGTTGACGGCATCATCAATATAATTAATCCGACCTTTGGACAATATAAATGATTATACGTTTCAAACATAACTTAAAAACACATAGCCTTCCATCTGGAAGGGCTTATGTTATCCATATTCGTTTGCCATAGCCAAGTGAATCTTTGCTCCGAAGTGTTGCTGATCCAACATTAGAACTTCTCCAAACGATGCTTTTGCTTCTTGAATCTGACCTAAACCCAATTGCCCTAATCCAAGAATATACAAACAATGTATTTTGTTTCTCAAATTCAAATCATCGTCAAAAGTCATCATATTCGGCAACGATACGGCAAAATAATCTATTTCAACGACGTCCTGCATATGTTGCTCTCCGTAATTAATTAGATTAGAAAAAACTACTTGAGCTTCGCTCTTTTCTCCTAAAGCATGTAGCGCAAGTCCTTGATAAAATATTTTGTCAGGTTGCTGATCATTATAAAAAACAGCTGCAGAAGGCTCACGCAATCCTAATGTTGCTCTTGTGAAATTTTCTTTGGCAAGCGATTCTTCATTCAAGCCTTCGAATGCTTTTCCCATCCAATAAAACACATCATTATCATGCGTCCCGTATAATTTACCTTCACCAAGATTTTCCGGGAAGTTTTGTGTTTTGCCTAAAAGGCCCAAAGCTACTGTGTATTGATTATTTTTAATAGCTGATTTCGCCATTTCAACCAACGCATTGACATATTCAGCCGTGACTTTTCCTTCTCCACCTTCCCAAGGATGGAATTTTCGAGCCATAATGAGCGAATATGCTTTCTTAGAATCACCTAAAAAATTATGTAATGAAAGATATTCCAAATACAGATCGTCACGTTCCATTACAACATTGAATTCATTTTCCAAAAGTTGCAATCTTTCGCTTGGGCTTCTATTCACACGCTTGTACAATTGATGCAATTCCATTAATACACGCGCATCATACTTATCTAAAGCAAAAGCTTTCTCATAAAATTCAATCGCCTTTTCTTGATTTCCTCTTTTATTAAAGTAAGCGATACCGAGATTACGATAAGCTGTAGGAAAAGCAGAACAAATCTTTACAGACTCTTCCCAATTAAAAATTGCATCCTCATATTGCCTTTTATCGTACCAAAGATTACCCAAATAATAAGGTGCTAAATGATCCTGATTAATATGTTGTATAGCATTTTCAAGAACAGCAATATCGTTTACATCATTTGGAAAACACAAATAAGAATCTTGTTTAAAAGCATTATTCAAATAAAAATTTCTTAATTCATTATCACCCAACTTTCCGGCATAATATGCAAGATAATATTCGGTCAATGGCGTACTACATTCCGAATCCAACAATTCAATGAAGTTCGTAGCTTCCGTATATAATCCAGCATCCGCATAATCTCTAGCATAAGCGAGTATATTATTCCCTTTATTGCGTGACAAGGAGATAATTTTGTTTCGACAATTTTGTGATTCCTGAGTTTTATTTTGCACAGCAAGTACATTCATCTTTTCGAACAATGCCCCCAAATTAAAACGATCTCTACGAAGTGCCTCCTCTACTACTAATAAGGCATCTTGTTGTCTATGTAATTTTCGCAACACAAAGGATTTGAGCACATACGCCTTGCCGTTATTAGCATTTCTATCCAGCGATTTGGAAATGTGACCCAATGCTTCTTCATATTTTTCGTTACTAATATCAATCTGCGCTAGAGAGAAGTATCCTACATCCTGCCACTGACTAGTCCAAATCGTTTTATAGAATGAGTCATACGCTTTTTGTAAATTCCCTACAGCTTTACAAGCTAAACCAAGATTGTAATAAGGTGCACTGTCATACGGATTTGGATTACGAGAAATTAAAGTTTCTATGGCTTTTTCGAAATAAGGAATAGAGGTTTCAAATTTCCCTCTTCGCAGATACCACAAACCCAAAGCATTATTACAACGTATATCCTTTGGATCGCGATCCAATGCCTCTTGGTAATATTCTATTGGATTGTAAGTCGCATGACGATATTGTTCCAGATGTAATCCTGTAAGATAGAGCTGTTCATTATTTTCAACTTCTGAAGGTTTCAATGCTGCCTTTGCTGGAGAAGGTAATTCATTAGAGATAGCATTAACATCATATTGATATTCCAACAAAACCTTTTGCGTATCGCGGATTTTGACAGAATATTTTGATGCATTTAGATTCTGGGTTAAATCAAATTGGACAGAAAATACCTGCTCCGGATTGACATTAAAATTTTCTTCATGAATCAGATTCTCATCAATAAAAAACTGAAGAGTAAGGTTTTCAAATGCTAAAGTCGCATAAACTTTTATTTCAGCTTGCTGACTATTTAATTCGACGTTCAACAAAAGGTCTTTTGTAGCATTTTTTACTAATCCCAATTCGGCATAAGGCAAAAAATACTGCGTAAAAGTTTTCTCTTCATACGGATTTAGCCAACTAAAATCAGGCTGATTGTCCGTATACATACCTGTCATTAGTTCGATATATGGACCATCCTCATCGGTCAAATTTCTATCCCACGCAAGTCCAAAATCACCATTTCCCCAAGTCCACTGTTTCTTTCCTGGACTAACATGATGATTTGCCACATGCAACACACCGGCTTTAGTATCGTGCTCATAGCCACCCATAAAATCATATTTCGAATTAATGGCCATATAGGACGTTGGCACTGGAATATTTTTGTAGCGCGAAATATCAGTACCTGGCGAATAATCTACTTTGTAATACACCCCAGTCGCAATAGGAAAATCTGAAACATCACGCTTTCCATGGTCAAATACAGCATTGACATCAGGCGGAAATACAGATTGATATTCGTCATTCACTTTTACTGCTGGATTTGCCCACCACAAAAATGTTTGTGGAATAGGCGTGCGATTGTACAATTGTGCCCTAATCTCTAAATAGGCCTTGTCTGGATAAAGCGTAAAACCAGCCATGCCTTTTGTTCCAAACATCTGCTCAATTTCATTAACCCACACGGTCTTGCTTCCATCCTCATTGATTTCAATATCATAATCGATAGGCTGAAATGTAGAAGGTCTATGGTGTTGTGGCCAATTGAATTCAATACCTCCCGAAATCCATGGACCCGCAAGACCAACCAACGCTGGTTTGATTACTTGATTGTAATAAATGAAATGCCTACTCCGAATTTTGTCATACGCCATCTGCACTCGCCCACCCAACTCAGGTAGTACAAGAATTTTGAGATACTTATTTTCTAAAAATACCCCTACGTATTCTTTATCTTCTTTTACATCTTCTATCTTTTCAATCACAGGATTAGGATATACGACTCCCGAACTTCCTTGATACACTCTTTTCTCAAAGAACATTGGATTTTTGTCAGGCGCTCCAACACCATATGTCGGAATTACAATATTTTCTATCCAAATATTTACAGTATTTTCCATAATATATAATCTCTAGCTTAATGTCTAAAATTTCCTTCTAATTCCTCTAGTGTCTGTCCTTTGGTCTCTTTGACTTTACGCAATACAAACACAAAACCTAACACACAAATTCCAGCGTACAGATAAAATGGCCCATATGTACCTAATTTTTCGGCTAGTATTGGGAAGGTAAAAACCAATATAAAATAGGCTGACCAAAGTGCTACCATAGCTAACGAAGTAGCCATACCTCGTACCCGATTTGGAAATATTTCAGAAATTAGAACCCATGTTACTGGCGCAAGAGAGGTGGCGTACACACTGATAGACAAAAGCACAAAAATTGAAACCAAAACTGAACTAATTTGATTTTGCAGTAGAAACGCTAGAACTACATAAGTAATTGCCAATCCTAGCGCCCCAATTAGCATCAATGGCCTTCTACCCAATTTATCAACTTGCCACATTGCTACTAGCGTAAACAATAAGTTTACGATTCCTATGGACACCGTTTCAAAGAGTTGTTGATCCAATGAAGCGCCTATACTCTCAAAAATGGTTGAGGTATAATTGAAAACAACATTGATCCCACAGAATTGCTGAAAGATCGCCAAAGTAACTCCTATCACCACCGCAGGACGAACACTTTTGTGCAAAACTTCCTTGAATGATATAGGCGAAGTTTCTTTATTAGAATTTACCACTTCATCCACGGTTTTTTCGACCACAGCAGAATTACCAAATCGAAGCAATACAGCTCTAGCCTCTTCTAATCTACCTTTTGCAATCAACCAACGCGGACTTTCGGGTAACCAAACGATGCCAATCAAAAACAACAAAGAAGGAACCACACCAAGTCCAAACATCCAACGCCATGAATCTTCTCCGAGAATGGAGAGTTTATAATTCACGAGATTAGTAATTAAAATCCCTATTACGATCGTTAATTGATTGATAGCAACATTTCGCCCTCTGACCTGTGCAGGCGATATTTCAGCAATATAAATTGGACTTAACATCGAAGCCATACCCACACCGATACCCGAAAGAAAGCGCATTACCACAAAAGTTTCAAGCTGTGGTGCGATAGCCATTCCGAAAGAGGAAACCGCAAATATCAAGGCTGCACCAAATAGTCCAAATTTACGCCCATAGGAATCGGATAATTTTCCAGCAATCAGACAACCTACAATACAACCTAACGCTAATGATCCCGTTAGAAAACCTTCCCACCAGGCATCCAATTCAAATACAATTCGCAGAAAAGGTAAGGCACCAGAAATTACGGCAAAATCAAATCCGAAAAGATATCCCCCCAGCGCAGATATAAAAGATATAGCTAAGATATACCTATTGTTGTATGTGGCGTTTTGCATAAGTAGTATAAGTTTATGATTGGTAAAGTAAAATTAAGGGGTTATTATCTTAAAAAAATAGATAAAAAACAGAAATTAATGTACTATCTTACGATAAAACCTACTAAAAAACGACTAAAAATAAACTAAAAATGGACAAAACCAAGAATTTAAGTATTAAGATAGCGGAAGGATTTATTGGTCAGAAGATGCAGGTATTATCACCTCATGAGATTTCTGATTTGCATAAAAATAAACTTGCTCAAAATTTATACTTGACCGCCATTGGTTTATATCCTAAAGCACTGGCACACGAAAGATTTCGCACAAAAGGAAGCGAAGAATACATTCTATTATATTGCACCGAAGGTGAAGGTTACATCAATTTGGAAAAAGAATCTCATTCGCTGAAGGCGAATACGTACTTCATCTTACCTAAACACATCGCCCACAAATACGGTAGCTCTCTAAAGAATCCTTGGAGTATATATTGGATTCACTTTACGGGGGCATACAGCGACAGCTTATACCAGCGTTACAAAGAAGAGTTTATGGATCCCGTAGTAGAAATACCATACGATCCAATTAGAATTAAGTTGTTGGAGTATTTAATAGAATTAACTGAACACGATTTGACAGCATATAAAATGGAGTTATTACACATGCAGTTAATTCAGTTAATTTCTTCGTTTATATATAAAAGCAGGAATGATACAGAAGACGAAAAAAATAGCATATATCAATCCATTAGCTATATGAAAGAAAATGTGGACCAGAAAATCTCGATTAAAGAATTAGCTAATTTGACGAATTATTCAGTCACGCATTATTCACAACTCTTCCGTGAGCAAACGGGATATTCACCTATTCAATATTTTTTAAGATTAAAAATTCAACTATCCTGCCAATACCTTTATTTTTCTAAACTAACGATAAAAGAAATTTGCAAAAAAATTGGAATTGAAGACCCTTATTATTTTTCACGCTTATTCAAAAAGCAAATGCTTATATCTCCTAAAGAATACCGCAATAAGCATAAAGTATAGATTTTTGGAAAGAAATGATTATAAAGCAAAAAAGCCTTCAAAAAAATGAAGGCTTTAATTTTGCTCTTCCTCTTGGGCTCGAACCAAGGACCCTCTGATTAACAGTCAGATGCTCTAACCAGCTGAGCTAAGGAAGAATTTTGAAACTTTACAGTTTCTGGTTAAATCATGATGTCAAGTTTTCACACTTGAAAGTCCTATCGACACTGGACTTTTTTGCTCTCCCTCTTGGGCTCGAACCAAGGACCCTCTGATTAACAGTCAGATGCTCTAACCAGCTGAGCTAAGGAAGAATTTAACCTACTTCATTTCCGTTTCGGTGATGCAATTATCGGAAGATTTTAAGAGTTCTCCAAACATTTTTTTAAGGTTTTTTACAACTCATTCATTCCCAATAAGAATATTTTACAACAAAACACCTTTTAAAAGCAATGTGGCGAATGTAAAGTATATAAGTAGCCCAGTTACGTCTACCAATGTAGATACAAATGGTGCAGAAGAACTCGCAGGATCCGCTCCTAGCTTACGCAAAAGGAAGGGAAGCATAGATCCGACAACCGATCCCCAAAGCACAACACCTATCAGGGAGAAACTAATTACTAACCCAATCAATACCCAGTGCTCGCCATAATATGCTGAAAAAAGTTGCCACGTGGCAATTCGTATGAATCCAAGGGTACCTAAGATTAATCCAAGAATAGTTCCTGACAAAAATTCCCTTCGCATTACACGCCACCAGTCTGTAAGAGTGACTTCCCCCATAGCCATAGCTTGGATAATCAATGTCGAAGCCTGTGAGCCACTATTACCTCCACTTGACATAATCAATGGCATTAAGGCAAATAATACAATAGCGCTCGCCAATTGGGACTCAAAATGATCAATAACCGTTGTTGTCAATAATTGACCAAGAAAAAGAACAATTAACCAACCTGCACGTTTTTTTACCAAGTGCATGATCGTAACATCCAAATATGGCTCATCCAAAGCCTCCGTACCCCCGAAGCGTTGCATGTCTTCAGTATACTCTTCGTTTGCTACCCAAAGGATATCATCAATCGTAACGATTCCTAGCATGATTCCTTGCTCGTCAACAACAGGAAGTGCCACACGATTATTCATCCGGAACACCGTGACTGCTTCTTCTTGCGGATCATTTGCATTTAGAGAAATCAGTCGATTATCGATTAACTCTCCGACCTGAGATTCTGGCTCCGCCAAAAGGATATCTTTGATTCGAATATCGTCGATCAATCGACCATCTGAATCGATGACATATAATACATCAATCGTCTCGGAAGCTCCACCATACCGACGGATATGATCCAAGATTCTGTTGATCGTCCAATGCTCTTTTACAGTAATGTAATCGGGTGTCATCAGACGTCCGACACTATCCTCTGGATACCCCAAAAGTGAAAGCGCTTCCTTACGCTCTTCTGGTGTCAATAAAGTGATCAAGCGTTTCACCACATCGCCCTTCAATTCACCGAAAAATGAAGTCCGGTCATCGGGCGGCATCGTGTTCAAAATCTCACGAACTTTATTAGCAGAAATCTTTTTAAGGATACGTTCTTGGGTGGGGAAATCTAAAATCCGAAATACATTTACAGCGCGGTTCAAATCTAGGGTTTCGATAAACAGAGGTCCATGTTCTGGAAGTTCGTCGATCAACTCCTCCACATCTGAAATATTGAGTTCATTCAAATATTCCGCCAACTCAAGATTGTTTCCATCTTCAATTAGCTGCTCGAGTGTTGCGACATGCATTTCCAATTCTTCCATTTTGCTCCTCCGATTATGATTTCCCTACATTGGTGTCAGACTTTAGTTCTGATGCAAAAGTCGTTTTTTTCTCGCAAAAAATATAATCTTTTTTTGTTAATCGATCAATGTTATTCACACTATCAAAACGTCATTTTGTCAGTAAAAATGCATTCATTTTTTATAGAACAAGAATCAGTACAAATGGATAAGAAGTTCTAAAAAGCACTGCTTATTCCTTCAAACTAAAAAGAGAAAAAGTCATATCGTTTCTATTTTAGTATGCTTGATTACACTTCACACTTCAAGAGATAATTCCATAAAATTAATCCAGTACCTCAGAAACTACTTTTGTACAAAATGAATAGTATGCCAAAAGATTTTGAAAGGATTTACGTAGAAAAAATGTACTTTAGTAAATCGTCTTCAGTAAGTGTTTTTGGCTGATATATAAGAAGTAATTCAAGCAGTAAAACCAATAAAATCAGTCAAAAATAAACAGAAATAAAAACATAATAAATTTCACAAAATCAAATGTTTACATTATTTAATATAAATAAATAATAAATATAAAAACCAAAATTTTACTAATAAAATTAGCAAATACTAAATATGAAAAAAAACAAAGTATTAAACAAATTAATAATCAATACTTTATATATATTGTTATCAACTATTTGTTTACAAGAAACAAAAGCACAAATTTTTGACAACTCTCAACCCCATTTTAAAGTAAAATGGAATGAAATAAACACGGATAATTTCAGACTTATATTTCCTAAAGAGTTTAATGAATCAGCTACTCTCCTAGCCCAACAAATAGAGACCTACATTAAATTTGCGGAATTAAACTTGAAGGATAAACCAAGAAAGATTAACATAATTGTACAACAAAATCATATACAGCAAAACGGTTTTGTGCAATTAGCACCTCGAAAATCAGAACTTTTTTCTACACCTTCTGGTGTAGCGGACAACCAAGAATGGCTTCCAAATTTAGCTCTACATGAACTGCAACACATCGCTCAATTTGACAAATTGACAGGCAACATAAGAAAGCCTTTTGGTGAACTTTTAGCACTTGCTTTCTTTGGAATCAACCTGCCATCTTGGTATTATGAAGGTGATGCAACGCTCCATGAAACACTATTTTCGACGGGAGGAAGAGGACGTTTAAGCTCTTGGGACATGGAATTAAGAACCAATATTCAGTCTCAAAAAACATACAGTTTTAGCAAATATGTACACGGTTCTTTCAAAGATATAGTTCCAAGTTATTACACTATTGGCTATTTTATGAATAGCGAAATGTATGAGAAAGACGCGCAAATCAACCCCAAAATCTACGAAGAAATGAACGGAAAATTACTCCGTCCATTCAATTTTCAGCGGGCATTGAAGAAATATTATGGCGGTAAAGCGAGTCAACTTTTTACAAATACCATCGAAAACTTAGAGAAAAAATGGAACGAAAATCCGACCAGCAACCTTGGAGAGCCCATCACTTTTGATGACAAATACCCTACAGATTACTTCTTGCCCCAGCTCGAAAATCACAGGGTATATGCTCTTCAAAAGAACAACCAACGCACACCAAGAATTATAAAATTCAACCCGAATTCGCCTGGAAAAACAGAGGAAGTTATGAAAATTGGAGCTCAAATAATGCCGTATTTTCATATCAAAAATCACCTGATAACTTGGGATGAATACCGCAAAGACGCACGATTTTCGAAGCATACTTATAATGTAATAAACATCTATAACACACTAACAGGAGTTAAAAAAACGCTCACGAAAGACAGTAGATTCTACACCCCGATCCTATCGAATGACCTATCAAAATTGGTTTGTGTAGAAGTAAATTTAGACAATGAGAGTTCCCTTGCAATACTAGATCCCAATAGTGGAAATAAAATTGACAGCATTGCTTTGCCTTCAAATATGCATATTCAACAGCCTTATTTCAACGAGAATTCAAATAAAATCGTAGCCATTTCCGTAGACCAAAGAGGAACTAATTTGATAGAAATAGACCTAGAAACGAAAGCTATGAAAGAGTTGCTTTCGTGGTCAAATTTGCAGTTGGAGCGTCCAATCTATGTTAAGGACAATATTATTTTCAAAGCAAATCAATCTGGCAAAGACGATCTTTTTATGTTAGAAAAAGGGATAATATCTAAAATAACTGAGAGTAAATTCGGAGCTTTCAATCCATACTATGCCAATGGAACTCTTTGGTTTAATGATTTTACTGTGAAAGGACTCAAAGTTAACAGCCTTAAATTAGAAGATTTTGATCTTAAATCTACTAGTCTAGAACCAGCTAGAACGCTTTATCAACAGCAAAACTCCTTTCAATATGATACGATCAGTTCTGATGTGGATTATAGTTCAGCTATTAAACCATATAGTGTATTAAAAAATAGTATCAATTTTCACAGCTTAACTTTAAGTGCGAATGATTTTGAGAGTTTTGACAATTATAAACCGGGAATTTACTGGCTTTCTAATGATTTATTGAACACAACGCGTATCAAATTAGGTTACGAGCGTGAAGTAGAGCTTAACAAAAATGCTTATTTAGCTGAATTAACTTATCAACGTTACTACCCGAAATTCACTTTGGGGTATAAAAATTCGGGGAATTTTGGCATTGCTAAGACATCGAATGGCAACGATAGTTTACGATTTGATTTTAGATATCATCAAGTATCCGCAGATATTCAATTTCCCTTTAGCATTTACAGAGGCAATATCACGTATTCGTACGGTGCAAATTTTGGAACGTATTATATCAAACGCTATGATTTAAGTGTTAATAATCTTCGAAATTTTGTGGATCAAATTCGTTTTCCTTTGAATTACCAAGCCTACTTTAATAGAAATACGATGTTAAGTACAATGGACTTGGCTCCACGCTGGGGCCAAAATTTCAATTTTATTTACCGACATATGCCCTTTGAAAATTCAGACAATAATTCTTGGGCATTGCGAGCAAATTTCTATTTTCCAGGAATCGTCTTAAACCACAGCTTTCAAACGCGTCTTGGTATACAGCAAGCTAACGGCGTATTTAGAGGAAATTATGATATTCCATTACCTGATGGATTTTCTTTCCTTCCGAATTATTTAGTAAAAAACACAATGCTATTTGATTATAGACTCCCTCTGCTTTATCCAGACTGGACTATTGGGCAATTGGCGTATATAAAACGAATTCATGGACAAGTATCAGCGGATTATCTAAATATACATGACGCCACATTAGCGCCAAAAACTATTAGCGCAGGGCTAAATTTTGATTTTAATCTATTTAAATACAATGAGCCATTATTTACTTTTAGCATTTTAGGTACGTACTTAAATGATTTACGCGCTTCGAATAAATTCAGCCCTACTTTCAGCTTAAGCTATAGTTATTAATCAAATATTTAAATATCAATACTTTACAAAAACAATTTTAATTGCTATATTGTTTAGGATTTTACACATCAATCCTGAAGAATATGGCAATTATTTCTAAAGAAGCGGAGGTTCAAGAAGAATTAATTACAATTTACGAACACCTTCTAAACAAGCGTAGTATTATCCAAGATGAATTAAAATCTATTCGCAAAAGGTTCGAAAAACAATGTGACGTATTCATAATGAATGGCTATAATGAAGAGAAATCTCCTATTATTACGAATAAAATCTACCATACTAAATTCATTGAATACGATACGCATTGCCACATCATTGACATTGTCAACGATTTCAAAGATGTTTATGGTTATTTCCCAGAGTATGGCGAAATGTACGACACATTGTACCGCACCATGTTACAATTCGCAAATGAAGAAAACTATGAATGCGCAGCCTTTGTAAAAATTTGGGTAGATCAAATTGAGAAAATTATTATACAAAAGTCTTAACTTTCTAATTTTTTAAAATGTAACACTGAAAAGAAGATATACAGCACAAACACCGCTGGAATCGCTAAAATCTTCAAACCTAGTACAAGAATCAGTGACACAATCAAAAATATATACTTATACTTATTAAGCTCCCACTTCAAGGAACTTAACTTCATAGAGAAAAGCTTTAATTCCGAAACCAGCAATAGGCTTGTAACTATTGCAATACTGATTAACACATATACATTGTATATGTATTGTGGATATATTTGGCCTATAAACGGCAATGAAACAATCAAAAACGTATTCATAGGCGTATTTACACCAATGAAGTCCGAGGTTTGACGTTCATCAATATTAAATTTCGCAAGACGTAATGCAGAAAATACAGTAATTAAAAACCCTGTATAAGGCAAATATTCAGAAGAACTTACCTCACGAAGCATCGTATAAATAATTGTTCCTGGCAGAAATCCAAAACTAATTACATCAGCCAGAGAATCCAACTCTTTACCTATTAAAGATTTAACTTTCAATAAGCGAGCAACTAGCCCATCAAAAAAATCAAAAATACCTGACGCAAGTACACAGTAAAAAGCTGATAGATAGTCTCCTTTCAACACAAATAAAATGCCTACACATCCACTAAACAAATTCAACGATGTAATCGTATTCGGTATATATTTCCTCATTATAAAATAAAAGCCATCTAATAGTTAGACGGCTTAAAAATATCAATTAAATATGAATTATCCATTCATACTCATCAAAAACTCTTCATTTGAACGTGTTCCACGCAATTGTTGTAATAAGAATTCCATAGCCTCTGTAGAATTCATATCTGATAAGTGATTACGCAATACCCATAGACGTTGTAATGCTTCTCTATCCATCAATAGATCATCACGACGTGTAGAAGATGCTGTCAAGTCGATAGCAGGGAATAAGCGTTTGTTCGCTAATTTACGATCGAGTTGTAATTCCATGTTACCTGTACCTTTGAATTCTTCAAAGATTACATCATCCATTTTAGAACCTGTATCTGTCAATGCTGTAGCCAAAATCGTTAATGAACCACCATTTTCGATATTACGCGCAGCACCAAAGAAACGTTTTGGTTTATGTAATGCATTCGCATCCACACCACCTGATAAGATTTTACCAGAAGCTGGAGCTACAGTATTGTATGCACGAGCCAAACGTGTAATTGAATCTAATAAGATCACTACATCATGACCACATTCTACCATACGTTTTGCTTTCTCTAATACGATATTGGCAATTTTCACGTGTCTATCTGCAGGCTCATCAAATGTAGACGACACTACCTCAGCACGTACAGATCTCGCCATATCGGTCACCTCTTCTGGGCGCTCATCGATTAATAAGATAATCAAATATACCTCAGGGTGATTTTTAGCGATAGCGTTTGCTACTTCTTTTAATAAATTTGTTTTACCCGTTTTTGGCTGAGCCACGATAAGACCACGTTGACCTTTACCAATCGGTGTAAACAAATCCATTATACGTGTAGAATAATTATTCGCACCTAAATCTAAATTTAATTTTTCATCAGGGAATAATGGTGTCAAGAAATCAAAAGGCACACGGTCTCTGATTTCGGCAGGATTCTGACCATTGATCGATTCTATACGCACCAATGGGAAATACTTTTCACCTTCTTTTGGAGGACGGATACAACCTCTTACATTATCACCTGTTTTCAAACCAAATAATTTGATTTGAGACTGAGATACATATATATCATCCGGTGACGTTAAATAATTATAATCCGAAGAACGTAAGAAACCGTAGCCATCAGGCATAATTTCTAACACCCCTTCGTTGATGATTACATTATCAAAATCTGTATTGGATGAATCTTTTTTGGGTTCTGCTGGAGGTTCTGGAGTAGATGTTTGCGCAACGGGAGCTTTTGGTTCCGATGATTCTGAACTAAATAAAGATGGCTCTTCTTCTGTTCTCACTCGTTTGGTAATCGCTACAGGCTCCGTTTTTAATGTTCTAGTTCTTTTTCTAGGCGCATGATCCGCAGATTCAGCAGATACTGACTCTTCCTCTACTACCTCTTTTTTTTCTTCAGTATCAGATTGTTGAGCAATCTCTGAAATTTTGTCGATGAGTTCCTGTTTACGAAGCTTTTCTACGTCAATAATACCTAACACCTTTCCTATCTCGCGCAATTCGGACACGAGCTTTGAATTCAATTCGTTGATATTCATTAATATTGAATTATGATTATATCTTTTTGGATTTTCAATTTTGAAATCTAACCTAATAATTTACAATGATCCTTATAAAAAGATTTGAAAATTTGACTTGCTCACAATCCCTACAACTGATTTTCGAAATAGATAAATTATGAACTAGGATAAATTTGAGAATGCACAAAGAAAACTATTACAAATGAATTTTCAAAAAAAAAGTAATAAAATAATATAGGAATTAAAAAAAATATGCATTTTTACACCAACTAAATTGTTTTACCAATTATAATAATAAAGTTTTTTTCGTACGTTTATACCATATTAAGGTATCATGAATTTATAAATTATGAGGGAAAGTAACAAGCCAACTAATTATCCAGCACTCTATACACTTATAGTTGTGTTCTTCTTTTGGGGTTTTATTGCCGCAGGAAACAGTATTTTTATTCCATTCTGTAAAAATTATTTCCATCTGGATCAATTTCAGTCACAATTAATAGACTTTGCTTTTTATAGCGCGTACTATATTGGTGCGCTCGCGCTATTTATTTTTGGCACATTATCAGGAAAAGACTTAGTAGGCAAATGGGGATATAAGAAAAGTATCGTATACGGATTACTCTTTTCGGCTTTTGGTGCAGCTGCAATGATTGTTGCCGTAGAAGTAAACATTTATTTAGGAATGTTGATAGGACTTTTTATTGTAGCATTAGGATTTTCGTTACAACAAACTGCTGCTAACCCATTTGCGGTATTATTGGGAGACCCCAAAACAGGAGCATCACGCGTCAATTTGGGAGGTGCTGTCAACTCATTTGGTACGACGATTGGTCCTTTAGTTATTGGATATGCACTATTCGGAACTTTTGAACCTATGTCCGATTCCGAAATCTCCAGTTTACCTTTAAACAAGGTGGTCTATCTCTATATTGCTGTTGGATTACTTTTCATTTTTGCGGCAGCATTATTTAACTTTTCCAAAAAAGTACCTCCAGGGATCAATAACGAGCCTATGGAAAAAGCAAATAAAGCACAGAACATTTTAATCTTAATGACGGTGCTGTTAGCTATTTTATTTACACCTGTATTCTTAAGTTACAAAAGCGAGACTGCTTTACAGATTGAAGCTATTAATACACAAATCAGTGCTGCAACAGATAGTTCGGTCATTGAAAGTTTAAAAGCACAAGTTAAAGAGCTCGCTCATCCGCTTGAATTAAAGCGAATGGCATTACTATTCGGAGCTTTATTAGCAGTGGTGGGTTCTATTATTTTTGCTTATCGTAAAGCGCAATCTGCACCACAAGGTTGGGGAGCAATGAAATATCCTCAGCTTGTATTAGGTATGCTAGCACTATTTGTTTATGTAGGAATAGAAGTTGCAATTGGCAGTAATCTTGGGGAATTGTTGACACTTGAGGAGTTTGGAAATTTACAATCTTCAGAAATCACACCTTATATATCAATGTATTGGGGTGGAATGATGATCGGACGCTGGGCTGGAGCCATAACAGCATTTAATTTTGCTAATAAAACAAAGAAAATTCTTACTGCTTTAGTACCTTTTATAGCATTTATAGTTGTATTATCGGTAAATACGATTGCAGGCTTTAATATGTCGCATTTATATTTCTTTGCGATTTGTATTGCTATTCAGGTAGTAGCTTTCTTTATTAGTAAAGAGAAACCTGTAGCGACATTAGTTATCTTCGGAACTTTGGGTTTGGCTGCAATGGTTGTTGGATTATTGACTTCTGGAACTGTTGCGATTTATGCATTCTTGACTGGTGGTTTAGCTTGCTCCATTATGTGGGGTTCAATATTCGCATTATCCATTGTGGGTATTGGAAAATATACTGAGCAAGGCTCAGCATTTTTAGTAATGATGATTTTAGGTGGTGGTATCATCCCTCCTATTCAAGGAAAATTAGCTGATATTATTGGCATTCATAATTCTTATATTATACCAGTAATAGGATTTGCTTATATTATTCTTTTTGCCATTTTGGTGAAAGGATTTTTGAAAAAACAGAATATTGACATCGAACATATCGAAGGTTCATCTAGTCATTAAGAGTTAGTAATTGTACTTTTTACACTAAGTGTAAAAATAAAAAAACCGCGTTTATTGTGAAATAACGCGGTTTTTTAAGTTTATTTAAAAACTTATTAAAAATAAAATTTATAAACGCTATTGTTTTTAGGAATAAAAATGTATCTTCGAGAGATATAATTTTGAATAACTATACTAAAATAAACTAATAATGATCATTATTGCAGATGGCGGATCAACCAAGACCAATTGGTGCCTATTAGACGACAATCAAAAGAAGATCTATTTCAACACAGAAGGATACAATCCTTACTTTGTTGACAGTGATTATATCGTAAGCTCTCTTAAAAAAGGCTTGCCAAATGATTTACCTTTAGATAAAATTCAAGAAGTAAATTACTATGGTGCAGGTGTTCACAACGATGAGAAAGCAAAAATCGTTTCGGATGCATTTCGTGAACTTTTCCCTAACGCTAAAATCGAAATCGGTCACGATTTATTAGCCGCTGCTAGAGCTCTTTTAGGTAAAGAAACTGGTTTTGCTGCAATTTTGGGAACAGGAACTAACACTTGTATCTACGACGGTGAAAAAATTACGCACAATATTAGTTCCGCAGCTTATATCTTAGGTGATGAAGGTTCTGGTTCTTACATTGGTAAAAAATTATTGACAGATTTTGTTCGTGATTTAATGCCTGAGGATGTAGCTGAAGTATTTTATAATACGTACAAATTAACAAAAGATGAGATTATGGATAGTGTATACACTAAGCCATTAGCAAATCGTTTCTGTGCTAGCTTCAGTAAATTTGTATATGACAATAATGTAAATATCGAATATACACGTAAGATTGTTGACGACGCTTTCGAAGCATTTTTCAGCAACTTAGTAAGCAAATACCCTAACTATCAAAGTTATACTTTCAATTGTATAGGTTCTGTTGGTTACAATTTCCGCAATGTATTAGAAGATAAAGCAACTCAATACGGCATGAAAGTAGGTAAAATCTTACGTTCACCAATTGACGATTTAGTTCAATTCCATATTGATAGATATTCAGCTAAATAATCCATAATTCGGATTAGTAAAACAAAAAATCCCAATCAAATGATTGGGATTTTTGTTTAAAATATTTTTTAATTATAAATCTATTGAAGATCCTAATTCTAATAAATTTAAATTAATATTCGCTTCAGCAAATACTTTCTTAGCTTCTGCATTATCAATTTTCACCGGTGAAAATGTATCGTAGTGCATTCCAATAATGTTCTTACAATTGATAAAATCTGTTGCTTTGACCGCATCATACATATCCATAGTATAATGTCCTCCTATTGGCAAAAATGCCCAATCCAGATTCAAATCTTCCAACAATTTCATTTCAAGTGTCAAAGCAGTATCTCCCGCGAAGTATATTTTTTTATCACCAATAACAAATACAAAACCACAAGGAGCACCTCCATACGCACCGTCAGGAGTCGAATTAGTATGCAAAGCATACACCATTTTCACTTTGCCAAAAGGCAGGGTTAATGTACCACCAAAATTAAATTCAATAACTTTTTCATCAGGAACGCCTTGCTTTCTTACCCAAGCAGCTGTCTCCACAATAGCCGCTACAGTCGCATCGGACTGCGCTTGAATGTTAGCTAAATCCGCCACATGATCTTGATGGGCGTGAGACAAGATAATATAATCAGGTTTTAACTCGGATACATCGATATGTTTTGCTAATGGATTGTATGTCACAAAAGGATCCATCAGAACTTTTGTACCATTAAAATTAAATTCAAAACAAGCGTGTCCTAAGTATCTTACCGATATTTGATTTGCCATAAAATTTTTCTTACTTACCAAATAAATTGCCTAAACCACCTAAACCGCTAAGCATATCTTGAGACGCAGCTGCCATTTCAGTCTGACTTACATTTTCAGCTTGCGCTAATGCTTTATTCAATGCAACAAGCAACAAATCTTCGATTTGTTCTTTATCATTCTCTGCAAAAAGTTCATCACTGATACTTACTTCTTTGATTTCTTTGTTGGCTGTAGCCACCACACGTACCTTACCTCCCTCAGCTTCACCCGAAACCGAAATATTATCTAAACGCGCTTTAATTTCTTGCGCTTTTTGTTGCGCTTGGAATAATTTATCAAACATAATCTCTTCTAGTTTTATAAGACCAAAATACGAAATCATGTTTTGCGTTCAAAATAAGTGTCAGAATAAGCTGAAATACTTAAATTTGTACCATGACAAAATACCAAGAAATAATCTCTACTTTACAAAATATCGATGCCGCAAAAGCTGAATATTTAGAAGAAGAAATAGATATAATACTGCATAAACTCAAATTTTTAACTGAAGATAGTTTTCCAAAAGCTATTGTCTTAGATCAAGAACAAGATTTTTTACCTTTAGAATCTCCTATTCTTGCCGAAAAGATTAAAATTGCTGGTGGTAGATTTATTACCAATTTAGCAGAGAATCCAGATTGTATTTTAATAATACAGCGTTCAGAAAATTTATATAGTCAATTTCCTTCTTTACTAAACGATATTGCAGTATCTAATAGTAATGCATTCCAAAACAACAATATTTTTATTATTCAGGATTCAAATTTCAATCAATTGGATGAAAACTATCTAAAAGACACGGAAGTATTAGCGGAAATTTTCCAACCGAAGTATTTTGTATATGGACATGATGGTTCGGCTTGGGTAAAATTCGAAGTCCAATAGAGTAGGAAGGTAATCATTATTTGATTACCTGACCCCTCACACCACCGTACGTGCCGTTCGGCATACGGCGGTTCATTAAACATTAACAGTCTTTGGGACTATTATATCGGTAAGATATAGTAGTCCTTCTATGTTTCCGTGTTTTCTATTTTCTTTCAAGATATCGCTCAGCGCTCCCTGCTACTTTTCTGCTTCCAGCATATCCCTTACAGGGCAGCTCTCCATTCGGAGTTTTCTGCTTTCTTTACGATAATCCTACTTCCCGTAGTTTAAACGGACGTTTAATGTTCAGCCCTTCCTTCCTAAAAAATTAAAAAGTACTATGGCGTCTGCTGACTTCTGTCAAACCAATGATGTATCACTACAAAATTTTGTTCCTTAGGGAGTCGCTCCTCCAGCCGGCAACAGTGTGACAGATCTCCCCGGGTAAGAACGTGAACTTTCTCTCCATATACCTGTCGAATCTACCGCGGAATGTTTCGGATAGTTTAGGGCTTTGTCTTGTTATGCAGACTCACCCACATCCAACGGCCTCATTCGATTTCTGTGCGTCAGGCAAGAGATTTACCGCCGGCTTCCTTCAGATTCCCCCTCGCGAAGGACAACCTTGCCTTAAGTTAACGTTTCCCACTATCAAGGCACGTTCGGGACTTACACCCTAGAGTTCACGCCCATGCCGGGCGCACATAACAAAAAATCCTGTAAGAAAGCTTACAGGATTTTTTTATGATTTAGACATTAAATTTTCGTTGTAAAAGATTGTAGAATTTCTCTACTGTTTGTGACTTTTCTGCCCATCCATTTTTCACAGCGTAATTGGATTGCAAAAATGCATCTGCTTCGGCAAATGAATCAAATCTATTCAACAATTCGATTGCTTCACTATACGCCAAACTGTACCCATTAAATAAGTCTTTAATATAAAGCAACTTATCATTTAAACTTACAGCAGTTTTCAAATCCAACACCTTTTCTTTGGCAGTAGATGTTTGGAATTGTTGCGTCACATTGATTCCTGCTTGCTTTTGTTGTTTGATTAATTCATTGATAGATAAAGGACGTGCTGGGGCATCTTCAGCTGCTGGAACAGATACACTTGCAGCAGGGATTTCCACTTCTTTAGCTGGAATAGAAACTGGAATTACCACTTCTTCCTCCTCCTCTTCTAGAACAGGAGCTTCAATTGATTGCGCAATATCGGATACATCATCCGCGGATTCTATTGGATCCTCCTCCTGAGCAACGACAGGTGTCACATCATTGATATTGAAAGCAAATTCAGCTTGTTTAGGTTCTTCCTGTTTATCCTTTACTTTTGGGAGCTCTTCTTCAATCTCTTCAAACACTTCTTGCGTATCATCAGCAGGTTTGCTTATTTCTGTAGCAGGAGTGAATATTGTCTTATTTGAAATTTCTTGTTGAAAATTCGCAGATTGCGTCAATTGAGCTTGAGCTTTCAAAGCTTCAAAATGCTTGGTTAAGGCAGCAAGATTTGCTTCCAACAAAGTTATATCTACGATATCAATTTCACTTGATTTCTTTATTTCATTATATTGAGATTGAATATCTACAAAAAGATAATCTATTTTTGAGATGATTTGCCCTTTAGTTTTTGCCATGGATATATGTTTATTTTAACCTTAAGTTGACAGTGAACAAGTGGAAAACGAAAACGTCTGAAAATGACATAGTTTTCGTTTCAACTTCCTTTTTATACTTCAAAAATAAGATATAATTTCGATATTCGTATCGTCAAACACAGGTTGATTTACATTTCTTTCGCAAAAAAGTAAATCTACCTATACATCAAAAAATATGCTTTTTTCAGAACAATATTTCAGTCAAAGAGATAGACAAGTGGGTAGTATTGAGGTGATTTGTGGATCTATGTTTTCAGGTAAAACTGAAGAGTTGATACGTCGTATGAAGAGAGCACAATTTGCAAAATTGCCTGTTGAAATTTTCAAACCTGCTATTGATATTCGTTACGACGAAAAAGAGGTCGTATCTCACGATAGCAACAGTATTCCATCAACACCAGTGGAGCATTCCTCAGCCATTCTTTTGCTTGGTGGGGATGCCAAAGTAGTCGGTATTGACGAAGCGCAATTTTTTGACGATGAACTACCTAATGTGTGTATACAATTAGCCAACCGCGGTGTTCGTGTGATTGTAGCTGGTTTAGATATGGATTATCAAGGAAGACCATTTGGTCCAATGCCGAATATTATGGCGGTCGCTGAAGATGTATATAAGGTACATGCTGTCTGTGTAAAATGTGGTGCTCCCGCAAATTACTCTTATAGATTTACCAAGAATGATAACGTCGTATTACTCGGAGAAAAAGAAAGTTACGAACCACGTTGCCGTCATTGTTACTATATAGATGAGGATAAATAACTAGAAAGCCTTCGAAAATGTCGAAGGCTTTCTAGTATTATAATTGACTGACAATTACTGGATCTAAAGGTTTGATTTTAGAACGGTAACGATGTACCAATTTCCCTTTTTCATCAATCAGGAATTTCTCAAAGTTCCAATTGATATCTCCCGTGAAATCAGGATTGGGTTGTTCTATCAAATATTTGAAAAGTGGATGAATATTTTCGCCTTTCACTTCTACTTTTTCAGCAATAAGAAATGTTACACCAAAATTTTGTTCACAAAATTCAGCAATATCTTCATTCGTTCCAGGCTCTTGATTCCCAAAATTGTTAGCAGGGAATCCTATGACTACTAGGTTTTTACCATATAGTTTGTGTAATTCTTCTAGTTCTTTGTATTGTGGTGTAAATCCACATTTTGAAGCTGTATTTACCAACAACAATTTTTTCCCTTTGAACTGCGATAATTTTATTTCTTGACCATCAATAGACTGGAATGAAAAATCATACACCGATGAAGGTGGAAGTATCATATTTAATATCATTAATAAGGTAATCATACTTGTATTGTTTTAATATGAAAGATTAGATGTTTCGCGTTCGATTACATAGTCGAACAAATCATAGATAGGACTCGCAAGAATTTTGCCAACTTTGACACCATGCATCTGACAAACTTGTCTTATATGCATATCAAATGTGTAAGCTACACGACCGACAAAATTGCAACTGTATTCCCAGTAATTAGGATAAGTCATGATATTGGTACGAACAAACTCATCAAATCCTTCTGTAAGCAATTTATCTATATAAGGATGCGATCGATGCTCCGACATAAATGGAATGAAGGAAGCAAGATAGGAATTAGGTCTATCCTTCTGATATACGTTTTTAATGACGTTATCTTTGTTGAGACGGTATTTTTCTTCAAATAATTTGGCTATATCACGAGGCATGGTATCATAAAGAAAATTTGTGATCAATTTCTTACCAAACCATGCTCCTGAACCTTCATCTCCTAAAATATAGCCAATACCATGATGACTAGGCTGCAAAACTTGACCATCATAAAAGCTAATATCCGACCCCGTTCCCAAGGTTGCGATTAAGCCTTTATTATTTTTTAATGTAGCATAAGCTGCACCTAACAAATCGGACTCTACAGAAATAAATGAATTCGGAAATAAAGTCGTCAAGGCGTTGGAAACAATCTCTCTTCTATCTGGTGTTATACTGCCTGCCCCAAAAAAATACACTTCTTTAATTTCCTGTGAGTAGGGAATAATCTCTGGTACATCCTTCATCACTTTCTCGATTTCTTTTTCACTCACAAAGAAGGGATTCAATCCTTTGGTTTTGAAAAATAAAGGTTTGCTATCAGGTAGATTTAGCATCCAATCCGAACTCGACGAACCGCTATCCGCAACTAGTATCATTATCCTTGTTTAGTTTAACTTTTCCTATCCCAAATATAACAAATCCAAGTAGAGTTTTAGTCTATACAAATGGTATTATTATTAATATTTTGAACTCCTTTTCATTAGTTCTACCTTTGGTTAAATTTTCTAAAGGACACAACACATGACAAAATCTATACATTTTGAATTATCTTTTTCGGAACCTCAAGCTCATTACGTGGATGTGCAAATGATGATTGAAGGATTTGAAGACCAAGAATATATTGATATCAAAATGCCGGTATGGGCACCAGGATCGTATTTGGTTCGCGAATATTCAAAAAATGTAGAACGACTCAACGCTAAAAACACAGAAGGAAATAGTTTATCAGCAATAAAGACTGCTAAAAATACTTGGCGCGTACATAATCCAAAAGGAAAATTAGTGATTTCATACTCCGTTTACGGATTTGAAGTATCTGTTCGCACTTCATTTATCGATGATTCCAGAGCGTTTTTGAGTCCTGTGGGAACATTTATGTATGTTGATGGCTATTTAGATTTAGAAACTTCGGTGAAGATTCATCTTTATAAATCATGGAATAAAATCTCCACAGGTTTACAAAAGATTTCCGAAGAAAATACATTTTATGCACCCAATTTTGATATTCTTTTTGATTCACCAATCGAAATTGGAAATCAAGATACCTGGTCATTTGATATTGATGGCATTTTGCATGAATGTGCCATGGTTGGTCCAGCCGATTATAGCAAGGACCAATTGACAGAAGATATTACTAAAATCGTGCGAGAGGAAAATAAAATTTGGGGTTCCAATCCCAATGACTATTACGTCATCGTCACGCACAATTACCAAAATGGAAGCGGTGGTTTAGAACATTTAAACTCGACTATTTTAGCTGCATCACGCTTTGGCTATTCGCAACCTAGCGCCTACAAAAACTATCTAAGTCTAGTTGCACACGAATATTTTCATTTGTGGCACGTGAAACGTCTTCGTCCTAAAGCTTTAGGACCTTTTGACTATGAGCAGGAAAACTACACTACAGGATTATGGATTATTGAAGGATTCACTTCATACTATGATAATTTAATCATTCGTCGTTGTGGATTTTTTGATGAAACAGAATACCTTCAAAAATTAGCTGTAGACTTCAATTTAGTATATAATCGACCAGGCTATCTGCTACAAAGTGCCGCAGCATCTAGTTTTGACACTTGGATCAAACAATATCGTCCTGACGAAAATTCGCAAAACGTAGCTATTTCCTATTATAATAAAGGTGCTATGCATGCCGCAGCATTAGACATCAAAATTATTGCTGAAACTCATGGTGCGAAACGATTGGATGATATAATGAAAGCTGCTTACGAACATTTCTATTTGATTGAAAATAGAGGTTTTGAGGAAGATGAGTTCCAAGCTTTGGCCGAAGAAGTGACTGCCGTAAATTTAGATGGTATATTTAAAGCTGCACATAGCACGGAAGATATCGACTATAATTCATATTTCAATCTTGTGGGTTACGAATTAGTGAACCAAGCGGACGATCAAGATCACCAAAGTCTAGGAATCAAAATTGGCAGTAATGAAGGTCATACCGTTATTAAAAACATTGACCGTAATTCTGCAGCCTGGAAGGCTGGATTAAATGTACATGACGAATTAATTGCAATTAATGGTCATCGTATAGAAATCAATGGAAAAGCTTTGGATTATATTTTGTCTCATAGCGAAGAAGGAGAAAAGGTGAAAATTCTTATTTCCCGTGATGGATTAATTCGAGAAATAGAAGTAGAACTTCTTACATCGAACAAAAAATCATTCAGTATTGAGCGAATGACTAATGCTACAGAGGAACAACGTAGATTAGGAAATATTTGGTTATCTCTATAATAAGAACAAGAAAGGCTTTTCATTTGTGAAAAGCCTTTCTTGTTTTAGAATTTGTATCTAATGGAAAAACCAATAGGGTCAAATACTCGAATCGTAGACTCTTGTAAAAAGTCAAAATAAGGTTTTACATCCAATGACAAAGAAATAGGTGCCGTAGGCAAGCTATATTCTACACCAACTATACCATCAATACTCAAACTCAATTCAGAGTTCTTCGGAATATGTGTACCTTCATTGTTAGTATAAGCTTTATACGTGTAATTACCCACACTACCGCCAAAACCGTAGTACCAACTAAAATTATTTAAAGGTAATTCCTTGTGATATTCATATAATCCTACTAATCTAAATGAACTAGTTGAAGAATTACTTTTCACACTTAAAATTCCTTCCACAGCTCTATCTGGAGCTAAGGTATGGCGATAATTAATACCAGAGGCAGAACCGAAACGTAAACCAACGGCATGGTCACTTGTTAATTGAGCTGAAGCATCTTTACCTAAGAAAATTGCTGCAGCAATCAAAAAAATATTACGTATTGCTTTTTGCATATTGATTATAAATAATGGATTTGCTTCAAAAATAACATAATTTCAATTTTATCTCCAATAAAATTCGTTAAGGTATGTTAATTAGGTAATTTTCATTTAATATTAGTTTTTCCTAAACTTTTTCTTTAAATTTATTATGCTAACATAGCGTTTAAGATAACCACTTATAAAAATATACATTGAGACCATGAGTAAACCAACACGATTATTTGACTTTTTAAAAACTGACATCGATACGGCTGGGAGAATTCTAAAACTTTCCAAAAGAAACGGTTCTGGCTGGAAATCTTACGACAAGGATGAAATCCTTCAGATCGTAGATAACTTGAGTAAAGGACTTCTCGCCAAAGGAATTCAAAAAGGTGATAAAGTTGCACTTATGTCCGGTAATAGACCTGAATGGAATTTTGTGGACTTTGCTTGTAATCAATTAGGGGTAGCCTTAGTGCCGCTGTATCCAACTCTTTCCGCTCAAGATCTTTCCTATATCGTCAAAGATGCAGAAGCTAAAATGCTTTTTGTAAGCAACCAAGAGTTAGTTACAAAAGTCGTAAAAGCTGTCGCGGAAAATAATTTAGCATTAGATATTTATACATTGGACGAAGTTCCAAACCAAAAAAACTATACTGAACTCCTTGAATTAGGGAAACAACAAAATATTGATCTTACTGCCTACAATGAGGCCGTGCAACCTGATGATTTATTGACATTGATCTATACTTCGGGAACGACAGGTAAACCTAAAGGGGTATACCTGACTCATCACAATATTATCAGCAATGTGGCTGCCTGTTCGCCGTTATTAACGGATGACATCAAAAAAGCACTTAGTTTCTTACCGTTATGCCACATTTTTGAACGCATGGTGGTTTATATGTACATTTCAAAAGGAGTAAACATCTATTATGCGGAAAGTCTAGATAATATCGTAGCCGACATCAATGACGTAAAACCTCATGTATTCACAACTGTTCCACGTGTATTAGAAAAAGTTTATGACAAAGTCATAGAAAAAGGAAAAGCTTTGACAGGTTTAAAAAAATCATTGTTTTTCTGGGCTTTAGAGCTAGGGCATCAATTCAAAGAACCGAAGCTCAATGGAAGCTGGTATAATATAAAACTGGGTATAGCCCGTAAACTTATCTTCTCCAAATGGCAACAAGCTCTGGGAGGCAACATCAAATTCATAATATCGGGCGGAGCTGCCTTGCAAGAAAGATTGGCTCGCGTATTTTGGGCAGCTGATATTAAAGTATTAGAAGGTTACGGTTTAACCGAAACTTCGCCTGTAATAGCTGTAAATTCCTGGGATGAGAATGATGTGAAATTTGGGTCCGTGGGTCGTGTTCTAAAAAATTTGAAAGTAAAAATTGCCGAAGATGGTGAAATTTTGGCAAAAGGTCCTTCCATCACAAAAGGTTATTATAAAAATGATGAAGCCACCAAAGAAACTATTGACGAAGACGGTTATTTCCATACGGGAGATATTGGAGAATTAACAAAGGACGGATTCTTAAAAATTACAGATCGCAAAAAAGAGATTTTCAAAACTGCGGGTGGAAAATACATTGCGCCGCAAGTGATGGAAAACAAATTGATGGAATCGGTGTTAATAGGTCAGGTAATGATCATTGGAGAAAATAAAAAATTCCCTGCTGCGCTCATTGTTCCGGCATACGAAGAGTTGGAAAAATATTGCAAAATCAAAGGTATTCCTTTTGAATCGAAGGAATCTATTATTAAAAATCCACAAATTCTCGAAAAGTATCAGCAAGAAATAAACAAAGCAAATGAGAATTTTGGACACTGGGAAATGGTGAAAAAATTTGTATTATTGCCTAAGGATTGGACCATTGATAATGGTGAACTCACACCAAAATTATCATTGAAAAGAAAGATTATTCTTCAAAAACACGAAGAAGACATCAAAAGAATTTATGCTGAATAGAACTGAAAAAACTATAAAAAAAGAAAAAGAGCCTTTTATCCAAAAGATAAAAGGCTTTGGCAAATTATTAATAGACAGTGGAAATGGTTTCGCTGAAGATAACTGCATGAAATTGAGCGCTTCTCTGGCGTATTATACTGTTTTTTCCATTGGACCACTTATTATTATTTTAGTTTGGGCTTTAGGTTTTTTCTACGGCAGTCAGCTCGAAGGTCCTGATGGCGCACAAAATAAGGTGATGACTGAGCTAAATGAGCTCTTCGGCAGAGAAATAGCAAAGTTATTGGACAATGCTGTTAGACAAATTTCTCTTGAAAATAAATCCAGTATTGGTCTTCTTATTGGTATTATTACCTTAGTAATGACCTCAACGACAATATTCGTCGATATTCAAAACTCGATCAATCTTATTTGGAAGGTAAAAGCAAAACCAAAAAAAGGTTGGCTCAAAATGATTATCAATAGATTAATATCATTTTCCATGATTTTGGGCTTGAGTTTTCTATTAATTGCGTCACTTTTGATAAGTAGTATTATCGGAATAATTACTAAAAATATTGAGCTGATATTAGATAAATGGAATATTCAGCATTTAGATATTCAATTTTGGAACTGGGTAAATAATGGTATTACCTTTGTCGTTATCGTTATCCTTTTTGGGTTTATTTTTGCTTTTTTGCCCGATGCTAAAGTACGATTTAAAGATATTTTAGGAGGATCTATATTTACTACATTGCTCTTTATGATAGGTAAATATGGTATTTCTCTTTACCTATCCTATAATGCCACAGCAACAGCTTATGGCGCCGCAGGATCGATTATTATCCTTTTAGCGTTTGTATACTATTCAGCTGCAATTTTATATTTCGGAGCGGAATTTACCAAAGAGTATGCTATCAGATACGGTCGAGGTATCACGCCTGCTTCTTATGCAGTATTAGTAAAACAAACAGAGTTAGAAATTGATCCAGAAACTGGAAAGCGCGAATTGGTCAAAAAACACAACGAACCCGTTCAATAGTGAAAGACCAAAGTATTAAATACATGCTGTTGGCGGGATTTTTCTTTGCCATCATGAATGTATGCGTGAAATTTGTGTCCCATCTCCCTACATTAGAAGTTGTATTATTTCGAAGTATATTCAGTTTTGTAGTAACTTATTATTATTTACGAAAAAATAATATTCCTCCTTTGGGTAATAATATTCCCGTATTAACAATGCGCGGAATAGCTGGTTGCTTGGGACTGATTGGTTCTTTTTATACCCTGCAGCATATTCCGCTTGCATCCGCTGTCACCATCAATTATCTTTCACCTTTCTTTACAGCAATACTGGGTATTTTTATAGTTAAGCAAAAAATAAGACCTATTCAATTTTTGTATTTTGCCATGTCAATCGCTGGTGTGTTTATGCTTAAAGGTTTTGATTTTCGTATCTCCACTTTGGATGTGTGCATGGGGCTGAGCGCGGCTCTGTTTGCTGGACTAGCGTACAATATGATTGCCAGAAGTAAAGGAAGTGAACATCCATTAGTAGTTATATTTTATTTTCCATTACTAACTATACCCGTTGTCGGGATTTATTCCTTTTTTGATTGGAAAACTCCTGAAGGTATGGATTGGCTTTATCTTTTACTAATTGGAATTTGCACGCAACTAGCACAATATCATATGACACTCTCCTATCAAAGCGCCAATTTGGCTAAAGTTGCTAGCTTAAATTACTTAGGCGTAATCTACGCTTTGGGATTTGGATATATTTTCTTCCAAGAGACATTTAATTCGATGAGTCTATTGGCTATTCTTGTGATATTACTTGGAGTATTTCTGAATTTATTTGACCAAAAAATATTCAGAAAGAAAAGCCCTGATAATTAGCCTATAAAAAAAGCCAACTTTGTAGTTGGCTTTTGTATTAAAGTAATTCTTCTAATTTACATTATAATGGTAAACCGTACGTCCTATTCGTCCCGTACTATCTAATCCTTCAACGACTACTTTATATTTACCATTTCCATCAGCATTATAGAAATCCAAAGTGGCTTTACCATTATCGTCCAACTCGACTGTAGGATTCCAATAAATCGTTGTACGGTAATCGTTTGTAGCTTTTTGAGCATCAGTTTCATACTTCGGCGCATAGAATTTACGTTCTTTGATATAGCCTAATGGGAATAAATCAATCACATTAGACTTAGGTAACATCGCTTCGATTTGCGCTAAAGTCATACGCGGACCTTTAGGTTTTTCCTTCTTCGTAATGATGGATACCACACCATCATTTTGATACAAACGACTTACCGTTCCTAAATCATCACGTGTGAAGATTTCAATTGCTTCTACTTCAGTTGGATTAATAGAATTCAAAGTATTTTCGTCAATTGGCATACCATTCAAGAAGAACTGTACTGGAACGCGACTACCTTGGTTATAGCTTCTTGTTAAATAATATTTCAAGGTATTGGCATCGTAAGTCACACCCGTAAGCATCGTATTCAGACACATTGTCAATACATTACAGCCGCTTAGACGATCTCCTTCAATACGATGATCCGCCATAGAGAGTCCTGTCAAAGCCGAAAATTCTTTACTTGTACGCTGCACCTTACGATCTGCCGTCACAGTTACTTCATCAATTAATATAGAAGTTCTGAATTCATTTTTACTATTCGCCAAATAGTTGGACATTTCCTTGTCAATATTCAAAATATCGTTTGCTTTGTATGGATTATTTTCATCCACAGCAGGGAAAAATGATTGATCCATATTGATAACGATATTGCGGTAGTTGTCGTTACTACGTGCATTAATAGTAACTTTCACCGAATCTGGAAAGTTCAAATTCTCAAAAGCAAAACGTCCATTGTTGTCTGTATAAGTGTCTTTTTTGATCGCTCTTGCTGGTATTGAAAGTAATAATCCTCCATTTGGATAAGTTCGTCCCGTATTCAAACGCAAAGTACCTGACAATTTAATTCCTTGTTCTGGTAAAAACTCTGCGTCAATTTTTGGATATTTTTCAGCTACCAAGTCATCGTAGGAGAATCTTCTAAAACCTTGTGTCAATAATAAAGCATCCAATGCATCTTTACGGTTCGTGACTTTCTCATCAAAATAGTAGTTTGGTTTCTCAATGAACCCCGTTAAATCTGAAGTCAACAACAAATTGCTTAAAATCGTATTTTCTTGATGTTCATCAAAAGGAGTTTTTGCCTCATCTATAACAGAAATCGAAAGATTTGTCGCCGCTTTTTCAGATGTTAAATTTGCAATATCCAAGACGACTTTATCTTTCTTTTTATAAGCCGATTTATCCGTTTTAATTTGGATAGCTAAATTTTCGGCATAATCATAAAATACCAAACGCTCACTGATTGCTTTACCTTGAGCCGTCATCAAAGTGAATTGCATCACACCATTTGGCAGATCTTGAATAGGTACATTTACGACGGAACTCGCATTTTTCACCGTAACCTGAGCACCATAAATTAAATGGCCATTCATCTGACCAAAGATATAAAAGGGCTGATTTTGTATTTTGTCCAAATAAGTATCATTTGTGATAATCTCCACCTGGACTGCATCATTTGCTACTGTTTTAATCGCTAAATTAATCCCTTCCGTTTTTACTGCAGGCAAATCGTAAGTACGTTCTTGACCATTAATCGTAACTACAGCTTTGTATGTTTCATTAGCAGCTGGGGCGAAATGCGTATACCCCATACCTAATCCAAAATCTTCAAATTCAACGACCGTAGCTTTTTTGGAATTAATAATTTTCCCTTTGACACGAACACCTTTACCATGAGAATCAATAGCTTTGAAAGCAACTCGCTTATCAACACCTGCTAATAAATCTCCCCCTTCTGGGAAAAACTGTACATCATATTCAGTCAAGGCATTTTTCAATGGGAAATCACCTACCATAGAAGTTTCGCCATCAATTTTCACTATTAATCTGCCCTTTTTGAAGAGCTCTTTTTCCTTTGCAGAAAAAGAAATATTTGCTCGTCCCAAATCGTCTGTTTCTCCTTTTCCTTTATCAAAAGGATCCCAACCGTCAATAGCTTCCCAAGTGATTTTCTTACGCGCCAAAAGTGCACCGCCTCGATCTCTAAATTGAATGGTTGCATTAGTTTTATTTCCTTCAGTTACATAGGAAACCTCTGATCCTAATTTTTTGTTAATCGCATCTCCTACCGTAATGATTTTATTGTACAAATAATCAACACTAAAATTCATCATCCACTTGGTATACGCTCTAAAGCGGTAATTGTCTTGCTTTATCACCTGCGGATCTAGCACATAATAGCCTTCTCCACCATTATTTTTTAAGGGAATACGCAATGTTTGAATCAACGAATCTCGACCATTGATAATATCTACATACGCAATTTTACTAGGTTGATATTCCAATTGGTTAGTGTACAAATAAGTTTTGAACCATAGCGTATCGCCAACCGCGTAATAAGGTTTATCAAAGTGCAAGTGTATTTTCTCAACTGGATAAACTCCTAAATATTTTTGCACACGCTCTACCACCGTATTGATCGGAATACGAGGTATTTCTTGTGCTTGTAGAAATTGGATTTGAAAAATTAAAAAGAATACGGAAAATATGAGGTTTATTTTTTTCATCTATACAATGTATTTAGCTAAAAATACAAATTTTAAAATTCTTTGGCATACAACAGGAGCTAAACTCTGTTTTTTTAACATTTTTTTATAAAAGTGGCGCCATTAATCGGCAAACTGAATCCGCGGCTCTTTTCCAACGTGGACGTGACATCCAAGCTTTTATGGTCAATAATTCAGCATCCTTTTTATCTTGCTCAAACTGATCAGATAACTTTAATGCTATGGTTTGATCGGAAACAACTGCCGCTATCTCGTAATTAATGTAAAAGCTTCGGATATCTAAATTTACTGTACCAACAAAAGCCAATTTATCATCTATTACTGCAGTTTTAGCATGCAAAAATCCTTTATTGTAAAGATAAACTTTCACACCGCGCTCCAATAAAGGTTTTAGAAATGAAAAGGAAGCATGTTGCACAAAATAAGAATCCGAGGTACTTGGCACCATTAATTCCACTTCCACCCCAGAAGCTGCAGCAATGATCAAGGCACGTTCTAATTCTTCGCTCGGAATATAATAAGGTGTACACAATTGAATTTTTGAACTAGCTTCACCAATTGCAATGAGCAAAGCTTCCATATTAAAAGGTCCGACAGATGCGGGATCGCTGGAAACAAACCCCACTCCAGCATTACCTTTCTCGTTGGCTTTCTCTTGAATAACGTGCAGATATCCATCTTCCAGAAAAAAAGATTTTCCATCTGTCTGGTTCCATGAATTCCAAAAAGAAACTTGTAATAGATTTATTGCTAATCCCTTAACACGAACAGAAGTGTCCCGCCAATAAACTTTATTCGGTACATCGGACCTATTAATGTATTTATCCGAAATATTAATGCCTCCCACATAACCTATGCGACCATCTATCACACAGATTTTGCGGTGGTTACGGTAATTGGAATTAGCCAGTGAAGTAAAAGTTACAGGCAAGAAAGCATGAAAATCAATTTTAGAATTTTTCTGCTTTCGCATATATTTCACCAAATCAGGAGAACCAAAGCTATCAACAATTAATCGTACTATTATCCCTTCTGCAGCTCTTTGTTCTAAAAGATTCAGAATCTGAAGGCCTATGCCATCCAGATTAAAAATATAATATTCCATATGAATGGAATGCTTTGCTTTTGCTAAATCTTCTAATAAAAATTTAAATTTCTCTTCACCATTAATCAGTAGCTGTACATCATTATGCAAAGTAGGTGAAGATAAACGTTCTTTTTTCATCAAACGGAAGACTTTGGAAAGGTCTCCTATATCCTCATGGATATCTTGAATAAAAGATTCCATAATAGGATCCAGTTCCTTCCATTTCTTTTCCAGCCGCAAAGCTTGCTGCCGATTTATACGTTTGATTTTTTTGACTTTGACAAATTTTTGTCCAAAGAAATAATACAGCACTACTCCTACAAAGGGTAAAAAGATAATGACTAGAATCCAAGCCACTGTCTTGGTAGGGTTTCGGTTTTCGATAAGAATAGCACCGATAATACCTACATAAAGAATCAAAAGTGGCACCCAATACCAGTTAACGACAAAATCAATAAAAGGTTTCAATTGTTCTAGATGCATACTCGCGTCTTTATTTATTGATAAATATACTACATAAAAGACAAAGCCTACTATGTGTAGGCTTCATTTTAAACTTAAAGATATTTTTGAATTCTTAGATTACGCGATCTTTGTCCCATTTCTCTAAGTAATTGCCTACTCTTCTAAGGAAAGTCCCCCCTAATGCGCCATCTATTACACGATGATCGTATGACATAGTCAAATACATCATATGACGAATCGCAATTACATCCCCGTCTTCCGTTTCAATTACTGCAGGCTTTTTAGTAATCGAACCAACAGCAAGAATAGCTGCTTGAGGTTGATTGATAATAGGCATGCCAAAGATATTTCCAAACGCACCAATATTAGTAAACGTAAATGTACCACCTTGTGTATCGTCTGGCTTCAATTGATTAGCACGAGCACGATTTGCCAAGTCATTGACCGCTTTACTTAGTCCGACCAAACTCAATTGATCCGCATCTTTTATAACAGGAACGATCAAGTTTCCAGAAGGCAAAGCTGCAGCCATACCGATATTGATATGTTTACGTTTAATAATATTATAACCATCTACCGAAACATTGATCATAGGGAAATCTTTTAATGCTTTGCTGATAGCTTCAATAATCAATGGCGTAAAAGTAATATTTTCACCTTCACGCTTTTTGTAAGCATCTTTTACTTTATTTCGCCAATTCACCAAGTTGGTAACGTCTGCCTCAACCACCGAAAACACATGCGGAGAAGTATGGATACTTTGAACCATGTGATCCGCTATAAGACGACGCATACGATCCATTTCCACGATTTCATCCCCATTCATACTCTTTACCACTTGCGCTGGAGCGGATGGGATTGGAGTAGGTTTAGAAACAGAACCTATTGTATGTGATTTTTGTGCAGTTTGTGTTACTTGTGCTTGACGAACCGATACACCTCCTCGTGAAGCAATATAATCTAAAACATCTTGCTTGGTCACCCGACCATCTGATCCCGAACCGATAATAGTATCCAATTCAACTTGAGAAACATTTTCTTGTTGAGCAATACTACGCACCAAAGGTGAATAGAACCGACCTTCTGTTATTGTAGAAGAAGAAACAGTATCTTCTTTTGTCTCAAATTTATCAATACCTGGAATAGCAAAATCAATTCCTTCTACAGTAGTTACAGGCTTTTCTTCTTTAGAAGGTTCTTCCTCTGAAGAATTAGAAGATTGATTTGAAGAGCTATCTTCTCCATCAATTTCAATTAAAGCAATAGCCTCACCCACTTGAGCTATAGTGCCTTCTTCAAAAAGAAATTCTTTCAACACACCATTTACAGGGGATGGTACCTCTGAATCTACTTTATCCGTAGCGATTTCTGCAATAGTATCATCTTCTTTAATCGAATCACCAATGGTTTTTACCCATTTTGTGATTGTCGCTTCCGATACACTCTCACCCATTTTAGGAAGAATCAACTTAAATATTGCCATATTAATTTTGTGTTTTATGTTACTAAATTAAATAATTAGGAATAGAATCCCTAAAAACAAAATATAATATTTTAAAATTCTAATTCCACAAAAGTAAATTTCTAATTGCTCTTGTCTTTTATATACATATTCCAAAGCATAGCAAAAGCATTAGCCACGGTACGTTCAATATTCACTGCTCTATCGTTACGAAACTGAAACAAGCGAGTTTGTGTTTCATTTTTACCACTTACAGCAATCCAAACTGTACCTACTGGCTTTTCAGCAGTTCCACCTCTAGGACCAGCTATTCCACTCGTCGCAATAGCGTAATCTGCTTTAGCAAGTTTTTTGACTCCTTCGGCCATCTCTATAACCGTTTGTTCGCTGACTGAACCAAATTTTTCCAAGGTATCTGCTTTAACTCCAAGAAGTTCCTGTTTGATGTTATTATGGTAAGAAACCACTCCACAATCGAACATCGCACTAGCACCTGAAATTGCCGTAATACCACTTGCCAAACTTCCACCTGTGCAGCTTTCCGCGGTAGCCAATTTAAGATTTTCACTAGAGAAGGTTTCCACAATAGCTTCTTCTAAAGTAATATCTTTAGTTGCAACGACGTGATGTCCCAAGCGTTGGATAAACCTTGTATGAAAGTCATCTATACTTTCGGCAGATTCACCTATTTGAGTCAAACGCAAGCGCACTAAACCTAATTTAGGTAAATAAGCTAACTTAATATTAGCGGGCAGCGAATTTTCAATATCAGCAATTTTTTCTGCTAAAAAAGATTCACCTAATCCAATAGTGATAATATGGCGGTGTTGAATGGGTTGCTGCGCAACAAGATTTTTCAACAACGGAAGTAAACGATTTGTTATCAGGTATTTCATTTCAAATGGTACACCTGGTAAGAAAACAAAGATTTTTCCTTCCTTCTCCACTAACATGCCTGGAGCAGTTCCTACATCATTAAACAAAACTGTACAATCTTCTAAGACATCTGCCTGAGCTTGATTAATATCAGGCATCATCTTTCCAGGTGCTACTCTTGAAAATAAAGTTTGAACATGCTCTAACACCATTACATCACGCACTAAAGGCTTTAGAAAATAAGTAGAAATCGTTTGTTTGGTAACATCATCTTTTGTCGGCCCAAGACCTCCTGTAACGATTATAATATCAGCGCGACTTGAAGCTTGTTTTAGAGCTTCCAAGATATTTTCGGGTTTATCAGAAATAGAGGTTATTTGGGTGACAGGAATATTAAGAAGGTTAAATTGTTGACCGATCCAAGCGGAATTCGAATCAACAATTTGACCTAATAGTATTTCATCTCCTATGGTTATGATTTCAGCATTCATAACACATAGTTAGCAAAAAAAATCTAATATGAATAATGGCTATTACGTTTTGTCAGCTTCAAATCTTGCAATACAGAAGCTTTTGCGCGAATCGTAATATTATAAGACTGGTATCGTCCAAAAGGAACCCAACCCACAGACATATCCCAACAGTGCAAATCGCGGTAAATAGAAAAGTTAGTCATCGCAACTTCTTTCTGTCTGATATCGTAACCCGAATTAAATTGGATTTTCCATTTTGGGGTAACATTCACGTCGCCATGTAAGTTAATAGTCGCTGTATAGTCGCTACGTTCTCTACGTACTTCGGTATCAAAACGTTTGAAGTATTGCAAACTGAAAGATCCTGCCAAGTTCCAAGGAATGTTGAAATCCACAAATGCGTTTGGATCTCTACTTATGCGTGACAAGGCTTCAGCCTGCTCTTTGGTCATGTTTGGCATTTGATTACGCATTGAGTCGATATTGTTATTTCTACTCTTATTTGCATCTGGATTAAAGCTATAATCAAAGGACAAACCGAAATTTGTCAAACGTGCTAAATGTCCATTTTTTATTGCAAATCTATCCACACGTTGACCTTGATTATCTAATTGATATGGATCAAATGTACCATTAAAGTTCAAATTGATTTTCTCATTGAAAATGCTCGTACGTCCTGAGAAAGAGATGGTAGAAAGTTTCAGTGAATCGGCAGCAAAATTGTAATTACCGCTAAAAGTTAGACCTTGCAAAATAGGAACTTTCTTAAATGCTTTGTTTCCCGTCTCCGTCGAATCACCTTTATTTTTAACCTTAGCCTCAATATTATTATCTATGGAGAAGCCAATACCCATTTGCTCTCCGGCGCTAGGACCACCAAAAATAGCTCCTTCAAAAATGGAGTATTTCGACAATCTTCCGTCTTGATTTATCCATTCTCTATAGAAGCCATACTTAGGATCACCAAAATCTGGTCTATAATTAAAATTAATAGATGGTGTAACTACGTGGCGAATGGCTTCAATTTTACCAATTTTAGGGTACATACCATACACTTTTGTAGACAATCCACTAGACATGGAATAATCATACGCACGGCGGAAACCACCTACAGTATCTTTTACATTGATGTAACCATTGATTTCATTGGCTCTATAATTACGAATAGTTTGCAAATACCAACGTTCTGTATAGTTAACTGATGTATTGAATTGGAAATGTTTAAATGCATTCAAACTTAAACTAACTGGAATATTGTGTTGAAATCCGTTCGTAAATTGTTGTAATGTTTGCTTACTAAAGATAGTAGAGTCACCAGTTGATAAAGAGTTACGACCTTGCAAACTATAACCTACCGTAATACGTTGATACCATTTTTGCTCACCTACGCGATCTTTGGAATCAAAAGGATTAAATGTCGAAACATTCAAGGAGAATTGTGGCAATTCCAAATCTACTTTTCCTGATGACATATCTTGACGGTGTGTAGCACTCGATGTGAAATTCACTTTTCCATCAGCAAATACTTTACCGTAACTAATGGAAGAGGACATATTGTTACGTGTCAACTCTTGATAGTTGTAGGTGCTACCTGCACCAGAATTCTGGAAATACGATGAAGTACCAAAATTCACGGAAGCCGAAAATGATGTTCCTGGATTTGCTTCCTGACGTTGCGTATGTGTCCACGTTACGTTAAAATCCTTTGCTCTTTTGTAATTATCAGAACCTTCAACACCTGTAGGCGTCGAAGCGAAACGAATATTAAAACCGCCGCTGAATTTATAATTCACTAAGTAATTCGTACGAATTGATGATTCCCAAGCTCCTTTTGAATAGAACGAACCTCTCAATTCTGAATCCCAATAATCATTAAATGTCAAATACCATCCAAAGTCGCGCAAACCAAATCCCCGTGTCACGTCATCCCCAAAGGATGGAAACAAAAATCCTGCTTGCTTTTTATTTGTTTTTGGGAAGAAGCCAAAAGGAACAGTAATGAATTTGAATGGAATACCTTGAACTACCAAATGAGGCCATTCGGCAATAACTTGCTTATGCGTAATTAATCCTTTAGGTATAGCAATACCAAAATGCGTATGTGGAAAAGGTAAATCACATGTACTGTACATGGCATTTTGAATGGACATTTCATCGTAAATATTCTTACGAAGCACGCGTGCCTGGATATATCCGCCATCTTCTTCGGTCATAATACCGAAAGTCTTACCTTCTTGGCTTTTGTAATTGTATAACAAAGAATCTACAGCCTTAGGCGTTTCATTCGGAAAAAGCACCACAGGGCGACCAACATATTTTCCAGTATGATCTACCACACCACTTGCATATAGCATATTGGTATTACGATCCAATCTAATATAATCTGCTGAAAGCTCAAATTCCTGATACTTTACTTTTGCACCGCTATATAAGTGAATAATATTTTTGCTTACTTCATTCCAAGATGAATCATTAGCCACAATAGTAACTACGGTTTCTAAGCCACTTTCATTTTTCATCACAACGGTATCTTTACCGTTAGTTAGTTTTAAGTGATTTTTTGTTGTATCTGGCGTAATATTTGATGTGTCCTGCACGGAAATATTTGAAGATTGCGTACGTATAGTTTGCGAATACCCCTCGTTTATTCCTATTACAAGGAATACTAAAACACATAAAAAACTCGTTAGCGTCTTCAAATTGAAATTCTTATAATTAATTTAGCGCAAAAATAAACTATTGAGGACAAAAATAGTCAAAAAACGAATAGATAAAGTGGATATTTTTTTGAATAAAATAATATGACTTATCTTTGCTTTTGAACAGTTTTTGAATCTTCACACAAAAATGTTAAAAAAATAAAAATGAAATTTTTAAATAGTGTTAAATATATAAGTTACTTCGCTTTAGCCGTTATTTTTATTTATACAGCTTCATCGTTCCAAACCTCTCCTAATTCTTCTACCAATCCTCCAAAAAAAACTTTTACAGTGGTGCTTGACCCTGGTCATGGAGGTGCGGCTTTAGGCGCTGTTGGTCGCCGTTCAAAAGAAAAAGAGATTGTTTTGGAGGTATGCTTGAAGCTCAAAAAGGAGCTGGAAGAGAAATTAGGTATAAATGTATTATTGACCAGAACCACAGATGTGGATGTGCCGTTCCGTACACGTTCGGAATTAGCAAATAAAAATCATGCGGATATCTTCATGTCCGTACACGCAAATTCTGCCAATACTGCTCGTACACGAAATCCTCAAGTTACTGGAACCGAAACTTTAGTTTTGGGTTTTCACCGTATGAATGAACAAGATGTAGCTATCCGTGAAAATGCGGATATGTTATTAGAAGATAATTATGAGGAAAACAATGCGGATTTGATGGGATTCGATCCAAAAGATCCTTCTTCGTATATTGTTTTTAAAGTGATGAAAAGACAATATCGTGACCGCAGTATTCGATTGGCTTCATTAATCCAAAATGAATTTGTGACTTCAAATAGACCTAATCGCGGTGTGAAAGAACAAGGTTTGGCAGTGTTAGCACGTGCCAGCATGCCCGCTGTTTTAACTGAAATTGGTTTTATTTCTAGTCCTACCGAAGAAGATTATATGTTGTCTGAAGAAGGGCAAGCTGAGATTATAAAAAATCTTGTAGATGCTATTAAGAATTATAAAGCGGCTGTAGAACGATAAAAAAGAAGTATATGTTGAGAAGAAAAAGGGTTAACAAATTTATCAAAATTGGATTGACAAGCGTACTACTTAGTGGCGCTTTCTTAATTATTAGCAGTTTCAAATATGCATCTGTTGACGTCCCTCCTTCTTCGAATACTGGAAAAATTAAAGGAAAAGTAATTGTACTTGACGCGGGACACGGCGGAAAAGATCCTGGAGCGGTGGGGAAGCTTTCACGTGAAAAAGATATTGCTCTAGATATTACACTGAAATTAGGTAAAAAACTAGAAGCCGAAATTCCAGGTACAAAAGTAATTTATACACGTAAAACGGATGTGTATCCTAACTTGTATGAACGACCTGCGTTAGCCAATAAACATCACGCGGATTTATTTGTATCCATTCACCTAAACTCCGGAGGAGAAACAACTCGAAGAGTAAAAAATAAAAAGGGGCATTGGGTTACTCAAAAAGTCTTGAATACTGCTGTAAAAGGAACTGAAACATTTGTACTAGGTTACAATAGTATGGAAAATCAAGATGTTGCCATCCGTGAAAATGCGTCTATCTTATTGGAGGACAATCACGAAGACAATTACGGTGGTTTTGACCCGAAAGATCCTGCATCTTATATTGTCTTTAAAATTCTAAAAAGAAAATATCGCGATCAAAGCATTCGTTTAGCGAAGCTAATGCAAACAGAATACAGCAAAATTGGTCGTGCTAACCGTGGAATCAAAGAACTTCCTTTGGCTGTATTGAAAACGGCTGGAATGCCCGCTGTATTGACTGAAGTTGGATTTATAAGCAATTCGGAAGAAGAAAAATATTTAATGTCTGACAAAGGTCAAGATGCGATTGTGAATAGTTTATTTAATGCTATTAAAAAATTCTAATTCTACGGATAGCTAAACATTTTCTATATTTAGTATGTTATTAGTATATTCATGTAGAATCTAAACACACAGTAACTTTGAAATTATCAAACGAAACAAAAGTAGGTGCTCTAACGGCTATAGCCATAGCTTTATTATTTATAGGATACAGTTTTTTAAAAGGAAATGATGTTTTCAGTTCCGAAAATACATTTTATACAGATTATGACAATGTCGATGGCTTGGCTGTATCGAATCCAGTATTAGTTAATGGTTTTAAAATAGGCCGTGTTTCCAAAACTACTCTTCTTGATAACGGAAAAATTCGAACAGAATTCAAAATCGAAGATGATTATAATATACCTTCCAATACCATTGCACGCATTTCCAATGACGGTTTTTTAGGTGGTAAGGTCATTGTTTTCGACCTTGGAAATAGCAAAACCTACGCTCGAGATGGAGATCCTTTGCAATCAGATGTGCAAGCTAACCTCCTTCAAAAAGTAGAGCCTTTACAAAAGAAAGTAGAAGATTTGGTTGTAAAATTAGACTCTGTATTATCTGCTGTGAATACAGCTTTGGATGATGAATTTCAACGTGATTTCAAAACCAGCCTACGCAGTATTTCTAAATCCTTAAAAAATGTTGAGACCATTACTTCGGATGTAGAGGATCTGATGGGATCAGAAAGAGTACGTTTGGCTAAGATTATGCAGAATCTTGAATCGATAACCAATAATTTCAAAAATAATAGCAGTCGCATTAATCATATCGTGGCTAATTTAGACAATCTGTCATCTGACCTGTCAAAAACTGAAATAAAGGCAACTGTTGACAATGCCAATCAGGCAATGAAAAATGTACTAGCTATTACGGATAAGATAAACAAAGGTGAGGGATCTATTGGTCTATTGGTTAATGATGACAAATTGTACAATAATCTGAGTAATGCCTCAGACAACTTGGATCAACTCGTCAATGACTTGAAAACCAATCCAGGGAAATATTTGAAAATATCCATATTTGGCAAGAAAGACACGAAATAAAAATAGCCTTGAGAATTTCTCAAGGCTATTTTTTTAGGGTATTGTCATCGTTACGTCTTCTACTTGTTAACAAATTGTTAAATCAACTATTTAGTACAACATTGGCATAAAAATAGACGTTACACTAGTAATTCATAATTTAGGTTAATAATTGGTTAGTTAAAAGTCTGGAGCTCCCCGCTTCAGACTTTTTTTATACTTAATTCATTAATGAATTTCAATAATTACCTATTACTGTTAAAAATTTGTTAAATCATAATATAGCCACAATATTGGCATAAATATAGACGTTATACTAGTAATTCATAATTTAGGTTAATAATTGGTTAGTTAAAAAAGTCTGAAGCTCCCCGCTTCAGACTTTTTTCATTTATTAACTATAATGTTTCGTTTAGCCAACCAAAGAATTCACGTTGCCAGACTTGCGCATTGTGTCCCGAAAGTACCCAGTGATTTTCATCTGGCATATACACAAATCTACTTTTAATACCTTTCAATTGTGCCACTTGAAAAGCTTCTTGTCCTTGGCCAACGGGTACACGGTAATCTTTACCTCCTTGGAAAATTAGAATTGGCGTATTCCATTTATCGATATGTTTGATCGGGTTGAAATCTTGATAAGTTTTTGCATTAGCTTTATCCCAATAAGGACCTCCTAAATCATAATTCGCAAAGAATAACTCTTCAGTCGTTCCGTACCAAGATTCCATATTAAACAAACCACAGTGTGAAATAAACGTTTTGAAACGACCTTCATGCACCCCAGCCAACATAAATACGGAATAACCTCCGTAACTTGCACCAATCGCTCCGATACGATCATTGTCTACATATGATTCTTTTTTGAAATCATCAATAGCGGACAAATAATCCTGAATAGCTTGTCCACCCCAATCTTTGGAAATATCTTGGTTCCATTTAGTTCCCCATCCTGGCATACCTCGACGGTTTGGAAGAATCACGATATAACCTTGAGAAGCCATTAATTGGAAGTTCCAACGGTAAGAATAGCCTTGCGTAGTCGCTGATTGTGGACCTCCTTGACAGAATAATAAAGTTGGATATTTTTTGGTAGGATCAAAATCTGGCGGATAAATTACCCAAGAGAATAAATCAGCACCATCCGATGCTTTAGTAAAACGACCCTCTACTTTTGTTTCTTTCCATCCAGCATATTTTGCATCGTTTACAGATGTAATTTGTGTTAGGTTTTTATTTTTGAAATTGAACAAATAAACTTCAGTCGCTTGCGTCATCTTAGTAGAGGTAACAACTAACCCTTCTTTCGTCTCTCCCACTATCCCCGAAATATCAAATTGTCCTTGACTTAATTGTTGGATTTTTGGTAATGAGCGAACATTCAAATTAGCTGGAACGTCCACTTCAAATAACTGAACTGTTCCACGTGTAGGCGCAACAAAATAGATTTTCTTACCATCCTTACTCCAATAGAAAGCATTTACGGTCTCATCCCAATGGCTTGTCAAATTTAATTTTACACCTGATGCCAAATCTTGAATGATAATATCATTTTTGTCAGCTTCATACCCGTCAGTTTTCATGCTTAACCAAGAAAATCTTTTTCCATCAGGGCTGAATGTAGGATTAGTATCGTATCCTGACATGCCTTCTGTTAGATTTTTAGTTTGCTTGGTTGCTAAATCATATTGGTAAATATCTGTATTGGTACTTGTGGCATATTCTTTACCAAATTTCTTCTTGCAAACATATAGCACAGATTTGCTGTCAGGTGACCATGCAAAATCCTCCGCCCCACCAAAAGGTGCAGTTGGGCTATAGAAAGGTTGTCCTTCTAATAAATCTACTGCCTCACCAATTTTACCATTATCATATGTGGCAACAAATGGATGATTGAAACGTCCATCATTAAACGTATCCCAATGTCTATAATCCAGATCATCATAAATGTAGATATTGGATTTGGACAAATCTGCATATTTGTCTACACTATGATTTTTATTGATAAGCACTTGCTTACTGAATAGAATATGCTTTTTGTATGGGGAAATTTTGACATCGGATAAGCCTTCTTTTACATCTGTCAATTGCACAGCTGCACCACCTTTAAGATTTTTCTTCCAAAGTTGACCTTTGAACAAATAAATTACATCATCCGAAGATGTAATTTCTATTACCGTTTCACTACCTAAATCTGTAGTAAAAGGTTTGGCATCTCCACCTTTTAGGGGAATCGTAAACAAGTTTTTCTCCGACTTATTCTCTTCAAAAGAATAATTAGAAACTCCATAAACCAACACCGAACCATCGGCGCTAAGACCTTCAGCAGATACACGTCCTAACTTCCATAAGTCTTCGGCATTCATCGGTCTTTTGGCTAAATATTCATTTATTTTATTCGTCAACACAGATTTTTCAATCTTTTTCTCTGGTGCACGTTGCCCCATTGCTGATGCACTCATAAGTAGTAAAACTGTTAAAATAGAAACTCTATTCATCATCAAATATTTTTATATGCAAGATAGGAAAAAAGCTAAAGCCTATAAAATGGAAAAGGCATAAGAACGCGTTCTTATGCCTTTGGTTTAGATTAGATTTATTTCAATTATACTATATATTCTTTTTAGCAAAATCTATCATGCGAGATAGTTCATCTATAGCTTTCTCTTCATCGCCTGAAAAGCCTGAAGCTTGGAATCGAATATTACCTTTTTGATCAATAATGAATTTAGCTGGAATACCTTTCACATTGAATTTAGTCGCTACTTCACTTTGATTGGTAGTTTTGTTTTTCAAATCCATTAGTACCTCGAACGTATATCCGTTGGTTACCACATAGTCTTTCGCATCTTTCACAGGATCTTTCGCTGTATCCCAAGTATGAATGAATAAAAACTGTACTTCTTTATCAGCTTTAAATTTATTTACTGCCTTTTGCATCATAGGGAATGAAGCCTTACAAGGTCCACACCAAGTTGCCCAAAAGTCAAGCACCAAAACTTTACTTTTCAAATCTGCTAACTTAACAAGATTCCCGTCTACATCTTTCAATTCAAAATCAGGAGCCGGTTTATTGATAGCAGAATTCAAGATGGATGCTACGAAAGCATTATGTTTTTCTTTATTTAGGGAATCAATATACTTTTCATATAAAGCTAAATCTTTATTTTTTGCTGTGTATGCCTTTTTCAAATGATATTCCAATTTTGGAAGTTTCTCATCATTTACATACGCTTTTTCTAAAGATTGGAAAATATCAGCATATCTTTCTGTCAACAAATGCGTATTCAACAATCTAGATTGCAAAAATGCAGGAAACTCTCTTTTCGAAGACAAAAATTCGTATTGAACCGTTTTCATATTGAAATGCTTCTTCGGATTTGTTATCACGGATTAGAATATCCGCATAGTGACCTATTACCTGATAATATCTTGCTTGATCCTCACGATTAGGCTGATTTTGTAATCTATCACGGTAATACGCCAAACAGTAATCCAAATAAGGCATTGCTAATTTAGTATTCGTTCTCATCAAATTATTGATCAACATCGAATACATAGAAACCTTTGATATTGTATTATCAGAAGGCGTCTTAGCATTACGCATGTAATAATCCAAATAGGTATTCATCAAAGCTGTATCACCCTGAGCCGCAAAGCCTAAAGTCATAGAAAGCCCTTCCATACCTAAATCCAGAGAGGGATTAACTTGAAGAAGCTTTTGGTATGCTTCATTCTTTTCATTCAGATTTTTTAATGCAGCGATACGCGTCATCTCCACATAGTAGGAAAAGATTCCTTTTGGAAATTTCTTCAGACCATTCTTTTTAACACGCGCTATTGACTCTTCGTCTTTTTGGCTCAAGTAATATTTATACGCATACACTAGATCTGCCTGCGATTTACTTTTTTCCAATGTGGATAACGCTTTTTGTAGCTGAGCGTCATCGTAGATATTGGACAATTCTCGCGTTTTGGCCATTATCTGTGCCTCAGTAATCTCTTGGGAGAAAGCAGGACTTGCCATCCCTATAAAGATGACAAGCACTGCATATTTTATAATATTCATTCAGGTAAGATTAGAATTTTTTAGATAAATGGATTACTTCACCTAAACCTTTGAATGAAGAATCAAACGTATTGTTGGTAAACCAACCCAATGTATTGATATTGAAGAAATATACTTCGCCCTCACCATTGTTCATTACACCGACAGCTAATGTTTTACCTACATTACCTGTAGATTTATCCATTACTAACGAGGTTACCTTAGCTGAACTTGGAAACTCGTAGATCAAAGAAGCATTATTATTTGGGATACTCGTGAAACTACTTACAGTAGGTAAAATAGTTTGTGTATCTCCTACTTGAGCAAAGTTGTTCGGATCAAAACGATAAACACCTTCTGTAGTGAAGTACAAAATACTCGCATAATTCTGTTGATTATTCAAGAAAGCATAGTATGTACGCAAAGCTTTACCTGAAAAAGATTTATTGTTTGCATCCTCAGCAGGTGCAGAGAATACTGTTTTATCTGTACGAATAAACGATAAACCGGCTTTATTGTTTTTATTGTGCGTTACAAACCATCCGCTATTGAAACCACTGTTTACTTTTAAGTTATACAACTTATTGAATTGCAATCCATTGCTTTTATCTGTAACAGTATACTGCAAATTATAGCTTCCAGGAGCCAAACCTACTGAGATTCTTAAATCACGATCTATAGAAAGCAGGGTTGCTTTCTCATTGCTAAGGGCCTTCCATTCGTATTCAAACGTTGAATTGGAAGGTTTACTTTCTACAATATTCGTCTTGATGTGAACTACCCATTTGCTAAAGACAAATGGGCTTCGGGCTTCACAGACTTGTGCTTTGTTGCCAAAGTCTTATTTGAGTCTCCGCCCGTGTAATCGCCAGTTCCTGACGATATTATTTTTAATCCT
>NZ_JACOIJ010000023.1 GCF_014692495.1 Sphingobacterium litopenaei | reverse complement strand
GATAGACAGTATACGACTGTGCCAGTATGCCTGCCGTGAAGCGGACTCACTGAAATCAACAGGTGTCCTAGATCCCACACTGTTGCGATTGCAGGATCTGATGGCCTCCAGAAGGAGAATGCTTTCTGAGCTTAACAGTAATAAAACCTACCTGAACGAATTGAGGAATATCAGTGATAAAGCTACCAGACAGATGTTAGAACGGGTTCACAGGGATGCCATTAAAGGGCTTTCGGAATCAATTGCCAAGATCGAGGCAATGATGAAAAAGATTATCGCAGAGAATGATAAGATCAAAACAAATTATGGACTATTAACAAGCGTTCCGGGAATCGGTAATCTTACCGCGATCTATCTAATCTGCTGTACGAACAATTTTGCTTGTGGCAGAAGCGGTAAACAGCTGGCTTGCTATGCAGGTGTGGTGCCTTTTGAGCACAGTAGCGGGATAAGCATCAAAGGACGGAACAGGGTCAGTAACATGGCAAACAAAGAGTTAAAAAAAATGCTGCATCTCTGTGCTATATCGGCAATACAATCTTATCCGGAGTTCAAAGGATACTATGAAAGAAAAACAGGAGAAGGAAAGCCTAAAATGAGTGTAATCAATGCTATTAGGAACAAAATTGTACTCAGGGCGGCAGCTGTCATAAATAAGCAGACACCATATATAAAAAATAGCGGAGCGGCGGCTTAAAAAGATAAAATTTATTTGTTAAAGTCATAACAATCCAAAACGTTCATCCAAGCATAATCAACGTAGCCTCTATCTACAACGACCACACAGCCTTTAGGAAATGAAATAGTCTTGGCGATTTTAGATTCATGTTGTTTACCATCTGTGATATGCACAAAACTGGGCATACAGCCATCATAATCAAGGATAGTATGAAGTTTTACAGCTCCCTTAGCACTGCGGAATTTTGCCCAGTCAAATACACTTAAGCATAAAGGAATAATAGTAGCATCCATTAGATATACTTTACGCTTGAGTCTGTTAAGCTCTGCGCGTCTTGGAGAATCTTTATGCCACAAATCATCCAAAAGTTTATAATACAAATCTCGAAATAGGCCATGATTACGATGTTGGTTGATGTAAGAGAGGTTGGACTTGCTTGGCGTTCTAGAGATACCCATATGACTCATGTTTCCTGTAGTACTACGAAGCCCATTAGAAATATCACGAACGGAATCAGCTGAGGAAAGATGGCAGAAAAGCATACTTACAAAGTGTGTCCAACTATTAATTCCTTTATGGTGTTTATCGGACTGATATTGTTGAACCAATTTGTTGAAAATATTGCGATCTACTAGTCCTAATATCTGAGAAAATACGTTTATATTTACCATGGCGGTGATGGAATTTTAGCGAATTAAATATAGCAATCCCTGCTATATAAATACACCGCCATTTTTTCCCTTATTTTGGACACTACTGAAAATCAACATTATTTATTACGCTTTATTTATAATTGTACATTGAATGATTAAATAAAGGACATTTAATCAACTTTAAATAGAAATCACACACTATCTATTTATTAATAATTAAGTGACAGCTTATCACATTAGATAAGCTGTTTATAAATTTAAAAGCGGAATAAACTCATTTGTTTATTCCGCTTTAATTATATGTTATTTTGGGCTATACGGCCACTTTTCTTGCTTTTTCACGTTCCCAGATTCGATGACCTTTCATAATATGAATAAAATCATCTGTCAGGTTTGCTTTTGATTCTAAAATTATTCCGTCGTCCAAATCCTTAATTAAAGTATCTTCAATTAGTTCTTCAGCCCCTTTAGCAAACGCAATAGCTTTACAGTGTCGATAGGCTTCATTGATAAACTGAAAATAATCAGGTTCAGCTGCTAATGTTTTTACAGAATCTCCTTCAGGTGTGTAAAATGCATCATAGCAAACGGAAGCCTCAGTCAAATAAGTAAATTGAATTTCATCTTCGCCACCTTCTTTAAATTTTATTTTACCCACTTTAGTGCTTATTAAGACAGCTTCAGCACCTTCAGCTTCAAGTGCGGTTTTCATTTTATCGATACTTGCTTTACTTACTCCATTATCCACTAAGAATGCTACTTTACGTGTTTCGATAGAACCTTCACCTGGCTTTACTTCCATAGTTAATGCCTTAGAAACGGTCACTTCGGGCTTTGACGGCTCAATTGGATACTCGGGATGATTGTGTCTAGCGAATTGAACTGTTAATTCATCCAAATCTTTAGGAGGCTCCATTCCCAAATTATCACCTACCGCTTTAGCTAATTTTTGATCAATTTGATTTAAAATTGCTAATTCTCTACGACGAACGTCCACGCTATTGACTTTGGATAGCTCAAAACTGTAAGCAGAAATTATGTGCTCCTGTTCAGCTGGAGATTGAGATTGGAAAAATAATCTAGCTTGGGTAAAATGATCTGCAAAAGAAGAGGAGCGACCCCTAATTTTTTTGGCATCTATTTTCTCAGCATGCGATTCAAATCCTGATTCCCCTTTGAGCATGGCATGATAAGGGCAACCTCCGCCCAAACTATTCGGAAAATAAGATACATTTCCTTTAAGAATATCTTGTCTTCCGAATCCATCTTTTTGATTGTTGTATTTTCCATTTATGGGTCTATTAATCGGTAATTCGTGAAAATTTGGACCTCCTAATCTGTAATTTTGTGTATCAGCGTACGAAAAGACTCTTCCTTGTAATAATGGATCATTACTGAAATCAATTCCAGGTACCAAACGACCTGGATCAAAAGCTACCTGCTCAGTTTCCGCAAAGAAGTTTTCTGGATTACGATTTAATGTCATTGTACCTATTATCTGCACAGGTACAAGTTCTTCCGGGATGATTTTTGTTGGGTCTAAAATATCAAAGGAATATTTTAATTCATCTTCTTCAGGAACTAATTGCACGCCTAAATCCCACTGCGGAAAATTTCCTTTTTCAATAGCTTCCCATAAATCTCGACGATGAAAATCAGAATCATACCCAGATATTTTTTGCGCTTCCTGCCAAGCTACTGAATGCACCCCTAATTTAGGTTTCCAATGGAATTTAACAAAAGTTCCTTTTCCTTCTTCATTCACAAATTTAAATGTATGTACACCAAATCCTTCCATCATACGTAACGATCTTGGGATAGCGCGATCGGACATTGCCCACATAACCATATGTGCCGATTCGGGCATCAGTGAAACAAAATCCCAAAAAGTATCATGTGCCGACGCTGCTTGAGGCATTTCATTATTTGGTTCTGGTTTTACGGCATGTACCAAATCAGGAAAATTCATCGCATCTTGAATAAAGAATACGGGGATATTATTTCCAACTAAATCATAATTGCCATCTTCTGTGTAAAATTTGACAGAAAATCCGCGTACATCACGTGCTAAGTCTGTTGAACCTTTAAAACCGGCCACAGTAGAAAAACGAATGAAAAGTGGTGTTTTTGTTCCCTTTTGAAGAAACTTCGCTTTCGTATATTTGGATATATCAGCCGTTGCTTCGAAAATACCGTGTGCTCCCGATCCTCTGGCGTGTACTACGCGTTCGGGAATACGTTCTCTATCAAAATGTGCTAATTTATCTTGATAAATGAAGTCTTCTAACAAGGAAGGACCTCTTTCACCGGCCTTAAGCGTATTATTATTGTCATGAATATGAACTCCGTCATTTGTAGTCAACGGTCTGTTGGTATTATCTACCAAATGACTATTTATAACTTCTATTTTCTTATTTGATTTTTCTTCTTTCATCGTTTTTAGTGTTTAATCGAGTGATAAGTAAGTGCTGAGCTAATCGATTATAGCTCAGCAATGCGTTCATTTTACAAATTGAATTAGGAGGATTAATCGTGACCTTCTGTTTTTACTATTTTGTTGTAAATACCTAATAGTAAAAATGGAGCTACCCATTGTCCGATGAATAGAGCATCTTTGTCATCCTTTCCACGTGCACATTTTAGCGCTGCTGAAACAGTCATTGCGCCCAATGCTGCACCAAGAAATAAAATAGATGGAATTTTTGAAGTTTGTTTTTCGACAGATTTTGTTAATTGATCTTCGTTTCCTGTAGTTAGTGCCATAATTAATTAAATTTAGTTATGATACAATAACAGAATAATTAAAATAAATGTTTTACTTTATTCATTCTTTAAGAATTATTAACATATATTATTTTGAAACAATTTCATGTTGTAGTTAACAATTCTTGGTCTAGATTAGCACTGACAGATAAATTACTCGATTCAAGTAACATCTATTATACAATTTATTTAAATTGAATATTTTTTATAACTTAAAATTTGTTATAATAAAATTATGATTTGAAAAATTGGTATTTGAAATATTTTTAATTTATTTTACTGCAAATTAACTAATAGATTATATTTTACGTTATTTTAAACTTATAAACTTTAGATAATTACAAGCTTTATTGCATCAATAATTTTAAATCTTAAAACAACCTATAAACTTTTTTTATGAATCGAAAACACTTTTTAAAAGCGGGTGCTTTGTTAGCCGCTACTACTTTTTACACAAGTTCCAATGCAATTGGCTTAACACAATCTTCGAAACTAAGAGTTGGTCTTATTGGAGTAAATGGAATGGGATGGGCGAATTTGAATGCCCTTCTCAAGGTTGAGAATGTAATCTGTACAGCCTTGTGTGATGTGGATGCCAATGTTTTAGGACGCCGCAAATCTGAATTAGAGAAGAGAAATATACAGGTAAAAACATACGAAGATTACAAACAGCTTTTGAAAGATGATGTAGTAGATGCTGTAATAATTGCAACACCAGATCATTGGCATTGTCTAATATACGTGGATGCAATTAAAGCAGGGAAACATGTATATGTAGAAAAACCTATTGGAAATTCGATTAAAGAATGTGAAGTAATGGTTGCTGCAGCTGCAAAATCAAACTGTATAGTTCAGGTAGGGCAATGGCAGCGTAGTCAACAGCACTTCCGTGACGCAATTAAATTTGTTCATTCGGGCAAATTGGGTAAAGTTCGTTTAGTGAAGGCTTGGTCATATGTTGGTTGGAAAGATCCTATTATCAAAAAACCAGATACTCCCGTTCCTGCTGGTGTAAACTATGATTTATGGCTTGGACCTGCGCAAAAAAGAAATTTTAACGAAAATCGTTTCCACTTCGAATTCCGTTGGTTCTGGGATTATGCAGGTGGATTAATGACTGATTGGGGCGTACATATGATAGATTTTGGATTAATAGGAATGAAAGCTTCTGTTCCAAAATCTATAGTTGCGACGGGAGGGGTGTATGCTGATCCAAACACAGCTGCAGAAACACCTGACACCTTAACTGCTTTATACGAATTTGATGGTTTCAATATTCAATGGGAACATGCTTTGGGTATTGAATCTGGACCTTATGGTAGAGATCATGGCGTAGCTTTCATTGGAAATAACGGTACGCTAGTATTGAATAGACAAGGTTGGGAAGTAATTCCGGATAAAAATAAAATGGAGGCGGTGCCTTTACAGCCTTCGGTAGATAATGGTTTGGAATTACACATGGTGAACTTTGTGGAAGCTATTCGTAAAAAAGACAAATCTATTATAAATGCACCTATAGAGGCTGGCAGTCATATCGCTACCATCTCTCAGATGGGTAATATTGCTTACCGAACAGGTAAAAAAATATATTGGAATGATGAAAATAAAAAATTTACGGATGATGAGTGCAACACTTATTTAGCTGCGAAATATCACAATGGGTATAAAATTCCAGCAGTATAGTTTAGCTAATTTGATATAAAAAGAGAGGAATCTTAGTAGATTCCTCTCTTATACGTTCTTAAATAGATATTTCTAATAAACGTATAATTACTAATTATTTAACGTAAGGATTTTCTTTATCATGATCAATCCAAATTAAATCATTTACATCGTATCCAATATTAGTGGCTATTTTGAGATATTGCTCTTTAATACTATTTGGAATAGTTTTTTCCCGAGATAAAATCCATAAATAATCATAATTTTTTCCGCCGATTAGGGCATATTTATAGTCTTTGTCCAAAGCAAAAATATTGTAGCCCGAATAAAATGGTCCGAAAAACGATACTTTTAATGCGCCTTTAGTTTTTTCTTCTCGGAATTTTGCATTTCCTTCCCGCTTTTTCCATTTGTCCTTTACATAATTATACCCAGAGTTTACTACTTTGATATCGCCATTATCTTTCAAACTATATTGAGCAGCCGTATTATTTAGATTTCGTTCATATTTGAAATCTATCTGAGCAATCTCGTACCACGTTCCTACATATTTGTTGGCATCAAAATCTGATACCACACTTGCACCCTTTGGAATAGATCTACAGGAGAAAGTAGCGAATAAACAAGCAATACCTAGAAGTTTCGCAATTTGATAAAATATTTTTTTACTCATATAATTTTATTTGTGTGATTTCTAGATTAACAATTAAAACCTTTTAGGGTTCTGAGCAGGTAAAAATTCTGAAGAAAAATATTGTAAAATATTAGTTGAGACGAAATCTTGATTGGTATAACTGCTAGATAATCATTAAATTGCTGAGATAAACTTCTATTATGAAAAAAATATTAAGAAAATTGAAGCTGTTTGGCGGCTATCAAACCCATTATACAATCCTTACATCAATTATAATAAACTTATAAAAAGAGATCGAAATGTTTAATTTGCTTAAAACTAATTGTAAAATCGTCTGTAGTTCGATTGCCTTAACTACTTTATTCACTTTTAACACTATGGATGCTGTCGCACAAAATAAGACGACTAAAGAAAACTGGACAAACTTATTTGATGGTAAAAGTTTAAAAGGTTGGAAAGCCGTAGGAGGGAAAGCTCCTTATTCTGTTGAAAATGGTGCTATTGTCGGCCGTATGACAAAAGGAACACCGAATTCATTCTTAATCACCGAAAAAGAATATGCGGATTTTATTCTGGAATTGGAAATAAAATTAGAAGGTGATAAGACAAACTCTGGCGTACAGGTAAGAAGTCATATAGATCCACAAGCAAATAATGGACAAGGCAGAGTGTATGGTAGACAGGTAGAAATTGATCCAACCTCTCGCGCATGGACAGGAGGGATTTATGATGAAGCGCGTAGAAATTGGTTGTATCCGTTGGATTTAAACGAAAAAGCAAAAACAGCTTATATAGCTGAACAATATAATCATGTACGGATCGAATCCATTGGAAATGAACTTAAAACGTGGATTAACGACGTTCCTGTTGCATATGTGATAGATACATTGGACGCATCTGGATTTATTGGATTACAAGTTCATAGCATTCCGGCAGATTTGGATGGCAAAAAAGTGTATTTTAAGAATATTAAAATTCAAACTTCTAATCTAAAGCCCAAAGAATTTCCAAAGGATATATATGTAGTGAATTTGACGCCAAACACATTAAGTTCGTTTGAGCAAAATGCAGGTTATAAACTTCTTTTCGATGGAAAGACATCTCAAAATTGGCGCAGTGCCTACCATTATCAATTTCCAACTAAAGGATGGGAAATTAAAGATGGGATAATTAAAGTGTTGAAATCGGATGGTGGTGAATCGACTAATGGGGGAGATATCATTACGAAGGAGCAATTCTCTGCTTTTGATTTGTCATTTGATTTCAAACTTACTGAAGGCGCAAACAGTGGCGTGAAATATTTCGTAACGCTGAAAGAAGAAACAAAAGGTTCAGCAATTGGATTAGAGTATCAATTATTGGATGATGTGAAGCATCCAGATGCCAAAATGGGGCGAGATGGCAACCGTACGTTAGCTTCATTGTATGATTTGATTACATCTAATAAGGATGGGCGAGCGAGACGACCAATAGGAGAATGGAATAGAGGACGTATTGTAGTTGAAAAAGACAATACGGTCACTTATTATTTGAATGGCATTAAAATGTTGAGTTTCGTGCGCGGTTCTAAAGAATTCAGAGATTTAGTCGCTATTAGCAAATATAAAGATTGGGATAAATTCGGGGAAGCGGAAAAAGGTCATATCTTATTGCAGGATCATGGTGATGAGGTTTCATTCCGTAGCATTAAAATTAAAGAACTAAAGTAGCCAAGAAAATATCAACAACTATGAAACATTATATGTCTCGTCGTAGCTTTATTTCTCGTACTGCCTTGGCAGGAGGTGGGCTACTTTTATCGAATAGCTTATTCGCTAACCTTGCTTTAGCCAATGCCAATGAACGAGTTAATCTCGCTTGTGTCGGTATTGGTAATCGTGCCGGAGAAATTATTAAGGAATTATATAAAACAGGTCTTTGTAATATTGTAGCGCTGTGTGATGTGGACTTGGGCGCTAAACATACGGAAGAGATCTTGAAACTGTTTCCGAACGCAAAACGTTATCAAGATTTCCGTAAAATGTTTGATGAAATAAGCAATGAATTTGATGCTGTTTCCATTGGAACACCTGATTTTGCTCACTTTGCAATAACTATGCAAGCTATTGATTTAGGCAAACATGTGTATGTGGAGAAACCTATGGCACACACGTTTTTGGAAAATGAATTGCTTATGCAAAAAGCCAGAAAATTCCCCAAAGTAGTGGCACAAATGGGTAATCAAGGGCACTCAGAAGCTAACTATTTTCAATTTAAAGCTTGGAAAGATGCTGGAATTATCAAGGATGTTACTCGCATCGACGCCCATATGAATATGCCAAGAAGATGGCACTCTTGGGATCCAAATATTAAAAATTTCCCAGCAGCAGAACAAATTCCTGATACAATGGATTGGGAACTTTGGCAAATGCAAACTAAAGGTCATCAGTATAATAAGGATTTTGTAAATGGTCAATGGCGATGCTGGTACGACTTTGGAATGGGAGCGCTAGGGGACTGGGGTGCTCACATTTTGGATTCGGCGCATGAATTTTTGGAATTAGGTTTACCAACTGAAGTACAGGCTGTCAAATTAGATGGACACAATGCTTTCTTTTTTCCAATGTCTACTACATTGAAATTTAAATTCCCTAAACGGAAAAATTATCCTGCAATGGATATCAATTGGTATGATGGTTTGGATAATTTGCCGCCGATTCCTGAAGGATATGGTGTATCAGGATTAGATCCCAATATTCCTCCGCCAAGTACGGGAAAATTGGAGCCAGCTAAATTAAATCCTGGCAAAATAATTTATGGAAAAGATTTAACCTTCAAAGGTGGATCCCACGGAAGTACGTTGCAAATTATTCCTGAAGAAAAAGCCAAAGCTTTAGCTTCCAAACTTCCAGAAGTTCCTGCAACGCCATCAAATCATTTTAAAAATTTCTTACAGGCTTGTAAAGGTTTGGAAAAAACACGTTCGCCATTTGAGATTGCTGGGCCTTTAAGTCAAATATTTTGTTTGGGTGTAATTGCACAACGATTGTACAGCAATATTGAATTTGATCCAAAATCAAAACAAATCACAAACAATAGGTTTGCAAATGCTTTGCTAATTGGTCCGCCACCAGCTAAAGGTTGGGAACAATATTATAAAGTTTAAAATTAGTATGATAAAAAATAATGCCTCGTTAAAAACTTAACGAGGCTAACATTTACTTAGGGATTGAATAAATATAAGGCTAACATGATATTAAATTTACTGTCACTTTGTTTGGCGAAATCCAAATACTGATGAGCTATTTTTATCGCTTTGGGATATTCTTTATTGAAATAATAGTAGTCTGTAACGTTGGAATAACATGAATTTATATAGGCTAAATCATCTTGAAGAATTAGAATTATTCATGGCTGATGTAATCCCAAAAATTACTATTAAGAAAATAAAAAGGATTCTGAACATTAGACTTATGGGTTAATAACAGGTTTAAAGATAATAAATTGTTTAATACTTATAGTTATGTATAATTAAGTAGTATTTACCAGCGATTTGAAACTGTATAATTTGTCTTATAATTTATATTATGTTAAATAGAAAAATATAATAACTGTCTCTTTCGTGAAAAATATCATAGAATTCCCATGTTTAAAACTTTAATCTTATATTCAATTATTATTGGCTTATTTTGTAGCCTAATATTAATACCATGTCTACGAAGCAATCACGTGCAGCAAAAAGAACAATTTACTTCAGTATTCTCGGAAGTTTTGGCTTAGCTCTGATCAAGTGGCTTGCGGGGTTCTTTGGAAATTCATTTGCGTTGATTGCGGACGCTATAGAATCTACATCAGATATCTTTTCATCCATCTTGGTTTTATTGGGTATTAAATATTCTGAACGTCCAGCGGACAAAACACATCCTTATGGACATGGACGCATTGAACCTTTAATAACCTTTATTGTCGTAATATTTTTGGTAATTTCGGCAACCTTCATTGCTCACCAAAGTCTTATCAATATTCGAACTCCTCACGATTTACCAAAGCCTTGGACTTTAATAATCTTAGGATTAATTATCATTTGGAAAGAAATAAGCTATCAAGTTGTGATGCGTAAAGCTCGAATTTTAAATAGTAGCTCTCTCAAAGCGGACGCTTGGCATCATCGCAGTGATGCAATTACTTCGGTGGCTGCTTTTATAGGTATTTCGATGGCTTTGTTGCTTGGCGACGGATATCAATCTGCTGATGATTGGGCTGCTTTATTCGCTTCCGGATTTATAATTTATAACTGCTACCGCATTTTCAGACCTGCTTTAGGGGAAATTATGGATGAAAATCTTTATGAAGACATGGTTGAAGTAATAAAAGAAAAATCTCTTAATGTTAAAGGATTAATTGCTACGGAGAAATGTTTTGTGCGTAAAAATGGAATGTACTTTTTGGTTGACATTCATGCCATTGTTCCCTCGGAATTTACAGTAAAAGAAGGTCACGATATTGCGCACAATCTTAAAGATTATTTGATGGCAGAAATGCCTGAGATTTCGAATGTCTTCGTACACATCGAGCCGTTTAATCCAAAAGTGTACGAAGCAATGACTAATAATAATTAAAAATATTGGGGATAGGCAAATATTCCAGGCATACCTCCTGTATGAATATAAAGCACCTTCTCTCCTTTCTTAATCACATTATTTTGTATATCCATCAGCAATCCTGTAAACGCTTTCGAAGTATAGACAGGATCCAAAAAGATGCCCTCATTTTTAGCTAAAAACTTGATGGTGTCAATATGAAAATCCGAAGGAATGCCGTATGCTGTCCCGCTATATTCATTAGAAACCACGGTATCGGAGGCCGAAAGCGAAATTTTAGATTCACATAATTCCAGAGCTTCGTTAGCAATTTTTAAAGTGTGCAGTGCCAATTCGCCTTGATCTGGTTCAACATTATATGCTTTTATATTGATTTTAGTTTCTGAAAGTGTTTTTCCTACGACTAAGCCTCCATGTGTTCCACCAGACCCCGAAGCTGTGGCAATCAAATCAAATTGAAGGCGCATGTCATTTTGCTGTTTTATTATCTCAAAATAACAGTCTACGTAACCTAATGTACCGAGTGCATTTGAGCCCCCAACAGGAATCACATAAACTTTACCACTCTCCTTTTCTATGGTCAATTTTCGCTCTTCTATAGCTCTGTAGGCTTTCTCATTGTCTGTAACCTCATGAATAGTTGCATTAACAATATTATTCAGAATTATATTTCCATTGTTAAAATAAGATCCCTCCTTAACAGGTACAGACTTTTTAAGAAAAAGTTCGATTTCAAAGCCGAACATTTTAGCAGCAATGGCGGTCATTCGCGCATGATTGGATTGAATTGCTCCGACAGTGAATACATGGGTAGCTTTTTGCTTTTCTGCCTCCCCCAACAAATATTCCAGTTTACGAAGTTTGTTTCCGCCAAATCCGACAGGAAACAAGTCATCGCGTTTAATGTATATATCTACACCTACGGCTTTGCTTATTCTCTTTAGATGATATATAGAAGAAGGCTGCTCGATTAATTTTACCTTCGGATATTTTTTTAAATTTATTCTCTTCATGCCCGTTATATTTGAATCAAGATACTAATTTATCTATTATTACCATACATTTATTCTGAAGATTGCTTTTGCAATTATTTTGTGACTTTTAATCAAAAAGCTTCCTAAAAGTAGTATTATCACAGGTATAAAATGTATATTTGGTAAATTTCATTACAAATTAATACAAATCTATCAATAGAAAATGCTAAATTTTAAAAACTTTATTGATTACGTTGAAAGTCAAAATCCTCACGAGCCTGAATTCTTGCAAGCAGTGACTGAAGTCGTAGAAGATTTAATCCCTTATATTAACGAACATCATCCGGAGTATGCTGATCTGAAAATCTTGGAAAGATTGGTAGAACCTGAACGTGTGGTGTCATTCCGTGTCGCATGGGTGGATGATCAAAACAATGTACAGGTCAATAAAGGTTATAGAGTTCAAATGAATAGCGCTATAGGACCTTACAAAGGAGGGTTACGCTTTTCGCCAACTGTAAATCTTAGCATTTTAAAATTTTTAGCATTTGAGCAGGTTTTTAAAAATGCACTAACTAGTCTTCCTATTGGTGGTGGTAAAGGCGGTTCTAATTTTGACCCTAAAGGAAAATCAGATAATGAAATTATGCGTTTTTGCCAAGCCTTTATGACTGAATTATATCGTCATATTGGATCAGAAACCGATGTTCCGGCGGGTGATATTGGCGTTGGCGGACGCGAAATCGGTTATTTGTTTGGACAATACAAAAGAATCCAAAATAATTTTACTGGTGTTTTAACAGGTAAAGGTGTGCAATGGGGAGGTTCTTACATTCGTCCTGAAGCTACGGGATACGGTCTTTTATATTTTGTAAAAAGCATTTTCGAAAACGAAAATGACACACTAGATGGTAAAGTAGTTGCTATTTCCGGAGCAGGAAATGTTGCTTATTATGCCGCGGAAAAAGCACTTTCTTTCGGAGCTAAAGTAATCACCTTGTCAAACAGCACGGGGACTATTTATGATAAAGACGGCTTTACACATGAAAAACTAACTTACATTGCTAAATTAGGAAGGAATTTAGAATCCTTCCCTGAGAAATACCCATCTGCCACTTTCCATGCCGGTGAAAAACCTTGGCAATTCGCATGTGATATTGCGCTTCCTTGTGCTACACAAAATGAATTGAATGAGGCTGATGCCAAGCAGCTTATTGCGAACGGCTGTACATGCGTAGCTGAAGGCGCAAATATGCCATCTACAGCTGAGGCAATAAAAGTATTCCATCAAGCAAAAATTGCCTATGCTCCAGGTAAGGCAGCAAATGCTGGTGGTGTAGCCGTGTCTGGTTTAGAGATGTCCCAAAACTCAATTGGTCAACAATGGAATTCAGCCAAAGTAGACGACCGTTTGAAAGCTATTATGGAAAACATCTATAAAACATGCGTGCGTTACGGAAAAGAAAAAGACGGTTATATAAATTACCTAAAAGGTGCAAACTTGGGTGGATTTATCAAAGTCGCCGAAGCTATGAAAGCGCAAGGTGTTTTATAGAATTATTAATTTTTAATTGTTTAATTCATAAAGGAATAATCGCAAGGTTATTCCTTTCATTTTTTTGCTTTGCGTTAGTAGATTTATTAGTTTCTTTGTAACGAATTATAGTATACGAGCATGAGGACATTAGCAGAATTACCACATCCCGAATGTAAGATTACCATTTTCGGGATGAATCAAAAATATATTATCAAGTTTGAACAGGGTTCTTTGGAACAGACTTACAAAATAGCAGAAGCCGATATTTTAAACGGAGTGAATGGAGTTTTTGAAATTTTAGACGAAGACTTTATAAGTAAAGTATTAGAAAATTTTTCCAATATGCGAACAGCTTTTATTGATACTTATAATAAATACAATTAAATACTTTATTTAAATAATTATTGTAAACACCTGTTAATAATGTAGTTAAATTCAATAATATCAGGATACCAAATATAATTTGGCATCCTGATATTTAAAATATCTTAATTAACACTTTGTTATCAATAAGTAAGTTAGATAATTTATACAATTCATTGATATTTAACAAATTAAATATTTATTCAAAATTATATTTGGCAAAGTTTTCTATCCACTTGGGTAATTCCGAAGCAGCTTTTCCTTTAATAATTTCAACCTTTGAATTTAATCGAATTGCATTAGGATTGGGATCAATTAAAATAATTTTGCAGGAGTCTGGCGCTTCGTCAAGAAGGTATGCCGCTGGATAGACTTTTAAAGAAGTTCCTACTACCAATAGTATATCTGCATCACTTACTACTCTATTTGCTATCATCATATTGGGAGCATATTCTCCAAACCAAACAACATTGGGACGCAGAGGGGAACCTAATTCACAGACATCATCTAGCGTAATTTCATCCTTGTCCAAAGGATACACCAATCTTGACTCTCTTGAGGATTGAGCTTTCATAATTTCACCGTGTAGATGTAGTATATTTTTGCTTCCAGCTCGTTCATGTAAGTCATCTATATTTTGAGTGATAATATACACATCAGCATATTTTTCTAATTCTACCAAAGCTAGGTGTCCCGCATTAGGCTGCGCCTCACGACAGGCTTTACGGCGAATATTATAGAAACGAAGTACCTTTTCAGGATCCTTGATCCATGCCTCTGGTGTCGCTACATCTTCTATCCGATGACCTTCCCAAAGACCATCCGTTCCTCGGAATGTTTGCAATCCGCTTTCTGCGGAAATACCCGCACCTGTAAATACAACTATTTTCTTTCTAGACATAATAAAAAAGATAATGGTCAAAAATTAAGAATTTTTGACCATTATACAATGAGAATTGATTATTAACCTATTTTACAAAGTACCGATGTTCTATTACCGTTACTTCATCTTTTTCGTTAGCAAGTTGATCTACGGCTGCTTTGATAGTACATTTTCCTGTAATTCCACGGTACACTAAAGCCCCCCCTAACCCTACACCTGAAATCGCTGTAATCGGATTTTTTAAGAGTTGTCTAACACTAATACTTAAAATTAATCCACCAGCAACAACTGAAAGTATACGCTCCGAAGTACCTACATTTCCATCTACACAACCTTCGTCTACTTTTCTTTTGATTTTATCTATAGCATAATTTATTAGTGTGTTCATAGTTTTGATTTTGTGTTCAATTATTAAACATTCAACCCTAAACTTTGTTTGCTTGCTCGCATTTATTTTTTTTGAAAATTACAAGGAGAATAGTATTTTAACCATCAGATTTATAAATTATGAAAGTTAAAAAGCATTCTGGAGAATTAGTAGATTTCAACCCCAATAGCCTTCGCCATTCTTTGTCCCGTTCTGGTGCTTCTGATAAGGAAGTAAATCAAGTTTTTGATGCATTAAAACCAAAAATTTACGATGGTATAAGTACACGTGAGCTATATGAGATTGCTTTCGATGAACTAAAATTAACACGCAATACTTATGCGGCGCGTTATAGTTTAAAAAAAGCGCTACGTGATTTGGGGCCAGAAGGTTTTTATTTTGAAAAATGGGTAGCTCGTATGTTTCAAGAAGATGGATACAAAGCTATTACAGGGCAGACCATCCAAGGACATGCAGTAACGCACGAAATTGATGTGGTAGCCTCTAAAGGCAATAATTTACTCGCTATAGAATGTAAATTCAGAAACGATGTGGATGCCAAAATATCTGTAACAACTCCAATGTATTTTTTATCTCGAGTGCAAGACATCAGCAATAAGCCTTATACTTTCTTCAACAAAACATTACAAGTCACACAAGGCTGGTTAGTGACTAATGCGTATCTGACAGCAGATTCCAAGACTTTTGGAGAGCATTACAAAATGAACTTGCTAGCTTGGGATTATCCTGAAAAAAGAAGTATCAAAGTAATTGTCGATAGCAACGGTGAATATCCTATAACATGTTTGACTACTTTGTCTGCAGATGACAAAGCTAGACTGCTGAAAGCACAGTGTATTTTGGTAAAAGATGTAATTCGAGATCCTAAATTTTTACAGGTAATTCAAGCAGACGATAATAAGAAGTATAAAATCTTAAAAGAGGCGCAAGAATTAGTTGAAAGTCCATTAGAACATTTGAAGTTGTAAAATAATTACACTTCATCGCAATCAATGGTTTTTACTTCTTTAAACAATTTTACAAATTCTTCGAATTGCGTACCATCATTGTTTATGTGGGGCAAAAGATTGTTTACGGCATTCCACCAGCCATAGCTTAATACACGTTCGAAAGCAATTTCTTGTGCTTGTGCTGACTTACTATTTTTTAAGTATTCTTCCCAAAGAATTTCTGGTGAACCGTTATTCTTCATTTGCTCTTTAGTCAACTGTTCATATGCCTTAAGCAGTTTTTCACCTCCACTATGTAGGGATTCAGCGTATAATTTAACGGTTAGGTTATTTTGATAGTGTTTCAAGAGTTCCTTCGTCTCTCCTTTTCTAGCTTGGAATTCTACATTCTTTATTTGATATGTAGCATCCAAAAAAGTAAGCAAAGAATCTTTTAAAGACTGGAAATATTTGATATTGACAATGTCTAAGCTGTTTATCTCTTCTTTTGCATTTTTATAATCCTCATGCAGTTGATCTTCATCGTTTGTGTACAATCCATATTCACCTCTTACCAATTTATAGGTGTCAGCTAATTGATTTGTGGTATAAAGCGTAGTATCAAATATTCCTTGGTATTGGCATAGCTCATCTTCAAATTTGAAAGGCTCTTGTGCATGCGCTTGTAGCGATAGCACTAACAAAATAAACGTTGAAATTTTAATAATTAACTGAATCATAAAATAAAAACAACGATAAGATAAATCCGTTTGCAAAGGTTGAAATTATTTTTCAACTATTTACTTTAAGATTAGAATAAAATTGGACAGTTCATGCGGAATTGAAAAGCGGAACATAAATATTTTTTATACATACAAATGACTAATGCTGCATACTTTTAGATTCCGATTTTCAAGAATAATTGCTTAATTTCGCGTCATATGGAAACAGTTGTTAGCGGTATCAGAAGTACCGGAAAATTACACTTAGGAAACTACTACGGAGCATTGAGTAATTTTGTCAAGATGCAAAATGAGTACAATTGCTTCTTTTTTATAGCTGACTTACATTCATTGACGACACATCCTACTCCACAGGATTTGCAATCTACAGTGCGCAATGTGGTGGTAGAATATTTAGCTGCCGGTATTGATCCCGAAAAATCAACTATATACATTCAATCCGATGTACCTGAAGTTGCAGAACTCTACTTGTACATGAATATGAATGCCTATTTAGGCGAATTAGAACGCTCTACTTCATTTAAAGATAAAGTACGTTCTAACCCTGACAACGTAAATGCTGGTTTATTAACTTATCCTGTTTTAATGGCTTGTGATATTTTGTTACATCACGGAACTAAGGTTCCTGTAGGAAAAGATCAAGAGCAACATTTGGAAATGACACGTACATTTGCGAATCGCTTCAATCATTTGTATAAAACAGATTATTTCAAAGAAGCTTTTGCATTTAGTTATTCGGATAAACTAGTGAAAGTGCCAGGTTTGAGTGGTCAAGGCAAAATGGGTAAATCAAACGGCGAAGCGGACTGTATTTATTTATCTGATGCACCTGAAGTAATTCGTAAAAAAATTATGCGTGCTGTTTCGGATTCAGGACCTACAGAACCAAATCAAGCTAAACCAGAAGCTATTCAAAATCTATTCGATTTGATGAAAGTGGTTTCTTCTGACGACACTTTAGCCCACTTTGATGAATTATACAATAAATGTGAAATTCGCTACGGGGACTTCAAAAAGCAATTGGCGGAAGATATGGTCATCGCTACAGAACCTGTTCGTTCACGTATTGAAGATATCACGAATGACGATGAATACATCAGAAAAGTGATTAAATTAGGTGCTGAAAAAGCGCAAGCGAGTGCACAAAAAACAATTAAAGAAGTAAGAGAAATTATAGGTCTTAAAAAACTATATTAGAATAAGTTATGCATATTGCAATTGTAGGGAATATAGGAGCTGGCAAAACCACATTGACAAAATTGTTGGCACAACACTTAAATTTTGAGCCACAATTTGAAGCGGTGGACAACAATCCTTATTTAGAGGATTTTTACAGCGACATGAAGCGTTGGGCTTTCAATCTGCAGATATTTTTCTTGAATAGTCGCTTTAGACATATCGTAGAACAACAATCCAAAGGCACAAACATGATTCAAGATCGTACCATCTATGAAGATGCTTACATCTTTGCCGAGAACTTGTACGACATGGGCTTGATGAGTGCGCGTGATTTTGATAATTACAGCAATATTTTTCAAAGCATCATCCACTATATCAAACCACCGGATTTGTTGATTTACTTAAAGGCGTCAGTGCCAACATTGGTTAACAATATCCAAAAACGTGGTCGTGATTACGAATCAGCTATTCGTTTGGATTATTTGTCTAAATTGAATGAAAAATACGAAAAATGGATTAATAATTATACGGATGGCAAATTGTTAATCTTAGACAAAGACAACTTAGACTTTGCGAACAATCCTGAAGATTTAGGTTATATCAAAGAAAAGATTGACGCCGAATTGTACGGATTATTTAAATAATAATATTTGCTTCATTCAACCATGAGGAGAAATCTGGTAAAATGAATATAATTTATTCATCATACTTTTAGATTTCTCCTCATTCTTCGTCGAAATGACGAATACGTTTTCTTACTCTCTTCTAAATTATTCTATAACACTAACCGAAAACCTAACAGGTGACAATGGAAAATCATCCTTATCGGTTTTGAAGCGACTAATAGTCATAATTACTTCCATTCCTTCATATATCTCACCAAAAACAGTATAATCGCCATCCAAACGTGGAAGGCCACCATTTTTCAAATATTCTTCACGTTGTTCTTTAGTAAACTTTCGACCTTTCTTAGCTTCCAAAGACTGTAAATCTTCTTCTGAGACTTTTTTACCAACCACAAAATAGATTTGATTCAAAAATGAAGCTTTTTCTGGGTTATCATCACGACCTTGACCTAATGCGCCCATTTTATGGAAGGCTCGAGCATCAAACTCTCCAGCTAAACGAGGTTTATTCCCTGTTGGGTCAGCAGCTTCTCTTTTAGCAATATCAATATCATGCTCTCCTCCTTGCACCACGAAATTCTCGATAATTCGATTGAATAATGCACCTTGATATATAGAATCTTTTATGGAATTCAATATCAAATCGCGATGCTGGGGTGTAAAATCATAAAGCAGCACTTTGATAGTACCATAATCTGTCTTAAAAGCTACTTTTCGAGATTGCGCAACAGAAAAGTGCTGAATTGACAGAAATAGAAATAAGAGAGTGAGATAACGCATGAGTGTAGTTTTAGATGTCCCAATATAGAAAATATACACGAAAATTTTACTGTATTAAACTATAAATCACTATGCCAGAATGAAATGTGGAAATCTCCAAAAATGTGCAAAAACTGACCTACTCATTCTGTTTTTTTATCCTTATTTTCGTACGTTATAACAAAAGCTAAGTGAATGAAACTAACTAAACTTGAGATCAAAGGATTTAAAAGTTTTGGTGATAAAATCACAATAAATTTTAATGAGGGCGTGACAGCAATTGTCGGTCCAAACGGCTGTGGTAAATCCAATGTGGTGGATGCGATTCGTTGGGTATTGGGTGAGCAAAGTACAAAAACGTTACGTTCGGAAAAGATGGAAAACATCATTTTCAATGGAACTAAAAACCGTAAACCGGCCAATCTTGCGGAAGTTTCTTTAACATTCAACAATAATAAAAACATTCTTCCTACGGAGTTTACGACGGTGACCATTACACGTAAATTGTATCGTACAGGAGAATCCGAATATCGTCTGAACGATGTCAAATGTCGTCTAAAGGACATTACGGATTTATTCTTGGATACGGGTATTGGAGCCGACACCTACTCTATCATTGAGTTGAAAATGATTGACGAGATTATCGCCAATAAAGATAATTCACGTCGTGCATTATTCGAAGAAGCATCGGGAATTTCTAAATATAAAGTCCGCAAGAAACAAACACTTAGCAAATTAAAAGATACAGAAGCAGATCTTTCTCGTGTGGACGATTTATTGTATGAGATTACAAAGAATCTCAAATCATTAGAAAATCAAGCCAAGAAAGCGGATAAATATTTTCAATTAAAAGAGGAATATAAGCAAGCGAGCATCGGTTTGGCTTACTACCGTTTGGATAGCTTCAGTACGGATTTGACTTCTTTGTCGGAGAAAGAGAAAGAGTTGCAACAATCGTTGAATTCAACACTAGAGCAAATCGATGTTAAGGAAAAAGAACTTCGTACTGGTCGTGAAGAGATTCTTTCCAAAGAGAAAAGTCTAGCTGCGCAACAGAAAACAACGAACGAATTTAATAATAAAATCCGTGCTTACGAGTCGGAAAAGAAGATTAAGAACGAACGTTTACATCACCTCAAAGAGCGTGAATCGCGTATAACAGCGGAATTCAATTTGGATAAGCAGCAACTTACGAACGTTGAATATACGATCAAAAGACTTAATGAGGAAATTTATGAAGAGCAAGCTAAACTAGACGTTGCTCAACATGATATTCAAAAAAATAAAACAGAAGTTGAAGAGCTTAAAGGCCAACAACAAACGGCTAAAAATAAATTAGATCGTTTTGTTCAGGAAAATAACGAACTTCAAAACAAGATATACAAAGTCGAGAAAGACATCGCCGTTCTGAATATTCAAAAAGAATCATTGGAACAGGAGTCTTTGCGTAATATTTCGGATGCTTCTTCAAAAGCTGAAGAATTATCGCAGTTCAATATTGCTGTTGCAGACTTGCAAGGTAAGTTAGATGCGCAACAACAACAATATGACGATGCTGTTCGAATTGAAAATGACTTAAACCGTCAAATCGAACAAGCTGAAGTACAATTGCAAGAAACCCGTTCTTTATTAAGTAAGGAATCGCGTTTGGTTGATGCAAAACAAAACGAGTATAACTTGACCAAATCTTTGGTGGACAATTTGGAAGGGTTTCCGGAGTCTATCAAATTCTTGCGCAAGAATGCAGGCTGGCCTAAATCCTACCCTTTGTTCTCTGACATTTTATTCTGTCAAGAAGAATACCGTGTAGCGATTGAAAATTACTTGGAGTCAGTAATGAACCACTATGTCGTTGACACGAAACAAGATGCTGTTCAAGCAATTCAATTGTTAAGTGATGCCTCACGTGGTCGTGCTAATTTCTTTGTATTAGAATCAGTTATCGATAAAAAAGATAGCGATTTCATCGTTCCTGAAAATATGATTCCTGCGATGCAGGTTATCAAAGTGGACAAAAAATATGAGAAACTTTGTCTGCAATTATTGAACAATGTTTATCTCTTAAAATCGGATGCCCCGAAAGCCTTAGATATTGATTTGCCTCACGATGAAATGGTAATATTGCACCATGAAGGTAAATTCAGTAAGCACAAATTGGGCTTAAGCGGTGGTTCAGTTGGTTTATTTGAAGGTAAACGTATTGGTCGTGCTAAGAATTTAGAGAATCTTGCTAAAGAAATCAAAGAATTAAACGAGCGTATTGCTGAACTACAACATACAGAAGCGGAATTAGTCGATAAGATTGCTTCATTGAAATTACAGTCGCAGAAAGAAATCATTGATGAAATCCGCATTCAATTGGCGCGTATTCAGAATGAATGGACTTCTGTCAAGACAAAACAAGAGCAATATCAAGCTTTTATCTCCAACTCACAAAATCGTAAACAAGACATTGAAAAACGTCTTGCTGAGATTGCAGAAGAATTGACAAAAGCTGAACCCGAACTTAAAATCTTAAAAGTTGAGGTTGACGAGCGTCAAAAACAATTGGCGGATTTACAAGCTGCTTATCAAGAATTGAACGAGATTGTACAAGAGAAATCTACAGCGTACAATCAAGAAAACATTCGTCTGCATCAACAACAAAATAAAGTTTCGGGTATACAAAAAGATTTAGAATACCGCGAAAGTCAAAAAGAAGCTTTAGAACTTCGTATCAATAAAAATAACGCTGAGATGGAACAAATCAAGGTGGATATGAAAGATGCCTTGACTTTTACGGACAACAACGATAATGACTTAAAAGAGCTTTACGAACAACGTGAATCCTTAGAAAAAGCCCTTCATGATATGGAGGAAGAATTCTATGCTTTCCGTAAGCGCTTGAATGATTTGGAAGAAGAAGTTGCTACTTTACGTAAATCAAAAGATCAGTTGGATTACTTGATTACCGAAGTCAAAGACAAGAAAACCACGCTTCAAATTGACTTAAACTCGCTAAAAGAACGTCTTTCGGTAGAATTTAATATTGATATCAAAGAATTGTTGGAAGGCGATTTGCCAGAGATTGAGCATTCTCAAGAGGAATTAGGTTCTATGTGTACGCGTCTTAAAAAGCAATTAGACGAATTTGGTACCATCAACCCAATGGCAAAGGAAGCCTATGACGAGATTACACAGCGTTATGATTTCATCAATAAAGAGAAAAATGACTTGTTGGAAGCTAAAGCTTCATTGATGTCTACCATTGAAGAAATTGATGGCAGCGCAAACGAGAAGTTTATGAATGCATTCAATACCGTTCGTGACAACTTTATAAAAGTGTTCCGTTCCTTGTTTAATGAAGAAGATAGCTGTGATTTAATTCTTTCAGATCCAGCAAATCCTTTGGATTCTGATATTGATATTATCGCTAGACCTAAAGGAAAGCGTCCTTTATCTATCAACCAGCTTTCAGGTGGTGAAAAAACATTGACTTCTACTGCCCTATTATTTTCGTTGTATCTATTAAAACCAGCACCGTTCTGTATCTTCGATGAGGTAGATGCGCCATTAGATGACACGAATATTGATAAGTTCAACAATATTATCAAAGAATTCTCGAATCAGTCACAATTCATAGTTGTTTCACACAATAAGCGTACAATTGCAAGTACAGATATTATTTACGGTGTGACAATGGTCGAGCAAGGAATCTCGCGTGTAGTTCCTGTTGACCTACGCGAAGTAGCTTAAGAAGATTTTATTACATAATTAAACAGCCCTTATTTAGTCGAATAAGGGCTGTTTGTTGTTATGCGTCAAGGGTTAAATAGTGTTAAAGGAAAACAATTTTGTATTCAACTTGTTCTTTTAATATCACTAACATGAAATTACTATGGATAAATTGAAAAAATTTGAATTGATGGCAAAGATTACACGAGAATTAGAAGATGTAAGAAACAGCCAGCAAGCAGTTTTAGAGAAAATTGGGAAAATTGAAGTAGATAATATAGAATTAGGCGATAAACTAATAGAAAGCAAGATCCCCGAAATCTACTCCCGCACTGCAGAAAATGCAGAGGCTATTAAAGCCATTCTAGATGACTTCCAAAATAAAACGGATGAGTTTGGCGAGAAAAACAATGTCGACAAATTGAAAGAACAGCAAGAAATCAATAATCTAAAATAACAAAGGCGATCCTAGGATCGCCTTTTCTGTTATAGGTAGAATTGAATATTACCAAATAACTATTCTTTGATCTTTTGGTACGAACAACTTATCACCTTCTTTTGTTCCAAAAGCTTCATGGAAAGCATCCAAATTGATAATTGGCGCAAAAGCTCTATATTGAGCAGGTGAATGCGGATCTGTTTTTACCTGATTAATTACAAATGCATCTGTAGTCTTAGTACGCCATATTGTAGCCCAAGACAGGAAGAAACGTTGCTCTGGAGTAAATCCATCGATTAATCCTGGATTACCTTTGTCCTGTAAATACATTTTCAATGCATCAAATGCTACAGAAGAACCTCCTAAATCACCAATATTCTCACCTAAAGTGAAACGACCATTCACAAAAACTCCTGGTACCGGTTCATACTTTTCAAATTGAGCAACTAATGCATCAGCAGCAGCCTCAAATTTTGTTCTGTCTTCTTCTGTCCACCAGTTATTCAAGTTTCCATCACCATCATATTGAGATCCTGAATCGTCAAAACCGTGTGATAATTCGTGACCAATAACGGCACCAATACCACCAAAGTTTACAGCAGCGTCAGCTCTGTAATCATAGAAAGGAGCTTGAAGGATAGCAGCAGGGAATACGATTTCGTTATTCAAAGGACTGTAATAAGCATTTACCGTTTGAGGTGTCATTCCCCATTCTAACTTATCTACAGGTTGACCTTGTTTAGCTAAATTTTGTTCGAATCTCCATTTACTAATTGCCGTAACATTTTCGTATAATGAATTACCGATCGCTAAAGAAGAATAATCTTTCCATTTGTCAGGGTAGCCAATTTTTACAGTGAATTTAGAAAGTTTATCTAAAGCTTTTTCTTTCGTCACTGGTGACATCCACTCTAAATTTTTGATATGAAGCTCAAAAGATTTGATTAGGTATTTTACCAATTCTTCACAAGTTTCTTTTGCTTCATGAGGGAAATGTTTCTCTACATAAAGTTTACCTAGCAATTCACCAACATTTCCGTTTACAAACTCCAAACCACGCTTGTCTAAACTGCGTTGCTCTGCTTGACCTTTTAATTTACGTCCGTAGAAGTCAAAAGATAATTTATCTAATTCTTCTGTCAAGTAAGAAGTAGCACCATCAATTAAATGGAATTTTAAGTAATCTTTGATTACAGGAACATTTTTCTCATTTACGATTTGATCTAAATTTTGGAAGTATTTTAACTCACCAACAATTACTGTATCAGCTTTAAAACCTACTTCTTTTAAGAATCCAGCAACATCAACATTTTTAACCAGCTTGTTCAAATCTTTAACAGCAACTGGGTTATAACGTTTTTGAGCATCACGAGATTCTTCTACAGTTTTCAAGTTTGCTGCAATTGATTTTTCAAATGCAATAACTTTAGGACCTTTTAGATCTTTAGTCTTTTGATCTATCTTACCATACAAGGTGTTGATGAACTCCGAATAATCAGCTAAAGTTTTTCTATTGGCTTCATCATCTTTTTGGTAATATGTACGACCTAATCCAAGCGCTCCACCACCAAGATAAACAGTATTGATTTTAGAGTTTTTCAAGTGTGGACCTACGTAACCTCCGTAAAAAGGATTTCCACCTTCACGACCATATTTTGAAAAATAAGCGGTTAGATCTTTAAGGTTTTTAATAGCGTTGATGTCCGCTAATTGTTTTTGGATAGGTTGTAATCCGATTTTATTACGCGCTTCAAAATCCACATAAGATTTGTACAAGTCAGCAATTTTCTGGCCATCTGATCCTTTGGCATGTGTTTCATTCAAAGCTGTTTTCAAGATTTCCAATACAGCTACGTCTGTGTTTTCACGCAATTCATCAAATGATCCCCAACGCGCTTTATCAGACGGAATTTGTACTGTTTTCATCCAATTACCGTTCACGTAGTTGTAAAAATCATCTTGTGGACGTACGGATTGATCCATGAATGTTTGATTGATGGCTTTGTAGTCTTGCGCAAAAATGAAATTTGAGGCAAGCAAAGCTGCTGTCAAAACAAAAAATTTCTTCATCTTTATAAGCTTAATTTAAAGTGATGTAAATGTTATGCAAACATAATGATTTACATAAGGAATAAAAAGTAACTATTTTGTGTATGTATTTGGAAATAGAGGGAAAAAACTACGTAATTCATTTAAAAACTGATATTGATACCGTTTACATGCGTAAAGTTGAAAATGATATAGTTCACTTGAATGTTCCAGCTTTATTTCCTCAAGAAAATCTTATTCATTATATCCAAAAAGAACTTCCAAAAGTAATTCGTAAGAAATCTAAAAAATTAGTATTCGAAGTTCATGAACTCAATATTTTTGGTAGGAATTATCCCATTAAATTAAGGGTAGATGAAACTTCTTACTTAAAAAATAATATACTATACACGCACCCAAAATTTTTAAGCACGAAATCAAGCATTGAAAAGTTAAAGGATAGCTTGTTGCTAAACTTTTTAAATGATAGCATGTCTATGCTAGAAGAAGAGCTGAACATCATTCTTCCTGAAATAAATCTCAAGAATCTGAAAACAAAATATTCTTCAATTTGTCATAATAAGCAACACATCACCTATGCGAAAGCATTAAAAGAGAAATCAAAAGATTTCATCACCTATGTTGTAATACTAACAGTGGGCAAATTTTTAAGATATTCTGAGGATCAGATATATTTTTTATTAAACAAACATGTTTCCGATTGGAGACATTGCGAACGAATATATAAGTATGAGCAACAGTGAGCTACAATTAGAAATAAGTCCAATTAATATAGGAGAACTGGAAAAGGACGCACAAATAATTAGTAAGAATCTAAGTGAAGATAATCTAAGCAAATTAACGGAGTATGTGCTTGATAATCTAAGCAATTTGGATGGAGGTCCCTCAATTAATCGTCTGGAAGTATTAAATTTTAAGTATGATCGCGAGGAACATACAGGTTCTTTTCGGCTTAAATTTCAAATCGATAGACGGTATTGTTGTTCTGATACGGAATCTTGTGTAAACGATTATTTGGATTTTGATTTTAAAGTACATCAAGATAATCTTATCGCAAAGACAGAATATTTTGATTGGAGTTTAAATAATTAGTCTATGCTGAATCAACCTTATAGATATAAAATTAATGAATCATCTTTTGCCCATTACTGGAATGAAGGAGTTGGCGTGCAATTGCTCCAAAAGTTAGGTTTTATTCCCGATTTAAAAGTTGCTGACAAGCTTATTCCATTTTTGTACGAATGGGATCGATTAGGTGATCAATTAGTTTTGGATTTGCACGAGAAGAAAGGTTTTGTTGAGGGAAACAAGTCTTTATATGCTTATCTAAAGGAGGAAGTATTACCCTATGATGAAAAAGTAATTTGGGATACTTTCTTCTCAAAAATTGATGTAAAGCCAACCTGGCTAAATGGTAAGAAATTAAAATTAGGTTCTGAATTATCTCGTCGTGCGGGTCTTTCCGCATTGATAGTACTTCGTGATTATTGTCTGATGGGAGGTTATGAATCTTCGGCTATAAATAAGCCTTTGATTTATACCGGTGCTCTTAAAAAAGGTGCTGTAAAAAGATTAACGGATACAGTAAACTTTTGGGTCCATATTACCAAGGAAAATGGTTTACAGCGTAATGCTGAAGGATTCCGACAAATCTTTCTCACACGTTTTATACATTCATATTCTCGTATTAATATTCTGAAGCATACGGATTGGGACTCCAATAAATGGGGTATTCCTATCAATATTTGGGATATGCTGGCTACTAACTTAGGATTCTCTTTGGTATTTCTGGTAGGCTTGCGCAAAATAGGCATTCATCCTTCTGAGGAAGAAGTCGATGGTTTATTTCATTTTTGGAAATATGTAGGGTATCTATTAGGTATTCCTTTAGAATTGCTTCCAGAGAATGAAAACGAAGCAATTGAGGCACTGTATCTATGGACTATGACGCAGCGAGAAGGTGATCAGGATAGTAAATCACTGGCTGATACCTTAAAAGAAGAGCCTGTAATGGCGAATTATCCTAAAAATAAATTGATGCGCATGATGATGCGAGAGGTTCATCTTTTTTACAATCATTTCCTCCTTGGAGATTATTCCTGCGAACTTCTTGGGCTTCCCTCTACGAAAATTGGCCGATTTGGACTAGTCAGTATCTGGAAAACGCGACAAAATGAACGTCTAATCATTAATAACGAAACACGTATTCAAGCCATTTTGAATGGAGGACGTGAGCAGGAACGTGTTCGCATGATCTATCAGCGGTTCAATAATCAATAATTACAACAGACCTTCATCCCTAAAACTGTAATAGACTGTATCCGTAAAAATAATATGGTCATTGACTTTAATATCCATTATTTTTGCGGCGTCATTGATTTTATTAGTCAATATTTTGTCGGCTTGACTAGGTTGTAAATTGCCTGAAGGGTGATTGTGAATTAGAATCATGGAATTGGCTTTGCTCTGTAGCGCGTGACGAAGAATGATTCGTACATCAACAGGTGTAAAATCATTGCCTCCTCTCCCAATGAGCTGCGTGTCCAATACCTTACAGCCTGTATTGAGGTATAGAACCCAGAATTCTTCATGTGGCAAATCCTGTAAATTGGCTCTAAAATATTCGTATACGCGCTTACTACTGTTTAATACCGGAACTTCAATAACTTGCTCATCGCGTCTCCTTCGACCTAGTTCTAAGGCAGCAATAATGGTAATGGCTTTGGCTTCGCCAATTCCACGATAGGCACAAAGGTCAGATACCTCTTTTTTGGACAACGCATTCAGATTGTTGTTCACATCTTTAAGAATACGACGACAAAGTTCTACAGCTGTTTCTTTAGTAGATCCAGATCCAATTAAGATAGCTAATAATTCGGCATCAGTTAATGATCTTCTGCCTTGCTCCATGAGCTTTTCTCGCGGACGATCTGATTCAGCCCATTCGCGGATAACAAGTTTATCCATATCTGTTAGTGTGTAGTAAATAAATGGTTATCATGAATTTACAAAATTGAATCAAACTTAACAAACATTAACATGCTGCTATACCTTCCAAAAAGCCTTTCTTAGGATAAAAAATATTATATTTGTACCTCGTAAAATTTATTTAGAAATGAGTAAAGCAATTATCAAGACAGAAAAAGGCGACATGACTGTACAATTCTATACAGCTGACGCTCCTAATACAGTAGCAAATTTTGTTAAATTGGCTAAAAAAGGTTTTTATGATGGTTTGACATTCCACCGTGTGATCCCTGACTTCGTTATTCAAGGTGGTTGTCCTAATTCTCGTGAAGGTGCTGCTGGAATCCCAGGTACAGGTGGTCCAGGTTACAAAATTGATTGTGAATTGACTGGTGAAAATCAATACCATGACCGTGGTGTATTGTCTATGGCTCACGCTGGTAGAAATACAGGTGGTTCTCAATTCTTTATTTGTCACAGCCGTAATAACACTGCTCACTTAGACCGTAACCATACTTGTTTTGGTAAAGTAATTGAAAACGTTGACGTAGTAGATGATATCCGTCAAGGCGATCGTATTTTAACAATTGAAGTTATTGAAGATTAATTTTATTCCCTAGATAATGAATTTAAGAGCATTAGTATCTGTAACTGGTAAACCAGGATTATTCAAACTAATCGGACAAAATAAAGGCGGTTTTATCTTAGAAACTTTAGATAAAGCTAAAATCAAATCTGTAGTGAATCTTAATACAACTAAGATGGCTACATTGGAAGATATCACGATTTACGGTGAAGAAGAAGAAATCCGTTTGTTAGATGTGTTAGAAACTATCAAAGCAAATGGTGGAAATACACCTGACACTAAAGCTAGCGGTGAGGAATTGCGTAATTTCTTCCGCGAGGTAGCTCCAGGTCATGACGAAGCTAGAGTTTATACTTCTGACATCAAAAAAATTATTTCTTGGTACAATATTATTAAAGAGTTTCCTCTATTTGATGAAGAGGCTCCTGCTCCATTGCAATAATATTTTAAGATTTATAGAAAGGGATTTAATTTATTTAAATCCCTTTTTTTATTTTTAGGGAAATTAACTAACTAAAATATATTTTAATGAAAAAACTCATCACACTATCTTTTGCTCTTTTTTGCTGCATTCTATTTTCTTTTGCACAAGAGAACTCTGTACTTTGGAAAATTTCAGGTAATAATTTAAAAACGGATTCTTATCTAATGGGGACAATCCACATGATGTGTCCAGATGATTTTGTCATGCACGATAAAGTAAAACGCGTAATTGGCGAAGTTGATCAAATATACTTTGAAGTGAATTTATTTAATCCAGAAAATACAGCTTCAATGCAACAAAAAATGATGACGCCTGTTCCTGATTTTTTGACCAGTTTACAACCTAATCAGATTCAATTAATTGACAGTGCATTGGCAGCCAACCAAATGTCCATCAAAATGTTTGATATGTTGCACCCAGCCATGGTAATGAGCTTATTGAGTTTGAAATCCTTCAACTGTCCAAATCCGTTGGAAGTGAAATCTTTAGAGAATGAAATTAATGTTCTAGCTGAAGGAAAGAAAATCGGCGAATTGGAAACTGTAGATTTTCAATTAGAAATGATGAGCCAAATCGCTACTCCAGAATATTTCTACAATTACTTAAAACTTTATGATGAAGCGGCTCAAATGACACAACGCATGGTAGCTGCTTACAATCAACAAAATCTATCCATTCTTGAAGACATTTTTAACGATCCAAAATGGATGACTCCTGAAGCTTTTGAGTTAATGTTGACAAAAAGAAATAATAATTGGATTGAAAACATTCCTGCAATTATTTCTCAAAATAAAACCTTATTTGCTGTAGGTGCAGCGCACTTGATTGGTGAAGTTGGTTTGATTAAATTATTACGTGATAAAGGTTACACCGTAACACCTGTATTGAACTAAATATTTTAATATAAAAGAAGAGAGGCATACAAAATTTGTATGCCTCTCTTCTTTTATTGGTTCTTTTTATATTTCATCATCCAATCGTAAATAGCGTCCTGATGAAAAAGTTTTTCAACGCTACCATGCGTTCCTCCTCGAATAATAGTCAATGTAGCATCCGCATCTTTATTACATTTTTTGATGGCATTAAATATCTTCTTGGATTCTGAAGCAGACACTGCTCTATCTGCACTACCGTGCTGAATCCACATCGGAACCTTCGTCAGATTGCAGGCATCATTGACATTTCCACCTCCACAAATAGCTACAGCCGCTGCTATTCGATCTGGATATTTGCCCGCAACATGCATCGTGCCATATCCGCCCATACTCATTCCGCAAACATACACACGAGAAGGATCTGCATCATAATTGTCCAGTACATAATCTATTACCTCCATGACATGATCAGGATTCCAGCCTTTATTGGTTTGAGGAGCTACAACAATTGCATTTGGTAACTGATGACCTCGATTTTTAGCATAGAGAACACCATATTTTTTCACTTTTTCCAAATTGGTTCCTGATAAACTCTTACCGTGCAAAAATACTATAACAGGTAGCTTCCCAGTTGCCTTTCCATTTTCAGGTATGTGAAGTAAAAAATTATAATTTGTTTTATTTTTTATGGGTAAAGTTTCTTCTGCTTTGGAAACAAAAATTTGGAATGTTATAAATAGAAATACCAATAGTCTGAACATAAAAACTTGTAGTCTAGATTTTTTTATAGTCCCAAAACTACTAAAAATTAGTTAAATGAAAATTTACAATGACTTTATTATGACAATTTAATTTTATTGTGTAATATTAAATTATAATTTGAAAGACATGAGAAATAATAAAAAAGCATTTTTCTTCACTGGAATATTAGCGTTAGTAATTTCTGTAAGTGCATTCACACAACCAGGACAGACAAAAAACGAGAAACCTCAAAACTTAAAAGTTTTGCCCAAAAATATTTCTGATGAGGAATTGACAAAGGTTATGCGTGGATTCAACGCAGCATTAGGTGTTAAATGTAATTATTGTCATGCTCCAAAATCCAATGGTGAAAAAGGTATGGACTTTGCAAGTGATGCGAATCCGAAGAAAAATATCGCCCGCGAGATGATCAAAATGACCAAAAAAATTAATAAAAAATATTTCAACAAAGAGCATGATGGTGCGTTTAAAAACATCACTTGTGAAACATGTCATAATGGTCACGACGAACCCAAAACTTTCTCTGTAGCTAAATAGTTTGAAATCCTTTTTCTATATCCTATTTCTAATATTATCTTCTTTGATCTGTAATGCACAGGTTAAAGAAGAAAATGAAGAATATGTAGTATTTGACTTAACAGCATATGAACCTATGCTAAATAGAGCGATTACTGCAGTTCATAACAAAGAACTTCAAAAGGCAAAATCTATCTTGGATAGCTGTTATGCCGTGAATAATTTAGACACGATGGTTATTGCCTTACTGCATGAGACGCTGCTTATGAAGATCAATACTCAAGGAGAACCAAATAAAAACTTAACGGATATAAAAAACTGGGAAACACAATATCCTTTTCTCAAAGAAGACAAAAGATTGCAAGAAATAAAAGTAAAGGATGCGGTTAGTTTGGGTATGCAATCCTTTGATTCGAAAAACATAAACTCCGCAGAGAGTTTGACTAAATTGATAATAAAAACAATACAGGAAAGTAACGCTCCTACTTCATTAAAGAAAATCTCGAATGTGGATGCCCTGATTTACAATGTTGGGATGCAATTATTTTACGATAAACAGTTCAAAGCGGCATATCATCTTTTCTCCTCAGGAACCAGCTTCTTTTCACAGGATAAAAACATGAATACAATGTATAAATTATCCAAAGAAAGAATTCAAACGAAAAAATAAGATACTTTTCCACTATACCTTTAAGGCTCATCTAAATTCAGTATTTTTATAATCGCTCAACTATCATTTGCGTACATGAAAATACTACACACCGCTGATTGGCACTTAGGCAAAAAGCTCGATTATATAAGTCGTTTAGACGAACAGAAAGAAGTACTACAAGAAATTTGTGAGATAGCAGAACAACAAAAGGTCGATTTGGTTATCGTTGCTGGAGATTTGTTCGACACCTTTAACCCTCCTGTCGACGCTACAGAATTATTATATCAAACGCTAAAAAGACTGACGGCTAATGGTACAAGGCCGGTGCTTGCGATCGCAGGAAATCATGATTCGCCAGATCGCATTGATTCACCAGATCCTTTAGCACGTGCATGTGGTATTATATTTATCGGCTATCCGCATGCAGAGGTCAAACCTTTTGAACTAGATAATAGCTTTGCTATAATAAATTCTGATAAAGGATTTTTAGAAATTAAATTAAAACATATTCCTTATCCTGTTCGCATTTTGACCACAGCATATGCGAATGAACTTCGTTTGAAACAATTCCTTGGTATTGAAAATAAGGGGGAGCAACTCAATGAAGTTTTGCGTAACAGTTGGCAAAACCTTGCCGATCAATATTGTAATGCAAATGGAGTCAATTTACTTACCGCACATTTGTACATGCTGCAGCGTGGAGGAGAAATCCTAGAAGAGCCTGAAGGTGAAAAGCCGATTAAAATCGGAAACGCAGATATCGTCTATTCTGACGCCATTCCAACTCAAATTCAATATACGGCACTAGGACATTTGCACCGCTATCAATTTATAAAAGGACATCAAAATCCTGTGGTGTACTGCAGTTCTCCTCTAGCCTATTCTTTTTCGGAAGCGGGGCAAGAAAAGAAAGTTGTAATTGTCGATGTAGAACCAAATCAAGAAGCTCGCATTCAGGCTCTACCATTAAGAAGTGGCAAACAGTTGTGCCGCAAAACATTTTACCAAGTAGATGAAGCGGTAGCTTGGTTGCACGAGAATCCCTATACCTTGGTCGAATTAACGATGGTTAGTGATACATTCATGACTTCTGCGGATTTGAAAAGAATTCATGAAGCACATGATGGTATAATTCATATTATCCCAATTGTAAATAAGGCAGATAGTCCTACCGAAGCTACTGAGCAGGTCAAATTAAATCAGGATATCCATTCATTGTTTGGAGATTATTTCAAAAGTAAATATGGTCAAGAGCCAAACGAGGAATTGAAGGAATTGTTTAGAGAGGTATTTACGCATTCAAAACAGGGAGAAGAATAAGATGTTGCCATTATATTTAAGTATCGAAGGATTATATTCTTATCAGCAAAAGCAAGAAATTGATTTTACCGCCCTCACTGAAGCGGGGTTTTTTGGGATATTTGGCACCGTAGGTTCGGGAAAATCCTCTGTGTTGGAAGCTATAGGCTACGCACTGTATGGCGAAACGGAAAGATTAAATAGCAAAGAAAAGCGTACCTACAATATGATGAACCTGAAATCTTCGCAGGTGATTATAGATTTTCAGTTTTTAAACTTTGAAGGACGTAAGTTTCGTTTTGTCGCGCAATGGAGACGAAAGAAAAAATTTCAGGATATTACCGATCACGAGCGAAATGCCTATGAATGGATAGATGGCAATTGGTCACCGATGGAATCTAACGATGGTGCTGCGGTTACTAATTTATCGTATTCCAATTTCAGAAGAACCATTATTATTCCACAGGGACAGTTCAAAGAGTTTTTGGAGCTAAAGGGAAAAGACCGTTCGGAAATGATGAAGGAGATTTTCTTTCTGAATCAATATGACCTAGGTCCAAAAGTCTCTGGTCTGATGGCTGATAATAATAAGAAAATAGAACATCTCAAAGGTGCTTTAAGTGGCTTTGAAGAAGTGAATACAGAAATTATTGAGGAGAAAAATCAACAATTTCAAGAGCTTTCTCTTACCTTAGAAAGCTTAAAGAAAGAATTTGAACAGCTTGATTTTCACTTCAAAGCTTTACAAATAGCGAAACAAAATCGGATCGATTTAGAGATCAAGCAAGGTGAATTGTCAGCTTTGAATGAAAGAAAGCCTGCCATCCAAAAAATTGAAGCCGAGCTCAATGAGTATGAATTGGTGTTGAATAATTTTCGTGAACCACTTAATAATTTAAGTCAGCTTACGACAAGTAAAAATGCTTTACTGACTAAAATTGAAGGTTTAAAAGAATCTAAAGATGCCACTAAAATAGCTTTGACAGAAGTCGAGCAAGCACTGGAACAACTTCTACCACAATACCAGAATTTAGATAACCTGAAATCCGAAATTCAGGATATTAAACGACTTATTCAGAATGTCGAGTTTGGCAAAATCAAGGCGGATAAAGAAGTTGGTATTATTAAGGGAAATGAGTTTCTGAATGAACAAAAGCAAACTGCTGAAGCTTTAATTAAAGATATTGAACAACAAGAATCTGCGATAGAACAACTTAAATCGTCTCGTATAAATTCGTCCGAATTATTAGCTATAGATTCCTGGTATCAAAGAAATGAACAGTTGGTTCAGGATTTAAAAGAGGAACACGAACGTTTCACTAATTTCAAATCACAAATTGAAGAACTAAAAAATCAATTTGTGGTGAATGGCTATACCCAATCGGAATGGCAGCAACAAATTGAAGATAAGTTTGAAGGTTTACAACAACGTGATACCGCACTGAAGCAACGAGACAGTGATATTAGACTCAAACAAGAGCTTTCGCACTATATTCACAGTCTGCATGATGGCGAGCCTTGCCCACTCTGCGGATCAGCAGAACACCCCTCTCCTATGGAAATCGAAGCTTTAGATGAAGAAATCACACGATTACAATCAGACAAAAATAAATTACAGCAAGAAAAGGAAATATTAGAAAAACAAAAATCAGAATTACAGCTTAACAGTAGAATATTGGCTGAAAAAGAAATTGAATCCTCTAATCTACAGCAGGAAATCACCAAGATTGAAAATCTATTTCAACTTCATCAACAGGCATTTGTTTGGAAAGATTTTGATAAAGATAATCGTGCGTTTTTTGAAACGAAAAAGAATGAAATATTTCAATTAGAAGATCAACTCAAAAAGCTTGAAGAAGAGTTGAAATCAAAACGTGATGTATTGCAGACCACGAACGATAAAATTCAAAAAGCTGAAGTAAAGCTGAATGAATATCAAAATGAAATCAATGTTCTGGATGCGAATATCAGACAGAATCTACGGCAAATACAAGCTATTGAGGCTGCAGCATATGCGCAATATGATAAAGATGCTTTAGAAGATAAGGCGCAAAAAACGCAGGCAAGCATCGATAAGATCATGCAAGATTATGAGCTTTTTACCAAGCAATTGTTGAGTTATAGAACCCAATATGCTCAAATAAAAGGGACATATACCGAAGCGCAAGAACAACACGCGCTTTACGCAAATCAGCTTAAAGAAATACAGCATTCTGTACACAAATTACTAAATGAACTTAATTTTCCTGATGTAGCAACTGTTAAGTCAATATTAGATAAAAGCCTTAATTCCAGCTTGTCAAGAAAATCAGTTCAGGATTTTTATGTTGCCTACTCCACATTGGAGAATCGAATTCAGGAATTACAAAAGATTTCTGAACAGGACAATTATTCAGAAGATCGATTCAACGAATTGTCTCATTTAATTCAACTTAAAAAAGAAGAATTAAATCTGCAGATCGAAATTTATGGTGCTTTGAAAGACGATTTAGACCGCTTGACCATTGAACTAGCGAAGAAGCAAGAATTGCTCCTAGAATATCAGAAACTTGATACCCGCAAGAAAAACTTAGATGTTCTGTTCAATATGTTCAAGGGAAATGGTTTTGTAAATTATGTTTCAAGCATTCATTTGCAGAGATTGTGTGAAATTGCAAATCATCGTTTTCATCGTTTGACCAAAAATCAGTTGAGCTTGGTCATCAATGAGAATAATGAATTTGAGGTTATAGATTACTTAAATAATGGCTACCGACGTTCAGCCAAAACGCTGTCTGGCGGTCAGGCTTTTCAAGCTTCCTTGTGTTTGGCTTTAGCTTTGGCAGAAAATATTCAGTCTTTGAATAAAGCAGATAAGAACTTCTTCTTTATTGACGAAGGCTTCGGTACACAGGATTTGGAAAGCATTAATACGGTATTTGATACCTTACAATATCTACATCAAGAAAATCGCGTTGTCGGTATTATTTCTCACGTGGAAGAATTGAAAGAACGTATGCCTCGTTCTATTACAGTGATCAAAGATTTAGAAAAAGGAAGTCAAATTATGTTAAACTAAGATAAAATAATAAATTGATTTAAAGCGTATTACGTTATTTTTGGTTTGAAAAACAGCAATAAGTTTTTGTTATGTTATAAAATAAGAGAGTATCCCCTGCACCTGTCTAATACAAGGCAGGGGATTAATATTTTAGCCGTTAATAGGATTTGGGAAACAATGAATATAAATGGATGTGCCTATATTCTTTTGCGACTCGATTTTGATGGATCCGTTAAGATTCTGAACTCGAGAAAATAAGCTTCGCATTCCTAAACCTCCTTTATTTTTTGCTTCTTCCACATCCATTCCTTGACCATCATCTTCAATAGATATTATCACCATACCAGACTCCTTGTCTGTTTGTATTTGAACTAAAACATTTTGCGCCTTAGCATGCTTTACAATGTTATGTAAAACTTCCTGGATTATACGATATAGCGTGATTTCATCTTCTACCATGATATTTGTAGGTACACTGATGATTTGAAGGCGAATTTGAAATTGCTCGTTTTGAATCTTTTTACAATACTGTTTTATTGCTTCTAGCAAACCAAATTTTTCTACAATAAGAGGTGTTAGATTATAGACAATTCGATTTAATTCTTGTTTAGTTTCGTCAATGTATTCTAATATTCGGTTAGTATGCTCAGTCTGTGCAGGATTTAATTTCGTAGATTCTTGATAGCTGTACATGGATATCTTAATGGATGACAATAAACCGCCAATGCTATCGTGAAGATCTGTAGCAATTCGATTTCGCTCACGATCTTCCACTTGCTTAAGCAATTGCATTTCATCAATCATTCTGTTATTTTCTTCTTCCTCCAATTTAGCTTTCAATAAGTCATATTCTTGTTTAGCCAGAATTTTATTGTGTTTTTGAGCTCTAATAACCAAAAATAAGACTATAAGTATTAAAATTAAAGAAACGGCAAGTCCAGCAATAAACAAACTATTTCGTTGTTTTGTCAATTCTGCTTTCTCATTACTAATTTTTAGGTTTTCTATTTCAGCTAATTTCTCATCGAACTTCATGTTGTAACTAAGTTCTTCGGCATATAAGTGCTGATTTTTAAACTTTTGTTCATTCATGAATGTGAACAACATGTCATACGTCTCAAAAGCCTTATCATATTGCCCATTTGCTTTATAAGCATCTATCAAACTTTTCAACACTTAATAACGATAATGCGCAAAATCCTTATTATTGTTGGCAATAACTGTCTTATATTTTTCTATGGCTGCTGCAAATTGTTTGCGTAAAACCAAAACTCTGGCTTGCATAAATTGGTTATACAAAATTTCCGAAGTGTCCGGTACACTTGTGGCAATTTGGTAGCCTTCATTCAAAAGTTGATTTGCCTTTTCGTACTCGCCTCTATAAGCTTCAGTCAAGCCTAATAAACTTTTTATTCTAGCATTGAACAAAGAATGAAGTTCTGCACGTTTTATATTATTGGCAATGGTGATATATTTTCGAACACTGTCTATTTGGTTTTTTTTAAAATAAACTGAGGCAATGAAAATTTCTGTTGCACCCGCAAAACCCGGATGATAAACAAAATCTTCTTCGATAAATATGCCTTATATAAATGCTCTAAAGCTTTGTCAAGTTCATTAAATCCATAATAATAACTTCCAATTCTATGGTGATAGTTCCTTATTATCTGAGGATTTTTCGTTTTAAGGATGATGGGGTGAATATCTGCAAAGACTTTTAATCTCGTGTGATCATGCCCCTTATTTGCATAGGCATTACCTAGATTAGAATTTAGCAAAGCTACCTTTTCCAGAATTTCTGTCTTTTGATTATCTCCAATATATTTTAATGCTTGCTTCGCTATTTCTATACATTTATCTACGTCGGTAAATAAGAAACAAATCGCATACGTATTTAATGTGTTTGCATAAAATAAGGTATCAGAAGTGTAAGTTGGGTTATTTAAAATATTCTTTTCAATATAGTCAATAACAAATGGTGCGTTATTTGCAAAATTAGTATTTAGTAAATCCGTGATATGATCTCGGACTTTATTATAATCCTTCTCTTTTTTTATTACATTTTCAAGCGAATCATTGAAACGTAATAAGTCTTTTGATATAGGATTACTATAACACTGAAATAAAATAAATATAAAAAACGTGACTAATACCGTTTCTTTGATTTCATAGAAAGGCAGTCTTTGTGGAAATATTTTTAAAGATAAGATTTTCTTATTTAAGAAATTTATAGTTTACAAAGAAATTTTTATTTTATCAGGATTATATAAAAATATTAATAACAAAAAAGGCTAAGTGTTAAACATTTAGCCCTTCCCCTTGAATATAATTAATATCTAACATTAAGCTACTTGCGCTTCCTTTTTGGTCTTGTTAATTTTTATTTGCAACAGAATCACAGACAAAATCAAAGTTACACCTGCAATAATAACTAAACCCCATACTGAACTTGTAACCATATCCACCGTGCCTTTCTCCACGATCAACGTACGGAAAATTTTAAGGTAGTGAGTTAACGGAATACAGTTAGCTATATTAACAACCCAATTTGGCATTTGACTCAAGGGCCAAGTAAAACCACTTAGAATAAAAGATGGGGTTGCTATAACCATTAAAATTTCCGTTGCTTTCAGTTGATTTGGAATAGCAATACTTACTAAAATTCCTAAAAAACCTACTGCCAATAAGAATAATACCGAAGTACCCCAAAATGCAAAACCTTCTACATGCAATGGCATTCTATACAGTAATGAATAACCATAATATAAGGCATAAATTAAAACGGACATCAGTAAGTACGGGGTAATTTTCACCAATAATAGCTCAAAAACATTCGAACATTTGAATATTAGCTCACTGAAAGTTCCTTTTTCAAATTCCGAAGCAAAACTCAATGCCAATCCTAGCATCATGACTTGTTGAAATACCGTCAAGAGTACCCCTGGTAGCATAAAGTACAGGTAGTTACCCGAACGGAAATTTTGTCTGATGATGGTGGTTTTAAATGGCTCATATTGTTGTGAAGCGATATACGAAGGAACCCCTTTTTTCTCCAACCCTTTGATCTGAATTCCTGCTTTCAACGTACCTGCACACACATTCACCGCCATCATTGCATAGTTAGAAGTCACCGTGTTTGAGGCATTCACAAACATGGTGACTTCTGTAGGACGGTTGTAATTAATATCCGAAGAAAAATTCTTTGGAATATTGACCACTACTGTAGCTTCTTTACGTAAAGCTTCCTCATGCGAATTGAAATTATCATTTAAGATCGAAGCAACATAAATCACTTCATTCTCATTGAACATATCAATCAATTGTTTGGAAAGCGGTGTTTGGTCCTCATCCACCACGATGATAGGAATGTGTGTTACAGTACCTTTTTTGTAAACCGAACCAACCAACAAACCATACATCAAAGGAGCGCCAAGAAAAAGCATCACCAATACCTTATTCTGAAAGAATAACTGGAATTCTCTTTTGACTAAACTTATAAAGTTTTTCATGATTTCCTTATTTAGTAGATTCTACAACAAATGTAGCTTTAGTCAATAATTCTTTGCTAGAAGTCGTATCTGTAGGTTTCAGACGAATCTCAAACATAGCTTCTTGTTGTTCGAAGTCTGGATAAGCTGTACTGATATTCGCATAGGACGTCAATGTTTTTATTGTTTCTACCTTAGCTTGAATCTGTTTATTATCCAAATAAGGAATGCTCAACGTTTTGACAGCACCTTTTTGGAAATCTTTTACTTTACTTTCTGGAACGGTCACGCGGAAATAAGTTCCTTCTGTAATGTATCCTGAAGCTAAGCTATAGCCAGCCAACGCTAACTCCCCTACTTTCAGATTGATAGTTTCAATAGACATATCCTGTGGCGCAATGATATAACGTTCTTTGGCAGCCACATTCACTTCAGAAACTGCTCCTAAAGCACGTTCTTTTTGACCCAAGGCCATTTTTTGCTGCTCAATACGTGCACCATGATTTACATCCGCGATTTCTGCTTGCGCAGCCAAATATTGGTTTCTAGCGCCTTGGTATTTAGCATATACCTCGTCGTATTTTTGTTGTGAAACCAACGAATCCTGCAATAGATTACGCATTCTATCCAAAGACTTTTGTGCAAACTCATATTGCTCTTTTAATCCATCCACCTTAGCGCGCAATTGTTGCAATTGACCATCAGTCGCTCCTTTTACCGCCATATCGTATTGCGCTTGCGCCGATTCTAATGCTCCCTGAGCCTGTGCCGCTTTGGCGTCCACTTCGGGTAGTTCCAGAATAATTAGTGTGTCTCCTTTATGTACGAATTGTCCTTCTTCTACTAAAATCTGCTGAATTTTACCTGGGATTTTAGTCGTTACGGATAATTGTTCTCTTTCTATTTTACCCTCAATTTTCTTTTCTGCTTTCTCTGATGAGCAACTTTGCAACACCAATAAAAGACCTAAAGTATATGCTATATTTTTCATAGTTATCTACTAATGGTTTGATATAAATTACCGTTTGATTTCAACACTTCTGTAGCCGCTGTACGCTGACTTAAAATTTGATTGTAATAATTCAAAGATTGTTTGTAATACTCGTTCTCCGCTTCCAATCTTTCTGTGACATCTTGTAAACCTTCTTCAAACTGACGTGAAGCTAAATACATATTGTTTTTAGCAATAGTCATCTGTTGTTGGTTTACAGAGATTTTTTTCATAGCTAATTCATAATCCGATTTGGTCTTCCGTTGCAAAAGACTCAGCTTTTCTTTTGTGTCTTCTAACTTATTGTTGTTGATTTCCAAATCCAATTTAGCTTTCTCGACAGCAGCTTTATGAGATTTACCTTCGAAAATATTCCATTTCATTCCCACACCGACAGCAAAAGTTGGCGCCATTTGAAAATGATTGGATTGTAATTTCAAATCTCCCAATTGAGGAACGTCTTTTATAGTCAATTTACTATCAAAAGCATTTAAATAGGAAATATTACCAAAAGCGAATAACATAGGCAATTGCGCTCCCTTTTCTTTTTTCAGTGCAAACTCATATGCTTTTTGTGAAGTTTCTAAAGTTTCTATTTCTTTTCGGTTCATCGCTGTAGCATCCTCAGCCAACAGGATTTCTTGTAATGGATACGAAACTGCTTGTAATTCTTCCATTGGAAGTCCTGTTAATTCTTCCAACTTATAATACAACAATTCGCGGTTGCTTTGAATTTCTGCACGCTTGCTTTCCAGTTCTAGCATAGCTAACTTAATTTTATCGCGATCATAAGGAATCGCCACCCCATTTTCAATAGCTTTAACCACTTTAAGATGTTCCTTATTCAGACGTTTTTCGGAGTCATTAATCAACACATCAACTTCTTTTAGTAACATTAGCTGATCAAAAGAAGTGATTACTTCCTGTGCCAATTGATCATATCCAGCTTCAGTCATGAGAGAAAGTGCTTTTTGCTTTTGCTCTAAAGCCTTTTGACCATTGGTAATTTGTAAACCACTAAAAATAACCTGTGTAGCAGTCACGCCTGTTGCAAAGACTTGAGAAGAAACATTGCCTTTGGTAGTGCCTTCGAAGAGATTAATTCCTGTAATCGGTAACTGTTGGGTGGGTAAATCCACGTCAAGTCCCGTATTCACGTAACCATACAAAGCATTCATAGATACTTTAGGGAGTAATTTTCCCCTTACATCTTCCCTATCCAAAGCCACTTTTTTATTTTCCAAATTAGCATTCTGGATAGATTTATTGTGTCTAATAGCTGATTCCACTGGACTACTAAATAAATTTAATTGCTCTTGTGCAAATAAACTGTCATTTAGTGTGCTACACAAACACAAACCTACTGTAACTAATAGTGTATTTTTTTTCATAAAAAGATCTTCTGACTTTTATAACATCACAAAGATCAAGATTGTTTCATAATAAAATTTTCAGATATCTTAAAAAATGAAATTACTTCATTCCTCGAATAACAGAAAGAGTTTGTTGAGAAACTCCCAAATATGAAGCAATATGTCCTAAGGAAGCATTTTGTAATAAGGTAGGATTTTCAGTTAATAAAGAAGCATATCGTTCATGCGCCGTCTCAAACTGGCTGTTATAAAATCTTTTAGAAAAAGAAATTAAATTATCTAATAATATTTTTTCAATAATATGATTTATGGTGATGTTTTTATTGGCTAGTTCACGGATTGGTGCAAAAGGAATTTGAATAATCTTGGAAGGAGCTAACGCCTGAAACCCAAATAAAGTTGGCTTTTGGTAAAATACACTCTCTATACCTGTACTAAATGTATTTTCACCGTAGAAATAATGCGTAATATCTTTCTTGTTCTTATAATAATACACCCGAGTAAATCCTGATTCGATAAAATAGATATGCTTCAAATAGCTATTTGGTTCAAAAATCAAATCTCCCTTCCCGTATTCCTTCGTTTCGCTGATCGATTCAAAGAAAAATTCCAATTCCTCATCTATATGATACAAATTTTTGAAATGCTCAATTAAAGTCATAGACAAATATAGAAATCAAAAGATAAGCGAAGAAACCAGATAATATAATTATATTAGATATATAAATAATCACCAATATTATGAAAAGGACAATTGTATTTTTCCTAGCTTATTTCTCTTTGGCCGTAACATTTGCCCAATATAAGGAAACAAGAAAAATTGCTAATCATCATGGAATATCAGTCGCTACGAGTCTAAATGCCGCTTATGTGGAATCAGATAGGAACGAAATAGTGTTAGAGAGTGAAAAGAAAGATTACCTTGATTTAATTATAACTGAAATAAAAAATGATGTATTAACTATTAGATATAAACCTAATACATCAATTAGAACTTCAAAACCAAATAAAGTTACCATTTACTCCAATTCTAAATTAAAAGTATTAAAAGCTACTTCAAGTGCTACTTTACATGTGGATGCTCCAATTACTTCATCTCCCGTGTCTATAGTAGCTAATTCATCCGGAAAAATCAGCGCAAGACATATTAAAGCTGATAATATGGACATCGAAGTCACATCTTCTGGAAAATTTGATTCACACATCTTAGCGAGCACTGCCGTAATTGAAGCTTCAAGTTCAGGTAAGATCTCCTTGGCTGGAAAGATAGATAATTCAACAATCGATATGAGTTCGTCTGCATCTTTAGATTTAGAAAAAGTAACTATAAAGAATTTGGTTTGCAAAGGTAGTTCCTCGGCAAAGTTAGACATTAGTACAGCTAATACATTAAAGAGCAATCTTTCCTCCTCTGCTAAAATTTCTTATGCAACTCAGCCGACTCAAATTTTGGAAAACAAAACATCCTCAAGCGGCAGATTAGTTAAAAAGTCATAAGGAAGGTTTTGATCTTGGAATATTTGCATAAATTATTTGACAAATAAGAATATTTATCTACCTTTGCACTTCCGTAAGTACGGAAAATTTAAATTAACATAATTATTTAAAAACAATGCAACAGTACGAATCTGTAATCATTCTTACCCCGTTGCTTTCAGAAGATGCTGCGAAAGAGGCAATTGCTAAATTCAAAAACATCTTAACAGAAGGCGGAGCCGAAATTATCGCTGAAGATAATTGGGGTTTGAAAAAATTAGCGTATCCAATCCAGAAAAAAACTACTGGATTTTATCACTTAACTGAATTCAAGGCTCCAGGTGAATTAATTAAAAAATTAGAGGTTGAATACAAACGTGATGAGCGTGTGATGCGTTTCTTAACTATCGCGCTTGATAAGCACGCTGTAGCTTACAACGAGAAAAAACGTAGCGGTGCATTCAACAAGAAAGCTGAAACTAAAACTGAGGAGGTAGCAAACTAATGGCAAACGAAAACATCCAATACGTGACTGCTCCTAAAGTAGAGGACAACCGTAAAAAATACTGTCGTTTCAAAAAGAATGGTATCAAATACATCGATTATAAAGATGCTAACTTCTTGTTGAAATTCGTTAACGATCAAGGTAAAATCTTACCTCGTCGTCTTACTGGTACATCATTGAAATTCCAACGTAAAGTTGCTCAAGCTGTGAAACGTGCGCGTATCGTAGGCTTATTACCTTACGTAGCTGATTCATTAAAATAAGGAGGATACGATAAATGGAAATTATATTAAAACAAGATGTTAAGCACCTTGGTGAGAAAGACGATATCGTAGTAGTAAAACCAGGTTACGGTCGTAACTACTTAATTCCTCAAGGATTTGCTACATTAGCAACTTCATCTGCTAAAAAAGTATTGGCTGAGAACATCAAACAAGCTCAGTTCAAACAAGACAAAATCAAGAAAGATGCTACAGAATTAGCTGCTAAATTAGAAAACGTTAAGTTGTCTATCGGTGCTAAAGCTGGTGAGTCTGGTAAAATCTTCGGTAAAGTAAATAGCATCCAAATCGCTGATGCATTGAAAGCTCAAGGTTATGACGTAGACCGTCGTCGCATCACTTTCGAAGTAGAGCCTAAAACTGTAGGTGAATACATCGCAAACTTAAACTTACACAAAGAAGTGAAAGTTCAAGTTCCTTTCGAAGTTGTAGCTGAATAATTAGTTATTCGCTCAAAATATAAAGGAGATAACCCATGGTTATCTCCTTTTTTGTTATGTTTGTGTTTCAATAAAATGTATTCACTATGAAACCAAAAACTATAATCATCGCTATACTTCTCGCTTTAGTAGGAATTATTTTATTCAATAATAAGGAAGAAAGTTCGTTTTGGTTATTCGGTGATATCCGCACTTCAAAACTTTTAATTCTTGGTATCTTCTTTTTGCTAGGTGTGATTACTGGAGGAATACTTTTTAGACGAAGAAAGAAACATCCTTCAGAATATGGCATAAACAATCCTGTTTTCGAACCTCGTGTTGAGCCAACAACTGCAGATGATAATTATATCGATTCTCCATACAAACCAAACGATGGTTTATCAGATGAGGATAGAGAGTTCTTGAGAAGAGACTAAACAACAAAAGCGTCATAAAACGACGCTTTTGTTATGTCTGAGATTTTATTTTACTTGATTAAATTCTTTAGTAAAAATACAGGCAAATTTGTTGATGTACTGTCAGAAAGATTTCCTTCTATTTTATCTACAGAAATTTTATTTGGCAAACTAATAGTTGATTTACCTTGTGTAACAACGGATAAACTAGAGATTGTCGTAGGACCATTTGGCTCTTCAATAGCAAATCTGGAATTCTCGGCCTGAACGGCTAAACCTTTGAGCGTGGATGGCTGTAGTTTAATCGAAGAATTTGTTAGTTTAAGATTTAGGTTTTCCAAATTCCCAATTTTGAATGTGTTATCAATAGATGAATTCGTTAAACTCAGATCCAAAGATTTTAAACTTTCATTTTCTATATTATAAGATCCCCATGAAGCATTAAGGAAGTTCAATTTCAATGAATCTTCTGACGTAACCAAATTATCTAGATTTAAATTTGACAAAGTCACATTCTCAAAATGAGGCGCGTACAAGTAAACATGTAAGTGATGATATGACTTTGTTTTAAAGTTTAATATAAGTCCATTTTTATCGGATAAAACCTCTACTTCATTTGTCTCAGAATTACTTTTGAATCCATAAGTCTCATCTTTAATTAAATGCAGTTGCACTCCCCTATGGTGTTCACTATTTAATTTTATACTGCTGTAAGTTTTTAGTTTAGACGCCTTCAAGTATTTACTTTCTGACGAGAAATTTTTGGATTCATTTTCCATGCTCTTCCAATATTCTTGACTATCGATACCACCAACATTAGCAACAACGACAATACTCAAAATTAGTGTAAATAAGCCTACGCCTAGCCCTATTAATAATTTATTACTTAATTTCATTTTAGTTCGATTTATAATTTTCATTAATGAAAGCATCATATCTCTCCTTCAATTCCTCTAATGAGATATCAAGAAGATAGATATTTTTGAAAACTTGAGGAAGATCTTCCTTCACGAAGATTTCTTTCTTATACTTTTTTATTTGTGAAAAAGAATCTGGTGTCACAAAAAAACCAACGCCACGCTTATTCGAAATAATACCTTGCTGCTGCAAAAAATCATAAGTACGCATGACTGTATTTGGATTCACGGCTATTTCAATAGCCAACTCACGCACGGACGGTAGTTTGGAATCTATTGGCAACTTACCAAGCAGAATATTCTCACAAATATGATCTACAATTTGCAAATAAATTGCTTTATTTGGGTTAAAATCCATATTAAGCCTCCTTTTCTTTCAATCGAACATATGTGATTGCCCACAAAATAATTGTTATAGTCCACCCCAGAACAGCAAATAAAAACAACATTAATTTTTTATTGTCTATATAATCATTTTCTTCTAATTGCATATGTCCTAAAAAGAATAATCTATAAATACTATAAATTAGAAAAAAACAAAGTCCAGCATATACCGCAACAGATACTATTGTTTTGATAAAGTGCTTGTTCTTAAAATATATTGATCCCAGCAAAAAAAGCGCATTAATTGTAAACGGTAGAAATACAAAATATTTCACTGGATCTATATATATTATTTTGTGCAAGTAAGGTAAATTATCGCGTACTATTTCTTTACCATTTTCTACATAAGTTGTCGTGCTTGTGGTAAATGATCGTACATAATTCATAAACCCAAAATCTACAATATGGAATAGAAGTAAATATGTCACAAATCCTAAACCTGTTGTGTAGAATATGCCTGCAAGAAATTTTTCAAATTTAGAAGCCGGAACTAATATCTCCGCTATAGCTGCATTGGATTTGCCGTAATTTTTAAAATAAGAACTAGCCGTTAGAGAAATATAAAGAAGTCCAAAAATAATAAATAAAGGAATTCGGAATCTAAAATCATTGTTATAAATATCCATATCACCTACCTTGAAAACTTTGTAAAATTCATTCCCATAGAAATAAAGAATTATTGCCAACAAAACACCAACAATAAGGAAATACTCTTTTTTATAAGATTGCCATTGTCTACCAACAAGCAATTTGAAACGATTAAAATCAAATGTATTATTCATATTCTGCGATTAAAAATTGATTGGTAATTTTTTCATTTTCTACGGTTACAGCATTGAACAGCAATTCAAGATCAATTTTCGAATCTTCAAAATCAGCATTCGTTGAGATAACATTGTATGCTCCAATTCCTTGTTCAGCATACAGTATATCTTGGCTCAATTCCGTCACTTTTTTAAAGTGCAAACGATCTGCAATAGTTTGAATGGATTCATTCAACACGATACGATGTTGATCCAATATAATCACAGAATCAATCAAATTGTCCAAATCACGGACTTGGTGCGTAGAAATCACAATCACACGATCTTCATTCATTACGGCTGCAAGAACCTTTCTGAACTGTGCTTTGGACGGAATATCCAATCCATTAGTCGGTTCATCCATAATGACTACTTTGGTGTTGGTCGCAAGACCAAAAGAAATCAAGAATTTCTTCTTCTGCCCGTAACTCATATTTCCTAAATTTTGATTCGCAGGAATCTGAAATTCGGTAAAGAGTTTTTGAAAGTAGCTCTCATCAAAATTCGGATAAAAGCAAGAATTTGATTTTAGGTAACTTTTTACCGATACATTAGGTAAATACAAATCCTCTGGTATAAAGCAAATCTCTTTCAATAATGAAGGATTTCGCTGTTTTACATCCTGTTCAAGAATTAAAATCTCGCCTGAATTGGGATATACTAATCCAATCATATTCTTCAGAAGCGTCGATTTTCCTGCCCCATTCTTACCGAGGAGTCCATAGATATGCCCTGTATCCAAATCTAGATTCAAATCTGAAAAGATAGGTTTGTTTTTGGTATAACTAAAATTTAAGTCTTTAATGGTTATCATACTAGTGTACTATTTAAATAATACACTAATATAGATTGTAAATTTTTATTATCAAAATTATTTTAGAGATTTTTTTTATAACACTTTGAAAATCATCCTACATCAAACAAAAATGAGGCATAATGCCTCATTTAATCCTCTTTTTTTGCGTTATCCTTTTTACGCTTGCTCTTCACCAGAGCTTCATGTAGTAAAAATTCAATTTGACCATTGACACTACGAAATTCATCCTGCGCCCACTTTTCAAGTAGCTTGAATGTATCCTCATCTATGCGCACCACAAAACTTTTTTTCTTCATATCAAATCACTTTGATGATCCTATTATTAATACAAGGAGCCTGTATTTACAATTGGTTGTGCTGCTTTTTCACCGCATAATACGACCATTAGATTGCTTACCATAGCTGCTTTACGCTCGTCATCTAATTCCACAATATTCTCAGCGGATAATTTTTTCAACGCCATATCTACCATCCCAACAGCACCGTCAACGATCTTTGCACGCGCTGCTACAATTGCTGCAGCTTGCTGTCTTTGCAACATCGCACCAGCAATCTCTGCTGCATAAGCTAAGTGACTAATACGAGCTTCTTGCACAACTATACCTGCTTTTGACAAGCGCTCTGTCAACTCATTCTCTAAAATATGATTTACCTCTTCCCCACCATTACGCAAGGTAATCTCAGCCGTATCATCTTCCAAATCATCGTATGCAAAACTCACCGCCAAATGACGGACCGCAGCTTCAGATTGTGCGCGCACATAATCAAATACGCGTTCTACATCGTACGCAGCTTTATACGTATCACCAATTTTCCAAACGATTACCGCACCGATTTCAATAGGATTACCCATTTTATCATTAACCTTTAACGTTTGTCCTTGTAAGTTTTCCGAACGCAAAGACATTTTTGTCGCTGTATACAATGGATTCACAAAAAACAATCCATTTTCCTTAATTGTGCCTACATAGCTACCAAAGAAATTCAATACACGTGAATGATTTGGATGTACAATCAAAATTCCTTTAAAAATAAAAATTGAGGCTAAAAAAACTAGAATCCCAAGGAATATAAATGCAGGTCTATCGTTTAAAACCGATAAATATACAATGTAACCAGACATTAATAACAAGACAATTCCAATTCCGATGGCAGAATATCCTGAGGTAGGCTTAATAACTTTTTCCATAATTTATAAGTGTTAAAATTTGATATCATTTTGATATCATAAATATATCAAAATAAACTACAAATTCAAAATGATTTTCTTCATTAATAGTAATAATTAAAACATTCAGTATATTTAATCTATAAACCTTCAACTATGATTATCAAAATTTTAAAATGGCTTCTTGGTACGGTCATCGTACTCATTACGATTATAACATTAGGTTTACTTTTTACAGGAAATGGATATATTCTAAAAGCTGTACGAACTGTTTATTTTACGGGACACACTTCTGCTTTTTTGGAAGATTATAAATATTTTGAAAATAGAACTATTAAAGCCGGAGCTTCTCAACCTTGGCCACAAGCAAAAGATTATAATTCCGTAAACAGTACATCAAAATTGGATTCCATTCATCAAGCCAATAAGACTATAGCGTATTTGATAATTAAGAACGATAGTATTTGGTTTGAAAAATATTATGATGGTTTTGACGAAAATTCGCTTACAAATTCCTTCTCCATGGCAAAAAGTATAACAGCTGCTTTGCTTGGAAAAGCTTTGGAACTCGGATATATTATTAGTTTGGATGAAAAAGTGAAGTCTTATTTGCCCGAATTGAAAGGTGAATTTGCAGCAGATTTGGCGATTAGAGATTTAGTGACGATGCGTTCGGGATTAGAATGGGATGAGCGATACAATTCACCATTTTCTATTACTACTAAAGCTTATTTTTATAAAAACGTAAGTAAAGCCATGCTAGAATTGCCTATTTACAAATTTCCAAATCAAAAGTTTAAATATCAAAGCGGAGATACCCAATTATTGGGAATGGTGCTTTCCAAGGCAATACCAAGCAATTTATCTGACTTTCTATCAGAACACTTTTGGAAGCTGATGGGTGCTGAAAACGATGCATTATGGCAAATTTCACCAGAAGACGGTATCGAAAAAACATATTGTTGTATCGCTAGTAATGCCAGAGATTTCGCTCGATTCGGTAAATTATATACCAACAACGGCAAATGGGGTAATCGACAAATTTTGGATTCTAACTATGTCCAACAATCTTTGCAGCCAGCGGCTGAAGATTCTCAGCAATATGGTTATGGTTGGTGGTTAGGCGAATATCAAGGGAAAAAGATTGTCTATATGGACGGACATCTCGGTCAATTTGTGATTTCTATTCCCGAAGACAGGATTATGGTCGTTCGATTGGGACATATGCACGACAAATCTGGAAAGAGAACACCAGATGGAGCATTCTATCAATATATCGATCAAGCTTATAAAATGTTAGCTAAAGAAGAATAATCAATCGGTTATTCTTCTTTGCGTTTTTAATTCGTAAGTGCCTTTAGTTTTATTGACAATGGAATCGTATTTCAAAACCACCTTATCACCTACTTCGTACTTTCCATTACGAATATCCCTATAACGAATTTTGTAATCACTCCCCTCGACATAAAATCCACGCATATGTCTTTTTCCTGATCGTTTGATTTTACGAATCGTAAACTCACGCTCTTTTGAGTACGTTTCGTAAACATCACTATCACATGAAAAAAGAAAGAGAGCTATTAGGCTAATTAGTATATGTTTCATTTGTGTCTAAAATAATAAAATCCTAAGTAATCTCCACGCTAAAATGACCATATTCAGACTAATTTATAGTTATATTTGCGCCATGAATCAATATGCCGTATTATTTGATATGGATGGTGTAATCTGCCATACCAATCCTCATCACGCTAAAGCATTCGAAGCTTTTTTTGACAAATACCAAATTCCTTATACCGAGAAAGAGTTTGAAGACCATATGTATGGTAAACACAATAGCCATATTATGACTTACTTTTTCAAAAGACCAGTACATGGTGAAGAATTAATTCAGCTCGAAAATGAAAAAGAACAATTGTTTCGTGAATTGTACAAAGATAAAATAGAAACCATTCCAGATTACAAAACTTTCTTAGCGGACCTAAAAGCTAATAATTTCAAAACTGCAGTATGTACTTCGGCACCGAGAGCTAATATGGATCTTATTGTAGATCACTTAGACATTCGCAAGGAAATGCAATCACTAATGAGCAGTGAAGATGTTAAATTACATAAGCCTCATCCTGAAGTATATTTGAATTCAGCAGCACGATTGGGTGTTGATCCTAGTAACTGCGTGGTATTTGAAGATTCATTTTCTGGTGTCACAGCGGGATTAAATGCTGGGATGAAAGTCGTTGCTGTATTAAGCTCACACACTAAAGAGCAATTACCAAAATGTTCTTTCTATATTAATGATTATTCTGAAATCAGCGCAGCAAAAGTGTTGGAAATATTAAAAGCATAATATGCAAGAAGCACTGCAATTAATATCTAGTCCCTATAGTTGGTCATTGTATTTTATCTGTGCAATGCTCATTGGTATTTCCAAGACGGGAATACAAAATATCGGCACACTTGCAGTGCCCCTTTTTGCTTTGCTATTTGGTGCAAAATATTCTACGGGCATCGTATTAATATTACTTTGTTTTGCTGACTTAGTAGCTGTTATTTATTACCGCAAAGCCTTTCTATGGAACGAAGTCAAAAAGCTTTTGCCCCTAGCGTTTGTCGGGCTTTTGGTAGGATTGTTTTTGGGTAATTATGTGGATGATAAAACTTTCAAAATATGCATTGGTATATGTATCATTGTAGGTGTTTTTATTATGCTTTGGATGGAAAAATCTTCCGAAGAAAAGCAAAAATTACTTACTGAAAAGAAATGGTATTCGCCTTTGTTCGGTTTTATTTTAGGTTTTTCTACCATGATTGGAAATGCTGCTGGTCCAGCTCTATCGGTCTATATGCTTTCCAAAAGATTAGATAAAATTACTTTTGCAGCAACTTCAGCCTGGTTTATATTTATCCTCAACCTGAGTAAAATTCCATTGCAGGTTTTTGTGTGGCATAATATTACTTGGGCAGGTCTGATGCTAAATATAATGGCAATTCCTTTTATTTTATTGGGTGGCTTTATTGGTATTAAAATCATAAAAGTTCTGCCAGAAAAAACATTTCGTTATATTATTATTTCTTTAGTAATAATCGCCTCTATCCTATTGATAATTCTGTAATCCGAAAGTTGTTTGTACTTTTGCTTTATGGAATATGCTATTGTGGATATAGAGACAACGGGATCGTACGCGGCAGGAAATAAAATAACCGAAATAGCTATCGTCATCCATAATGGAACTCATATTTTGGAAAAGTTCCAATCTTTAGTTAATCCTGGAGCAATCATCCCCTTCCATATTCAAGCTTTAACAGGCATCAGCAATGAAATGGTCGAAGATGCGCCTTACTTTAATGACATTGCTTCCACAGTTTACAATTTGTTGCACAAACGAATTTTTGTGGCACACAATGTAAATTTTGATTATTCCTTTTTGGTGGAAGAACTTAAAAATGCAGGATATTCTTGGCGTGCCCCCAAATTGTGTACGGTGAGACTTTCGCGCAAAATCATCCCAAACCAATCATCTTATAGTCTAGGAAAACTTTGCCAAAATTTAGGCATTATTATTCACGATAGACATCGTGCTATGGGTGACGCAGATGCCACGGTTACTTTGTTTGAAAAATTGGTTAGAGAGGATAAAGAAAATCTGATCGAGAGCACCTTAAAAAAGACAAAAGAACATCGTTTACCAACGCATATTAATGAAGATGATTTTTTAAAACTGCCCGAAACTACGGGTGTTTACATTTTTCACAATGCTACAGGAAAAATCATTTATGTAGGTAAAGCTGTTAATATCCGTAAAAGAGTATTAAGTCACTTTTCAGGTACTAACGGTACACAAAAGAGACAGGCTTTTATTAATGATATTCATCATATTGATTATTTGGAAACAGGTACAGAACTCATGTCACTCTTGACAGAATGTAAGCTGATAAAACAATATTGGCCTACGCATAATAGAGCTTTGAAGAAGTTTGAACCAAAATTTTCGCTTATCCAATATACAGACCAAAATGATTACATCCGTTTGGTTGTTTCACCTTATGACAAGCATGCAAAGGCTATTCAACATTTTGAGCGCCCGTATGAAGCTAATCAACTCTTGTTGCAATTGATGGAAGAATTTGAGTTGGATAATAAGCTTTGTTATTTCTACAGCGTACACAATGAGCCTAAACCAAAATTGAATTATGCAACACTTCCCAATGTTGATCAGCATAATGAAAAGGTTGAAGCCGCAATAGAAAAGATTGCTGCTCAATCGAAATCATTTGTGTTGGTGGATCAAGGACGAAATTTGAACGAGAAATCTTATATTCTATTCAGGAATAACACTTTATATGCGTTTGGCTATTTTGATGTTGAGTTAGATATTGTAGATTATGAAGATCTTGTAAAAGAAGATGACAAGTGTTTAAGTAATTATTACATGAACTCTTTGGTGTTGCAATACATCGAAAGATACCCCAGCAAAGTCAAAAAATTACTCCATAAAGCAGCGATTGACTATCCAATAGATTAATAAATGTGCTGGATAAAAGATATAATACAATAATTCTGTTTTCTTTCCTCGTTCTCCGTTGTATAAATAAATGGGGACGAATCCTAGAATAGCAGCGGCTTGTGTAGATATTCTGAACATGTAGAATACATTAAGGATTCCGACAGTCAGAAACTGTTTCAGCTTATTGGATCTAAACACATAAAAGCAAATCACTTGTAATACACCCAAATATAAATAATCGAAATAAAACAGATTACTCGCAGTGACTAAGCAAGCTATAAGTAATATTTTGACATCGGATGATATCTTCTTAGAATCAATTATACATAATGAAATGAGTCCGGCTGATAGAGTGAAAAATACATTCTGACGAAAAGGATCATAAAGTGAATTGCTAAAAGCCCAATCATACGGTATTTCAGAAAAGATAGCAAATATTAATAGCCTAAAAAGATATTTTCCTTTGTTTCTCGTATGTATAAAACCTTCCACTAATAAAAAGGCGTATAAAATAAACGCCAATCTTCCAATGACTTTAAGAATATATAAATCAGGAAAAATAATACGCGCCAAATGATCTAAAAACATAGCCATTAAAGCCATTAATTTAAGCTGATAAGCGTTTAATGAAAAAAACTATTTTTAGAAATCATTTAATAATAAGCAACTTTAAAATTTCTTTGAATCACAAGTGTCCTAAATAAAAATTTTAGACATATAATATACCTCCTTATCTAGCTTCTAGATAAGTTTTCTGTTTTAAAGTCAAATTATACCCTCTATATTACTTTTAGAATAGTTTAAATTGCCCAATTTTG
>NZ_JACOIJ010000022.1 GCF_014692495.1 Sphingobacterium litopenaei | reverse complement strand
GGATTAAAAATAATATCGTCAGGAACTGGCGATTACACGGGCGGAGACTCAAATAAGACTTTGGCAACAAAGCACAAGTCTGTGAAGCCCGAAGCCCATTTGTCTTTAGCAAATGGGTAGTTCACACCCGAAAGCTAATAAACACTTATTTCATAGGACGGATATATACAAGCAGGTTGGAATTAGCTCAAACCTGCTTGTACTATTATTTATCTTTTATTTTGAAAATCTGAAATTAGCAAAATAATATACCATATCTACAGTAGGAGCAAATGTCAGACTTGGTTCGCCACCAATATTTATAGCAATAACTCTATTGTGAGTATTCACTCTAGACTGCAAATCAACAGTTACATCTGTCCATTGCTGTAATTGATTATCTGGTATTCTATAATCATTTGCATTAAATGAAGAACCCTCCTGGCCAAATGTACTTTCTGATGAAAATGCCCAAAGGTAATTCATTATCCTTGGCCAAAGTCTTTGATAGGGCTCATAGGTGCCGCTAATAACAGATTTAGCCGGCATGTAAACTTTGAATTTAAGGTATCTGTACTCTGGAATATTAAATCTGTATTCCTTTGGGATTACAAATACAAATGTTCCATTTTTACCTCTCATAGTTGCTTTAAAAACATTTTGTAAGGTGATTCCAGCAGGAGCTGCAGGTGGAGATGTAGCAAGGATTTGTAGATCCAATGCCCAGGCTGTCGCATCTTGTATTTTTCCGTCTAAGAAGAAATTCATAGGAATTAAGGACTCATTTGGGGTGGTCACATATTCAATGACACCTGAGTTTTCAAAGGGCTTCAATAGATGATCAATACCTAATGAATTCGGTATATATTTTATCTTTTTAATGATACCTAATCTCAGCAGGTCTACCATAGTTTGTGCATTGGCATCTGTAATAGGAGATACCTTACGAATGAATGGTAAATAGCTTCCCCCACCTATGGTTTTGACTACACCATTTCTATTGTAATCTAATGTTTTGAGTTGGAATAAATTGCCCCCAGTTAAATCCAATTCTTCAACATTCGCAAAGTAAAATAAATCTTGTAATGTATTGGTATGTACTGGATAGGTTAGCTTTTTGTAACTAGCCACAGCATCTGCTGTGAATGTAGTAATACCATTTGCTTCAAGTATTTCTCGCTCAGCAGGATTAAATGTACTAGATCCCGTTGGCATATTTATAGCTAATGGTGTATTTAACTCTACAGAATCCAATATTGGTACGCCATTGACCTTTGGTACAACATTGTATTTAAGAAGGAGGTTGAATGGCTGTCCAGCATTTAAGTTCGCTGCAAATATTCGAGGACTATTCGTTTGTTTTCCTGTTATCTTCGTACCATTCTTGTCTGTGTATTGGTATTCTAAGCTTTTATAGTTTAGCAGAATATTGGTTAGTGAAGTAGGCCAATCTAATACAGCTGCACTAGGAGAGGTTAATACACGAGGAGAAGAGACTACCAGATTATCCACATCGGCTTGTGTATATGGTATTACAGCAATCACTTGTGGTACTGATTTGTTATCAAACTCATCAATTGTATATACTCGAATTCTGTAAAGTTTAGATTGTTTAAGATTTGTGACATTGACCCATGAGACTAAGGAGTCTATCACAATCTTTTCACTATCGTATTCAATAATAGTTTTTTTTGATTTACCCATTGATATTTGACTCGAAGGAATGCGACCTACTTTCATCAAATCTATTTCTACACGCTCAAATCCTACTTTACTTACAATAGTGTCGTATTTTGCAGGGTATACCACTTCGTTAGAATAGGGTTGTACATTGTCATACATTCCCTTACAAGAATATATCATTGCTAATACCCATATTAAAAATAGGTATTTGCTGTTTCTTTTAATAACTTTCATATTTCAAGATTAGTTACTTTTTCTACCATAAAGAGTAATCTCCGAAAGACAATTGGCATCTTCCAGGGTATAGTTTCCATTAAAACTTTTGACAGCTTCATATCTAAACCAGCGTGTTTTCTTTGTGTAGGCCGGTTCATCAGGATACATATATGCCATATCACCCGCTTCACCTTTTTTCACAAACTCTAATTCACTCAATCCTAAAGGAACTTCTATTTTGCTTTGAGAAACAAATTCCCAAGAATTAGTAGCATCATCCCAGATGTACATATTATACACACCAACATTTTCATTTCTATAGTATTGGCCTCGTGATATATTAGCTAAGCCACCGGAGTGACGCTGTACAGTGACTATGCGGCTAAGTTCGTAATATCCACCTAAGTCGATTATAAAATTCCAAGGCATATTCCCATCAGCTGAACGCCCCGTCTTTCCGCGTCCACTGGTATGCATAAAATTCAAATTATCACCTCTATCAATGATATCATCAATTACGTATCTATTTCTACCCTCTAGACCATTACCGAATACCATAGGAACTCCGCCAACTGAATCGTTTGGGTTGGGTAAAATCCATGATTGTTTTGGGATTTTAATATCTTCATACAGTGATATTTGTCCTTTGGATATAGGTTCTGTGATATTACCATATATGTCTTCTACTCTGATTTTTACGTCCACTTTTTCCGAGGGAGAAAGTACAAGGTCATTGATAAAGCGTCTATCCTTTTCAAGATTTGACGAAAAAACAGAAGTTATAGATCTAGTTTCCCCATTTTGATTGAAGGAGAAATCAACATATACATTGATGTTTTGCTTTAATTCATTTGACCAATCTATAAAGAAAGAGCTAAATCCTGGTTTTACCACCATCGAGTTTGCTACTCTACTAAATGCAGGTTCTAAAGGTCTAACTTTTACATTTAATGGTTCTGATTTATTACCTGCTCTATCTACAGCATACAATTGAATAGTATATTCTTCGGTGTCTGGTAAACCGTATACGTCCAAAGAGTCCACAAAGTAAGAAGCTGCGAAAGTGAATTTTTTACCATTTTTATTCGTGTAAATAGCCTCCACACTCATCAAATCCTCATCGTCTGGAAATGAATAGAAAAATCTAGCCCCACCGTATAATGCCTCATAACTTTTTAAAGTGATTTTTCCTGGAGCTTGGGTGTCATCACTATTGGGTTTGAATCTATCTTTCTCTTTACAAGCGGATATAATGCATAAACTTACCAGACAGTAAATGAATCCTAAATATATTGTTTTCATAATAATTGCAATTTAAAATCTTCAAATAATTACCATCCTGGGTTCTGAATCAATTGTCCATTGGTATTCATCTCATTAAGACTAATAGGCCATAAACAGTCTGTGATAGTAAATCTTCGCTGTTGTTTTACCTCTAATACAAAGAAAGTGTTACCTGTTGTCCCTGTGTGGGTCCATCCCCATACCGGTGATGAGAAGGCAGAAGTCGCTCTTTTGTGACGCCACATATCCCAAAAATGAATACCTTCAAACGCAAATTCAATCGCGCGTTCTTGAAGTATTATATCCCTTAGCCCTTCTTTGGTTTTGTGTTTATTTACTGTTTTTGCTAGTGTAGGATCAGCCCAAACAACTTCTATTTTAGGTACACCAGCACGGTCTCTTACTTTGTTGATTTCATCGTAAACAGATTGTGAAGGTCCAAGATGTTCGTTCATCGCTTCTGCTTTCATCAAATATAAATCTGCCATACGTACTATTGGGTATGGAAATTTTATAGTACGTTGCCAAGCGTTGGATTGCGATTCAGGATGTATCATTTTTTGAGTGCCAATACCTGTTGCTAAAAAGTCGGTAGTATGTTGAGAGGAATTATACCCTCCATGTGAGTTACCGTACATCATGGTGTTAATGCGTACCGCATGTGCTCTCCAATAGCCGGCGGTAATACCCAAATTTGCATAGAATCTAGGTTCTCTATTCATGTAAAGCTTAATGGTCTCCGCTCCTGGTTGCATATAGCCATTCCAATGCGTGTATGCTGGATCTGCAGCGCCAGGGGTTCTGATGATCTCATGTCTATTATTATAATCATAAGTAAGATCCTCTTCAATTGGTAAACCATTTTCAGTATAATAGCGTTCGGCCATTGCATAGGTAGCTGCCATCCATTGCCAAGAGTACGCCGCTGTATTTACTACCCCGTCGCCATAGCCTTCTGGTAATCTGATGTTTGTCGAGTGTGCTAGCTCACCTTGGTTATAGTAGTCAAGATTAGAATTTCCCCATACTAATTCTTTGTTCCAAGGATCTACAATTAGCATACGCAAATCATACAACTTTTTCATTCTTTCTGTGTTCTCTTGAAAGGCTGGTCTATCGTATATGAAAGGCTCTTTTTCGAATTTATATAATCCTAATCCATTTGCTTCCGCTGTAGCAATTGCATCATTTATTGCTACTAATGCTTCTTGCCATTTTTCGTTATTCGCTTGCATTGGGAAAAATGGTTGACCATCTCTATCCATAAAGTCACCGAAATACTCTTGGTTCCCGTTGAAAAATGGACTTGCTCTAAAAAATAGGACCCGCGCTTTAATTGCTTTTGCTGCTACCTGATCAATTTGACCCAGGTTGTTCGAAGTCGCTCTCTCATTCAGTTTTGGAATCGCTTGATTCATTAAATCCAAGATATAAGTAAAGCATTCTTCAACTTTTTTTCTAGGTAAGAATAACTCTTCTTTGGTAGATTCAGGCGAGGCTGTAGTTTCGGGAATAACAATGGGGCCATATTGCTGCACAAGTAAAAATGCGAAATATGCTTTTAAGAACATCACTTGTGCTTTCCAATCGGCAATCTCCATTTCCGACATGTCTTTTACTTTGTCAATGTTTGCTAAAAATACATCCGCTTGGCGAATAGCTATATATAATGGTTTTCCACCTTCAGATCCAGACCAGAAGCCCAATTGCGGGTTTGTCTGAGACTGTAAACCACGCATAATACGTATAGCTCTAAGATTGCTGGTTGTATTGTTCAAATCCAATCTACCTACGTATTCATCGCCTAATGTCCATGTGGTTACGTGGGTTCTCTCGTCGTTAGGCAAATAACTGTATACTTTAGCTAGTGCGTTGTATGCGTCTTCTTTAAGTGTGAATATATCTTCTAACTTTAAGGTGTTATCCGGAACTACATCTAGATACTTCGTACAAGAACCCAGACTTATGGCAGTTGCTACTACTAAATATTTTAATGATTTCATTTTATTAGTTCTTTAAATTAATACACTAACTGAATCCCAATGTTAAATCTCTTGTTTGGAGGATATCCCAATCCATTTCTTCCCATCTCTGGGTCCCAAAGTTTGAATGGACTAGTCACAAATAAATTTTCACCACTGAAATAGATTCGGCTGCCTTTATTTATTCCAAAACGTTTTAAACTTTTAGGGCTGTATCCAATCTCTACAGATTTTAAGCGCAAGAAAGATCCATCACGCATCCACCATGATGATTGTTGTAGATTATTGTTGACAGGTTCGGTAGATAACCGAGGCCAAAAGGCGTGAATATTTGGATTTGTTTCACTCCAATAATCTTCCGCAATGATGGCCAAGGCATTTCTTCTGTTAGCAAATGGAGCAATACCATAAGCTCCTGAGGAAAGATTAGATTCTGCCGAGGAATTGATAAAGAAAGATACATTGGCATTACCCTGTAAGAAAAAGGATAAGTCCACGGACTTGTATCCCATCGACATACCAAAACCATATTGTATTTCTGGTACTGTAGGGAAGCCCATAGCGATACGGTCATTACTGTTGACGATTCCATCACCGTTTATGTCTTTGTATTTGATATCTCCAGCCATATATTCGCCGAAATCTTGTTTTGGAGAGTTTTGTATTTCTTCCTCATCTACAAACAAGCGCTCAGCGAGTAAGCCCCATTGTTGGTTGATGTTTTGTCCTCTTCTTTTTAAATATGAATCGGGGTAATCTCTTTCATCCAATTCGTCTAATTTGTTAACAGCATATGTAAAATTTGCGCGTCCTGATAACCAAAAGTCTTGATTTATGTTTTTCATATAGTCCAATGAACCATCGAAACCTTGCGAGCTTACCTGTCCAACATTTCCACTTACACTAGCTTCAAGACCTGCTGAGGCTGGGAAGTTTTCACGATTCATGTAAATCTTGCTACGCACATCTCTGAAGAAATCAGCTGTAAATTTTAGGGATTCATTCATGAAATTAATTTCTGCTCCTAGATTCCATTTTTCGGATTGCTCCCAAGTAATGTCAGGGTTAGCATATCTGTTTACAGAATACCCATCATAAGCGTTCATGAATGAGGTTCCCCAGCGATATTCCCCACCACCCATAGCGATATCAGAAAGGTAAAAGAAACGACCGGATCTACTGGATATAGCATCGTTACCTACTAAACCCCAAGTACCACGCAGTTTCAAGGAGCTAACGATAGGTTTTAATGGTTCAAAAAAACTTTCGTTGGACATCAACCAACTTACCCCAAATGAAGGAAAAAATCCATAACGCTTTTCGCCAGTAAATTTCTCTGATCCATTGTAGCCATAACTCGCCTCAGCGAAATATTTATTATCATAATCGTAGGTTAGACGACCTGAATTACCCATGTTTTTTTCGGGTAATGTTTCGTAAATCGAAGTACTATTGCCCGCGGTCAATAGTTTTTCTTCCATCATACCAACAGTCATAGCACCAATATTGTGCAAACCAAATGAGCGATTCCAATTTAATCTGGCTTCGAAATAATAATGTCCATTGGCATCACGTCCTGGAATTACGTTTCCAAGGTATGATTGCCCCGAAGTAGGGTTGAGTGGGTACAGTTTGAACTCACCGGTGATTTGATTGTAGCTTTCTAAATCATAATAGAAAGGATTGTATGTTCGGCGACTAGAGTATTTTCCCCAAGTACTTACCGAGGCTTTTCCCTGAATCTTTAGCCCTTCTGTAAGGAAACCTAAGTCTTGGGATAATGTTGCTTGTGCGATGATGCTACTTTCATTGCGGTCTTCAAATCCCCTTACCATCTCCGCATATGGATTTGATTTTAGTGAACCGGTAACAAATGAATTTCCGAATAGAACATGCTCTGTAAATTCATTCGCAGCATCAGGCTTGTATACAGCAGGAAAATCTACTGGGTTACTATTCATTGTCATACGGAAAATATTGGAGGCAGATTCATATGGACCAGTATAACGCTCAAATCTACCTTGAATACGGGTGTCTAAGGTGGTTGTTTTCGTTAATTTAAAAATAACATTAGACCGTATAAATAATCGATTGATATCAATATTGTTATTGAAGTTGTTTCGATTATCAACTTTCAAAAGCCCTGTTTCTTTATCAAATCCTGTTGATACATAATATGTTGCAACTTGGCCGCCTCCGGACAAATTCACATTTGCCTTAGTATTGGTAGTAGACTTATTGAATAATGTATTGTACCAATTAATATTTGGGTAGATCATAGCATCTTCCCCATTTTGGGTAGATTGGATTTTTTGTTCGGAATAGTATGATCCTAAAATAGGTTGGCGGGTCAATTGTGCTTGATTGTACAATCGCATATAGGTAACCCCGTCTATCATATCAATCATTTTGGTCGGCATGGCAGTATTTACATCCACACGCGCGTTCATGGATACGGGGCCTTCTCGTCCAGATTTCGTAGTCACCATGATAATACCGTTCGCACCGCGAGCACCATACAATACAGTTGCTGAAGCATCTTTTAATATCGAGAAGCTTTCTATATCATCTGGTTGCAATCTGGCGAGGTTGTCTGTGGTAGCTTCAAATCCATCAATTAAGATTAATGGAGAGGTTTGATAACCAAATGTTGTCACACCACGAATAAAAAACTGCGCATTGTCCGCTCCGGGTTCCCCAGATGTTTGGTAGGAAATGACACCAGGAATTCTACCTGCAAATGATCCCGTTAAGTTGGATGCTGGGATTTTTAAATCTGAAGCTTTGACCGTCGTAATAGCGCCCACGACACTAGATTTTTTTTGTGTACCGAATGCGACCACTGTTACCTCATCAATGGTACTGCCGTCCTCGTACAGCAAAATTTCAAGAATGTTTTTTTGATCGACGGCAATACTCAGTGTTTTCATTCCCACATACGTAAAGGTAAGGCTATCACCCACGTTAGCAGTTAATTGAAATTCACCATTTGCATTGGTCTGAGTTGAAGTTATTTTATTCTTCAGAACACTAACACCTCCGATTGCATCCCCATTTGAGCCGTTTTTAACAACACCTGTAATTTGCTTTTGGGAAAATGCGAAAATAGGAATAGCTAGTAAGAATAAAAGACTCAACAGTTTTTGTTGAACTTTTTTCATAAAATAGAATTTAATTGGCTAAATCGATTAATTTTATAATAAATCTACAGATAGAATTTAAAAAAAACAAGAATTAAAACGTGAAACTATCGAATCAAAATTTTATAAAACGGAGCGTAAAACCCACAGGTGTTTAGCCTGTGGGATGTATGCGACTAACCCTGATTGAGAATATACTCACGAATAGTATCAGGAGATGCTTCACCTATTGAACAAACAAAATAACCATCAGAGCAGAAAGTATGTTCTTTCCAAAAATGTTTAAATAAGAATGACCTGTGTGGTGAACGCCAAATGTAATAAGTAGATTCTTGTTTTAACTTGCGAACAATAGAAGTAATTGAAACACGAGGGATATAACGAATAAGAAAATGGATGTGTTCTAAATCAGATTCAAACACTTCAATTTCAAAATCTGAATTAGAAGTAATGTTTAAGAGAAAAGAACGCATATCATCTTTTAACTGACCGACAAGTAACTTTTTACGATACTTGCAAACGAAGATTAAATGACACTTTAAGTAGTGTTTTAAAATAACTATTAAAGTCTAAAAAATTTGCCACTGTAGGAGTTATAGTGATATGGCACCGAATTTTGTAAAACTTAGGGATCCTATACTGATGAAATTAAAAAGGAGGGGGTATAATGTTTTACGCTCTACCAGTCCTCTTAGCAGTGAGAACCCAACTTGGTTCCGGATAAAATTGATTTACAAAAGTTTTTGGATTTGGATAGTTCAGCTTTAGCTGAATTATCAGTTCCTCTATATGAAATTCATTTTTTAGTAATAGATGATGCTTTAAATAATATTCGCAATGAAGATCTTTTTGGAGATGTTCTTCTAGAATAGTAGGAGCCTATTTAGTTAATAAGAGTTGCATTGTTAATATCAATTTAGACCTTTTACGCATTTAGCTCTTAATTTTTGTTTGTTTTTGAATTATAATCGAAATTGTAATAATAGATGATATTCAAAAAAAAATGAGTATCTAGGTTTTTACGTGAGTTATTGATATAAATCCCTAAATTCGAGGTAAACAAAGTTGAACTAACTACAATCTAACAAAAACTATGAAACAAAGAACCATACGCAGGGGTAAAGCTTGGGTTTACTCAGGGGCATTAATTTTGGGTATTTTCTCATTTGAAAATGCTTTAGCACAAAGAGGTCAAAGACCTGCTCAAACATTAGATCCAATTGTTACAAAAATTGTGGAAGAAGTAAATAAAAATTCCCAATTGGAAGGATTAGCATTTGAGCTGCTTGATGTTGTTGGCCCTCGTTTAGTAGGTACTGCGGGTATGACTAATGCGAATAACTGGGCAGTAAAAAAGTTTGAAAGTTGGGGAATTCCAGCCAAGAATCAACAGTTTGGAGAATGGGAAGGTTGGGAGCGTGGGGTTTCACATATTGACATGGTGTATCCACGAATTAAAACTTTAGCCGGAACGCAGCTAGCATGGAGTCCAAGTACAAAAGGGAAGACTATCGAAGGGGAGGTTATTGCTCTACCGGAGATAAAGGACTCTTTAGATTTCCAGCGCTGGTTACCGAGTGTAAAAGGTAAATATGTAATGATTTCTATGCCTCAACCAACGGGTCGACCTGATCATGATTGGGAGAAATATGGTACTAAAGAATCAATTACAAAGATGAATAAAGAGCGAGATTCTCTTTCTATAGTTTGGGCCAATAAGATTAGAGCAACAGGTTATAATGTAAATTCTATTCCTGGGATATTAGAAAATGCTGGAGCCGTAGGAATACTTACTAGTAATTGGTCAAAAGAATTCGGAGCAAATAAGATCTTTGGGGCACGTTCAAAAAAAGTTCCGACTTTAGATATTTCCCTTGAAGATTATGGGATATTATATCGTCTTGCTCAAGGAGGCATCAAACCTAAAATTGCAGTAAATACATCTTCTAAATCATTAGGACCTGTACCTTCGTTCAATACAATAGCTGAAATTAAGGGAACAGAAAAACCCGATGAATATGTTATTCTTTCTGCGCATTTGGATTCTTGGGAAGGAGGATCTGGCGCTACCGATAATGGTACAGGCACGCTGGCAATGATGGAAGCAGCACGCGTATTAAAGCAGATTCTACCAAATCCCAAACGTACAATTTTAATAGGGCTCTGGGGAAGTGAGGAGCAAGGTTTAAATGGTTCTCGATCATTTGTTCTAGATAATCCTGAAATTGTAGAAAAAACGCAAGCCGTATTTAACTTAGATAATGGAACAGGCCGTGTGGAGACAATCAATGGATCTGGATTTGTGCACGCATATGATTATGTAGGTAGATGGTTAAGTGCGGTTCCTCAGCAAATTACCAAAGACATAAAAACAGAATTTCCTGGTTCGCCAGGCGGCGGAGGCTCCGATCATGCTTCTTTTGTCGCTGCTGGCGTCCCAGCATTTATGCTCAGCTCACTATCCTGGGGATATTTCACCAGCACATGGCACACTAATTTAGATACTTACGACAAGTTAGTATTTGATGATTTGAAATGGAATGTGATCATTGCTGCAACTATGGCTTATAAAGCATCAGAGGAACCTGAGCTTGTAAGTAGAGAAAGACGAGTGATGCCGGCGGGTCCTAATGGCACCCCTCAGCCTTGGCCAGCTATTAGACAGCCGCGTAGAACAGGTGTAGGATATTAATAGATTTTTGAATGATAAAAAAGTGGAGTAAATATATATTGTACTCCACCTTTTTTTGCCCAACTATCTTAAGAGTATTTCATCTAGATGGATATCTGTAAGAATCACTTGGTGTGCTATTATTCATTTGCGCGTGATAATCCTTAACAGTGGTTTGCTTATCTACATTTTCTTTGTTTTCCAAAATTAGTTTAGCAAGCGTTTCATTGTAGTTTTTTGTTAATCCCTCAGACTGATCATGCCGGTTATCCCTTAAGTTTTTTAGCTCTCTGAAAATAAGATAGGACAGTCCTCCATCTATTAATACTGAAAGAATTAATCTTTTTCGATCTGAGAGGATTCCCTGACTATCGGTAGCTGAATGTTGGAGCCTTGTGCCATCTTCTAATTCAATAAGCTTTCCTTTTCTAAAATCTTCTTGTTGTTGAGAGGACAAGGGTATGCCGTTTACTTCAATAATTTGGGGTAGCCGGCTTGGGTCATAGGAAACAAAATCTTTGGTCTGTTTGTCGTATTCGATGTTTATTGAAATGATTTGATCATCTCTGGTTTTATGTATTTTACTCATTACGTTCACTTCTCCAGAGATAAGGGCCTCGGTTTCCTCGTTAGTTAGTAAAGGGTGCTTTTGAGGCTTATTATAAATAGGGTGTATCTGGAGAGTAATGTTGTCTTTTTCATCGCGATATAAAGAAAGTTTTGCATCAAGTTTATCTATTTCAATGCCTTCGATCTGAATTTCTTTTAGACTGACCATATTAGTTCTTCGACCTGAGAGTAGTGACTCAATATCCTGAGGTCTTAATTTTAAGTCACCATCTTTATAAAGACCTAATTTTTCTAATTCCTGTAGAGGAAGGATTTCCATTTTACTTTTTGAGTTTTCCATGATTTTAAGGTTTGAGCGATGTTATCGTTTAATTGATATAATGTTGGTGTGTTCTTCTTTTGGCGATATGTGTTCTGAGTTTTGGTTAATATTAATGGGTATTACCTTGGTAGGTGATTTAGCAGAGATTAATGAATTATACAATACATCGGATTTAGAAAGAATGAAGTTATTTCCCGTTGAGAGATCCTCTACTTTAAAGCGACCTCTTTTAAGCAAACTATGGATTTTATAAGAAGAATTATTGTATTGAATTACATCTCCCATATTTAAGGTTGAATCCAATTTTCTATCCATAGCTTTAGCATTCTCATTTGCATGTCTTGATGAATTGATTTCTCTTTTAATGTCGAATGCCATTATATAGTTTAATATCTTTTCAGCATCAGCTGCTGCAGCGTGTATTTCATAAGGCTTATCTTTTAGGAGTTGAATCCAGCTCTCCACATAGGCTACATGTTGGGAAGGATCATGTCCTATTTTTAGTTCATGCCCTATTAACATCGAAGCTATTTCCGACCTTAATTCTTCGCGGGCATATGCACTTGTTCCATACTTGTTTATTATATCTCTATTAAGACGGTCCTTGTGTGATGTCCAGTGACTCATTTCATGTAGGATGGTGGCGTAATATTTATCCGCCGAATCAAACTGATTACGTTTAGGCATTATAATCTTATCGGTTGCTGAATTATAATAGGCTCTGTTTTCATTGGTATGAGATATATCAGCTTTGGACTCCTTTATAAGATTTTCAACCCTTTGCAAGCCTTCCCAGTTTGAACTTTTTATTTCTCTAATTTTCAATGGCTCGATACCATTTACTTGCTCAGCATTAAAAACCCATGCAGTGGTAATAATGGGTGTTTTAAGTTTTTGAAGCTCTTTGGAAGGTTTTCCATCTTGGGGGTTAATAATTCTGCCCTGCTCATCTCGGGGAGTTAAATAATCATGAGTTTTCACATATTGGATAAGCGTAGCTTTTTCTCCCTTTTTTATACTGTATCCTTTTGATTCTGCCTGTTTGAATGTTAACCATCGGGGATCATTTCTTTCGGCACTTAATAGGGATAATATGTTTATTCCTTTATAACGATTACCGGTGATTGCATTATAGGGGAGAATAAAAGATGCCCCATTACTATTCCAGGGCAGTTGCCAAGGTGCAGTTCCTTCTTCCAGCTTTTTAATGATCGTATTTGCTACTATTTCGTGTAGTGCTTTTGAATTTTTATTGCTCATCTTCGCCTCCTTCCATTAATTCAAATTCATTGAAATTATCGCAATATTCAACTCCATAGAGTAAAGCTTCTTCAGGGGTGAGTTCAACACTCTTGAGCGAGGCTAGTAAGGTTAGTTTTTCCAGTAGGCTTTTATAATGTTTATCCATGTTATTGGGTTTTTAAACGTGTTTTAATTGTGGTTTTGTAGGGCTTTTAGAAATTTAAGGGGGTTGATAAAATAACCATTGATTTTTATAGCTAGGTGCAAATGTTCACCTGTTGCCAGACCCGTATTTCCTGTAATACCTATATTCTCCCCAGCAGATACCATATCCTCAGCCATGACGTAGATGCGGCTTAGATGGGCATACCAAATTTCCAGAGCTCCATGTTTGATGGCTATAAAATTGCCCAATTGTCTATTATAGCCAGCCTGCAATACCTGTCCATCTAGTATACTTTTTATAGTATCAGATTGAGATTTAAGATCTATACCGCTATGGAATTTCTGTACACCAAGAATAGGATGAATACGTTTACCATAGGGGGAGGTTACGATGAGCTTAGGCAAAGGACTGCTGATTTTGAGCTGCTGTGCAAAATGAATTTTAGGTAGAAGTAAAACAGATAGCCAAAAAGCGAGCAGTAAGGATTTAATACCTCTGCCGCAAAGGCAGAAGTTTAATAATAAGGATATCATATTCTTTGAGTTTTTTTAAAGAGAATTCAAGAGATTAATTTGGGATAATCTGATCTACCATTTGGTTAACCTGCTGAATAATTTGGGAATAGTTCTCTAGCAGTATTTCTTCTTGCTTACCTCCAAAGTCATAGTAGGAAGGCATCTCTTTATAATTTGATTCCTCCACTTGCAGTTCAGTCATGTTTAGGTTTATTCTACAATTGATTGCTGTGGTTTGAAATGCCCCTGTAAATTTCTCTATTTTATCACGAGCAAGTATTCCTACCACTTCGCCCGCCGAGAGGGAAGCGATTTTTCCAGCTGGTATTAGCGAATCAAGTTTTTCATTTACCGAAATAGAAGTTTTGGATCTATCAATGCTTAAACTTTCACCTTGTTGCTTTACTTTTCCAAAAAGTTTCTCTAACCATTCCAAAGTGTCTTTGCTACGCACCGCCCCGGATATAATATTCCCCATTATAGACATTATGGTGTCTGCAGCCTCTTTTCCATATTGCTGGCGAAGCATTGGGAGCTCTTGAATACCAAGCACTACGGCCGATAGATTGGACCTGGCTTGAGCGAGTAATACATCAATTTTATGGATGTATACACTTGGGGCTTCATCCACCACAAGGCCAACAGGAAGATTGCCCTTGGTATTGATAAGTTTAGTAACTCTGTTAAGGACAATGGATAGACAAGTTGAGTTTATACTCTGCGTGCTGGGGTCATTGGCCAGTACTAAAATGGAGGGACATTTTGGTGAAGAGATGTGAAGATCAAAATCATCCCCAGAAAAAACCCAAAATGTTTCCTTTGTAGCCATTCTGGAAATAAAAATTTTTAATGTTCCTACTTGTCCTTCTAATTGGTCGAAGGCTTTAGCTTTATATGCAGACATAAAGGGTGAAAGTAGTGAGGCAAGCTCACTATTACTGAATAGTACGGTGAAAATCTGATCATATGATAAATTTAAGAAAGCAAGTACATGCGGTAGGGAGGAGTACTTTCCTGCCTTATGCTTACTGAAAAAATATATACACGCCGCTAGAAAATTTATGGCAGACTGGGTAAAAAACTGATCGCTCCCAGCTGATTTATCGCCTTTCTTTAAGGCTTCCACTAACGCTTCGGCAGTTTCTGAAGCATCAGCTAAGGTTTTTATATATTCACTTTTGAATGGGTTTACTCTACGACTTTTATGAGGCTGATTAAGATTGATAACATGAAAATTGTGATCATAACCCTGCATAAGCATTTTTGAGTAATGATAATACGCTATTTTACCCAGATCTGGATATTTCAGATCATATAGGCACATGGTAAATGACTTATTTATCATCTGACGTATGATTGGCATTATCACACCAAAACTTTTTCCGCTACCTGGTACCCCGCAAACCAAAAGACCTCTAAATAAATTCTCCAGAGTGATATATCCTTGATTTACTTTTCTTTTATAATAAAAAAGCATAGGTATGTTGACCGAGTATGGGGAGATTGAAGCTTTTGTCTGCTGAGCAAAAGATTCCTGTTCGATATTCCAGCGGTCTTTTCCCAGGTTAGAATGGATGATTTTGGAGATGTTACTTAAAGCGACATGAAGAAGTAAGGTGCCGATTATACTGCATATAGCATAGATTATATCTATGGTTGGAAATCCAAAAAGGGAGCCTCTGCTATGAATTTTATAATATACCCAAATGGAAATACTCAAGAGGAATGTCCCCAAAATAAGTGGGTAAAGTATGTGTTTTTGAGTGCTTAGGTCGACTTTCTTTTTTGATAAAGTTCCTATTGCAACTAAGGCTACAAGGCTAAGAGTAAATAATTTACTTGTAATTGGACTGGAATAAATGGGTAAGCTTAGAATTTTGTATGTCAGATTTATAACCAGTACGTACTTTGGGACAAGCAACTCTTTAGCAAATATAAACAAGTATATTTCCAGCAAAACAGAAAGATAAATTGCAAATTGAAGTAACCTATATAGACTTTTTTGTTCTTTAGTTTCTTCCATAATTTCTCTTATCTAGGATTGTAATATTATAAGAGCGGGATATACTTTATATGCTTTGGGCATTTAATATGTCTTTAAAATCGACCTTTACATCGATCATACGCCCAGAGATCTGTTTTTCGCTGAGGCTGATTTTAAGCACCTTGTTATTTGGAAAAATAACTTTTTTAATGACATAGATATTTCTTTGTTTGGATTTTATACTGCTGATTTCCTTGAATTTCCATATGGGTGTAATTTCAAGACTTTGAAAGTTGCTGGTTTTAAGTATTTTTTTATCCTCAATAAAAATTCTGAATTCATCTATGTCATAACTTAGTTTGGTGGCATTGGAGAAGCTGATATCCAAAAACATATAATCGCCTACTGAATAAATCTGATTTACAGAAACACTTATTCCAAAATCCTTCTTTTGTACTATGGGTTTGTAATTTCTTTTAGATAAGATATTTATTGAGATCTCTTTTTTATTCATCTCGGATAAAATATCACCAGAAGTATTTAAAGGCTGGCATAGCAAGGGATCGATTTCTATTAGTGATGGCAAATTTTCTTGAAATAAATCAAGATAACATAACCTGTACTGGGCAATAAAATCTTCTGCTACAATGGTTAGTGTACCTAGTTCATTATCAGCAGGTTTCGTTCCTGTTGAATCATTTTGAAATTTTATTCGAAGCATATTTTCTAGCGGCAAATCTCCATGGACCTGATGAGTAGATATATCTACATATTTAATCGGTTGGGGCGAAAGAAAATGTACGGAATTGTCCGAGTGGAGATATATTACAGGTAACTGCTGCATTAGTGTAAGTCCACTTGATGGTTTTTGACCATATAGCCCAGTTAGAGATAGAAGGGATACTATTACGGAAAATATATATTTTATGTTTTTCATAGTGTTATAATTATGAGGGTGATAAATTTTATATAATGATTCACGGTTAATAAATTTGGTTTGTGCTGGATAGAATTAAGGTGAGAACGAAATGGATTTTACCTTCCTGTATTCTTGGTGCTAGAGTCTATTAAATAGACATGTGTATTGTATTTTATTTTTGCTTTATTCTTTCTTATATGTTTATTGATGGCTGTGGTTGTCGATTGAAACATACGCTGAAGCGTGCTCATTAATAATTGCGCATTATTTTCTGCTTGTTGGTTGATATTAATTCCTTGCGCTGAGTTACTGCTAATCTCTCTGCCAAATTCTCTAAACTGAGATTCCGGGACATATAATCCAGCCTGTCCATCTTGATCATATATTTCCAATTTAACGGGCAATATTTGGTCCTTATGCATTATTGAATATATTGTTAACTGGACTCTCTGAGCAGAAAACCCAGATACATTTGCATATAGAAAAGTACCTTTGTCAATTTTGTGTTCTGCTACTTTAAGATCTTCCACAAGACGTAGCCGGAGTCGCGAATCAGCATATGATGTTCTGTTCTCATCGATAATTGCCTTAATTAAGCTTATTTGCTCTCCGCTTTTTATGGTATTAAAGACTTTTTCGTTGGTAATGAACTTTTGAACCTTTAGGCTGGCAGATTGTGCCTGCCCTGCTGGATTGGGTTGCTCTACAACTGCTTTATTTTCTTGCTCCATATATTGTGGATCATTGGCTTTAGCAAAACTATCGGCAAGGGCCATCTGCCTTCTAAAAAGATCTAAAGGATCTATTTGTTTTGTCTGATTATTTTCTTTGGTAGCAGTACTGTTGTTATAAGTTAAATTATTAAGGATGTTCTGCAGCTCCATATCCTCTTTTTTTGTAGCGGATGTATTGCTTGGGTTGTAAGATAAATGTAGTGATGATAATGATTTTTCAATTGAATCTAATTTTTGCTTTTCCTTTTCATTATATAAATCATCAAACTTAAAATCCGCCTGCTGATCCTGCTGTATTTCACTTATTGCTGTATATCCATCTGCAGATTTGTATTGGTTTTTATAGGCCGCGAGCTTATCGGCAAGTTCACGTTTTTTTATTTCATCAGATACATCGGCAATACTTTCCTGCAAAGAGCCTGAATGCTCACCTTCAGTATTCTGCTTGAGCTGAAAGAAGTCGTTAAATACATAATAAAATATACATAAAAACGGAAGTGCAATTAAAGGGATAATATACCGTGGTTTTTTGAAATTAACTTTCATAATAATCTATTTGTGGGTTAGAGAATCGGGTATTTTAGGTTTGATGATGCTATTTTCAATTTGATGCATTCTTTCAAAAACATATAATACCATCATACTATCTTGTTGAGTTAATGAATCTTTATTAACTATATTTTCTAGTATACTCTGCAGTTCCAGTATTTCTTTAGCTGCCCCTGCGCTGGAGGCTATGCTGCCAATTGAGGAGCTTACGCTGTTGATCATACTTGCTGAAGTTAGTGGAGTGTTCTGTTGTGGTATTTTAGGGAAATAAAAAAAGCATACTAAAGAGATTAGAATGCTTGTTATCATGACAGTGTATATAGCTCTGGGGTAGTTAATAAGAATAGCTGTTATTTTAATGCTTAAAAAATTAATTTGATCCTCCCAGCGGTTATAGATCTCCTGCCAGAGCGTTGGTTTATCTACCTGGTTAGATGTTGTTTTTCTGAACATTGCTTATATCTTTATTTTCTATTGTTTTCCATTTCGTAATTAGCACGCCATGGCCATTGTTCTCGGTTCGTAGCTTCAAATCATGCAAGTAGCCCTCTGTGATAATTGTTCTAATCACTGTGGAGCTTCTTCTATCAATAGTTTGCTTACCGTAGTAACGGAAGTATTTTTTTTCTGGGTCTACATATATAGAATCTGTTTGTATAGTTAGCACAGCGCTAGAGGATAATATAGAATTAAAGAATCCTTTTTCCCGTAAGTTGTTGTATTGTAATGCACCTGTTTCATCAATTAGATACATTGCTTTTTTCATTTGGTACTCAATGAATTTTTCATCGGGAGCAAGTGTGAAAAATAGCATGTGAAATAAATTCACATGGGTGCGGTATTCAAGAGGCCTATTAACGCTTAGATCAAGCTGATTTGCTTGGTAAGGCGTAGAATTCTGATCTAATATATATACTGATTTTCTTGCTTGGAGTATCTGCTTATAAGCCAGAATACTTACACCTAAAGAAATAATTATACAGACTATCATGCTGGAGATTGCAACCCAAGAGGCTAATCTTATTTTGCTCTCAATATTTTTAATTATCATGCTCAAAGGATTTTGGAAGTTAAACTTTGGTTACTATTTTACTAGCTGCGCGTAATGCGGTAGAAGAATTTCTGGCCACTGTACTTACTGCTGAGGTAATACCACTTGTAGATACAATCCACGTACTGATGCTAGGCACTGTTAACATGGTTAGTCCCCCTATTAAAAACGAGATGATAACAATCCCGAAACTTAATATACCATTGGAGGCAAACCAGCCCATTTTCTCTAAGGTATTCTCTGCGTTGGACAGAAGCTGTTCATATCGAGTAATTTCAGCTTCTAGGGCATATTGTTGAAATAAACCTGATATATGCATTACTAGGTAAGCAATCCCGGAGTACAGGTTTACACTAACAAATCGGGCTATCCAACTGGCAAAAGAATCTCTAAAAGCCGGCAATATACTTGTGGAAACTGAAAACGGTCCTAGTATGATTAGAATTGTAGAATAAATAATTTGAATCATAAAAATTATATAAACACAAATTCTTAAAACCCACAGGGCGAGCGTTTCTAGAGTATAGGTTAGTAGTAACTGTAAGTTCACCTGCATTCTGTTTTTAAGCTGCGTTACAGTATTCCAGACATTAGTAAATCCTTCTTTTACAGTGGAGGTGACAGACTCCCAAGCTTTAGCATACCATGAGTCGGCCTCTTTTTGAGCCACTTCGGTTTCTGCCTGAATAGTTGTTAGCTGGTCGGCAATTTTAATCATTAAATCTGCTCGCTTTATTCGTAATGCATTAATCTGCATTTGACCATTATCAAATAACGACTCGGTTTTAGCAGCCACAATATCAGTAGGGTATGATATAACTTTGGTAAAGGCGCTCCACCAAATGATAACCATTACTAAAGCGAAAGGGCGTAAGAGAGGCATTATTTCTAGCTTCTTATCTCCGGCCATCATTTCATAGGATCGCATACCGAAAGATATTAGCATAAATATAGCTGCTAAGGCTTGGGCATCAGCAATAAACACGTCAAAATGCGTCCACATGGTGTTTTTCATGCCTTGCAAGAAGTGCATCACACCTTGTTCGTAAAGGCCATCTCCCTGCAAAAAATTAAAAGTATCTTTAAAGGATTCTGGAACGTTTGAGCTTAATAAAATGAGGTTATTATCAAAATGACCTAAAAAATCAAAAGTATTCATAGCAGTAAAGGATTATTTGGCGTACGCGCGCGTTAAAATTTTGTTCGCTATTTCTATATCGGTCTGAGATTTGGGAAATTCTGGAAGTTTGAAACTTATGGAGGTATCACTCACCTGTATCTTTTTCTTGAGCAGTAGGTATTTTGCTTGATACTGAACTTTTGCTTTCCAGTTATTCTCTAGCAAGCGGAATTCTTCAAGGATGCGGTGATAGCCTAGAATTCTGCTTCCTCTATCAAGATATGTTTCTCTTGTGGCCGAAAGCCTTTGCTGCAGACTTTGATACTCTTGTAAATACCAGTTAACGACTCCTTTATCTAGTAAACTGTTTTTTAAGTCCACAGGAAGATCTTTTAGTGGATCAGATTGCTGCTGCAAAAGTGGAGCCAGCTCATTTTTATAATATAGGTTCCAAAGTGGATCTATAGAAGTCGCTTGGGGGGCGTAGTTATATATTTGAGTAAGTGCTGTAGATGACAGTGTATCGCTATGAAGTTTATAATTATCTGTAGATTCCTTCATTGCCAATAGCATACCCATACGTAAAGTCTGTGGGCCACCAGCAGCTAGTGGACGTCTATCGGTTTTGGGATAATTGGGATGTAGACCCCATGTTATCCAGTATTGAGGATTTAAACTTAAAAAGCCTTTTTTCGGGGTAAATTTATTTTTATCCCATTGTTTAAATACCATTCTTTCTTGTTGATAAACAATATTCTTATCATTTATTTTTAATACACCCTGCCCTTTGAGCATTTGGGAGTATAATAATATGGGGAATAGTATTAGATATAATACTTTGGATTTTTCCATAATTTTAGATTTTGGGGTGATTTAATAGGTAGATAATAGGATTACTTTAGCAGGTAATAGTATCTGAGTATTTCATCTGCTTTTTGCTTATCCATATTTATGAAGCTCGCATACGGATTTACGGATTTGATAAAACCGTTTATTTTAGCCCAGTAGATAGCTCTGTGCATTGAAAATACTAATGCTCTTATTACTTTAAGCTCTAGCGTTATCTTAGTAAGTAAATAATCTCGTTTTTGGTAATCCATAAGAATGTTTGCTCCTTCCTTTAATACGAACTCCGAGACCTCTAGAGCCAGTTTAACACTTCTGTCCTTAAAATTCTTGGAAGCTTGTTCGGCAAAAAGCAGGAGATAGGGCTCTTTTGATGCTTGCTGTAACAGCTCAGCGCTTTCTTTATAGATCTCTTCTACTAATCTAGCTATACCTATTACTTGAATAGAGGATTTCAAACTCTCATCAATATGGGTTAAAGACTGGTGAATTATATTTTTCACCAATACAACCGCGCTTAAATTTGTATTGATATTCTCTACCTGAGTATTTATTTGGCTTAATAGGGATTTATGATAACTTTCTGCTGATAAGCGTACGGCGGCATTTTCATTAATAATACGCAAGTGATTAGCATCATGAATTACCGTAACTCCACTTTGAGCCTCAAGTTTTTTTACGGCGGTGAGCAATAAAATAATCAAAATTGGTATTTTCATGGTGCGAGGATTTTTATTTTAGATAGGATACTTTCTACTATACGTTTATCTTGATTGACGAAATCAGAAAATGCCCCTTGCTCTTTAACCTTGTTAATCACACTGGAGTAATACATGGAATTGGCTAGCGTTCTGGATATGCTTAATATAATTCTCAGCTCAGTAATTACATGGGCATATAATATTCTCCGATCACTTTGCTTCATCTGATTTATTTCGCCCAGGCTAAGCATTAGTCCCAGAATATATTTTGCTAAATGTTGAGCTCTTGTAATTAATTCGCTCTGAGCATTTAAAGCGAGTAGTGTCTTGCTTGGGTCATCTTGCACATGCTGCAGTATTCTAGTCTGTTCCTGTATAATTTGGTCTACAAGCTCAGAGGATTCTAAAGAAGTGCTTAGGGTAAGTAGCACAGTTCCTAGAACCCCAAACCGCTGAGTAATCTCTCTATAGCGGCTTTTTAAAGAAGACGTTTGCTGACTGTTTACTTGCTGGTTTGTTGTGGTTATAGCCTGTGAGTTGCGAAGAGTTTGCTGTTTATCATACTCTTGTTTACTATGTTCTACCAGTTGATGTAGAAGTTCAACATTCAGTTGTGCTTTTAATGGATTTTTCAGACAAAGGCTAAAGGTGAAAATAAGCACAATAGTTTTCATTTCTTAACAAGTCTAGAGTTCCTAATTATATCATCGGCTATACTTTTGTCTATATTAATAAAAGTGCTATAAGGGTTTAAAGATTGTAGTATGCCACGTTGCTGTGCCCAAAACATGCTTCTTTGCATTCCGAATGCTATACCTCGAAGAATATTTAATTCTATACGTATAAAGTTTAACAGTTTGGCACGTTCTCCGGCATCTAGCAGATTATCTTTACCCCCTTTAAGAACAAAGGTTCCTACTTCTAAAGATAAATTAGTAGCCCTAGTTTTAAATTCCCGGGCTCCCTGTTCGGCAAAAAGAAGTAATATGGGGTTTGTTTTTGCAATTAGTAATGCCTTGTTTACATTTTCAACAATGTCTATAGATACTTCACTGATATCTTTTACCGCCAGTAGCGATCGCATCACGGCTGACACTTCTGTAAGTCCTCTATAAATTTGATTTTGCAATTCATTTGCAATGGTGAGTTGGCCGGTTATAGCAAGCTGCCCTCGTTGAATCAATGTAAGATTATTGTTTACATCACTTAATTGATTGTTTATTACACCTGCATGTGTGGCTGTTGCGGCGGCAACAGTAGGATCAATATAAATTTGGGCATTGGCAAATGTAATACTCAGAGTCATTATTAAAATGGTTAGTGTTTTCATAATGAATGTTCTAGGGTTTATGTTTGTGAGATTAGTAATGGTTCACCACGTAAGTTTACCTCACTTACAAAATCTTTAAGACTCATCTTCGAGCTATTGAAGTCTTCTACCAGGCGACTTAGAGCTAATGGATATGTATTATAATGGCAAACGTATATTTCAACAGCATTTTTCTCAGGTTTTTCTGTTGTAAAGGCCATATGGTGAAATAGGCTTACCTCTACTCCATAAACTTCTCCCGAATTTCCTCTTCTGATATAGAATTCATTGAATCGTGATCGATTTTGCTTGTTGTCAAGTTTATTTATTGTGCTAATTTTTAGCTGTTCAATAGGACTTATATTTAGAAGCTCTGCGACTTTTTTTAAATCGGCCTCTTTTTGCTGCAAAAGTATTACTGTATCCGAGTTATTGATGATACTATCTTTAATAATAGGGTTTCCGATAATATCGTTTATTTCTTGAGTCACCTCGATTATTTCTCCATAAAACTTGCGCACTGTTTTATTTAAATACAAAAGGAAATTAGCCATAATAGGTGAGGAGATTGCTCTCCAAGCTTCCTCTAGGATTAACGTCTTTCTTCTGTTTTTTCTGTGTCTCATCTTTTGGATAAACATATCCATGATAATAAGGGTGACTATAGGCAGAAGGATTTTGTTGGATTGAATATTGTCGATTTCATATACTACAAACTGCTCATCGAAAAGTGATTTGTCAGCAGGTTCGTTTAATATCTGCTCATATTCACCTCTCTTATAAAACTTCTTTAATACAAAACAGAATTCATCCACATCAAAGGGTATGTTTTCCTCTTTCATAACCTGAGGTATGTGGTTCTTAGCAAATGTATAAAAGCTGTTAAAATTCAGTTCTGAAACTTCCTTTACTTGGTTATTAGAGAAATAGATTATATAGTAGTCTGAAATTGTTTTTGCAATTACATCACGCTCTAAGGTAGTTGTTTCACCCTCAGATCCTTTCCATAGAAGACATATTAGGGTTATTAAAAAATCCTTTTTTTCAATATTATATTCTTCTTTTGTGATAGCAAAGGGATTCATAGTTATAGGTTTGTGATCACTATATGTTATGTATTTACCATTGTATGTGCTGCACAACCCTGAGTAGGAATGCCCAACATCAACAATTACAACATCCATATTATATTGTAAATATTGCTGCACAATAGCATTGATAGCATAACTTTTCCCTGTACCAGAGGAGCCTAAAACAAAACGGTTGCGATTTTTTATCCTTCCACTTTGCATAGGTAAGTCCGATGGATCAATCGCTACGGGTATACCCTGCCTATCGGTAAAATAAAGTAAAAAGTCAGATGGTTCATCTGTAAGTAAGCGCTCTTTGAAAAATAAGCATAGAGCAGCTTCGCAGGTTGTAAGAAACCAATCGAATTTTTTAAGCTCTATTGCATTTGCCGGAAGAGCAGCACGAAAGAGTTCTAGTTGATTAAAAGCATTGCGTGAGGCTATGATGCCTTGTTGAAACAGCGCAGATTCTATATAATTGGTTGCCTTATCAATATTTCTGGAATCCGTAGCTATCAAAATGCAGCAATGGGTATGGACCAAAAGTTGGTTTTCACGTGCAACATCTACTAGAAGACGGTCTATATCTTCCACACATAAAGTGTTTGCAGGATCTGGAATTCCGGCGTGCCTATTTCTTTTCACTTCCAATTTGCTTACAAGCTGCCTTTGAGCGGGTATTTCGATTAATTGATTGTAAACAATGAGCTGGTAGTCGGGCACATTATATAGAAAGAAGAAATTATCAATAGGGAAATTCTGAGCTCCAGCATCATTTCGTATGCTATAGGGGCTAACCATTTCTGGAAGATCTATACTTTCCGTGTTTATTAACGTGATGGCCCTTACTGCTTTACTCCCCATTATTAATTCAGAGTTTTGAGGTCGAATGTTATCTAAATAAATATGTTCGTCTTTAAAATTCATCGACATAATCTTTTTAACATAACCATCTATTTCGGCTTTTTTCAGTATTCTTGGCTTAAGACCTGCCTGAAGAAATAAGTCATAGATTTTCTGAATGTTAACAACAAAAGCTGAAAGCTGTGTGGAATCATAGGAGTAGAAGGCCCCTTTTTTAACCTGTCTTGAGATAGTTAAATAGGTTTGTATTTCAGTATACTGTCTGCCTGAGAAATGCTCTTGATATTTCTGCTCTAGAAATTCTTGTTTTTGTGTGGATTTATACTCTTTGCGAATAAAGATATCTTGCTTTTGCAGGATATGACCCTCGCCCAGTATCTTAACAACATTTAATAAAACCTGATGATACTGTACATAAAGTTCCCTATCTGCAGAGTATTGCATTACTGGATTACTAATATTCAATATTGCCGAATAATCACCATGAACGTTGTAAAGAATATCCATACCCTGGTAATGGTCTATTCCAACATAGGGTATGTCAAATAGGTTCTTGTTTTCTTTTCTCATAGTATATTGATAATTTAGTTTGATGGACAAAAATGCCGGAATAGATATTCCTGTTGTAAAGCCCTTTATTTTGTTTATAAAGAATAAAAGCAATACAGCTACCCATAGAAGCAAGCGCGCTAAGTCCCGCAATAATCATGTTTGTTAATGCGGCCGCTACTGCCCCCACTAATAATCCTAAGATTAAAGAACCTAAAGCCCAATAAATGTATTTACCTTTAAAACCTTTATAAGTAAGGGGCTTTTGGAGCCCCTTGTATATAGGATAACTTTTAGGTGTCATACGCCAAAAAAAGCTTTTATTACCACACTCACTAATACAAGAAATAAGCAGGAACCTCCCCAGCTCATTAACTCTTTGTTTATATCCTGATCCCCGCTATTCCATTTGATATATACGCGGATTCCCCCAATAAGTCCTACAACAGCACCTATGGCTAAAATTAAAGTAGAGATGGGGTCTACATACCCTTTTAGTGAGGATGTTGCAGCATTAATTCCCACAGTTCCGCCTTGGCCATATAAAAGGTTTACCGAAAAAATGGCTATTAGGGATGCTGAAAATAGTTTTTTAAAATGTTGTTGTTTCATGATGTTGTTTAGTTAGTTGTTGTGTTAGTTAATTAATGAAATAGCCCTTTGAGTACAGAGCTAAGTATGGTTAGAAATAGACAGGACATAAACCATCCTGAGATCTGCGTATCTATGCGATCTTTGCCCAGCTGCCAATTGTTGTAAATGCGTAATCCTCCAATTAGTCCACAAATGGCTCCGATAGCTAGCGCGAGATCCGAAAAGTTGAAATAATAGCGGTTCACCTCATTTGTAAGGCTATAAAATTCATTTATTCCAGGTTGTGCGTTAAGCGTTTTTACGTTAAGGGAAATAATGAGGTAGAATAAAATAAAACAAGTTGATTTTTGCATAACAGCTGGGGTTAATAGGGGATAGCCTTGGTGTACTCTATAACTTGGCTCTGCATAAGTGAGAAAAGTTCATTCATACTTACTCCCCCTGTTGATTCAAGTTGAGCAGACTTAAGAACCGTGGATGATTGATCTGCCGGATACTGATCGCTAGGAATCTTAGAGGATACTTTAATTTCGCTACTAGCTAAGGAGACTTTTACTGGAGTGGCAGGTCTAGGGATTATTATCTCATGCGAGTCGCTTTGGCTAGTTGGTTTGGGGGAACTTAAGTATAAGTCGTAGAGAATGTTTAGAACATAATAAATGGCGTAGCCTATTGCAAGGCTTAATAAAAAGTTAAACCAGTTCATAGTTAAGAATTAATAATAAATGTTAGAAATAATTATTTGTATAGATACTGATGATACAGACTATCGAACACGGGCATTATCAGGCTTAAAAGGGTCGTGGGAGTGTGAATATTTGTTAGCTTTTGAAAGTCTATTCTATCATTGATAATAGAAGTAATGGTACCAAAGTTTGCTAAAGCCTTTTCTATTTCAGCTTTTGCATCTATAATAGGACCAGATTTAATTCTATTAGGAATATAACATATAGGTACTCTAGGATTAATTTTGGATATAACTAAACTAAATAGCAATGTAGCATGGGTAGTATATTGATCATAGCAAAAAGGACATATAATAAGATCGGCTAATGAAAAATAGTTTTTAAGAGTACTTTCCTGAATATTGCTAGGTGTATCAACAAGCACAATTTTATTTGGGTGCTCTTTAATTTGCGAAAGTAGATTCATGCTTTCGGCTTGCTCGCAAGAGTAAATACTGTATAAAGCCGGTGTCTGAAGTATTTGCGTATTCTTCTGCATGTTTACTAAAGACTGTTTGAAATCTAAATCTACTATACTAACCCATCTTCTATGTTCTTGCGATAGATAATTTGCCAAGGCAAGTGTTAAGGTGCTTTTTCCAACTCCTCCTTTAATATTTGCAAATAGAATAATCATAATCAGGGTTTAATTTACTGCGAGGTAGTTTTATATTTCCTTCTTTTATTTAATCTCCCTGGATCATATTCTTCAAGGATTTCAATATTAAAATCTCCAATTGATATTCCTGTAGATTCTTTAAATTCATTATCTATATCAGCCTTTAGAATGTTTATGGAAGCTGAGTGTGTTAGATTTTCAGCAAAATTATTGTTCTTAACAGGCCTAATAAACTCCTCAATGGAACATATATCGCTACCTTCAAAAATAGATTTACTACAATGATCAATTATACAATAATGAGTAGGTAACTGCCGGCTTCTGCCATGAAAGATCAGATCAATATTATAGTCTTTTTTAAGCTGTAAAATAAATTCTGAAGTGCAACAAATGGGGTAAGAAGAAAATTTTTGATAACTTAAATAGTGTTTTGTTAGTATTGCTGTATCATACTTTTTTAGACCCTGTAAAAAAATCTCTTTAAGTTGCTGTACTCGTTTTGAAGATTGATCATTGGGAGTTATTTTAGCATAAATTTTACTAAGGGAAATTTCGGACTGTACTCTCCCGTGACGTATAAGCTTTAAATATCCATCTTTTATATCACAGACATATCCCATTGAATAGAGCATCATAATAAATTCCATGCGGGAAGAGAATTTATAACTCAAGGCCTTAATTATATCTTGTTCAGCTTGCTTTGGAGTGTCTATGCCTAAAATTTGATTCAAGACTGAATAGCTGCGTATACCTTCAAAACTGTTATCAATGGCCTTACCTTCACGTGCTACACGAGAAGAGACTATGTGGACATGATTAACTTTGGTATCGTAGTGAAAAAAAATAAGGTAGGGCTGCTTACCGTAGCCCATTCTATCTAGCCACTTTTTTGCAATATCAGTAAGCTCCCATTTATTTTTTATTTCCTCCTTACACGAAATTGCAGTATGTAATTGTGGCTTTTTCATATAACTAGATATTGATATACTCATTAAATAATCCATATAATCTTCTGGCTTTATAATTCTAAGAATACCAAGAGCATGAAAATTTTCTGCGCACATTAATTCAGCTCTGTCGCTACTAACTTTAGATATGTTATATAAAACACCCTTAAATGATTGCTGACTATTAAATATTTTCACTCTCATTTCATCTTCTTGGTTAATTTTAATAGTCCACGAAAGCTTTCTTCAATACGGCTTAGTGTCTTTAAATATTCCTCAATACTTGCTATGGGAACTGAGCTACTTATATTATTTGTATTATCATATTGTCCTTGATGGGTAAAATATTTGTGTATCACAGGTTCTAGTGCACTTCTAATTTGGGCAATTTGACAACCAAGAAAATCCAAAGTTTTTATAAGCTCTACCGTATTATAAAGCATAATATCAGAGTTTTCAATCAGCATTAATCTAACAATCTTAGATTTACTCATTCCTAAGCTCTTAGATAGCGTTACAAACTTAGAGAACTCAGATTGCGTTAGGGAAAGATAATAACGCCGTTTTTGCTCAGTTTTATTTTTAGTATTTAAAGGCTTTTTATAATTCATTGTAAAAGGGTTTTATCGCTTTAAATAATTATTAAAGGAATGATATTTACATCCAAGCTTGTCCACTAGCATTTCATTATAGTCTTTGTATCCTTTGTATTCTCGGGAGTGGTCCCTAGCCTGAGCAAGTGCATTTAATATATGTGTTGTGGCCTGTCTTCCTGCCTTATCATTGTCCAGAAAAAGATCTATTCGTTTAAAGCATTTAAATCTGTCTATAGTTTTATTTAACTGCGCAATAGAATTAAGTACATAAATTGTAGGAGAGATAGTGTTATGGTTTGTGTGTTTTAGCCAGCTTAAATAATCCATGTAGCCTTCAAAAACTGCAGCATGGTCTTTATCTGATCCAGGAACAATAGATATTCCTTTTGCTCCTATACTACTTTTAAAACCTTTAATAGTACTAAACTCATAATTCTTATGTTCATTTTGCCAACCTACTGCATAATAACTGGTTTGTGAATCTTTATTTAAATGGTTCTTGTAATACACTTCCAGGAGATGTCCTTGGGCAACATCAAAGATTCCTCTTGATTCTAAGTATTTGGTAAGCAAAAAGTTTGTGCCTAGCGGTTTTGTTTTAACTAGGTCAAATGCATACTCTGTTGACTTTGAGGAAATTGAATGTAAATTTTGAGCACTCTTGTATGAATCGGTGGATTGCATATTCAGTGTTTTTCGCATTTCAAGCAAAACTTCTTTAAATGAAAGTTCAGGCCAGTAGGCAAGTGCTAGTTGAATTATTCCCCCTCCATATATGCCCGAGTGGTTGGCCCCGCCTCTATCTATCCATTTGCCTCCTTCATCCCATACACTGAAAGATGGAGTAGAGCGAGTGGTCTGACGAAGCATGCTGTGATAAAATAGTTCTTTACCGGATTTCTTTACAGGATAATGTCCTAAGGCGGCAAGGAAATCTGAAATCCGAATATTTTGGAATTCATCAATATTAACATAAGTTGACATTTTATAATTGTTTGTAAGTAAAACATATTTGTTTATCAATGGGGAAGCTCCTGATCTTGAGATTTGTTTAATAAATCTCCCGCAGAAGATTACTCGTTAAAGCTCTATTGAGTAATGCTTTAAATGAGCTTTTGTTGATTGAATATCAGTTAGATTCCTTTGTAATAGGACTTAACTCTATTTATAATATAAGTGTCGGAACTACTCACGTCAGTCCCTACGGACCGGGTATTTACCTGCCAATGTGCTTTCAGTATATTGAATAGAAATCCTATTCTCACTTTCACAAAATTTCCTTTTTATTTAAGGATAATGCTTCGTTCCTGTCTGTCAAAGAACTTATTCAAATCATTCTCGCAATGATTTTCTGTATTGTAAAGCTTGAGCTGTAATGCTGATAGCTTAAATGTTGTTTTATTATACATTATGAAATAGGCCTCTGGAATTAATTAATTAGAGCTAAAGCTGATTAAATGGAAAAACTGTTTATTTTCTTTATATATTTCATAAGTCGATTTATAAATGAATCTCTAAAAGCATATTTTTTAATTTTTATCAAATCAATAAATTATAACCTTTTATTAACAGTGTGTATGGGTGAATAATTATATTTCACTTTAAGTTTTGTCTTGTGTTAAAAACCTGTTATTCAGCGTGTTGTGATTTTTTTTGTGTGCGAAATAAAATATGATTTAATATAGAGGGTTGATTAAAAATCAGTGCTGCTGGGGAGCAGGAGGTGGAAAATAAACTTATAGAAGAATTATTCAATAGGATTTTCGGTGAAATTCTTTTAATTAAGTATGGTTCTTAAATATTGAGTATAATAATTAGATAGCCCATCTAATTAATAGATAAATAATTGTAGATTATAAAACTGTTAAATTATCAAAATCATAATAAAACATTCTTATGTATTCAAATAATTGTAATATTCAAAAATATGACTGTTAAAAATTATTAAATCATTAAATATTGGTTTTGTAATTAAGACTATTGAGATAGCTTTGCATCATTAACTCAATTATAATGACTAGCAATTTATCTACTAGTATGATTCAGTATAAGAATCAACAGCAAGAATGTTTAACAGTAAATCTTTTAGCCAATATGTTATGGAAAGACCGTAATGTACTTTGTCTATATCATGGTTATAGTCTCGTGAATGAAAAGATCGATTTTCTTCTAAATTTTCATAGAGATCCAATTTATCCTGCAAAGAGTTATAACTTAAATGCTATACTAGATATACTGAAGGATTTGATTCAACTGCCTGAACTACCCGGGGTAATTGATATCGGTGAACTTAAAGAAAGTTTCCCTAAAGAGCAGGCTATTACAAAAGAATCTCTTATTTCAAAATTATGGTACTTGCATCTAAATAATAATAAAGAGGCTAAAGATGTTATTTTATATGGCTTTGGACGTATAGGTAGATTACTTGCTCGAGAGTTATGTACAGATCCCGCCCTTAAAATTAAACTTAATTTACGTGCCGTGGTAACCCGAGATCCTATAGATATAAAGTATCTCAAGAAGCGTGCTTCATTATTGCAAAAGGATTCTATTCATGGATCATTCCGAGGGGTTATAGATATTGATGAGCAATCCCATAGTATAATAGTGAATGGTAAACCAATCCGTTTTATTAATGCTAATGATCCACAGGAGATTGATTATAGCATGCTTGATATTAAAGATGCCATTTTGGTTGATAATACCGGTCAGTTCAGAGATCTTAAATCACTTTCGATGCATTTGAGATTAGGGATTGAAAGTGTAATTCTTACTGCGCCGGGCAAGGATATTCCTAATATTGTGTTTGGCATTAACCATAATATAGCCACTGATACTCTATCTCCTATATATTCTACGGCTTCATGTACAACCAATGCAATAAGCCCTGTACTTAATCTAATTCAACAAGAATTTGGCATTATAAAGGGGCATATAGAAACCATACATGCTTATACTAATGATCAAAATTTAGTGGATAATATGCATGCAAAAAATAGAAGGGGGCGTGCTGCTGCACTAAATATGGTCATCACTGAAACGGGGGCAGGTGCTGCAGTTTCGAAAATAATTCCTGTACTAAAAGATAAATTAACGTCAAATGCAATTCGGGTACCGGTATCCAATGGGTCGCTAGCAATTTTGATACTTGAATTAAATAAAAAGACTACTGTGTCAGAGGTGCACAGCTTGATAATGCGTTCAGCCGCCACACCCTCCAAACATAAACAAATAGATTTATCTTTTGATGAGGATCTTGTATCCTCGGATATCGTAGGTCTTTCTCCTTCAGGTATTGTGGATGGTTGTGCAACGCATATTTCTCATGATGGTCACACACTTACCCTATATGTATGGTACGATAATGAATATGGCTATTCAATGCAGGTACTCGGATTTGCATGTTGGTTAAGCACTAGCTCTATCCAAAGACCGCTTTTAGGAGATAATGAAGTAATAAAACAAGGCGTATCACAAGAAACGGTTACTTTCTAAAGTATGAAATTTAAAAATTTACATCAATTTCTAAGACAAGAGGTTAACCGTGGTGAGCTGGGTACTGAATTAGCGAAATTAATTGTTGATATTTCTATATCTGGTAAGTTATTAGACGCTCAAATTAAGAAGTACGCTTTTAGTAAATCTATTATTAATTCAAGTACAAATGTCCACGGCGAAAAGCAACATCAGCTTGACATTATGGCGCATGATATTTTTTTAAATACTCTTAAAGATGGGAGGGTATGCTCTTACCTGATATCTGAAGAGTATAAAGAGATTTTAGAGCTAGATCCAATTCCAAACCAATCTATTTTTACTGTGTGTATTGACCCACTTGACGGATCATCCAACATTGATGTGAATGTATCCGTTGGGTCAATATTTTCAATTTATGTTCAAGATAAACCAGCGTCAAAGAACAGCTTGTCATTAAAATCGGGACGTAATCAATGCTGCGGTGGCTATTTAATATATGGACCAGTGACAATGTTTATTTTTACCTATGGAAAACAGGTTTTTGGTTTTACTTTAAATTCTGAATTAGGAGAGTTTGTCTTAACTCATGATAATATAAAATTATCCAAGGAGGGTTATACATATTCAGTAAATGAAGGAAATTTAAATGAGTTTCCTGGACAGGTAAAAGAGTATCTGAAATTTTGTAAACATCATGACCAAGAAAATATGCTCCCCTATAAGTCTAGGTATATTGGATCTATGGTAGCCGATATTCATAGAACATTGTTTCATGGTGGTATTTTTCTTTATCCATCTACGGCGCTTTTTCCAAATGGAAAGTTGCGATTAATATATGAATGTAACCCAATAGCTCTTATTATTGAAAGGGCTGGAGGATTAGCTATAGACGGAATGAGACCTGTTCTAGATATTCCTATTATGAGTAGTCATCAAAAAGTACCCTTTATTGCAGGTAGTTATAATATGGTCAAAAAGGTTTTACACCTTTATAAAAATGCAAGTATTGACAATCATTTGTTTTATAGTTGTTAGATTAGTGTTGTGTGCAAAGGCCCATTTATGGGCCTTTTTCTATTTTATGAAATTTAATTAATTACCGGTCCATTCTTTTTGTTGAGTAATTTTTATCTATATAATATTAAATTTTTGCACGAATATATTACTGCAGAAGAAAATATTGTTGGGGTCAATTCAGTCCTAAATGTTCTGAAATTTTGCGTATCGAATTACCTTCTCGATACATTTTGTGAACCTCCTGATAGGTCATAAGTTTATTTAAATAATAGTTCATAATTACTTTGTCTTATTGCTATGACAAAGCTTGTTTTTTCTTTTGGAACTCTATGTTCCAAAAGATGAACTATGTATTTATTATTGCCAATTATGCTGCACTCTTTATTGCCAAAAACGCTGCACCATTCTTGCCATTTCTGCTGCACTCATAATTACCAAAAATTGTGTATTCTGAATTACCGATTACAATTGTTCATAATAAATGAAAATGAATACATGATTTGAAATAATTATTCGCTAAATTCGGTCTCAATCGTGTAATTGCTAGAGGTGTCCTGCTATGCTGTGATCATATGGTTATACAACAGCAACTTAAGCAGTTTAATTGAAAGTGTCCCAACGTCCTCCGATATAATTGGCAAATTAAACCTAATCAACTGGCCCATTGACCTCCGTTATAGACAATATAAAAGGGATAATTTCATTAAAGAGAAAGTATGTTTTTCTTAAATATAGCTTTAAGGTTATAAGTGCAAGGGTGTAGGAAGTATACTACTCACATTAAAAATAAATTGCGATTTGGCTACTGCAAGAGATTTTTATTTCTGAAGAACAGAATGTTTCTTTTATAAAAAACGTTTTTATTATTTATTTGAGAATGAGAATTTCTAGTTCTTTTCTGCTTAGTTTAAGTAAATCAGCTATTTTATATACTGATGGATCTTTAACGTCTTGACTTTTTATAAAATCCTGAATACTACCTTCAATTTTCAAAGGTTCACGGTTTAATAACACATTATAACCCTCATCAAATAACTCTTGTGATAAAGATTTAATCATAATTTAAAATTACAAATTTGAGCTAATAAGAGTTCTGAAGCAGTCTAAGAAGTATGGATAGGTAGAATTTTAGCTTCATATGACTTTTGAATATTCCATACCATACTCTTTATTTAATACCTTCCTATGTAACTACTTTTTTGACGTCTTAAACCATGACAATATCTTGCAAATATATAAAGTTTGTAGATAAGGTGTAGGTAAATAGTTTGCTCTTATTTTATTTTGTCATTCAGTATCATTTTTATGTATGTTATTTCATCCATAGTTTGTATTTTTGTTTGAAATAACAATCACATTATGCGAAAACAGGTTGTTCTTCCAAAGTTTCAGATACTTTTAGAACAAATGGGGGAAAATATAAAACTTGCTCGAAAACGTCGAAAGCTGACAGCGATACAAGTTGCAGAGCGTGCCGGCATTGCTCGTTCAACATTGTATCTTATAGAAAAGGGAAATCCGAGCGTTGCTATGGGAGCCTATTTTAATGTATTACGTGTCTTAGGTTTACAAGAAGATGTTTTAAAATTAGCATCAGATGATATTTTGGGTCGTAAGCTTCAAGATCTAGAATTATTATAATATGTCGGTTAATAAAACAGATATTTACGTTTATGCAGATTGGCAAGGACTAGTCCAGCCAACTTTAGTCGGTATATTGTCAGCACATCAAGCTAAGGGACGAAAAGCCTTTAGCTTTGTGGGAACAGTTAATTTTCAGCAATTCCTTTTGGACTGCTGAAAACACTGTACAGATTATATATAAATTTTTATGGTACTTGACTTTTGTGGTGTTATGTTATACCAAAAAATAAGTTAGTTAGGTAAAACCTATAAGTCACTATAACTTATTCTTGCGATACGCGTAATAAAAGACTGTAGGCAATACCGTAAAAGATAAAACCAAGCAAATCATTAATCCACCTACAATCATAATGGCTAACGGTTTTTGGATTTCAGAACCCATTCCAGTAGATAAGGCTGCTGGTAATAAACCCAATGAGCCCATTAGAGCAATCATTAAGATGGAACGGATACGGTCTTTCACGCCTAATTTAATAGCTTTTATCAATGGATATTCTTTTAGATTATCTTTCATTACAGCTATTAGGATAATCCCATTGATGGTATTAACTCCAAACAAAATGATTAATCCAATTCCTGCGGAAATTCCAAAGATAGTATTGGTGATCCATAAGGATAGAAATCCTCCAATAAAAGCAAATGGAATTGTGATTGCTGCCAATGCCGCATCTTTCATATTTCCGAAATTACTATACAATAACAACAGAATTAGGACTAAAGAAATTGGAATTACTGTCATTAATTGTTTTGAAGCACGTTCTTTACTTTCGAACTCACCTGCCCATTCCATATAGTTATCTTTTGGAAGTTCCACTTCTTTAGCTACCACTTCTTTTGCTTCCGAAATCGTTGAACCTAAATCACGCCCATCTATACTAAAACCAACACCAATGTAACGGCTGTTTCCTTCACGGTAAATAAAAGCAGGACCTGTTTTGTAGCCAATCGTTGCTATTTCTTGTAGCGGTACATTTTGTCCGTTACTTGTTGGAATTAGAATATTACCAATCTTTTCAGGAGAGTCACGGTATTCTTTCTCGAAACGTAGAATTACATCAAACTGTCGATCATTCTCATAGAATTTAGTAGCTGCTTGACCTCCAATTGTCATTTCAATTACGGCTTGAACATCGGCCGTACTGATACCATAACGTGCCATTTTGGTATCGTGTAATTGAATTTTCAATTCAGGTAAACCAATATTTTTGTATACATTAATGTCGGTAATACCTTTTACTTTTCCAATGGATGTAGATACTTTATTAGCATAATTTTCTAAATCGTATAAATCGTCACCAAAAATTTTAATTACCAAAGAACTTTTTACCCCCGCCACATATTCTTCGACATTATCCTGAATAGGTTGTGAGAATCCAAAGGTAATTCCTGGATAATTAGCCAATTTATTACGCATATCTTGGATGATTTCATCTTTCGAAATAGTACGCGTCCAATCGGATTCGTCTTTTAGCTGGATATTAAATTCGATATTAAAAAACCCTGTTGGATCGGTACCATCGTTTGGCCTTCCTGTTTGCGTTAAGATAAAGTCTATTTCCTCAGTATCTTTCAATAGCAGTGTTTTCATATCTTTGGTTAATCGAGTTGATTCTTTCAGATTGATACTATTGGGTAAAGTGGCACGCACGTAAATTGATCCCTCATTCAATTGTGGTAAAAACTCCGAACCGTAATTCATAAATTTCACTGAACAAATCGCCAAGAGTCCAACAAATACAGCTGTTGTTAAAGTTTTGGCTTTGAATGAGATATTGAATAATTTGTAAATTGAATTGATACAAAATTTTGAAATGAAATTCTCTTTTTCTTCGATATTTTTAGTGAATAACAATTTACACATTGCTGGAACATATGTTAAACTCAAGATTAGCGAACCTAACAAAGCATAACCCAATGTAAAAGCTAATGGTGTAAACATTTTTCCTTCTACTTTTTGGAAAGAGAAAATGGGTAATAAGGCTACAATAAGAATTATTAATGCAAAGAAGATATAAGATGCTACACTTCCCGCACTTTTCTTAATCACGCCCATTTTGCTCATTTTTGCAAAACGCTCCGACCCAACTTTGTGCTGCATGGTGGCTAAAGCGACAAAAACCGTTTCTACAATCACGAGCGTCCCTTCGAGTAATAATCCAAAATCTAAAGCTCCCATTGAAATTAAATTCGCTGGTAAACCTTGAATTTTGAGCATAATAATGGCAAATAAAAAAGCCAATGGAATTACCGATGCAACGATGAAGGTTGACTTCCAATTGTACAAGAAAATAAATACAATTAGTGATACCAATAATATACCTTCAACCATATTCTTTGCGACCGTTTTCACTGTATTGTCGACCAATTTGGTACGATCGACTACCGTTTCTATTTTGACATTATCTGGTAAAGTACGTTCGTTAAGCTCTTCAATTTTTTGTTTCAAGTTGCCAATAACTTCTGATGGATTTTGACCACGAAGCATAATCACAATACCTTCGACCAAATCATCATGTTCATTGTAGCCGACCTGTCCTAAACGTGGTTTACTTGAAACAATTACTTCAGCAACATTCTTAATTAAAATGGGTGTAGAACCATTCAGTTTGACCGTAATATTACCGATGTCTTCAATTTTATCCAGCAAACCCACGCCACGTACTACATACGCTTGATCTCCTTGTTGAATAACATCTCCACCTACATTTACATTGGATTTAGAAACGGCTTCGTATACATCCAATGGTGATAAATCGTAATTCTTTAGTTCAGTTGGATTGATTTTTATCTCATAGATTTTTTCTTCACCACCAAAGCTCACCACATCCGCTACACCTGGTACAGAAAGCAATTCACGTTCGATCACCCAATCTTGAATGGCGGTGACTTCTTTAATTGGCAAGTCACTTTTAATAACATAACGGAAAATTTCCCCAGTAGCCCCCGAGGGCGGTTCGATCGATGCGTCGGCTCCTTGTGGTAAATCGACACCGTTTAATTTGTTAGACACATATTGTTGCGCATAAAAATCATCAATTCCGTCTTCAAATTGTACTGTTACGACGGATAATCCAAATAATGAAATCGAACGAATATTGGATTTATGCGGAATACTATTCATCACTTTAGAAACAGGTAAAGTCACTAACTTTTCCATTTCTTCTGCACTACGACCAGTCCATTGTGTAATAATACGTGCACGGGTATTGGTTACATCCGGAAATGCTTCAATAGGTGTCTTTTTTAAGGAGAAAATTCCACCAAAAAGCAATGCTAAAGTAGCGAAAATAACAAATGTGGTATTGCGCAACGAGAAGGTTACGACTGCTTGTACTAACTTCTGCATCGGATTATTTGTTTAATTCTTCCACTAAAAGCAAAGCATTCGAACTGATAACCTTCTCGTTCTTTGCAAATTTTTCTTCTACATACGTATATTCAGCATTGGATGCGATAGCCGTAATTTTTCGAACTTCCATTGAGCAATCGTCTTTATAAACGACAACATATTCTTTATTATTCTCAAATACTTTGGCTGAATTAGGAATTGCAAAAGCAGTCCCAATCACATTTTTTTTGTCGATGATGATATCCGCACTTAAACCAGGCATTAGGTTTAAATCTTGATTTTCTAATACTACTCGGGCTTTAATAACGTGTTCGTTATCATCGAATATGTTATATATTTTATCAATTTTACCCGCATACATTCTGTCAGGAAACGCTACCGTTTTTACTTTTACGTGATCGCCTTGTTTAATGTATTTTAAATTACTCGCGTAAATATTCACCATTACCCACACTTGTTTTAAGTTAGAAATTGAAAACAAAGCTTCGTCTGCATCATTAGATATAGATTGACCAGAACTGATATTTTTCTGAACAATGTATCCGTTTTTAGGCGCCAAAATTTGGAACTGCTCGTCACCTATTGCACGATACATTTTTAAAGTTGAATTGATTTTATCCCATTCAATTTGAGCTGCTTGTAGTTCATGCTCTAATGCTAAAACCTCAGGTTGTGAACTCATACCATCTTTTAATAATTCATTTTTTGATTGTATTTGTTTGCGTAATAAATCAATCTGATTTTGGTAATAACGACGTTCTTGTGTTATCCCCTGAACTTCGGCAGATTTTACAACGGCTAATACTTGCCCTTGACGGACATAATCGCCCAATTCGAAATTGACACTATTAACGACCCCTTGTAGTAAACTTTTATGAGCTACTAAATCATTCTCATTATATTCAACCTTACCTGTAAGCGTTAGCTGCTCGTGAATAGGTTGTTCAGAAATTGTAGAAATAGTTGTTGACTTTTTCAATTGATCATTTAAACAGAAGGTTTCATTTTTATTTACTTCAACTGTTTTTTTTTCTTCTTTGTTGGCACAACTGTTTAAAACAAACAATAATGCGGCTAAAATGTATATAGATTTGTTCATACGATTAAAAATCTTTTCCTACGATATATTGTAATTCTTCGAAAGTATTTTGATAAGTCTGTTGCAATTGGAAATACGCTTGATTGGCTTCACGATAAGCCTGAGTAAAATCAATAAATTCCAATAAAGTCACTTGATTATTTTGGAAGTGCTTTTTGTAATTATCGAGCATTTGTTTTTGATTTTTGAGGTGATCAACTGGCCAATTTTGAAGCGATTTTTCTATTCTAATCAATTGATTTCGTAATTGATGAATGGACTGAATAAGATTATTCTCCACGGTTAGTTGATTGGATTGCTCTTGTATAATACCAATTTCAGCTGCTTTGATATTGCCTTTATTTCTGTTAAAAACAGGTAAATCGAAACTAACCCCTAGACCAATAAAATCACTCATAATATTTCCACCACGATCGTAATTCATTTGTACGGTAAGATCCGGCTTCTTTTCTGCCTTTTCTAAAATCAATAGTTGTTGCGCTTTTGCTTTTTCATTTAATTGACGTTTCAATCCAATATTCTGTTGTTTGGCAATTTCAACAAGATTGATCGGTAATATTTGGGATTTGATGTTTGCGGATGTTTCAAATTTGATTTGTGTAACATCTAAACTGTGATTATGCGTCAAAATTCGAAGTTTGCTTAACGCTTCAAATTGTTCATTTTCTATTTCAATTTGCTGTTTTTGCAAACCAATTAATTCCGTTTGAATACGGTAAAAATCAGCCGTAGACACATTCTTCAGCTCAGATTGACGTTGATATTGAGCATACATTTGCGTGTACAATTCAACAATTACATTCAAGTGCTTAACTTCTTGCTGAATGCGTTGTAGATCATAATAGGTTAATCTTAACTCTTTTCGCAATTCACGGAGCAATTCTTCATACTCAAAAGTTGCTGATTTTTGGTCTAATTGTTTTAACGCTACACGTTTTTTACGTTTGCCAGCAGTTTCAATCATCTGCTCCAAATCAACAGATATTTGTTGATTTTGCCCATACTTACCAAACAGATAAGGTTGCTTTTCAATATTGTACGTTTTCCAAAGGTTAACTTCAGAAATTGAAAGCGTAGGATTTGGCCATAATTTCTCCTGTATGATTTCGGCTTGGGCCTTATCAATGTTAAATTTTGAAGCAAGGAGCTGCGAATTGCTTTGTATAAACTGATTTTCGAGATCGGTTAATGTGGTGGTTTGTGCCTGTATAGTAGGCGCAGCACAGATTAACGCAATAGGAAATAAAAGATGTTTCATTTCTAGAAATTTGAAATCTCAAAACTAGGAATCAAACATTAAAGAGATTTTTGAGTTAGATTAGAATTTGATTAGAATTACTTAAAATGTTAATCGCATAATGGTTCCTTTGGGCTGATTGGATAATATCTCTAATTCAATACGATGAATTTTGAAAATAATATCCGCAATAGATAGTCCAATTCCTTTACCTTGATAAGAAGATGTGTTTTTTCCACGGTAGAAATTTTGGCGAATTTGAGGTAATTCGTCAATTTTGATTCCAATTCCGGTATCGATAATTTGAAGAATTAATCGTTCTTGAATGGTTAGAAATTGTATCTGGATTTGCTGATTATTAGAATATTTAATCGCATTAGAAATGAGGTTTCCTATGGCTAAATTAAGTAATTGATTATTCCCGTTGATCGTCAATAGTTGATCATTTTCCACATCCAAATCTACTTTAATATCTGCTTGATGATAGACAATTTGGTTTTCTACCAATTCCCAAATCACTTCATCAATACGAATAGGCGATAATTCAAAATTGGTTTTCGCCCCTGAAAGCAACATCATTTGATCGATTGCTTCTTGTAGATCTATCGTATATTGCTGTAATTGTTGCAACGCTTCTTGATATTCCTCAGTGGTTCTATCCTTTTGTTTTGTAACTTCCAAAGTGCCCATTAAAGCGGTAATCGGCGTACGTAATTCGTGAGAAACATAGTCTATGAAATTCTTTTGTACCGAAAATGTTTCTGAAATTTGATTAATGAAACGGTTATAAGTCGTCGATAATTCTTTAATTTCAGTATAAGAATGTTCTAGAACAATCGGCTCTTTAAAATTGATTCCGTTTCTGTTTTTTATCTGAGAAATAAAATGTGTGATGGGTTGATAAGCTATAAATCCTAAATATTGCGACAACAGGTAGATGATGGCTAAACCAACTATGGAAGCAATAAGTAAAATTTGGAGCAACGAATTCATTTGATCGTTAAAAACTACTTTAGATTCACGAACTACAACCACAAAATCACCTTGATTATCTGTATAAAAAATTCCTTTGTAAAAGTAGTCCTCCGTGTGAAAAATACCATTATTATGTTTTCTAACCTCTTGTAGAAAGTCTTCAGAAATATTCATATCATTTGTCATTTCACCATTCACCTTATCGCTGTTATTGTTGTAAACGGCAATATTTTTGCGAGAAATGGTTTTTAACAATTGGCTTTTAATATTCTCATACTCGGAAGAAGAAAGTTCATCTTGTTCTAGATAATAAATAGCCGCCAAGAGTGATTTACTTTCGAGTGCTTTTATTTCCTTTTTTTCCATAGTAGAGTAAAAGGAAAAATAAATTATGGACGAAACTGTCAAAATTATAACGCTGAATATTAAGACAGAATAAATGGATAAACGATCTCTTAACTTCATATTTTAATCCGCCTTTAGCATATATCCAATTCCTTTAATAGTGTAAATATATTTTTGATTTTTCTCAATCTTATTTCTCAAATAAGATATATAAACATCCACAACATTGGTGTGATTATCAAAAGTTATACCCCAAACAGCATTTAAAATTTGAATTCGAGAAACCGCCTTGTTATTATTTTCGATTAAATAATTTAAAAGCTTGAATTCACGCGGCGATAAAATAACTTCTTCTCCTGCAATTTTCACAGTATACTGATTCAAATCGACCAGCATATCTCCAATTGCAAACGTATTGGATCTTTCTTCTTTTTGTGTATACTGATGTCTACGAGTCAAAGCATTTATTCGCGATAGCAATTCATCAAAATGAAAGGGTTTCGTCATATAATCATCAGCTCCAAAATCTAAAGCAGAGACTTTATCTTGTACAGAATTTAAAGCCGTTAACATCAATACTGGAGTGTATATTTTTTTATAACGAATGGTTTGAACTAATTGCATACCATCAATACCAGGAAGCATAATGTCGCAAATAATTAAATCAAAAGATAATTGTAGGTAATGATTTAAGAAATCTTCTGCAGATTTATATAGGGTTACAAAATGTGTATTTTCTTCTAATCCTTTTAGAATAAAATCACTAATTCGTTTATCATCTTCAATAAGAATAATTTGCATAACATGTTGTTCACAAAAATAGAAAAACATAAACCTCTAAAAAAATAACCATTCCTTTCTAGTGAAATTTTAATATATAACATTACATATATAAATTTTTAAAAAATGGGGAAGTCTATTCTTTTAGAATCATAAAAATGTAATTCTCAGATTATATTTCCTGACGGGAGCAAGATTTTTCGGTAAAAATCATGTTGAAATCAGGAGCATTTGGTTGTATGATAAAGGGAGTAACACTTTCTTTGTTACTCCCTAATGGACTTTTTATGGAAGAAATTACTCAGTTATTTCCATTCTTAATTCCTCATGCATACGTTTGGTTATATTTCCAATTTGGTAATCATAACATAAAGTAAAAACGTTGAATTTTCGACCATAAGATTCTTCGATTGTAAACTTATTAGGATAACGAGAATCATTATCTATTTGATGCACCACGAGGTTTTTATAAGGCTTTATAGTAACTTTATTATCTGGACCAACTTCCAGTATCATTGATGTTTTTGCTATACTTTGCTCATTACTAGCAAAAGATTCTATACCAGCAGTAACACGAACACTATTTTTAGAAATAGGAAATAATTTTTTACTGCCTGCTGTTATTGCTCCATCTTGTAATCCTGTCATACTATAGAAAGAATTTTTCGCCTGAGAGGCATATTGATTATAAATCATTACTTTGTATAGTACATTACTTTTATTGGGATTTATTTCTACGCCCTCTTCAGGTAAAGCTTTTAAACTAATGAAATATGTGGAATCAGGAGATAATCCATCAGGACGTAATTTAACTAATGCACGGCCCGTACGTTCACCTGCTTTTATAACAATTTTAGCTTCAGGAATGTTGTAGCTTGCTTTTGTTAATAATTTAGCATATAATTTAGTGTCAGCATCATATAAAGACCAGTTGTATTTATCGAATAGTGTATTATCTTCAATAAGATTAACAGTCAGATCTCGGTCTGGAGCATATGATCCGCCCACTGAGGCTGTGATATATCCAGTCACTTCTTCATCATTTAAAGGAACAACTTCTTCAAAATTATTATGATATGAACTACTTATTAAGGCAACTACATTTTTATACATTTCCTGTTCAAAGACATCATTATCATTACATGAAATTAAAAAATATTGTAAGATAAATAATGCTATAAGTCTACTTTTCATATTATTTTTATTACAGTTTAACATTTAGTAACCAGGGTTTTGTGATACCGAAGGCAATCTTCGTAATTCTGCTCTTGGAATAGGAAGCCATACTAATCTTTTACTTACTTCTCGCTTTAAGAAGGATGACGAACCGGGAATTACCCGACGATAGTAAGTTTCTGCGGTAGCTCCATCAGGATTCATACCGCTCATAGGCTCCCTTTCTGTCTCTTCATAAATGCCCCATCTTCTGACATCATAATAACGAAGATTTTCCCATAAGAGTTCTACCATTCTTTCTCTTTCGATTAGCTTCTGCACTAAATCCGCATTATTTAATTGAGCGTGTGAAAGTCCTGGGAGACCTGCTCGATAACGAACTTGATTAAATGATTTTTTTATCTCTTCTTCATCCCGATATATGACATAGTCTTGGTTGCCTATGGTCACAGTATGGCTTGCTTTTAGATTATTTAATGCTTCTGCGTAAATTAATAAAATTTCTGCATAGCGAATTATTGAATAAGCCTTATCAATTCTACGTGCTCCTGTTCCAGTTAAAGCATCCATAGGATGGTTGTATTTTTTAATTACATAACCTGTAATAGGATAATTAGGAGAGGAAGCGGTAACGCCTCCACGACCATCAGCGCCTTGAAAGAAGTAGTCTGCGGTATGATTTGTTTTCGAAACTACACTTAAATTTTGCCAAACAGCACCATTAAAGCCCACGGAAGCATAAAAGCGCATTTCTCGATTAGCATACATATTATAGATGCCTGAATTTAATGGATATCCTGAAAAACGTTTAGCTTGTGTAGTAAAACCTTTTTCAGAATAATACCCGTCAGAAGAAGCCTCTTCCTTAGTACGACCATCGTCCATTAGGTAGGCGTCAACCACCTTCTGTGTTACACAGAATCTACCCCATCCGCCCAAAGAAGGAGGAAACGCACCTTGGTTAATAGTAGTATTTAAGTATTGCGTGTTTCTAGCCCATATAAACTCGGGATTTATCGCTGGGTAAGCCTCTCCAGTAAAAATGTCTGAGTAGGAACGGAAAGCATCTATCCCTCCAGCGCCATTTGGAAATGTGTTGTAAAAGTTAGGGTCTGATGTTATGCCTTGTGGCAACTTGGCTGTTTGATCATCTGCCTGTACCGTGTATAGTCGGTACTTGCCCATGTCCATTACCCGTTTAGCAGCAGCAGCGGCAATAGCCCATCTCTTTTCATCAATCTTTTGGGAAACATAATGTACTCCATCTGATTTACGTATCCATGATCCAAAATACGAATTTGCAACTGCGCCTCCGTTATATAATGGACTTGCATGTATTAATCTCAACCTAGCAATTAAAGCATACGCCGCGCCACGTGTAGGCTTGCCAAAATCTAAAATTCCTACTTCATCAGGCATTAATAATGCGGCTGATTCAAATTCATTACAGATGTATTCCATCGCTTCATCAAACGTAGCGCGTTCTCTGTCGTAATATGCTAACTCCTCATTAGTGTTAACCAATTCATCTCCTAATAAGATCGGAGGACCATAATCTAACAAAAGATAATAATATGCATATGCTCTAATAAATTTAGTGTAGCCTTCAATTCTTGCCCTATTTGCATTGTTCAAGTCTTCGGGCACATCTAAATTTTGCAAAATCATATTACACTTTCTAATTATTTTGTAATAATTTCCCCATTGATTTAAGTTGGTAGCACCTTCCCCATAAAAATCTGGTGTGATACGTCCTGTTGCAAAATCCATCCCGTGGTATATGTTTCCAGTACCATTTGCGTTTGTTAAGCCATTAAAGCCTTCGTCAGTAGCCATAGGGCCTGGCGTGAAATTGTTGCGGATAGTTTGTGATTCATCTTTAAACATAGCTGCGGCGCCCCACATATATGCTTCCATATTTCGTGTGCTGCTGAATGCAGAGTCTATCTTAAATTCATCATCAAAATAACTATCTATATTTAAATAATCTTTACACGATGTGGTAGATAAAGCAATTATGAATACTGATACTCCCACTATTCTTTTTAAAACTGAATTTTTCATTTACTTGATTTGTTCTTTCTCACTTAAAAATTAATATATATTTGAACCGAATACGTGGAAGGTATTGGGTATTTACGGCCATTGAATCTTGCTTGTTCTGGGTCAAATATTTTTACAGTATCCCAAGTATATAAGTTGTTACCAACAAACTGTAGATCCATAGACTTTATGCCTGCTTTTCTCAAGAAAGAAGGATTTAAGTTGTAATTTATTGTTACTTCTTGTAGTCGTATATACTTTGCATCACTTTGCCAAAATGTTGATGTCTGATTATTGTTTGTGCTCCCTCCATAGGATAAACGAGGAAATTTCGCATTAGGATTCTCTGATAGGTTAGGGTCAATACCATTTAATATAGCGTATTCCTTCGGAATCCAACGATTCGACGGGTCCGCAACGATATCTAAGACGTTACCTATTGCTCCTTCATAAAATGGTCTATATCCAATTCCTCCATAAAAGAATGGACTACTTCCCGTTCCTTTAAATAGAACGCCTAAAGAAATCTTTTTGTAACTAACTTGACCTCCAAATCCATACATAATCAATGGAATTTCATCATTTTGTGCTAAGGGTACTTTATCTAAATTGTCAATGATTCCATCTCCATTGATATCTTTGTATTTGATATCACCAGGCATTACAGCTCCAAATGTTTGCTGAGGGCTATAATTAATATCATCTTGGTCTTTGAATAAACCTAAGGCTTGCAAGCCGCGGATTGATTTGTGCGGAAAATTATTGTACTCTAAGTAGGGGTATTCTAGGTAAGCTTGCTCCCAATTCTTAACCATATTTTTAGCGTAAGTAAAGTTACCGCGTAAGGTGAAATTTATATCCTTTGTTATATTTCCTTTATATGATATATTTCCATCCATCCCTGAACTTTGCATACGTCCAACATTTGCAAATGGGTTATTTAGAACTCCTACATAGTCAGGCACTTGCACACGTTGTTGAAATATTCCATTACGTTCATCTTTGAAAATGTCAAATACAAAATCTAATTTATTGTTGAATATTTTTCCTTCAAAACCAATGTTTGATTTAATTGCTCGTTCCCAAGCCAAATTGTCAGCGCCTATACGTGTTTCGCCTATTGTCTCTACTCCTCCTATTCCCCAAAGATCATTATCAGAATTCAATTGCGTGGTTCCCTGGTTTACTTTTGTCAAGTAAGGGAATCTTGTGTTGGAAATACGGTCATTACCAACAGATCCATATGATGCTCTTATTTTAAAATAATTTAACCATGGTGCGGACTCCTGCACAAATCTATAACTTGATGGTACCCAGCCTAATGCTACTGATGGGAAAAATCCGTATTGACGCCCTGGTTGAAAGTTTTCAGATCCTGTGTATCCAAAGTTTACATCTAATAAATAAGTATCTTTATACCCATAAGTGACACGACTTGACACACCTTGGTAGCGTAAAGGAATGGATTCAAGATTTGATATGGCGTCTTTCGTATCTTTTGAGTCACTTAAATAATAGTATATTAATGCGGATGTTCGGTGATCATTATTAAACACCTTATCATAATTAATTACTGTTTCTAAGAAATATTTTCGGAATTGTCTTGTTTCTTTTTTATAACTAGCCTTTTCCTCAGGTACAGTAAGAATGGTGATTAATGAGCCATCCGCTGCTCTACCAATACCATTATATAATGCAGGTTGTACCCGTCGACGCTCATTAAAGTAACTATAAATGTCATAGGCTCCTTGAACTCGAAATTTCAAACCATCTAATACTGACGATAGATCTTGGTTTAACGATAGTGTGGTTTTACCTCTATATTCTTCATCAGCAGCTTTGCCTGTTCTATTGATCATTACATACGGAGAGGATTGATCTGATTTACCTCGCCCAGGTAATAATCCATTGGTAAATTGAGTAGGTATAGTCAAAGGTGTTAAGCTAGACTGTGCTCCCCAGATATAATCCGTATTGGCAATCCCTGGTTGTGTCAAGATTGATAAAAAGCCATCTGAACCTAAGAAAACTTTTGTCGATTTGGTAAGATTAACGTCCAAATTAATTCGGTAACTGTATGAATTGAACCCAACATTTGAACTATAAGGAGAATTCTTATCTACTTTATAAGCAGCAGTTTGACTTTTTCCTCCCAAACTTAAAAAATAACGTGCGACCTCACTGCCACCTCTACCACTTACATAGTAGCTATTAGACCAAAAGTTTTTATTTAATATTTCATCCTGCCAATTTACATTCGGATATAAATCAGGATCTAATCCATCTTTTATAATCCCCAACTCCACTTGGTTGTAAATTGGAGTATTTCCTCTAATTACACTAGCCTCGTTTGCTAACAATGCATAATTATAAGCATCTACATATTTGGGTAACCTATTTAGAGTAGATAATGTAGTATTCACTCTAGCAGTTAATTGGATACGATCTACCAAACCTCTTTTAGTTGTTACTAAAACAACCCCGTTAGCACCGCGAACACCGTATACAGCTGTTGCAGATGCGTCTTTCAAAATGGAGAAACTTTCGATGTCTGCAGGATCAATTGTATTTAAATTCCCCTCTAAACCATCAATTAATACTAATGCGCTATTATTAGCACCGAAAGTGCCAATGCCACGTACCCAAAATTCAGCGATATTTTTGCCAGGTTCCCCGCTTGCTTGCATGGAGATAACACCAGCTGCACGTCCTCCTAATAGATTTGTTATAGAGGGTGCAGGTGATTGCAAGTCTTTTGGATCTACTGTAGAAATTGCACCTACTGAACTTATTTTTCTTTGAACATTCCCTAAGCCTACAACAACGACTTCATCAATTGATGAATTGTCTTGAATTAGAGTAATCAACAAATCATCTTTATCATTAATACTTAAGTGTTCTACTGTTTCAAAACCTACATAGCTAAATACTATTTTGTCTCCGTAAAGTACTTTTAGATTGAATCTTCCTTTATCATCTGTAGAGGATCCTATGGATGGTTTATCTTTTACGTAGATTGATACATTAGGCAATGGATTCTTGTTTATGTCTACAATAGTTCCTGCTATGGATAATTCTTTTCCTTGCTGAGCAAATGTGGGTATCGTGTATACGATGATTAACAACAAGACTATAAATTGAGAAATTTTCATTTTAATAATAAGAGGTTAATTATTCTATAACTAATTTTCGGATTCTAGCATTGGACCAATCAGCAATGTATATGTGTCCAAGTTCATTTACAGCGACTCCCCAAGGTTCATTAAACAAAGATTCAGTTGGTCCTCCGTCTTTGTAGCCAGATTTACCTGGTTGTCCGGCCACTGTAGTTACTACACCTTCGGGAGAGACCATACGAATACAGTGGTTGCCATAATCAGCAACAAACATATTTCCATCGTTATCAAACTTTATATCTTTTGGATAATTGAACAATGCGTCCTCAATAGGACCATCTTTAAAGGCTGAGCCGCCCGGAGCATTTAATCTTTTAAATCCGCCTGTTCCATTAGGATCTCTAAGGTCTAACACCATTATGCCCTGTCTGAATTCTACTGGACTAGCATTTGAGTGCAGAGTGATATATAATTCCCAAGGTTTGGCGGGATTAATAGCTTGACCGTATTGCGAACCATAGGGGCCTTGATGGATAATTTTGGCTTCCAGTGTTTGAGGATTGATACGAGCAACTTTACCATCTCTATATCTTGTATATAAATTTCCATCCCAAGGTGAAAATGTGATAAAATTTTTATATCTATCACCTACTACAATCGAAGCATAGTCACTGGTAGAATATTTCATGTTACGTTGGCGAGGGTACCAAGCTTCCTTTGGGTCAAAGGTAAACATCACCTCTTGAACTGACTCGTGCGCTGCAGTAAGAATGCCTGTTGAGCGGTCAACTGTAAGCCCATTTGCATACAAAACACGTGTATCAGCGGTAGCTTGAATTAGCGGAGTGACAATATTCTGGGACTCATTGATTCGCGCAACTCCAAAAGTGGCTGTAGAACTTCCTGCTGTGTTACCATCACGCCACGACATGAAAATGTTACCTTCGCGATCTAATTCTAAATATTTGCCATACACAGTAGCTTCTGACAATGTGCCCGGTGTAAAAGTTTTCACTCCGTTACCAGTAACGGTACTTACTAATGCTTGAGTGCGATAAGTAAAATTATTTTTATAAACTACAGAATCGGCTCCTACTACAACAGATATGGTAGGATTTTCCCCTGGCAATCTTGGCACTAGTGCATATATGCGCTCTCCACTACTTGATATAACTTTAGCTTGTGTTTTATTAAAATAGACTTTAATTTTTGAGGGGTTTGTCCCAAAGTTTTCGCCATCTAAAAGAATTTTGTCTCTTGCTCCTCCCTCCAGTGGGTAAAAAGATGTTAAAACAACATCCTTTGTGGGATCATACTCTGTAGATGAAGAAAGAGAACTTTCATTTTTACAACTTGCAAAACTTATTAAGGTGCTGATAAAGCAGGCCTTTAATAGGTAGTGATTCATAGAATTATAGATTAATTTAATGTGCTTTTGTTGATGCAAGAATAGAAATAGGAAATCAATAAGATATTAAATGGAGATTAATATAATATTATCAATTCGAAGGGTGTTTATAAAATTAACGTTGTTGTATAATTGGATGGGGAAGACGAAATTGTGTCTAGCGATAAAGACTTATTTCTAAACACAGTATAATCAATGGCGAGAAATTTTATTTTGATAGATTCAAAGGAAACGTTGAAAAGGCTTTTACCAAAGCAAATAGATGGGGAGACAAATGGGGCGCTATGTTAACGCATTTATTAGAATCAATGTTAGAAGATGAGTTAGAAAATCATCTTTTTTAAGAAAAAGGCTTCAGGTAAGTTTACTCGTAAAGAATGGTAAAACTAATATAACTGTTAGAAGTTTACAATCGGGAAGTTTTGAGCTTGAAAGTGGTCGAAATTGTAATAATAGTTTCGAGCCAAAACAGTAACAAAAGGTCAACATATTGTTAACCAGGAAGTGGCAGATAATGTTATCTATATGTATGCTCAAGGCATGAGTACACGTAATATCAAGATCTATATTAGAGAGATGTATGCTATGGAAATGGCAGCTATAGCGGTCACTTATCTCTGATAATGTCATTCCTGCGATGATTGAGTAACGAAATAGGCCATTTGAGACGCTTTATCCATTTATTTTCCTTGATTGCAAGCACTTCAAGGTTAAGGGTAGGTGGAGTATTCACAGACTTGCTGTGTAAAATACCTCTGCTTTATTACGACGGTGTAAAATAATTATTAGGCGTACACTTATCAGAAGATTAAGGAGTTAAATTTTGGGTCTGGGTGCAATGTGATCTAAAATAGCGCGGAGTGTAAGATAAACTGGTCGATTATATGGTTTAAAATTTTTCTCGAAGCCCTAGAAGCAGTAATACTTTAGGAATAGAGTTATCAAGAGCTTATAGAATTTGAGGAAAATGGGTAACAGGGTTCTATTAGCGGTAAGTGGTGGGTTGATAATTTATCTACCTACTTTGAGTATAATTTGTAAATAAGAAGAGCTATTTACACCGTTAATGCAATTGAAACGATCCATGGTCAAATTAGAGTAATTACTAAAACAGGGAGAATTACTTCGGATCTATCCTTTTTAAAGTTAATTTATCTAGCACTACAAAATATAAGCAATAAATGGGCTAAGCCAATTCGTAATCCTTGGTAGTATAGGCTTGATAATACAACGGCTGCACCTTAAATTTGTTGATAGAATTAACCTCTTCGGCGGAGCTATATTTTTTGACTTACATACACAGTTAGTTATAAGTTCCCTTGGGAACATAAAACTAAAAAGGATGAGTTAATCCCCACCCTCTTAAGTCTGTAATTGAATTGCTAATTATTTTACAATTTCGATAGCCACTGTTTGCGTGTGTAATTTACCATACATATCGATAGCTTTCACCTGCAAATCATGCTTTCCTACTGGCAACTTATTGGGAAATTTAGCTTCCCATAAATGGGTTGAATTCACAGCATTTGATGGACGTCTTCCTTCTATAAATTTTTCTGCGGTATCAAATTTTAATAATTCATATTGATACGCTGGATCAGGTTGTTCTACATACGTCATATTTTGCCATTGATCATTGCCGAATCTGTATTGCACCTTATCACCTTTCTTACCCATAAAAAAATTGACTGAAATTTTATAAAGACGAGCGTATTTTTCACTCAATACACTAGGAACAATAATATTCATTTGATAATTTTTTGGTTTACCAGCAACTTTATATTCAAATGAATACGAATTGTTATCTATAGTTAGAATGGCATAGCCTTTAGGCGTACCATCTCGCATTGTAGAACTCGGAATGCCATACTCATTGCGAGTTCCTGAATACCAGTCTCCTGAGGTCGTACCCACATTATATTCATGATGAACACCTTGTTGTTTCCATCCGTCTTGCAGACCATAGAAAATTTGTTCCTGCCAGTGGGTATGTGCAGACATTGAAAGAGTATGTTTAAATGGGGCTAAAATCTTGAACAATCTATCTCTATCACTATGTCTAAACGAATCTGAATTTATATTTCCTAACGGAATGTGATAATTTAATATTATTAATTTGTCTTTTGGTACGTATTTTAAACTGTTTTCCACGAAATCCAATTGATCTTTTCTAAATCCACCTAAATATCCCTTTCCTGTGTTTGGATTCGGATATAAAATATTATCTAACACAATAAAATATGCATTTCCATAATGAAACGCATAGTTATTAGGTCCAAAGTTATATTCAAATGTCTCATCAGATAATGAATCCACTTTAACATCATAATTCATGTCATGATTACCCATTACATTATACCAAGGTTTTCCAATATGTTGAATTGCGTCCTGATAAGGTTTATGCAGTTCTAAATCATCACCTACTAAATCACCTAAGCTAATGCCAAACTTGATAGTACCATCTGCATTGATATCCTCTATTATTCCTTTTTTGAAATAAGCAATTTCATCCATATTATACGCTTGCGGATCACCAAATATTAAGGCTTTAAACTTTATATCTTCTTGTTGTGCATATAATGGAAAATCCAATGATTTTGGAATCTCTCCAGTAGGACTAACCGTTGAATATTTTAATTTAGGAGAACCATTTGGTTTATGTATGTAGTAAAACTCAGGAAGATTTTTGTCATTTAAAGGGAAAGAATAATTCGTAGGCTTTATTACAAAAATAATATTGTCTTTACCAACAGGCAATTTATACTCTCCCCGTTCATTCGTTAATACCACATCTATTCCATTACTTACAGATACATTTATTAGGCCTGTTTCGGTCTTCTCCTTTTTGCCATTCTTGTTGGTATCCTCATAAACAATACCTTTTACAAAATCCTGAGCATGTACAACACCCAGACTTAACATACTTGCAGCTAATAATAATTTGAATTTCATAGTTTGTTGTTTGCTCAAAAGTACTTTCTTCAAACAAATATTATATTAAGTAATTGTTAACTTTTGATTAATGATAACTACTCAGGTTATACAGTTGTTACGGTGTGAAAGTATTCGCCCGACCAAATACATATTTCATAAGCGGGTTATATTTTTGAACTTTGCTTCATGAGTTCACATGAAAAAAGAGAAAGAATGCTGTCGCTGGTTGTTGATTGGAAAACGAGCGGTCTAACGCAAAAAGCTTTTTGCAAACTGCATTGTATTAATGTGGTGACCTTAGGATACTGGGTTTCCAAAGTCAGTGAACAAGAGTCTGACAGTAGAGGCTTTATTGAAATGACTTCGGCACCTACCTTAAAGAGTAATGAGGTAGAGATTATTTATCCCTCCGGCATCAGACTTAAAGTATCAGATGATCTTTCCCTGATATCTCAACTTATCCGATTTTAGCAGCATGTTTTCATTAGGATCTTCTCATCGTTTTTATCTTTACGATTGGCATTGCGACATGCGGAAATGATTTGATGGACTTTGTGGCCTTATCATTTCGGTGATGCAGCGTCAGCCGACCAGCGGTGAAGTGTTTGTTTTCTTGAATCGAAACCGTACCCATATCAAACTACTGCACTGGGAACATGGGGGGGACTACAAAGGGCTAGAGAGTGGTCCTTTTGTATCCGTCCTATGAAGTACAGGCGCTTTGCTTTTCTACTATTTTCTTGAAGTCGCCTTCCATTTTAGTTAGTGATAATAGCCAGTCTCTTTCTGGTTTACTGACATTTTTTATGCGTGCTCCTATGAGGTATTTATATCCCTGAGTATTTAAAAAATCAATGTTTCTTTTGTTAATCAATCCAGAATCAGCGACCAATACAAATCTTTGAGATTAAAGCGGGTTATAAAATCTTCCACAATCGGAATCATCGTGTGACCTTCATATTGCGTGCCGTTAAACATCGAATAAGACAATGGGTATCCATTATCACTTACCAGAAGACCTAAAACTATTTGAGGCTGACTATGTTTGCCATCTTTGGAAAAGCCGGGCTCCCTAAATCCATCGCCATAATCTGACTCAAAATAAAGTGTGGTTACATCATAGAACATCAATCCGATTTTTCCGCCTAATATCTTTCTAGTGTGTTCAACACTGATTTTTTGAATAGATTCCTGTTGACTGTTGTAAATCTTATCCATATACCGATAAATCTTATCTAAATGAAGATCTTCGTCAAAATGTGACTATAGTGGGTCAACATCACCATTCTATCCAGAAAATCAAATAATAGGGATATTTATAATATTCTGGTCTAAAAGCAAAAAAACTGCTTCAATTCAGTAGAATCAAAACTATTAATTGTAGCGGTAATTTCCCTTATGAGAATGCTATTTCTATTAGCAAGTGAAATCGGTAATTCCGAATTACTCATTAAATAAACCTATTAATGTGTCATATATATTTCATATCCTTTAAAAATCTTTATCTTACTTAGTAAGCTATCTATAATATCGACGTCTATAGGTTAACTTTGTTAAATGAAAGAATTTGAGAACATACAGGCTTTTATTGAGGAAGAAAAAGATTTACTAAATAATCATCCACTTTATAGCAAGATTAAAACATTAGAACATTTACAAAAATTCACACAAGTACATGTTTTTGCGGTTTGGGATTTCATGTCTCTTCTAAAAGCATTACAAATTGAACTCACTTGTGTCACTATTCCTTGGTTTGCATCTGAATATCCAAACACTCGTTATTTGATTAATGAGATTGTTTTGGCAGAGGAATCAGATACATTTATAGATGGCAGAAGATTAAGCCATTTTGAAATGTACATGGATTCTATGGAATCTATGGGATCTAATACAAGCTATATTAAGGATTTTTTGACTAATGTTAAAAAATCAAATGATATATTCCAAAGTATTGAAAATTTAGATATAGATATTAGGATTAAAGAGTTTCTAAAGTTCACCTTCCAAATAATTGAAACAAAAGAGCCTCACAAAATAGCAGCTGCCTTTACTTTTGGAAGAGAAGACTTGATCCCTCATATGTTCTCATCTATATTAAAGGAAATTCAAATAAACTTCCCCGAATCTGATTTAGCGAAGTTTATTTACTATTTCCAAAGACATATAGAATTGGATGGTGATGAACATGGACCATTGGCATTGAAAATGATTGAAGAGTTAGCACAAGATGATGCTCAAAAATGGGAAGAAATCCAAATAGTTTCAAAACAAGCACTTAAAAAAAGACTTGATCTTTGGGATTCAATTAATGATAGCATATCATAGATAAATATCATTAGATTAAGCAATCATAATAGTTAAAGTTATTGACTTTTATGATTGCTTACAATAATTAGAGGGTGTAAACGGAACTCTGTAGGGTGTAAATTGAACTGTCGTCAATAAATAAATACTTATTTTTAGACACAGTTCGGTTTACACCCTCGCATTTCTACTTTGAGCCAATAGGTGCTTACTGGAATATCTAAGTTAAACTTCCATTTACATCTGTTTTTGAATCATTGGTGTGTTTTGATATTATTTTTCGGTTGCAGAAGCAATTGGTTGCTAGTAAAATAAATTTTGTTCATCTACCACTTCTTATTCGAACTGTTTTTATTTTTGAAAACAAAATTGCAATTGTCTTGTTCATTATAAGATTTTTTTAATTGACAGATTTAAAGAAAGTAAATAAAATATTATAATTATGATCACCGTTCAACCTAGCGCAAAGTGTTGCACTTTTACTACTATACAAGAGGGTAATAGTAATTATATTAAAAATATATTTTAGTTTTAATTAACTTAGTGAAATAAATAGAACTTCTTCAGATAATAATTTTATGGATTTTAGTGTTTTCTTACAACCAGACGCATTAATTGCTTTATTAACTTTAACAATGCTAGAAATTGTTTTAGGTATAGATAATATTGTTTTCATTTCTATTTTAGCAGGAAAACTACCTGCACATCAACAAAAGAAAGCTCAGCAATTAGGTCTGTTTTTAGCTATGTTTACACGTGTGTTGCTTTTGTTTTCATTAAGTTGGGTAATGGGTTTAACGTCTCCACTATTTAATATAGGGGAATTCATCGGAGTTAATGATTTAGAGTGGATGGATAAATTAGCTATTTCTGGTCGTGATCTGATTTTACTTATTGGAGGCTTGTTTTTAATTTATAAATCTACTGTAGAAATCCATCACAAGATTGAAGGTGTGGTTGAAGAAGAAGGAAAAGTTAAAGTTCATTCTTTTGTAAGTACAATTATTCAAATTTTAATATTAGACATTGTATTTTCTTTAGATTCTGTAATCACTGCTGTTGGAATGGCTGACCAAATAGAAGTTATGATTGCAGCAGTTATAATCGCAGTTGGTGTAATGATGATTTCGGCCTCTACTGTATCAAAATTTGTAAACGAACATCCTACAGTGAAGATGCTAGCATTATCTTTTTTATTGCTTATAGGAGTTTCTTTATTAGCAGAAGGTTTCGATCAACATATATCTAAAGGTTACATATATTTTGCAATGGGTTTTTCTGTAATGGTGGAGTTTTTAAACCTTAAAATGAAAAAGAAAAACAGCAATCCTGGTGTTATAAGAAATATTGTAGGCGAATCAGAAAAGCAGAATGAAAATTTGTAATTAATCAGCAAGGATTTAAATTATACGATCTCAATTTTGTAAGGATAGAGTGAATTAGTATATTTTTTATTAATTATTTTCCAATGATAATTTTATGTTACCTGCTGTTAATGGAAAATTCAAATGCCTCAAAATGGTAATTTGGAATGCAGAATATTTAACAATACCATGTTCAGAACAATCGAGCTACTGACTTGAGGCTCTATATTATAGCTGTAGATTTCAAATTCTGCAAAGCAGAAGATATAGTTCAACAAAAAATAAATTAATTAACTATTTTTGAAAGTGAATTCTATTTCTGATATACTTATTTTAAGTAAATCTTCGACTAAATATACGGTTACTTCATATAACTCGTTAGTATTTATAAATTCCTGTTTTTTATCATTAATTTTCGAAGATTCAAGGTTTTATAAAACGGAGCGTAAACCCCACAGGTCTTTAGCCTGTGGGATGTAAGCGACTAACCCTGATTGAGAATATACTCACGAATAGTATCAGGAGATGCTTCACCTATTGAACAAACAAAATAACC